>PMTR01000143.1 GCA_003167255.1 Bryobacterales bacterium
GCGTGAGCACTGGGAACGGCGTGAAAGACAGGCGAGCCCCGGAACGGGGCGGAAGAACTGGAGCCGCGTGCTTCTTTCGCCCCGTGCCGGGGCTGGCAAATTTGCTATACGGACCCAGGGCTCGCGCGCTGGGCTATTCTCTTGCGCCCTCCGGGCTTCGCAAACATTTTATTGGTTGCGGCTATGCCGCTTTGCGGGGCAGCCAATCCTGGCTGCCGCCGGCTTTCAGCCGGCGCTTTTCGGTGATCAAAAACGCTCCGCCGTCCCCGAAAAAGCCGCCTGAAAGGCGGCTGCAAGGCAAGATTGCCTGCCCCACAAAACCGGCATGATTCCAGCCGCACTACACTGGAAACTCACCCCTTCACCCTGGCCCGCAGCTCGGCGAGTTCCAGGTCTCGGCGATGGTAGCCGGTTTCGTTGATCAGGCGCTCGGCTTCCGCGAGGTTCCCGCGGGCGAGGTAGTAGTCGGCGAGGTAGAGCCGCATGCCGGACCGGGCGGCGATGCGGAAGACTTCGTCGAGATCGTGGTCCGCGCCGCGGGCGAGAAGGCCGAGCGGGAGGTAGTTTAGCTGCCCCGCGCGGCGGAGGAAGTCGATGGCTTGGTCGAGGTGGTCAACGGAGTCGGCGGAGCCGGGGCGATGGGCGCGGCCGAGCAAAAGGTGGTAGAGGCCTATGCTGAGGAGCGATCCCTCCTGTATTGCCCAAGGCAAAGCTTGGGAAGCTCGATGGAGGACCTCCGCAGTCTCGCCTTGACCGAGGATGAGATCGCAGTACCGGTAGCCCCGTAGCGAAGACAGGATCGGGCGTCTGGATTGCCCTCCTTGGAGACCCTCGGCTTCCGCGAAGAGTCGCTTGGCCTCGGCGAGGTCGCCGGATTGATGGAGCGCGTCGGCCAGGGCAGCGCGGGCAACGACTCTCAGGAAATCTTCACGGCTCCGGTCCGCGAAATCGAGCGCTTGGCGGGCCCCGGCGACAGCCTCCGGGACGTTGCCGGACGCGATGTATAGCTCGCTGAGGTTGTTGTACCGGGCGGCTGCGGTCGCCCAAGCCTCCATCCTTACGGAGGCCTCGGCTGCGACCCGCGTCGGATCGAGGGCGTCGGCCAACCGGCCGGCGGCGCGGAGGTCGAATCCGGCAAGGCTGATCACGTACGACTGGTCGTCCGCTGAGAGGGCGGCAGTGGGCCGCGTCCACGGCGTGGCAAAGAAATTAGCGAGCAGCGAGAGGTTGGTGCCAAGGGCGCCGAGCTTCTTTACCAGGTAGGCCGCATCGTCGTCGCGCAGGATCCGTTTCCTATAGACATCGTTGAGCGTCTCCTCGTGCCGATCGGCGCGGCATCCGTGGTAGACGGCGTAAAACAGCGGTGTCATCTCCTGGATGGTGTCGGGTTGGCGAGGCGCTTGATCTCTGTAGTGCTCATAGAGCCGCGCGTGGCCCTCGCGGGTCGCTTCCGCTGCGAAGTACTCACGCACCAGCGGGTGGCAGTCGAGCGGTTTCGCCGGGTCCCTTGCCAGGATGAGCCGGGCAGCGTGGAGCCGCTTCAGCGCGGACTGATACTGGCGGTAATCTATCTTGGGCCGCACCAACCTGAGCGCCTCGGGCTCGGCGGGACGGTCGAAGTATCCCAGGGCG
The DNA here is from genome assembly GCA_003167255.1 of Bryobacterales bacterium. Taxonomy (GTDB): domain Bacteria; phylum Acidobacteriota; class Terriglobia; order Bryobacterales; family Bryobacteraceae; genus PALSA-129. The sequence goes on from PMTR01000143.1 coordinate 1,633, forward strand.
CGAAGGATCGCGGCCTCCGGCTTGCTCTCGAACATTCGCTCGTACGCTGCGATGACGCGGCGCGCATGTGCGCCGTGCTGCACGTCCTCCACCATCAACTCGGGGATCTCGATCCGGCGGCGAACGTCGGCCCCGCAGAAGTCGACAAGATATGTGCCTAACAGGGTCAACGCCAGCGCATGATTCCAGTACTCGCGCGAAGCCTGCTGTAGCTCCCCGTCCGTGCCCTCAACTTTCAAACTGCGCAGATACTCCGCGCCTTGCTCCGCCGTCAGGTTGTCGAGATCGAGCGAGAGCACCCGCGCCCCGTCGTCCGGAATGTCCAGGCGGACCCGCGTAGTACACACCGCCAGGCCGCTGTTCTCCGTGTCGAGCTCTTGCAGCAGCGCCTTCAACGCCATATCCCGCAGCGTGCCCGCCGCATCCTGCAAAGGCTCGACGCCATCCAGGATCAGCAGCACCCGCTCCTCCCGCAGGCGCCGCGCCACCGCTTCCGCCTTGGCATATATCGAAGCCGTAGGCGCGATATCGATCTGCAACCACGCGAGGATCTCGGCGAAGAAGGGATCGGACGAGGTCTGCCGGTCGGCCGAGCTGCCCTGGCTATAAAACGACCAGCCAAACACGGTCGCCTCGCCCAGGTGGCCGCGAAACCACTTGTCCACCAGCGAGGTCTTCCCGGTGCCGCCCGCGGCGATGATCTGCACGAAGTTCGTCTTCGGGTCGGCCCACGCGCGGTCGAGATAGCCAATCTGCCCCTCGCGCCCAACCAGCAAGGGGTTCACGACAGGCAGCTTGGAAATGAAGGTGCGGTACGTCTTCCGGGGCGTCTCGCCGAGGCGGCTCAGAATCTCCACGGCAACCGCATCATCGGTCATGTCGCCAACGTCGAGGCAACCATCTATCGAGTAGAGTCCGGGGATCTCCGCGATATCTATGTCGTCAACGCGGAGAAGCATCAACTGGTCGTACTGTTGGTGTGCGATGAGATCGAGAGCTGCGCGCCATTCGAGACCACACCAGGGCTTCTTGGCGTACTCCTTGCAAAAGAAGAAAACGAGGAGGTCCGATTCGTGACGATAGAGATCCGGCAGGTAAACGCCAAGAGCCGGCCGCGCAAATTCGCCCCGGTGCCACTTGTCGTAAAGGATCGCATCGCGGCCCAGACGCCCCGCCAGCGCCTCCGCAATCTTTTCAACACGTCCCCGGTGTTCTCCCGGAAAGGACAGCGCGACCCGAAAACGCCTCGTACCTGCCGGATGGCTCATCTAGCTTCTAGATTTCGAGTCATGTTACCACGGTTCAGGACCCGACCCGCGGCGTTCCTCCAAACAGTAAAATATAGTAATTCAATTTTCTTTAAACTATATTTATCCTGTTATCAGCCACTTGCAACCTTGACCACCCGGCTTGGTACTCCCCTCCATGCTACTTTTGAATCGGGTAAGGAGTTGCGCTCGTCGCAATCTTCCGAATCCACTTCCCCGGCCGGGAAGCGTTGCTTTTTAGGTGGTACTGAGACTTCCGGAGGCTGTGATGGCCTTGCGAAATCCAGTTGGGTGAAAGTCCCATTGGGTCCCTCGACGGAAGAAACGTGGAATCGATTGCACAATCCAGAAACCTGGCTGATGTTGCGCAGGAAGTAAGGTTTTCAGAGAATCAGGCATCGAAACGGGGCGCGTCGCGCCATCCAGCGTTATAAACCCCGCAGATGCTGTTTCAAATCATTGGCGGCCGCCCGTAATTGGGTCCGAGAGAATCCGGAGACACGCCCGGCGAAAAGTCCGAGAGCCCCGGCCGCCGCAACGCCCTTCTTTCTTACGCCACCAGTGTCTCGATTTTGGTGGGGCAGACCCCCTGGTCTGCGCGGGTCCCCCTGGACCCGCTCCTGCCTCGAAGAATCAAGCGCTTGCCACTCTGGCCTCCGCCTGCCAACTCCCAATCCTCCCCATTCACTGCACTTTACAGCTATTCAGGCCTTATTTCCTTGAAATAAAACCCGCTTCCTGTCAAACTGGACCGAAATGGGCATCAATCTCGGCCTCGACATCGGCGCCATCAGTCTCAAGCTGGCCGCCATCGGCAGGCCCGCCGACCAGCCCATCCTCGAATCCCTCTGTTCCACCCACCCCCAGTTCCGGCTCTCCGAACTGGCCGGCCAGCCGCTGGTCCTTTCCGAGTACCGCCGCATCGCCGGCAGCCCCATCCAGTCCACTTACGACCTGCTCCACGAATTCTACGAAGTCGTCCCCGAAGACCGCGTCGAAGGCATCCGCGTCACCGGCTCCGGCAGCCGCACCATCGCCCGCGTCCTGGGCCTGTTCTTCGAGAACGAGTTCAAGGCCATCGCCCGCATGATCGGCACCGTCTATCCGCAGGTCCGCACGGTCTTCGAAATCGGCGGCGAAAGTTCCAAGTACATCCGTCTCGAAGGCTCGACCATCGTCGATTACGACCGCTCCGGCGAATGCGCCGCCGGTACCGGCTCCTTCCTCGATCAGCAGGCCCTTCGCATGCAGTATTCGGTCGAGGAGATCGGCCAGGTGGTCTGCACCGCCAGTTGCGCCGCGCGCATCGCCGGCCGCTGCTCGGTCTTCGCCAAGAGCGATATGATCCACGCCCAGCAGAAGGGCTACTCGCCGGCCGAAATTCTGCGCGGCCTGTGCGACGCCGTGGCGCGCAATTTCAAAAGCGCCATCGTCCGCGGCCGTCCCGTCCATCGCCCCGTGGCATTGATCGGCGCCGTCTCGCAAAACGCCGGCGTCACCGGCGCCTTGCGCGAAGCCTTCTCCTTGGGCGAAACCGACCTCATCGTCCCCGAGCCCTTCGCCTGGTGCGGCGCCATCGGCACCGCCATGCTGGAAGCCGAAGAGCCGCGCAAACGCTCCATCCTGGAAATTCACCGCCTCCGCCAGCACGAGTCCGAAGAGACCGTGCAGGACACCACGCCGCTCTCCTCCGCGAACGTCGTGCAACTCCGCGACCGCGTCGGCCGCTACGTCCCGCCGCCCAACGGCGCGCCCATTCCCGCCTACCTCGGCCTCGACATCGGCTCGGTCTCCACCAACGTCGTAGTGATCGACGAGTCCGGCGCCGTCATCCACGATGTCTACCTGCGCACCGCCGGACGCCCCATCGAGGCCGTGCAGCAGGGCCTCGCCGAAGTCGAGCGCCTCTGGGGCAGCCGCCTCCAGATCCTTGGCGCGGGCACCACCGGCTCCGGCCGCGAGCTGGTCGCCGAATTCGTCGGCGCCGACGTCGTTAACGATGAGATCACCGCCCACAAGACCGGCGCCATCCACATCAGCAACACGCTCGGCGGCGAACCAGTCGATACCATCTTCGAAATCGGCGGCCAGGATTCCAAGTTCATCTCCATCGAGAATGGCGTCGTAACCGATTTCGCCATGAACGAAGCCTGCGCCGCCGGCACCGGCTCGTTCCTCGAAGAGCAGGCCGAGAAGTTGGGCATCTCGATCAAAGGCGAATTCGCTTCGCTTGCGCTGGCCGCGCCCTTCCCCACGCGCCTGGGCGAGCGCTGCACCGTCTTCATGGAGCGCGACGTCACCGGCTGGCTCAACAAAGCCGAAACCGTTCCCAACCTGGTGGCCGGCCTGGCCTACTCCATCGCGCTCAATTACCTCAACCGCGTCGTGCGCGGCCGCAAACTCGGCAACGTCATCTACTTCCAGGGCGGCACCGCTTACAACGACGCCGTCACCGCCGCCTTCGCCAGCCTGCTCGGTAAGAAGATCACCGTGCCGCCCTACAACGGCGTGATGGGCGCCATCGGCATGGCTCTCATCGCTCGCCAATGGAAGGTGGCCACCCAGGCCGAAACGCGCTTCCGCGGCTTCGACCTCCACAAGCTCAGCCTCACCGCCCGCGACTTTGTCTGCAAAGCCTGCTCCAACCTTTGCGACATGAAGGAGTTTGTGATCGAGGGCCAAAAAAGTTACTGGGGCGACAAGTGCTCCGACAAGTTCCGCAAACCCTCCGCTACCGGCCGCAAACCCGTCATCGAAGATCTCTTCGAATTCCGCGACAAACTCCTGGCCCAGCTCCCTTCCGCCGGGCCCACAACCGCAAGCGCGCCGCCCTTGAAAATCGGCCTGCCGCGCGCCATGACCATGTTCGAGCGCTTGCCTTTCTGGCGTACCTACTTCTCCGAGCTCGGCCTTGAGACCGTGCTCTCTCCCGTCACCGACCCGCGCATTTCCGCCACCGGCATTGAGATGGCCGTGGCCCAGCCCTGCTACCCGGTGCAGGTGGCGCACGGCCACGTGCAGGCGCTGGTCGATGCCGGCGTCGATTACATCTTCGTCCCCGTCATGGCCGATGCCGAATCCGCCGGCGATTCCTGCCCCACGCATTACTGCCCGTGGAGCCAGACGCTCCCCTGGGTGCTGCGCTCCGCGCCCGCGCTGGAGCCGCACCAGCACAAGTTCCTCATCCCCACCCTGCATTTCCAACTCGGCCCCGCGCAGATCAAGAAGGCGCTTGCCGAAACCATGCGCCGCATCGGCGTCACGCGCCGCGCGAGCGACCGCGCCGTCGACGCCGCCTACACCGCCCAGCGGGAATTCCAAGACGCGCTCCTGGCCGCCGGCCGCCGCGCGCTCGCGGCCCTCGACGCTTCCGGCGAACCCGGCCTGGTGCTGGCCGGCCGCGGCTATAACCTCTATGACCGCGGCGTCAACTGCGACATCCCGCGCAAGCTGCGCCACCGCTACGGCGCCAACGTCATCCCGCTGGACTTTCTGGTGACAGGCCGCGAACCCGTCGCCGACGCCGCCAACATGTACTGGATTTCGGGCCGCAAGATTCTGGAAGCCGCGCACGTGGCGGCCGCCCACCCCAACCTGCATTTGGTCTACATCACCAACTTCAAGTGCGGGCCCGATTCCTACATCAAGCACTTCGCCCGCCAGGCCGCCGGCGCGCCGCTGCTGGTCCTCCAGTTCGACGGCCACGGCAACGACGCCGGCTACATGACGCGCTGTGAAGCCTACCTCGACAGCAAAGGAATCCTGCGATGCTACCAGTCGCCGAAAGAGCTGCCCCCGCAGCCGGCCGTCATCCACTAACCGGCAAGCGCATTTACATCCCGCCTATGGCCTACGGCAGCGCCCGCGCGTTTGCCTCGGCCTTCCGCGCCATCGGCCTGGATGCCGAGCCCACGCCGCCGCCCGACCATCGCACCAAGGAACTCGGCGCGCATTACACTTCCGGCGACGAATGCTATCCCGCCAAAGTCACCGTCGGTGATTTCATGAAGGTGCTGGAGCGGCCCGATATCGATCCCGCGCGCGTGGCCCTCTTCATGCCCACCGCGCAGGGCCCCTGCCGCTTCGGCCAGTACGCTCCCTACCTGCGTCAGATCCTCGACGCCCACGGCTTCAGCGCCGTCGAGATTCTTTCGCCCACCAGCCAGAACGCCTACCAGGGCCTCGGCACGCTCGCCAAGCCCTTCGTCCGCACCGGCTGGCGCGCGCTGCTGGCGGCCGACCTGCTGCAGAAGCTGCTGCTCCTCTACCGCCCCTACGAAGAGCAGCGCGGCGATACCGAAGCCGTCTATGAAGAGTCGCTCACCGATCTCTGCGGCACCCTGGAGCAAACTCCCACCGAGCCCGGCGTGCAACTGCTCGCGCTGCGCGATTCGTTAATCCGCAGCCGCGATCGCTTCCGCAAACTGTCCGCGCGCAAAGACCGCCGCCTGCCCCTGATCGGCATCGTCGGAGAAATCTTCTGCCGCCTGAACACCTTCTCCAATGAGAACCTGGTGCGCTGCCTGGAAGCCTACGGCGCGGAGGCCTGGGTCTCCGACATCGTCGAGTGGATCTGGTACACCAACTCCGAGCACTTCCGCAAACTCAAGCTCACCGGCCGCCTCTGGAGCATGGAAGCGCTCGGCGCCTGGGTGCGCAAACGCGTCCAGAAGCGCGACGAGCACGTGCTGGCCGCGCCCTTCCACGAAGATTTCGCCGGCCGCGAAGAGCCCGATATCTACGAGATCCTGGAGTGCGCGCGCCCCTACCTGCCGCGCGAAGGCGCCTTCGGGGAAATGGTGCTGAACGTCGGCAAAGTAGTCTACCTCGCCAAGAAAGGCGCGGCCGGCATTATCGACATCAGCCCGTTCACCTGCATGAACGGCATCGTCTGCGAAGCCATCTACCCGCGCATCAGCCGCGACCTGGGCGGCTTGCCCATCCGCAATTTCTACTTCGACGGCTCCCAATCCGATCTCGACCGAGACCTCGGCGTCTACATGGAACTAGCCCGCGGCTACCGCCGCCAGCGGCCGTAAACCTTCGCCAGGACCAGCACTCCCGCCACGGTCGCGAGCAAGCCCCACGCCTGGTCGGGGGTGAGGATGAAACGCGGCACGCCCGGCTCGTGCAACCTGTCGAGCAAGAAACGGAAGGGACCGGCGATGATCAGGCCCAGTCCAAGATAGAAGCCGGCGGGCCGCCGATGGCGGTCGAGCCACAGAAACAACGCGATCACCGGCAGGATGAAAAGGAATTCGAGCAGGCCCAGGTCGTACCGGGGGCCGCCGGGGAAATCGACCGACAGCCAGTTATAGGCGCGAATGCCTGGGTGATCGTGGGCAATGGCGCAGCCCGCCCGGCCGAATATCCAGCCGAAAGGGAACGAAAACGCCAGCAGGTCGAAGTAGTCCCAGGAGGTCGCGGCGCCGAGGTTGGACAAGCGCAGCAAACACACGCCTCCCGCAATTCCGGCAGCCAGTCCGCCGAAGGAATAAATGCCGCCTTGGCGCATGTCGAACAGGACCCCTGCGCCCCGGCTCAGCAGAGCCGGCTCGAAGAACAGCAATCGCAGTACGTGCGCGCCAGCCAGACCGCAGAGCACCGCCACCGCGGCAAGGCGGAACGCGATCTGGCGGTCCAGCCCCAGCTTGCCGGCTCGCCACAGGAGCATCGCAATGCCGGCGAGTATTCCGGCCAGGACCAGAATACCGAAGGGATAGACGATTCGCGAGCCGACGTGGAAGGCGCCTACGTAAACGTATGGCAGCATTTTTCAGGACAGATTACCGAGAATACCAGGAAAGATGAGGAAGCATCACTAATGATAAACCTATGGTACGTGTGAGCTTGCCTCAGGAGCCGGGAAGAGGTTATGCTTTAACCGGCTCAGAGTACCGTAATGACAGCCCGGGACAACATTCTCTCCATCGGCGTGGCCGTGCTTTAAGATGATCGAGAAGCTTCTCGCACTCGCACCGCTGGCTGGGTTGTGGATCGCGGTTGCCGGACTCGCCTTTCTTGAATTCGGGAAATTCGGGTTCGGTAGGATCAAGAAACATCCGCTGGTTGTGTTCATCCTTGTGCTCTCGCTGTTGACGCTGCCCGTGGGTGGGATATATATACTGCTCGGTCCCTACCAGGCAAGAATACTGGCGCGGCTTATGAGACGCCAAAGCCCGTCCGTCATTCTGCCCAACGGCTGCTCGATGTTCCCGTCCGACAATGTTTGGAATGCCCGGGTGCAGAACCTGCCGGTGGATCCGAGATCCGCCGCGTATGTGGAGGCGATGGGCCCCGACTTGCCTCTGCATCCTGATTTCGGTCCGTCGAGCGGAATCCCATTCGCGATTGCCGAGGCAGACCAGCCTGCGGCTGAAGTCTCCTTTATCGACGAAGGTGCGGAGAGCGATCGCGGCCCCTACCGGATTCCCGACGGTGCGCCTATCGAACAGGCGGAGGATGCCCACGTTTTGGTGGTCGACCCGAACCGCTGCATGCTCTATGAACTGTATAGGGCTGAACGCATCGCTCCGCTGCAGTGGCAGGCTTACTCTGGCGCCATATTCGATCTTCGCTCGAATAACCTGCGGCCCTGGGGATGGACCTCCGCGGACGCAGCCGGTCTTCCGATTCTGCCCGGCTTGGCCCGTTTCGACGAGGTGGCAAAAGGCGAGATCCGACACGCGCTTCGATTTTCCGCGAGGCGCACGCAGAGGGCTTTCGTCTGGCCGGCGCGCCACATGGCATCACCGTCCACCGATCCAAACCTGCCGCCCATGGGACAGCGTTTCCGTTTAAAGAGCTCTGTGGATGTCGGCGGATACAGCCAACCGGCGCAGGTGATCCTGCGAGCGCTGAAGGAGTACGGGATGCTCCTCGCCGACAATGGAGGTCCGTGGTTCATTACGGGGACTCCGGACAGCCGCTGGAGTAGTGAGATCGTCAAAGACTTCCGCCGAATTCACGGCTCGGATTTTGAAGCGGTGGACAGCTCGGGTCTGATGGCCGGTCCAGACTCCGCCCAAGTGCGGCAGTAATATGGGCCGCGGGTAGAGCCGCTCTGTCAGCTCACCGCCTTACTGTGGAACTTCTTCAGCCCCACCACCAGCAGCACTACGTTGATGGCTGCCAGGGCCGCAATCACCACCATGGTGTTCATGTGGTCGGATTGGGTCAAGGTACCGCGCAGCCCTTCGCTGGCATAGACCAGCGGGTTGATGAGCACGGCGTATTGCAGCACGGGGAACTTGCTCAAGAAGCTCCAGGGGTAGTAGGCGCAACCGAACATCATCATGGGCGCGAGCACCAGGCTGAACATCAGGCCGATCTGGGTCGGGCCGATGCTGCAGCCGAGCGCGAGCCCGCCCGCCGACGAGAACATGGCCACCAGCAGGCAAACCACGGCGAATTCCACCGGGCGGAAACTGAAATGCACACCGGAGCCCATGGTGAGCCATGCGGCGGGAATGACCACCAGGCCGGCCACCAGCGCCTGGACCATGCCGGCGACAATCTTTTCGACGGCCAGCCAGCCGATCTCCATGGGCGCGAGCAGGCGATCTTCAATCTCTCGCGTGAACTGAAACTCGGTGATCAAGGGCATGGCGACGGCCTGCACGCCGGCGATCACCATGCTGATGGCCATCACGCCGGGCAGCAGGACGGTTTTGTAGCCGGCCTGCATCATGCCGCCGGCGGTGAGGATACGGCCGAATACGAATGTCAGCAGGAGCGGTTGCAACAGGTTCTGCAGCAGCGTGGGGAGAAGATTGCGGCGGGCCACATGACCGTCGCGCGAAAGCAGGGCGTAGAAAGTTTTCCAGTTCAATCGCGTAAGCTCCTTCCGGTGTGATGCAGGAACAGCGTTTCAAGGCTGGGCTCGGCAATGTGGACATCGTGCAACTCGGCGCCGGCAGCCTGCGCCGCGGTGACGATCGAGGAGATGAGCGGGCCGCCGCGGTCGGCATAGACGTCGGCGGCAATGTGGTCGGCGGAGCGCACTTCGGTGACGCCCGGCAGGCTTCGCAAGACGGCAAGCAATTCCTCGGGGGCGCGGTCGAAGCGGAGGCGCAGCAGGTAGCCGCCGGGAATGGAGGCTTTTAGTTCCTGCGGCGTGCCCTGCGAAATGATGCGGCCGTGGTCGATGATGGCCAGGCGGTGGCACAGGGAATCGGCTTCAGCCATGTCGTGGGTGGTGAGGACGATGGTCTTGCCGAGGCGGTTGTACTCGCGCACGATTTCCCAGAGCAGCAGGCGCGTCTGAGGATCGAGGCCGGCGCTGGGCTCGTCGAGGAACAGCACTTGGGGGTCGTGCATCATGGCGCGGGCGATGGAGATGCGCTGCATCATGCCGCCGGAGAAATTGCGCACCATGTCGTCGGCGCGTTCGGTCAACTTGAACTGCTCGAGCAGGGTCTGCGTCTTTTGCTCGCGCTCGCGTGAGCTTTGGCCGAAGTAAGCGCCGTGGAAGAGCAGAACCTCGCGCGCGGTGAGGGCAAAATCGAGATTGGGCCGCTGCGGCACGACGCCGATGAGACGCTTGGCCTTGACCTGCTCTTTCCAGACGTCGAATTCGCCGATGAAGGCGCGGCCGCTGGTGGGCCGGGTGCGGGTGGTGAGCACGCCGATGGTGGTCGATTTCCCGGCGCCATTGGGGCCGAGCAAGCCGAAGACTTCACCGGCGCGCATTTCGAGAGAGATGTCGTCGAGCGCCACGACTTCGAATTTCTTCTTCTTCTCTTTCTTCTCTTTGGACCCGGCGGAGCGCTGGGCCATGAAAGAAAAGCCGCCGCCGCGGGCGGCCGAAGGCGGCGGCGTGTCGTAAACCTTGCGCAGATTTTCGATGCGGATGCCAATTCCCATGCGGGGTTCTCTCCGGGCGTCAGAGACGCTTCAGGTCTCTGGGATTCGTTACAGGATACCGCAAACGTGGCGGGCGTCGCTCACGTGCCGGCGGGGATGCGTCAGGGCAAACCAATTCCCATGCGGGGTTTTCTCCAATCATCAGAGGCGCTTCAAGCGCCGTTAACGGGGTAATTTGGTACTGTCCCCATTTTATATGCGTCTCCCGGCGGTCGCTCGATGCAGGGCGGCCTAACTTTGGTGGTCAGGATTCCTTCCAATAATGCATGGTTGTACCGACTGACTGTCCCCTTGTGGCTCATATCGCTTGCACTTGATGCCAACGATATCTGATAATCGGAGTTCGCTCAATTCAGTTCGATATGGTTCCTTGGGTAGGATCAATCGGCGAGCTATGATGCTGACGTCTAGGCCGGAACAATGAAGAATTCGCTCCAAGCAGCTTGGGAATTCATCGGTCTGTTGTATCATCGGTTCGAGGCCTTTTTCGAGGCCTTTTATGCCCGACACCAAGGTCTGTGCTACTTGCTGGCACTGCCACTTTCAATCGTCCTCGGCCTTCTTGCTCAGCATTTCTTCCAGAAAACAGGGAATGCCGAACGAAGCTCGAAAGCGGAAGGGAAGACTCGCGCGCAACTCAACGGCATAGAACGCCGGGCGTTGCTTGATAAGGTCCAAGAAGATCGGGTTGATCCGAGGCTTGGACAAGGGCTTCGCGAAGCAATCCGAGTGGACTTGAATCTTACTGAAACGCCCGCAGCCGTTCTGGCTAACTTGCGTGTGTTCGAACGGCCACAGTCCGGTCTTCGGTACGATCACCCTACGAAAGAATCGATCCAGCATATATTTGAGCAGACCGAGGGCGGTAGCCTATTAATCCTCGGCGCGCCGGGAACGGGCAAGACCAATCTATTGCTGGAACTGGCTCAGAGTTTAATTGCGGACGCTAGGCGAGATCAGGACCGACCTATTCCCATAGTTTTCAGCCTCGCACGTTGGAGCCTCGGCAAACTGCCCCGCAAGTTGGCAGAGTGGATGAAGGATGATCTAAGAGCGTGGTACGGTCTTAGTCCTGCTGTAGCAGACGCGCTGGTTGAGGAGGATCGCATACTCCCCCTCTTCGATGGGCTCGATGAAGTAGGCGAGGACCGGCGACAGGCCTGCACCAATGCGATCGCCGAGTACCAGCGAGGTCGCAAGAACGGGCGAATGGCCGTATGCTGCCGCCTTCAAGAGTATGACAGGCTTAAGAAGAAGCTAGATATCGAGGCAGCAATTCGCGTAGAGCCTCTCACACAAGCAGATTTGGACCGCGAGATTGCCAAACCAGATCTGAAGTACGTTCGGGATGCACTCGCAGGCGACGTAGGGTTGCGAAGCCTGGTAAACACTCCACTATGGTTACATGTCCTCTATCTAGCCGCACGAACCGAGCCGTCAGCGAGTGCGGCAACGAATCCACGCGACCGTTTATACGCACGATATGTTGAATACGCGCTCCATAGGAACCTGGAAGAGTCCAACATGCCGTCCGTCCAGAAGGCGCTCAAGCGGCTTAGGGAACTCGAAGCTCTGGCGTCGGTGGAAGGCGGACACGCGGGCCTGTCGAAAAACGAAGTAATCCGCCTGGAACGGGAGCGGAAGCGTCTGAACAAGGACCTAGCTAGACTGAAAGACATACCCCGTAAACTCACAGATTCGGTACAGCTCTTGCACTGGTTAGGCTGGGTGGCCGTTGAGATGAGCAAGCGGAATCAGCCACAGTTCGCCATCGAGGATCTAGACTTCTCGTGGCTCGGCTCCCGCGGGCGCGCCAGATGGCGGCACCGCAAGGTAACTCCAGACAAGAAAGACGCGATCGGTCAAGGCCATGGTACGGTGTCTCCAAGAAACATGCGCCCAGTACAGCGTCTGCTTTTTGGCCTTACGGTTGGGTCAGTCGGTGGGCTGGCCGGCGGGTTAGTGTTTGGGCTGATCGTTGGACTACTTGCGGCTTATAGAATCGAGGGGAAAATCGAAGCTGCGGAAGATACGCGCTTCAAGTGGCGGGATGCGAAATCCCGACTGAGCTTCAGCCTCGGTTACGGGGCACTCTTTGGACTGGCCTTCGCACTGACGAATGGTGTGACCGGCGGGTTGTGCATCGGGTTGTTTGCGGGAGCTTTCGAGATGTTCCTTGGTGGACTTCAGCCCAGGTCGGTAAGCCGCGGCTCTGCGCCGAACCGCGCAACCTTGCTGTCGGTGAAGTATGCTCTTCGTATTACTGTATTTGGATGGATCCTTGCCTGCTCTATGGTCGCCCTAGCAAGAATCTTCGCATCACACACCCTCATTTCGGTGGGTGATGTTGGTGTCGTCGGACACGCTGCCGCTTGGGTCGCATTTGGGGCCACCATGCTCGGCGGCGAGAAAGGAGGATGGTTTGTGCTGCGTCACTACACCGTTCGGCTTCTGCTCTGGCTGCGTGGTCTGGCGCCGCTCGCGTACGTCACGTTTCTAAACGAAACCGCAGACCGCCTTTTTTTGATCCGACATGGCGGCAACTACGAGTTCCTGCACTTGACTTTCCGCGATTACATTGCTGCGAACTACGGGCCAGATCGCGGTGGAACTAGCATGAAAATCCCCCACCGTCGGAAGAGAACTACTCATAGGCTACGCACAGTAATTGTGCTGTGCACTGAACCATGAGCCACCAAGCAGCCTGTTTCATTTACAAGTCATGCCCTCAAGAGTCACATTTGTTCGTCGCAAGGCCGATTACAAGAAAAGTATCCAATTGAAATATCCAAGTTGACTCCTTATGAACCTGGACTGTTTGACTTCGGTGGCGCCATAAGCTATGAAGACTCTTTTGAACCGTTCTTGCACTTTGTTTTGACTCCACCAACCATGCTGATCTGTGATCTATGCCTACGGCCGGCACCGATGAGGATGACGAGACGCTGCGGATTGCCAACAAAAAAAGTCTTCCAGTGGTAGGAAGTCAGCGGGCCCGTTGGACGAAGTCGTAAAACAGATCGCGACGATCGAGATCCGAACCGATACAGGAGCCGCTCCGCGCGGCCAATCCCACCGGCCAGGGGGAACGCGGCGCGCCAGACGGTCGCGCAGCGCCGGTGGAGCAGTCAGGTATGCCACTCGCAGCCCGCTCAGCGCATAGGCTTTGGACATAGACTTCAGCACCACAAGATTCGGACGCTGAGCCGCTTCCGCTTCAACCGACTCTCCCACTCCGGCGTAATCGATGTAAGCTTCATCCACCCAGACCAGCGTGCGCGCAGGGACGGAATCCAGCCATGCCAGAAGTTCTCGCTTCGGCCACAACCGCCCCGTCGGGCTATTCGGGTTCACCAGCAGGATGGCATCGGTGTCCCTGGACAGCACCTTTCCTTCCACGGCAAACTGTTTCTCCGGGGTTAGCTGGTGAACTGTCGTCTTCGCCCGCAGCAATACGCTACAGATGTGTTTGTACTCGCCGTACATCGGGTCCAGCATCAGCACCCGCGCGCCCAGTGGCAACAATCGGGGCAATGCCGAGAAGATGAGGCTCGACGATCCTGCCCCCACCACGATATTCCGTTCGCGCAGCCCCCTAGCGCGGGCGATCTCCTGCACCATCCCCTCCGCGTAAAGCGGAGGCGAGTTCCGCAGGAGGAACGGCAGGTTGTTGCGGAGGCGTTCGAGCACTCGGGGGGAGGGATCAAACCAGGAATCGAGAACGTCCGCTGTGACGACGTCACGCTCGCGCTCAGGCGTGCTGAGATCCACACCGATCGTCTGAAACGACAGGCCTCCGTGCAATGCCCCACGGCTCATAAGCAAATCCCCTTCAAGCCGATCTCCGCTTCGATCATCGAAGGAGTTCAAGTCTCTATGGGGTTCGTTCCAGGATAGCGCGAACGCGGCGCGCGGCGCTCCGCCTGGGGGCATGCAGGGCAGGCAGAGCTTGGGCGCCGGTCATCGCCGGGCGGCCAGGACCCGCGGGATGCCGGCGAGGTCGGGGGTGATCTGGACGTCATGCCAATCGGCAAACAGGGACGTGACGTGATTGAGGCTGCCGAAACCTAGTTCCAGGATCAGCCAGCCGTCGGGACCCAGGATGCGCGGGGCAGAGGCGGCGATGCGGTCGTAGATTTCGAAGCCGGTCTCGCCGGCGAAGAGCGCAACGTGCGGCTCCCAGTCGCGGACCTCCCGCTGCAAGCCTTCTTTCTGAGTGAGCGGGACGTAAGGTGGGTTGGAGACGATCAGATCGACTGAACGGGGGGCGATGGAATCCATGAGGTCGCAGAGGACGAAGTCGACGCGCCCAGCCAGGCGGCGGGCGTTTTCGACGGCTACGGCGATGGCGGCGGGTGAGATATCAGTGGCCAGGACTTCGGCGCCGGTCTCCAGTTGCAGCGTGACGGCGAGCGCACCCGAGCCGGTGCCGACGTCGAGAATGCGGCGGGCGCCTGGCGCCAATTGCAAGGCCGCTTCCACGACGTGTTCGGTTTCGGGGCGGGGGATCAGCACATCGGAAGTGACGCGGAAATCGCGGCCGTAAAATTCCTGGCGATGGGTGATGTATTGCGTGGGCTTGCCCTGCATGCGCTCGTGCAGATAGCGGCCGTAGTGCAGCCACTCCACTTCCTGTAACTCGTATTCGGGATGCGCGTAGAGATACTCCCGTTCGCGGTGGATGGCGTGGCAGAGCAGTACTTCGGCGGTGAGGCGCGGGACGGCGATAGAGGCCTTGTCCAGGAGTTGGGTTCCCTGGAGCAGCGCCGTCTGGAGGGTCATGAGGTTCAGACCTTGGATTCGTCCGCGGACTGCTGGTTGCGATAGAAGGTGGTGAGCGCCTCAATCACCGGGTCGAGCTTGCCGTCCATGATTAGATCGAGCTGGTGGATGGTGAAGTTGATGCGGTGATCGGTGAGGCGGTTCTGGGGGAAATTGTAAGTACGGATTTTCTCGCTGCGATCGCCGGTGCCGACCATGCTGCGGCGTTCGGCGCCGACGGCGGCCTGCTGCTTTTCGAGCTCGAGCTCATAGAGGCGCGAGCGCAGCACGCGTTCGGCCTTGGCGCGATTCTTGATCTGCGATTTTTCGTCCTGGCAGGAGACGATCAGGCCGGTAGGCAGGTGGGTGATGCGGACCGCGGAGTACGTGGTATTGACCGATTGCCCGCCGGGGCCGGAGGAACAGAAAGTATCGATGCGGATGTCCTTGGCTTCAAGCTTGACTTCAACTTCGTCGGCCTCGGGCAGGACGGCGACGGTGATGGCGGAGGTGTGAACGCGGCCCTGCTGCTCGGTAGCGGGGACGCGCTGCACGCGGTGGACGCCGCTTTCATACTTGAGCTTGCTGAAGACGCGGTTGCCGCTGACCAGGGCGATGACTTCCTTGAGGCCGCCGACGGCGGATTCGCTGGAGGAAGTGACTTCCATTTTCCAGCGCTGGGATTCGGCGAAGCGCGAGTACATGCGAAAGATCTCGCCGGCGAAGAGGGTGGCTTCGTCGCCGCCGGTGCCGGCGCGGATTTCGAGGACCACGTTCTTTTCGTCGTTGGGATCCTTGGGCAGCAGCAGGATCTTGATCTCTTCCTCGATTTTGGCGAGTGAGGGCGAGAGGCGCGCGATCTCTTCTTCGGCCATGGCGCGCAGCTCGGGATCTTTTTCCTGGAGCATGGGGCGCGCCTGCGACAGCGAATCTTCCACGGACTTCCACTGGCGGTAGAGGCCGACCACTTCAGAGTATTCGGCTTGCGCCTTGGTGACTTTGCGGTACTGGTCGGCGTCCGAAATGACGGCCGGATCGGCCATTTGTTGGGTCAGCTCGTCGAAGCGCTTTTCGAGCTGCGCGAGCTTCTGAGCGAATTGCATGGATGTCTTAGGCGATGACGAGCTCGCCGCCCTGGGACTCTTCGAGGGCCATGGCGCCTTGGAGGGCGTGGATGGCGACGGCCGCCTGATCGTCGGCGGGCGGCTTGGTGGTGATGCGCTGGAGCCAGAGGCCGGGGGCGGTGATCACCGACAGAAGGGAGCCGGGGTGCTTGGCGGCGAAGCGGATGATTTCGTAGCTCAAACCAACCACCACGGGGATCAACGCGATGCGCGTCAGGATCATGGGGAGCATGGCGGTGAAGGGGATGAGCGCGTAGACCGGAATGGTAAGGATCATCATCACGATCAAAAAGCTGGTTCCGCAACGCGGATGATACGTGGTGAAGCGCTGCGCATTTTCCACGGTGAGGGGCTGGTGCGATTCGAAATTGAAGACCACTTTATGTTCGGCGCCGTGGTATTCGAACATACGGCGCATATCCTTCATAAGCGATGCCGCGTAGACAAAGCCAACCAGGATGGCGATGCGAATGATACCTTCGACCACAGTCGACATAAAGTGGCCGGCCAGCAAAGGATGCACTGCATGGAGCTTGTTGGCGAGGTAGACGGGCACCACTTTGTACATGATGATGAACGCGGCGAGCGAAAAGAGAAGGGGGCCGGCGATGACCCAGTCCGGGACCGGCTTGGCGGGCGCATCAGCGGACTTTTTGGCGATGTCTTCGAGCGCGGCGTTGGTGGAGAAGCGCAACGCTTTCATGCCGAGCTTCATGGCCTGGAAGAGCGTGCCGACGCCGCGAAACAACGGGAGCTTGAAAATCTTATGCATTTCCGACATGCGGGCGAGCGGCATTTGCTCGGTGACGATTTCGCCGCCGGGCTTGCGGACGGCCACGCAGTAGCTGTGAGGCGCACGCATCATTACCCCTTCCATCACGGCCTGGCCGCCGACGAGGGTTTCCTCGCCGCTCTCCATGACGGGCAGCAACGTAATCTGGGTGAAAAGACGGAAAAACGAACGTACGGACACAAACCCTCCGGTGAACTCTTTCTATCCTATTATACGCGACTATTGAGTCTCACATAATCCGGTGACGGTTTCTTGCACCCCAAGAATCGCTCCCTAACGGTCGCGGCTCTGATCGGAGCCGCGCGCGTTAGCAAGCGGTCTGACAATACGTGAACGAACTTCTGAAACCACGGACTAGGCCTTCAGCACGTCGGCCAGGGCCGGCGCTAACTCCGGATAGCGGAAGCGGAAGCCGGCTCGCTCGGCGGCTTGCGGCAGGGCACGCTGGCTCGAGAGCAGGATTTGCGACATTTCGCCGAAGAGAAGGCGCAGCGCAAAGGGCGGCACGGGGAAGATGGCGGGGCGGTGCACGGCGGCGGCCAGCGCGCGAGTGAACCCGGCGTTGATCATGGGATTGGGCGCCACGCCGTTCATGGGGCCGCTCACGGGATTGTCCAGAGCGAATTGGAACAGGGCGGCGAGATCTTCCAGGTGAATCCAGGACATCCAGTGCTGGCCGCTCCCGAGCTTTCCTCCCAGGCCCATGCGGAACGGCGGGAGCATGCGAGGCAGGGCGCCGCCGCGCGCATCCAGGACCAGACCGGTGCGGACGCGGACCACGCGAATACCCGAGGCTTCGGCGGATTGCGCTTCCTTTTCCCAATCGACGCAAAGTTGGGCCAGGTAATCGCCGCCGGGCGACGAAGATTCGTTTAGGATCTCATCGCCGCGGTCGCCGTAATATCCGACGGCGGAGGCGCAGACCAGCACTTCGGGCTTCTTCGGCAGTTTGGCGAGAGTCTGGACCAGGTTGCGCGTGCCGGTGACGCGGCTTTCGCGGATGGCCCGGCGGGCGCGGGCGGTCCAACGCTGCGCCACCGGCTCGCCGGCCAGATGCACCACGGCATCGACATCCTGGAGGCTTTCGGCGGGGGGCTCGCCGCGGGTCGAATCCCAGACGGAAAGGCGCACGCCGGGTGGCAGGTTGGTTCCGGCGTGGCGGCTGAGCACGCGCAGCGAGTGGCCGGCGGCGGCCAGGTTCTTCAAGAGGCGCCGGCCGATTAAGCCCGAGGCGCCGGTAATAGCGATTCTCACGCGTTAGGCTCCTTGCTATTCGATCTTCCCGGCATACGGGGGGATGCGACAATTAAGAATCGACATGAGGGCCTGGAACCGGGCAAAACTTCTTTGGGGATACCTGGCGCGGCGGCCCAGCATGGCGGCGCTGCCGGTGGAGTATATCGTCGAGACCACAGCTAAGTGCAACTTGTATTGTCCCATGTGCCCGCGCGAAACCCATCCGCAGCCCAAAGCCGATATGACGAACGAAGTGTTCGAACGGTTGGTGAAGGAATCGGGAGCGACGGCCGAACACATGATGCTGATCGGGCTGGGCGAACCGTTTCTGGACCCACACATTTTCGAGCGCATCGAGTATTGCCACCGGCATAGCATCTCGGCGCTGCTTTCGACCAACGGGACGTTTCTGGACGAACGCAACGCCGGGCGGATTCTGGATTCGCCGCTCGACCAGATCACGCTGAGCTTCGATGGCGCGAAGAAAGAGACGTTCGAGTTCTACCGGAAGGGCGCCAATTTCGAAAGGGTGCGCGACAATTTCGTGCGCTTCTCGCGGATGAAGCACGCGCGGCGGTCGAAGCTGCAAGTGGTGGTGCAAATGGTGAAGATGCCGGGAAACGCCGCCGAGGTGGAAGATTTCACGAACTTCTGGAGCGCGGTGGAGGGAGTGGACCAGGTGCGCGTCAAGGAAGACGAGACCAACGTGCTCGGTCCGGCGGGCCACCAGGCGGGCGATTGGAAGCACCCGTGCCATTATTTGTGGCGCGGGCCGGTATACGTGAAGCAGAACGGCGACGTTTACCCGTGCTGCCAGAGCTATATGCTGGATGGCGCGCCGCTGGGGAACGTGGCGGAAAAGCCGCTGCTCCAGATTTGGAACGGTGAGGCGATGCAGGAAATGCGGCGGCTGCACGCGGCCGGGCGCGGGGGCGAAGTGGATATCTGCTCGCGCTGCTGCACCACGATTCCGCACCCGCTGCTGGTGACCGGCAGCCTGATTTTTCACGGCAAGACCGTGCGGCGGCTGATCCCGCTGGTGGAGCGGCTGGCCTATTTTTCGAAGCTGCCGGGGAAACTATTGCGGCCGCCGCAGAGGAAGACGGAAACGAAGCACTCCTCAACGTATTGAGACTTTTGCAATACGATTACACCCGGGTTTTGTGGGGCAGGATGATATCCTGCGCGCCGGTGGCAACCGGCGCGCAGTGGCCATTTGCAAACGTCCGAAGGCGGAAATGTAGAAACTCCAGGCGCCGGCTGAGAGCCGGCGGCAGCCAGGATTGGCTGCCCCGCAGAGCGGCATAGCCGCAACCAAAGCCCCAAGCCCGGAGGGCGAAACAACAT
>PMTR01000026.1 GCA_003167255.1 Bryobacterales bacterium
GCCGGCGCTACCAGTTGGTCTTATCAATTTCATAGCTTTTCACCGGAATATCGCCAACAAAACCGCGGTACGCCCGTCATAAGGATAGGAGGTTCGCCGTCTTGGAACCACTGGTGTCGCTATGGCAGGATCTTCGCGTGGCCTTTCGCCTGCTCGCGAAGAGCCCCGGAGCTACGGCGCTGTCCGTATTGTCGATGGCCTTAGGGATTGGATTGACCGCCGGCATTTTCAGCGTGGTGGACGCCATGCTGTTGCGGCCAGTCGCCGTGGAACGGCCCGCGGAACTGCTGCAGGTAATATCGCACGCGGATGATGGACAGGTGTTTGACTCCTACGGCTGGCTGGATTACCAGGACATGGTCCGGGCGGGAGATGGCCTGGCGACTTTGGTGGCCTTCCAACGGCGGGGATCCATGTTAGGCGGCGCCGAAGCGGACCTGATGGTCATCACCAGCCCGGTCACGCCGAATTACTTTTCGGTGCTGGGCGTTCGGGCTGAGCTCGGCGTGGCCTCGGTAGAGGCAGCCGAAGGCCGGCCCCAGGCCGTGTTGGGCCACCGGCTCTGGCAGAGCCGCTTCGGCGGCGACCCGCAAATCGTAGGCAAGACCATTCTGCTGAACCAGAAGGCGTTTCTGGTGGCCGGCGTGATGCCGCCCCGGTTTACGGGGCTGGCGCGCGGCGTGGTTACCGACATCTGGCTCAGCACGGACGCCTGGTTCACGGTCTTTGGCAACCGGGGCGATCAGCAGTCGCGCAACGGCCAATTCTACCTGGTGGCGCGCCTCAAGCCGGCGATCGGCGCGCCGCATGCCGCGGCTGTTTTGGATGCGGCCATTCGTGGCGAAGGGAAGCATAAGCCCGCGCCGGCCGGCGCCACGGGCACCTATCTGGAATCGAAGTACGCGCTCAACTGGACGGCTAACCTGATATTCGGCGGGGGCCTGCTGCTGATCCTGGGAGCGATTCTGTTTGTGGCTTGCGCCAATGTGGCGCAGTTGCGGCTGGCACAGGCCGAAGCGCGCCGCAAGGAACTGGGTGTGCGGATGGCGCTGGGTGCGAGCGCATGGAGGGTGACGCGCCAACTCCTGGTGGAGACCGCGGTGCTGAGTCTCGTGGGGGCTGGATTGGGCATCGGGGTGGCGCAGATATTCATGAAGAAGGTCGCCCAGTTCATCGCCGCCGGCAATGCGTACTTGGATTACGGAATCGCGTTGAACACGCGGGTGCTGCTTTACACCGTGGGCGCCGTGCTCCTCTCGGTGCTGCTGGCCGGCCTGGCGCCAGCCCGGCTTGCGCTGCGGCTGAATATTTCGGAAGTGCTGAAGTCCGAACAGGGGGCCACCGGAATACGCGGCGGCTGGCAGCGGAGAGTCTTAGTTGTGGGACAGGCGGCGGTGAGCGTGGCACTGACGGGCTGCGCGGTGCTGTTCGTTTCGAGCCTGCGCAACGCCGCGGCGGTCCGGCCGGGCCTGGATCCGCACAAGAACCTGCTGGTGCTTGCGGTCGTTCCCGGGCGGGATGGGACTGCCGCCACGTGGTGTGAGCCGGCTTGCGAGCGGCTGGCCGCGCTGCCGGGAGTGCGCGGCGCGACCTACGCCAGAAGGTTGCCGCTCTCCGGCTCTGGTGGCGGGTGGTCGGCCCGCGTGGAAGTGGCCGGCCAGCCGCCACTCGATGTGCTGGGAAACAATGTGGGCGGCAACTATTTCTCGTTGATGGGAACGCGTGTGATGGCGGGCCGCGCGATCGACGCCGGCGACCGGGAAGGCAGCCCGCCGGTTGCGGTGATCTCCCAAATGCTGGCGCGCCAGATGCTGCCCGGGCGGAACCCGCTGGGCCAGTGGATCTCGGTCGATGGCAAGCGGCGCCAGGTGGTGGGGATCGCCGAGGACGCGCCTTCCAACGCGCTGCACGAAGCCCCGTCGCCGTATCTTTTTCTTCCGTACGCCCAGATGCGGTTGGGAGACGTGACGCTGATGGTTGAGACGGCCGGCGAGCCGGCGGCGCTGGAGCGCGCGGCCCGCCAGGAACTGAAGCGCTTCGACTCGCGGAGCGTGGTGTATGAGGCCGGCACGCTGCGCCGGCAGATGGAAGAAGCGCTGTCGTGGGACAGCATGATGGCGTCGGTAGCCTCGGGAATGGGAGCGTTCGGCGTTCTGTTGACGGCCGCGGGCCTGTTCGGCGTGGTGCAGTATTCGGTGAACCGGCGGACGCGCGAGCTGGGTCTGCGCATGGCGCTGGGCGCGCGTCCGGGCGAGATCCAGCGCATGATTCTGGGAGAATCGCTGCGCATGGCAGCGTGGGGAGTGCCCTTGGGACTTGGCCTGCTGGGCCTGGCGGCGCACGCCGCCAGCGCGATTGTGCTGGGCGTTTCGGCGCTCGACCCGCGCATCTATGTGATCAGTGCGGCTGCCGTGACCGCGCTTACGGTTGGGGCAGCGTGGCTGCCGGCGCGGCGCGCGACGCGGGTGGACCCGATGGAGGCGTTGCGCTGCGATTGACGGAGTCGCGCGGTCTGGGCCGAATTACAGGCGGAGCCGCGTGGAATGCCGAATCGGGCGGACCTGGAGAGCGGGAGCGGTATAATGCAGAATCTTTTCTGCCTGTCACACTGGACACTGGTGTAGAATGCGGAAAGCCAAGGGTGATATTCCGGCTCTATTGCTGGTAAGTGTTTCAAGAAAGGACAAATCGGGTGGCACATCCCAAAGAAAACGAAATACAGATGATAGAGGTGAAGGGGTCGCTTTCCGTTCCGCAGATACGCAGACCGGCTCCCCCGAAGCGGAACCGTCCCGCGCCCACGCCGGCGGGGGCGCTCGAAGCTCTACGTTCCATGAATGGCGCAGCTTCCGTAATGGAACGTATACCGGGACTAAGGAATACGGATGCATGGGTTGAGGTGGCATGGTGGGGCCCCTACGGGACAAGAGGCAGCGCCCTATACAGCTCGGGACCCTTCATCTGGGACTGCGATTTCGGCGCCGAGTTTTCAATGGACTACGCTTATCTCAACCCCTCGGTGGAGTTCCGGGGGGCGGACCCAATCCCCTGGCCAGGTGTCCCGAGCGTTACACCCCCGCCGAGCGACGTCACCGGGCGGATCTGGTGCCACTGGAATGCGCCATCCGACGGCTACTACGTCTTTGCCGCCCAATTAACGCCAGGCGGAGAATTCGATGAAGTGTCCTACGTCCAATGTGGGATCGACGATGTACCGTTCCACATAACAAAAGTCCTCGACATGGGCGAACAGCCCTTCGTGGCGAACCTTACGGCTGGAATTCACAAATTCTATATCAATCAAACGCAGGGGACGCTCGTTTTCTATGGCTTGACCGCCTGGCAGGTTAGCCCCCTCGTGCAGAATCCAGTTCCAGAGCAAACCTTTTGAGATTAACAGCCTGGCAGAAGATCGGGCATTCGGGATCTTACGCCTCCGGTACGTCATCTATTGGAACAACACGAATTATGCGGTAGGTTACCTTGGCCCTGAAATAGTCACGCCCCTCCTCGCGCACGGCGCGCCGCTCCGAGTCTCACCCAGTCCAGGAGGCGGTTGCTTGCGCGAACAGCATGGGCCAGTATCCGGAGGCGGTTACGGCCTGCACAGAAATAGCGTTTATTAAGGTCGGCGTTGGCTCGCTAATCTGGTGATCCGGCAGAATCATGCGCTGCTGCACTGCTTAGGCCCGTGATCCGGTGAAACATTCGCAGCAAATCCAGCAGCAATGTTTTCCCGTCCGGATGCCGCTCGATTCGGAGATTGAGTCGGCAGCAGGTCTCTCGCTTCTCCCTGTAATGTTCCGTTACCGGAGTTTGGCTATCTCATTCCGGCGCAGACCACACCCGCGATATGTCGCGCAGCTTTTACCTGCGTGCCGGCCAACTTGCCGAGAAACGCTCATCCCGCCGACGTGGACACCAAGAACCTCAGGAAGTCGCCGTCTGCGAAGCGTGGCCGTCCTGCGCCGATCAGTCCTGCGCCATTCTGTGCACCGGCCGCCTGAGCGATCATTGGACGCACCGTCAAACTGACTACTGCCTTACCGCCGCTCCACCGCGTCAATCCGTGCCTGTGCGCGGTTCACAGCCGCTAGCGCGACCACCGGGTCCGCGTCGGCTGCCGTGCTGGCTAATTGCTCCTGCGCTCGCTGCAACTCCGATTTAGCGCGGTCCACGTTGATGTCCTCGGCGCGCTCGGCTAAGTCTGCCAGCACGCGCACGTGGTCTTCCAACACTTCGAGGAAGCCGCCGTCAATCGCCAGATAGCGCCTTGGGCCACTGCCCGCGGCGTAGCTCAGCGTGCCGGCGCCCAGCAGGCCCAGCAGCGCGGCGTGGCCGGGGAGAATCCCCAGATAGCCGTCCTTGCCGGGGATCTGCACGTCGGAAACCTGCTCGTGCACCAATTGGCGCTCGGGCGTCGCGATTTCCAGTTCGAGTAAGTCGGCCATGCTTACGCCTGCTTCATCGCTTCAGCTTTTTCCAGCACTTCTTCGATGGTGCCCTGCATGTAAAACGCCTGCTCCGGCACATTATCGTGCTTGCCTTCGGCGATCTCCCGGAAGCCCCGCACGGTGTCGGCCAGCTTCACGTACTTGCCCTTGTAGCCGGTGAATTGCTCGGCCACGTGGAAGGGCTGCGAAAGGAATTTCTGGATCTTGCGGGCGCGCGCCACGGCCAGCTTGTCTTCGTCGGAAAGTTCGTCGATGCCCAGGATCGCGATGATGTCCTGCAGGTCTTTGTAGCGCTGCAGAATCCCTTTGACCATCTGCGCCGTGCCATAGTGGTCCTCGCCGATAATCAGCGGGTCGAGAATGCGCGAAGTGGAAGCCAGCGGATCGACGGCCGGATAAATGCCCAGCGAGGCAATGTCGCGCGAAAGGTTGGTGGTGGCGTCCAGGTGCGCGAAGGCCGTGGCCGGGGCCGGGTCGGTGTAATCGTCGGCGGGCACGTAGATGGCCTGCACGGACGTGATGGAGCCCTTGTTGGTGGAGGTGATGCGCTCCTGCAATTCGCCCATNNAGGTTGGGCTGGTAACCGACGGCCGAAGGCATGCGGCCGAGCAGCGCCGAAACTTCCGAACCGGCCTGCGTGAATCGGAAAATATTGTCGATGAACAACAGCACATCCTGGCCTTCCTCGTCGCGGAAATACTCGGCGACGGTAAGGCCGGTGAGGCCCACGCGCAAACGGGCCCCGGGCGGCTCGGTCATCTGTCCGTAGATCAGGGCGCACTTGGATTTCTTGTAGTCGTGCGGATCGATGACGCCCGATTCCTGCATTTCGAGCCACAGGTCGTTGCCTTCGCGGGTGCGCTCACCCACGCCGGCGAAAACCGAGACACCGCCGTGCTTCTGGGCGATGTTGTTGATCAGCTCCATGATGATGACGGTCTTGCCGACGCCCGCGCCGCCGAACAGCCCGATCTTGCCGCCGCGCAGGTAGGGCTCCAGCAGATCGATGACCTTGATGCCGGTCTCGAACATCTCGAGGCGCGTCGACTGATCTTCGAAGGAAGGCGATGGACGATGGATGGGGTAATGCAGCTTGGCGTTGACGGGGCCCATTTCATCCACCGGCTGGCCGATCACGTTGAGCACGCGGCCGAGCGTCTCGGGACCCACTGGCACCTCCACCGGATGGCCCAGGCTGATGGCCTGCATGCCGCGCACCAGGCCCTCGGTGGGCTGCAGCGCTATGGTGCGCACGCGGCCTTCGCCGATGTGCTGCTGCACTTCGCAGATGATGTCGATGGCTGTGGGTACCTTGAAGCCCTCGCTGGTCACGCGGATGGCGGTGTATATCAAGGGAATGTGTCCCTCGGGGAACTCGCAGTCCACGGCCGGTCCGGAGACCTGCACGACCTTGCCGGTAAGAAATGCGTTGGTAGTTGCCATAAGAATCCTAAAAAACCTGATTAGCCACGGATGGACACAGATAAACACAGATAAAACTAAACATAACTACTTTTGTTCTTGTTCTTGTCTGATCCGTGTTCATCTGTGTTGATCCGTGGCTCATTCTCTTTCTATTCCGCGGCGGCGGCGCCGCTGACGACTTCGATGATTTCCTTGGTGATGCTGGCCTGGCGCACGCGGTTCATGTAGAGAGTCAGATTCTCAATCATGTCGCCGGCGTTGGAAGTGGCCGCGTCCATGGCGGTCATGCGGGCGGCGTGCTCGGCGGCGGCCGATTCCAGCAGCGCGCGGTAAGACTCCATTTCGATGTAGCGCGGCAGCAGCGCGGCCAGCATTTCCGCGGGCGGCTGTTCGAAAATGTAATCCACGGTCGAAGCCTGCTCGGGCAGTTGAATCGGCAGCACCCGCGAGAGCACGACTTTCTGCGCCACCACGCTCTTGAATTCGTTGTAGAGCAGCCAGACGGCGTCGATCTCTTCGTTGCGGTACAGCTCCATGGCTTTGCGGGCAATGGCGGCGGTATCGTCGAAGACCACTTTGGCGGCCAGGTTGACGTGCTCGCCCGAGATCGAGGCGCCGCGCTTGCGGAAGAAATCGCGGCCCTTGCGGCCGATCAGCTCCAACTGCACGGTAGCGCTCGGCCTTTCGGCCATAAACGCCTGGGCGCCCTTGATCAGGTTCGAATTGAACGCGCCGGCCAGGCCCTTGTCGCCGGTGATCAGAACCAGCAGGATGCGCTGTTCGGCCCGCTGCGCCAGCAGCGGATGGCCGGAGGTCCGCTCATCGGCGGCGGCGGCCGCGGCCACGTTGGCCAGCACCTTGCGCAGCAGCGCCCCATAGGGGCGGGACGAAATCACGCGGTCCTGAGCGCGGCGCAGCTTGGCCGCCGAGACCATCTTCATGGCCTTGGTGATCTGCTGCGTGTTCTTGACCGAGCGGATACGCCGCCGGATGTCGATCAGGCTCGGCATCTTCTTTTACTTCTTCTCCGCCAGGAAGCGGGCTTTGAATTCCTTGATGACCTCGGTCACTTTGGCGGTGAGCGCGTCGTCGAGAGCTTTCTTGGTCCGGATCTCGTCGAACAGGCTGCGGTGCGCGTTGTCGACGAAGCGGTACAACTCCTCCTCGAACTTGCGGCACTGCTCCACCGGGAGATCGTCCAGGTGGCCCTTGACGCCGGCGAAGATGATGAGGATCTGCTTTTCGATCGGCAGCGGCTGGTATTGCCCCTGCTTGAGAATCTCCACCAGGTGTTTGCCGCGGTTGAGCTGATCGACCGACGCCTTGTCCAGATCGGAGCCGAATTGCGCGAAGGCCGCCAGCGCGCGGTACTGCGCCAGATCCAGGCGCAGACTGCCGGCGATCGATTTCATGGCCTTGGTCTGCGCGTTGCCGCCCACGCGGCTGACCGAGATGCCGACGTTGATGGCTGGGCGGATATTGGAGTTGAACAGATCGGATTCCAGGAAGATCTGGCCGTCGGTGATCGAAATGACGTTGGTCGGAATGTACGCCGAAACGTCGCCGGCCTGCGTCTCGATGAAGGGCAGAGCAGTGAGCGAACCGCCGCCGTTTTCGTTGTTCAACTTGGCGGCGCGCTCCAGCAGGCGGCTATGCAGATAGAAAACATCGCCGGGGTAGGCTTCGCGCCCCGGCGGGCGGCGGAGCAGCAGCGAGATTTCGCGATACGCCGCGGCGTGCTTGGAAAGATCGTCGTAGATGCAGAGCGCGTGCCTCTTGCTGTCGCGGAAGAACTCGCCCATGGCGCAGCCGGAGAAGGGCGCCAGGTATTGCATGGGCGCGGGGACGGAGGCCGATGCCGAAACCACGACGGTGTATTCCATGGCGCCACGGTCTTCCAGCGTCTTGACGACCTGGGCCACCGTCGAGCGCTTCTGGCCGATGGCGACATAGATGCAAATCATGTCGCCGCCCTTTTGATTAATGATGGTGTCGAGCGCGATGGCGGTCTTGCCGGTCTGGCGATCGCCGATGATCAGCTCGCGCTGGCCGCGGCCGATCGGGATCATGCCGTCGATGGCCTTGATACCGGTCTGCATGGGCTCTTTCACGGGCTGGCGCGCCACCACGCCGGGAGCCAGGCGCTCCACCGCATTGAACTGGTCGGTGAGGATGGGGCCTTTGCCGTCGATGGGTGCGCCGAGGGCGTTGACCACGCGGCCGATCAGAGCCTCGCCCACCGGCACCGACATAATGCGGCCCGTGCGGCGAACCTCGTCGCCTTCTTTGATTTCCGCGAAGTCGCCCAGCAGCACGGCCCCCACCTGGTCTTCATCCAGGTTCATGGCGATGCCGGCGACGTTGTGAGGAAACTCGATCAGTTCGCCCGCCATCACTTTTTCCAGGCCATGGATTCTGGCGATGCCGTCGCCCAGAGAGATGACCGAGCCGGTTTCGGTGACGTCGATGGCCCGCTCGTAATTCTCGATCTCCTGGCGCAGAATGCTGGTTATTTCGTCCGCTCGAATTTGAGCCATAAATCCTTCCGATTAACTTTCCGCACACAGGCGGCGTCCGAGAGATGCCAGTTCGCCGCGAACCGAGCCGTCGTAGACCGTGGAACCAATCCGGGCCACCACGCCGCCGATCAGGGAATCGTCCACGGCGAAGCGCATGCGGATACGCTTGCCGGTCAGTTGTTCCAGCCGGCTGTTGAGCGCGGCGCGCTGCTCGCCGGTGAGTTCGCGCGATGAAGAGACTTCCGCGCGGGCGAAGCCCAGGCGCTCATCGAGCACCACCTCAAGAGTTTGGATGATGCCGGCGAGCGAGGCGATGCGGCGATGATCGATCAAAACAAAGAGAAGATTGCGCGGGATGCGCGAAAGCTCCAGCGTGTCGGCGATACGGCTGACCACGGCCTTTTTCCGGCTGGCCGGCACCGCGGGCGTGACCAGCGCATTTTGCAACTCGGGGGAATAGCGGAGCGTGGTCTCGAAAGCCTGCAATTCGGCCAGGGCGATTTCGGGCCGCAAGGGCGACGACGCGGCGGTCACCACATCGGCCATGGCATTAGCGTAACGAGAGGCTACGGCGGAGTTGGTCATTGGAGATCGCGCACAAATCCGCGCACCAGGTAATCCTGGGCAGCCGGAGTCATGCGGGCGCGGATTTTCTGTTCGGCCAGTTCGATCGCCAGCTCGCCGGAATAGCGCCGCAAGTCCATGCGGGCGGCTTTTTGGGCGGCTGCGATTTCGCGCGTGGCGTGGGCCTCGATCTTAACGATTTCGGCGGCGGCGTGAGCGGCCAGGCGCTCGGTTTCGGACTGGGCCTCCCGCTGGGATTCGGCGCGCAACGCGGCGATGTCGGCCCCCAGGTTGGCGAGGCGCCGGTCCACCTCGGCGGCCCGGGCTTCGGCGTCGCGGCGGATCTGCTCGGATTCGGAAATATCCTTGGAGATGGATTGCGAGCGCGCCGCGAAGAAGGGTCCGGCGTTCTTCCCAATTATGTAGCCGAGGCCGGCGGCCAGCAACAGAAAGTTCGCCCACTTCCAGCCCTGCAGGCTGCCGCCGCCCGCCTCGCCGCCTTCGGCCAGACACAGCGCGGCGGTCCAACCGAGCAGCGCGGCAAACCGGGCCAGGCCTCTCACGCGGCGCTCCCCCGTAAAATGGTTTCGGTGATCTGGGCGGCCAGCGCGTCGCTCTCGCGTCCGAGGGCGGCTTTGGCCAGCTCCACGTCGCGGGCCAGTTGTTCGCACGCCTCTTGCACCGCGGCGTCGGCGGCCTGCCGGGCAGCGGTCAATTGGGCGGTCTCGCGCTCCTGCAATTGCTGGTGCAGTACTTCCTGGGACTGATACACCTCGGAGCGGGCCGCGCGCAACGCCGTTTCGCATTCCGCGGTCCGGGCGGCAGCGCGCTCCAGGGCCTCTTCGGCCATTTTGCGCGAGCCTTCCGTGGCTTCATAGCGCTGGTGCAGCACCTTCTCCATCGGTTTGAAGAACATGTACTTCAAATAGAAATAGAGCAGCAGCAGCAGCAGGACCGTTGGGACGGCGTTCAGCAGTATTTGGCCCAAGGCGTGGAACGTATCACCCATGTGTTTTGCGGAAAGACCCCGGCACTTTTAGAGGTTCAGAGTAACATCGCGCGGAAAGTTCCGTCAACCGCGCTGCCGGGTGGTATCAATGCCCCGGCAGTGCGACCGCCTTTACGAGTTGCCTCCAGCGGCTGATGAAAGGCTTAGCCGCCGATGAACGCCGATAAACGCAGATTGAAAACCGGGACTTATCCGCGTTGATCTGTGTTCATCGGCGGCTAAATTCGGTTTTTCACCGTCCTGTTAAAGCTTTCCGACTGCATTGGTGAGGGTTTGAACCAGTGCGCTTCCCCAGGCGTTTTCTGTAACCCCAGGGATCACGGCGATCGCGTATCCGGACGCAAAGCTCCCTATGAAACCTGAAATGCCCTGGTGGACGGTAAGGTGGATCAATCCGTTGAAAAGGGCGAAACCAACAACCCCTGGGGACAGCCAGCCGCGTCCATTGTGGCCGAGTGCCTGGTTAAGTCTTCTCGAAAAGAAGACTCCAAAGAAAGCTTCGAAAAAGCCCCATGCGGCAACCGTCACGGCAAGTCCCACTAGAGACAGCGGAAAACCAACCTCCAGTGACATGTGTACCGCAGGTTGCCGGCGCAGTGGAATCCACAGCAGCGCGTTCGCATGCCATGACATGGCAAGGTCGTAAACCGCCGCCAATACCAATGCCAACGCAACTGATTTGCCGGCGTTGCGCCAGGTGAATCCGTAGTCGGAAAAGCGCTCGCGCCGAACCAGCATGATCAGAAGCAGCGCCAAGCCTTCAAACATGAACTGGTAGGTGGCGGCGGCAAAGACCATAACCAGGCCGTGGCCGTGCCGCAAAAGCGGGTCCAACACCGGCTCGCTCGCGTAACAAACTACAAAGAATGCAATCGCGATGGCAAGGTCGATCATCGCCGTGCGGCGATTAACCGGCGCCGCGGTATCCGCCGACCGCCGCTCAGACGAGTGAACCACGCACGCTCATTCTCTCACCAATCGGCGGAATCGCTTCGCTCAGCTCAGCGACGCCGACAGCCTTGCCGGCGCTCTGTGGGGCAGCCAATCATGGCTGCCGCCGGCTTTCAGCCGGCGCCTGGAGTTTCTACATTTTC
>PMTR01000051.1 GCA_003167255.1 Bryobacterales bacterium
CATTGAATTGGGGAGCGTGGCTCCATCCAGCGTCGTCAACCCCGCAGATGCTGTTCAAATCATTTGCGGCCGCCCCGTAATAGTGTCCGAGAGAATCCGGAGACACGCCCGGCGAAAAGTCCGAGAGCCCCGGCCGCCGCAACGCCCTCATACCATCCCATTCTTACGCCACATGTGTCTCGATTTCTTGTGGGGCAGCCAATCATGGCTGCCGCCGGCTTTCAGCCGGCGCTTTGGCTTCCGCCTGCAACTTCATTCTGACTTCCTCGACTTTCAGCTCTAACTTCCAACTCCTCAACTTTCCAACAGGATTGCGTTTTGTTAGACTCGCGTTCAGCCAAGGAGGTTGATATGGCGCGCAGGATTCTTCTGTTTCTGCTGGTGGCGGTGGCGGCGGCGTGGGCGGCCGACGACGCCTGGAGCAAAGTGAAAGCCCTCAAGACCGGCACGGAATTGCGGGTGTACAAGAAAGGATCGATGCAGCCCATCGTGGCGCAGATGGATGAGCTGACGGACGAGAACCTGATCGTAATCGTCAAGAAAACGCAGACCGCCATTGCGCGGGATGAGATCGACCGGATTGAGGCGCGGCCGCAAGCGGGTAGCCGGGTGAAGACCGAGACCACCACCAAGGAGACTGTGCCGGATGCGAAATCGGCGTCGGCGCAACCTTCGCCTGGGCATGGGCCGGACGTGCCGGGGACGTCAACTGCGACCAACGTGATCGTGGGGTCGAAGCCGGATTTTGAATTGGTGTATCGCCGGGCGCTGGGGGCGCCGAAGAAATGATGCGCCGGGCGGTTGCGCTGGCTGTGATGGCCCTGGCGGCGGGCACGGGCGCGCTGGTTTTCGCGCAGGCCGCGGGCGGCGCGAAGAAAGGCGACGTGGAGCGCGTGAAGGTCCACGGGAAGTCTCTCGAAGGAAACCTGGAGGGCGATTCACCGGACCGCGAGGTGCTGGTGTATCTGCCGCCGAGCTATAAGACGAGCGGCAGCCGGCGTTACCCGGTGGTCTACTTCCTGCATGGCTTCACGGACGATCCGGACCACTGGTGGGGATTCATCAAGCACTTCGTCAATCTGCCGGAAATCTTCGACCGCGTATTCGCCGGCGGGTCGACGCGCGAAGTGATCGTGGCGATGCCGAATGCCTTCACCGCGTACCAGGGCGCCATGTATTCGAACTCGGCGACTACGGGAAATTGGGAAGACTTCGTGACCGGCGAACTGGTGGCCTATATCGACGCGCATTACCGGACCATCGCGGTGGTGGAGAGCCGCGGGCTGGCGGGCCACTCGATGGGCGGGTACGGGGCGATCAAGATCGGGATGAAGCATCCGGAGATTTATTCCAGCATGTACGTGATGAGCGCGTGCTGCCTTTCGGCGCCGACGGCACAGAGTGCGGGCCGCGGAGGTGCGCGGGCGGAAGCCATCGACAGCCAGGAGGAAGTGGCCAAGGCCGATTTCGGTACGAAGGCGGTATTTGCGGAGGCGGCGGCATGGTCGCCTAATCCGAACAATCCACCGTTCTTTGTCGACCTGCCGACCAAGAACGGCGAGTTCCGCCCGGAGATCGGCGCGAAATGGGCGGCCAACGCGCCGCTCGCCATGATCGATCAGTACATCGCGAATCTGCGGCGCATGAAGGCAGTCGCGATCGATGTCGGTCTGCAGGACGGGCTCTCACACGACGTGAAGCTGCTGGACGGCATACTGAACGATTACAAAGTGGCGCACACGTTTGAAACTTACGAGGGCGACCACATCAACCACGTGGCGGACCGCATCGAGAAGAGCGTGATGCCATTCTTTTCGAAGAACCTGTCATTTGTGCAAGCGGGCCGCTATTAAGGAGTAAGCCGATGGGATGGAGACGGATTCTGGCAGTGTGCCTGGGGGCTGCTGTAAGCGCGGTCGTGGCGACGGCGCAACGGGGCGGCGGGCGCGGGCCGTCGACCGTTTACGTGCTGAAACCGGCGCGGGTCTTCGATGGCGACGTGATGCACGAAGGCTGGGCAGTGCGGGTGCGCGGCGATCGCATCGAGGCTGCTGGTCCCGCTACCGGTATCGATCCCACTGGCGCCCAGGTTGTCGATTTGCCCCAAACCACGCTGATGCCCGGTATGGTGGAGGGCCATTCGCACATCCTGCTGCATTCCTATAGCGAGACGTCCTGGAACGACCAGGTGGAACACGAAGGCCTGGCGCTGCGCGTAGCGCGCGCGGTGAATCACCTGCGCGCCGAACTGATGTCCGGCTTCACCACCATCCGCGACCTGGGTACGGAAGGCGCCGGCTACGCCGATGTCGAGTTGAAGCAGGCGGTGAACCAGGGTATCATTCCCGGACCGCGTCTGCTGTGTGCGACGCGCGCGATTGTGGCTACGGGTGCGTATGGGCCTAAGGGTTTTGCACAGGAGTGGACGGTGCCGCAGGGCGCCGAAGAGGCCAGCGGCATGGACATGATTCGCGTGGTGCGGGACCAGATTGGCCACGGCGCCGACTGGGTGAAACTCTACGCCGATTACCGCTTCGGGCCGCTGCCCGGTTCACATCCCACGTTCACGCAGGAAGAGATGAAATTTGCGGTGGATGCCGCGCACAGCGCGGGCGTACCGGTTGCGGTGCATTCCAGCACGGCCGAGGGTATGCGGCGCGCGGTTTTGGCGGGCGTCGATACCATCGAGCACGGGAATGACGGAACACCCGAAGTTTTTAAATTAATGGCGGAGCACAATGTGGCGCTCTGCCCGACGCTCGCGGCGGGCGGTATGAGTGATCGTAAGCGCGCCAGCTTCCAGGCCGCTCTGGCCGCCGGCGTCACCATCCTCAGCGGCAGTGACGTGGGCACGTTCCCGCACGGCGATAACGGGCACGAACTCGAACTGATGGTGGATTGCGGCATGCCTGCCGTCGATGCGCTGAAAGCGGCGACCTCGGTTGCAGGACGCGTCCTGAAAATGGAAATCGGGCAGGTGAAGCCGGGAATGTACGCGGACTTGATCGCCGTGGACGGCGACCCGACGAAGGAGATTGCGGCGGTGCGGCGGGTGAAGTTCGTGATGAAGGCCGGGACCGTGTATAAATCGCCGGGAGCGCAACCGGCGAATTCACAGTAACCAACTGGTAGCGCCGGCGGTCTTTGCCGCCGGTGTCTNNCCGGCGGCAAGACCGCCGGCGCCACAAATGCGTTGCGGATCGGGGAATCCGCGCTCCCGTTTACAGCAGGCGGAAGTTGACTTCGATTTGAGCGATCACCGGAACCGGGAGGCCGTTCTGCGCGCCGGGTTTGAATTGCCACTGCATCACGGCGTCGAGGGCCTGTTCATCGAGGCCGAAGCCGATGCTGCGCGCCAGAGTGGCGTCGTAGGCATGGCCATCGACGCCGATTACGATGCTGAGCACGACGGTGCCCTGGATCTTGGCGACGCGGGCCTCTTCGGAATATTCGGGCTCTATCTTTGAGACGAGAACGGGGGCGGTGACGCCGTTGCCGACGCGGGAGGGCGTGGCGGCCATAGTGTGCCGTGGCGCGAGTTCGGCGATGTGAGCCTTGCGGAGGGTGGCGGCGGAATCCGACATGCCGTCGGCTTCGCCCAGGCGGGACTGCTTGCGCATAAGCTGGGCGTAGGTCTCCATGACGAAGGCGGAGTCGGTAGAGCCGGGTTTGACGGCGCCGAGAGCCTGCAGGTAATAATTCTCAGCCATGCCCGCGAGGTCTTGAGCGAGCGAGATATTGCCCTTGAGCAGAAGCGCGCGGGCGGCCAAGGAACCCGACTGAGAGACGGTCAGAGCGCGTTGCGCCAGGGCTTCGGCCTGCTGGAAGTTCTTTACGCCCAGCGCGCGGTTGGCCAGAAAGAGCAGCGCCGGCACAGTCTCCGGAGTATCTCCCAATGCGATGGCGCGGGAATAGTAATCTTCGGCCGGGCCGGCTTGGCCGTGTTTGGCGGCGAGGTCGCCGAGTTTCAGCAGGCCTTCGGCGTAGGAAGCGCTTTGCTTGCCGGAGACCTCTTCGCGAATCGCGAGGGAGCTTTCGAGGAGCTTCTGAGCAGACTCATACTGGCGGAGCTTCACCAGATCCTGTGCGGCCTGATCGAGAACGCCGTAATTCTTTTGAGCGATGGCCTTTTGAGCGATGGCGGTGCGGAAGGTGACTGCGACGTCGGGAGCTTTCGGATCGATGGGATCCTGCGCGCGGAGCGCGGCGAGCGGAGCGACCAGAGCAATGGCTACCAGGGCGGCCAAGAAGGCCGACGCGCGGCCGGGGTGGGTGCGGTCGGCGGCGGAATCGAGGATGGCGAGAAGACGGCCTTCCAGATCGGAACGGCGCGCCATGGCGACGGCGACAGAGGCGGCGGGCGCGAATTGCAGGGAGCGGGCGACTTCCAGAAGATGGCCGGCATAATCGGCGGCGGGCTCGCCGGCGGTGAGGACCAGGTCGTCGGCGGCGCGCTCGCGCTCCTTTAAGAACTGGCGCCAGGCGGACCAGGCGAGAGGATTCCACCAGAACAGGGAAAGAGCGACGCGGGCCAGCAGGTGAGTGGCGCCATCGGCGCGGCGGACGTGAGCGAGCTCGTGGAGCAACACCATGCGGCGGCGCTCTTCGGTCCAGGCCTGGGCGCCTGCGGGCATGAGGATGGTGGAGCGACGGAGGCCGAAAGCCATCGGCATGGTGCCGGCGGAAGTTTCGAGGACTTCGACGGTGCGGCCGATACCGAGCGACCGGCCGAGCGAGCGCGTCGCTTCCGGCGCCGGATAAGGACGGGCGGCGCGGCGGATACGGCAGAGCTTGGTGTAGGCGAGCAGCATCTGGGCGAGCGCGACCGCGGCGCCGGCGGTCCAGAGAAGCATCAGGCAGAGGGCCAGATCGAGGCGCCACGGGGCGGAGGGAGCGGGCGCGGCGTGGCGGGCGGCGGGCGCGGCTGTGCGAGGGGCCGGGCCGCCGCCAGAGGCATTCGCGTCGGCGTGAAAGGTGATGCTGGGCGCCGCGGCAAGCAGTCCGCCGGTGGGGACGCGCAGAGCGGGCAGGGAAATGGAAAGCAGGGGCAGAGCTACCAGCGCGGCGGCCGCGGCGGTCCACACCAGGTGCCGCGAGGCGGCCGAGCGTTTGCGCAGCGCCAGCGCCATCAACCACGCAGCGCAGAGGACTGCGATGCTTTTGAAAGCCGCGCCCAGGAACATGGCGGACCATGCCGACTCACTAATGACGAACATTCACTTACCCTCTTTTCTTGCTTTGTCGATCATTTCGGACATGCGGTCCAGTTCTTCGCTGGTGAGCCGCGTGGAGGAGACATCCAGCAGCGCCGCCACCACCTGGTGGGGCGCGTCGGCGAAAAAGGTATCGAGCAGATGCTTGACGGCGGAGCGTTTGGCCTTATCGCGCGCGACGGTGGGAACGTAGACGTACTTGAGGCCTTCGGCCTGGTGCCTGACGTGGCCCTTTTCCTCGAGGACGCGCATCATGGCGCGGACGGCCGAATAGCCGGGCGCGTCGGCCATGGCTTCGCGCACCTCGGTGACGGAGGCTTTGCCGCGCTGATAGAGAATCTCGACGATCTGACGTTCGCGCCGGCTGAGACCGGCGTGAGCGCTCACGGGCGGGACTCCTGTTGCAAATTCAGCATGTGCTAAAAAAATAGCACTAGACGGTGCTGATGTCAAGAGGGGATTGCGGGGAGAGTGAGCCCGGAAGGGCGTAAGATCTAAGCCCACGGCATAAGCCGTGCGGAATTGGGGGTGGTAATACAGAGCCCCGGAACGGGGCGTAAGCGCAGTGGCCCAGACTTACGCCCCGTTCCGGGGCTGGGCCGAAGCACAAACCTGTCCACACGGCTTGCGCCGTGGGCTATTATCTTTCGCCCCGTTCCGGGTCTACGCCGAGACGCAAACTGTTCCCTACCAGCGGTCTGGGTTGAGGTCTTCCCGGCTCAGCGCTTCGTCCGGAATGGGGGGGGCATCCGGGAAACTATCGGCCCACTCTTCGAACTGATGAGACCATTCATCCGAGCTCAAACGCGGCCTTGTCGCGCTGCCGCCCTTCTCCTCGACGACCTGCTGCAAAAAAACTTCCAGCGATACGCCGTTGGCGCTGGCCAGACTGAGGAGGCGCTCCTCGATGTCGGGTCTCAAATTCAGGTTCATGGTGAACTTCCCTAAACTCCAGAATACTCCATTCGTAAAACGGACCCGGGTGCTTGACCGCGCCAATCCCCGCTAGTGGCCGGCGGCCACGGTTTGGAACGGACTCACCAGGTTGGCGCTTCCGTCGAACTCGAAGTCCATGGCGCCTTCGATTTCCATTTCCGGTTTCCGCTCCATGGCGGCGCGCAGGTTCTCGCTCACGGCCAGGCGTCCCAGCTCCATAGTGTTACGGATCCAGCAGTAAGTCACTTCGTCCAGATCCACCTTGCCCACGGTCGGTGAGATGCGCTCCAGGCACTCGCGGTCGGTGGGGAAGTGGATGGGCGTGCGGATGGCGGCGGGCGTATTGGCCGTCAGCGAGTTGATCCAGGTGGGCTCCCAATCGATTCGATCCACCAGCCGGTTGGTTACCACGTCGGCCAGGCCCAGCCCCACGCCGCTATTGTAGGTGAGCTCGCTCAGGTCGCGAACGAATAAGCGCTCGAAGCGCGGCGTGTCCGGCCAGGGATTGTACTCTCCCATGACTCCGCGGTTCACCACCTTGGTGTCCATGCCGGCGCCGCTGATGTTTTTGCCGATCTCGTCCAGGATGAGGATGTCGGCATCCACCGGAACCCGGGCCATCCAGGATTTCACCAGCGCCAGGTTGGCCTCCTCGCGCTGTTCCATGGCTTCCACGGGCACGGCTTCGAGCTGGGCGGTGTTGTGCCAGGCGTCTTCCAGAATCGCCAGTCCGCCCAGAATCCTACCGGAACCGAGCACCTGCCGTCCCACGGTGCGGATGACGTGCTCGAGGCCGAGGCGGTAGGCGTAGGAATGGTAGCGTTGCGCGCCGGCGAATTTGCCGAGCCCGATAGCCATCATTTTGAAGAGGCCGCTTTCGATCTTCCCGGCGAAATCGGTGTGCCACTTCACGCGACCCACCAGCATGACGCCATCGGATTCGTAGGCCTTGCGGTCCATGAAGGCCTCGATGCCGTCGGCGGTCTTGCCGAGCGAGACCACTTCCAGTTGGCTCACCAGCGGGCAGCCCATGGTGGCTTCGGTGATGCCGTAATGGGCCAGCACGTCAGTTTGTCCCTGCGCGGAAGCCGCGCCATGGCTGCCCATGGCGGGAAACAGGAACGGCTGCATGCCTTGTTCCTGCCAGTAGCGCACCACGCCGCGCACAATCGCGGCGATGTTGTGGATGCCCCGGCTGCCCACGCCGATGGCGATGCGCGCTCCCGGTTTGACTCGCGTGGCAAAGCCGCTTGCCGCTAACTGTTTGCGCACTTCGGCGGGGACATCGGGAATTCGGCGGTCGGGAAATTTCTGCCGTACCACCAGCAGGCGTGGGAATTTCATGATGCTTTTATTTTAGCCCGCTGCCGAGTGCTCTGCTTCATCAATACCCTCATCGTATTCGGCGAAGACCGCTCCATCAGAAGCTGTGAAGAAATCGCCCGTCACCGGGCTGGGCAGGCGGCACCGCCTGCCCCACCTCTGCAAACGCAGGAGTTGCTTTGGTGGCGCAGGCGGTGCCGCCTGCGCTCCGCGATTTTTTCACGGCTTCTCACGGTCGCGGCTCGGATTACTCGGTTTCCCACTCCGATTCGAGCAGCCGCGAGTATTCGCCGGAGGCAAACAGATCGAAGCGGAAATTCCGCGGGGCCACGGTCAGGTGCGGCTCCAGTTGGATGAAACAGTGGTAGAGCGCGTCGGCGTAGCGGTGATAGTTGCGCAAGAACTCTTCCGAGAGCAGATCAAACGCCGGCGGGGCTGTGAACATGGTGTTGAGGCCGATGGCCCGCGAAAAAATCGAGCTGTAATCGGCCACGCCCCAAGTCTCGAGCTTCTCTTTCACGACGGCCGGAGTGCCTCCGGTGAGCAGGCCCGCGAAACTCTGGGCTCGCACTTCCATCTTGGCCAGTTCGGGCGCGCGCGCCGCCCAGTCCAGGCATTGGTTTATCCAGCGGAAAACGTCCTTCCCCAGGAAGAAGAGCATGCGGATCTCCGCATACCTCCCGCAAAGCAGCCGCTTCTGCAAGGCTTCCGGCTCGCTTCCGTCGCTTGGGATGAGGCCGGATAACATCAACGCCGCCTTAGAGTTATCCAACAACGTGGAGGGCGGGATGCGCTCGTTGAAGGGATGCAGAATCAGAGGTGGCAGGTCAAACTGCAGGTCGCCAAGTGTCGCACAGGGCTGTGACATTCTTTCCCCCTTTCCTTATCGGCGGAACTCGTCCAAAACTTGAGCCCTGGTACGGTTTCCAAGAGCATAGATAGCAGTCATCCAGCCGCAGAGAGCCGCCTGAAAGGCGGCTGCGGCCAGGATTGGCCGCCCCACCGGATACATATCTAAAGACATGATAGTTGTGGCCGGCCCCGCCCGCGCATAATTTTCTTAGGTTCCGCAAACGTGCTACGGGCTATCCACAGTTTTCTCAACCATCAGGATCAAGGGCAGGATCTCGCCGAGTACTGTCTCATTACGGCGCTGATCGTGCTCATCGCTTTGGGCATTTTCTGGCATGTTTCCGGCGGCATTCAGGACATCTGGGATACCGCCAACACCACCCTGGTCGCCGGCAACTCCCACCCCGGCTCCGGTACGGCGGGAACCTCGGTTACGCAGGGCAATTTGGGGCATTGAGCGGGGGAAGGTGTCCCTCAGCTATTGAGGGTGAGGGCCTGCTGCTCGCCGGCGTTCTTGACCAGGTCAAGCACGATGGAGTAGCGGTCGCCGCGGACGGTGGACTGTACGAATTCGAAGGGTCGCTCATTGAGCGTCAGGGTAACCCGCTCCACACCGAAGACCGGTGAGCCGGCGGGAATCTCCAGCAGTTGAGCGGTGGAGGAGTCCGCCAGCGCGGCAACGTAGGTCTCGCGGGCTTTGGCGGGATATAAGTGGTACTGAGTCTGCAAGATTTCGTACAGCGACATGCCGTCGGCCAAATGCAGGCCGGGCACTAAAGCAGCGGGGATGTGGGCCGTCTGGACTCCCAGGGGCTCCGCGCCAGCCAGCCGCAACCGTTTCACGATCAGCACGGGGGACTTGGCGGGAAGGTGCAACGCGGCAGCGACGCGGGCATCCGCCTCGGCTTCGAATTGGGCCAAAACCCGGGACGCGGCGGCCAGATTATGGCGCCGCATTTCTTCGGTAAAACTGGTCAATTCGCGGGGGCCCTCGTCAAACTTGCGCCGGGCGACGAAAGTGCCGCGTCCCTGTTCGCGCCGGATATAGCCCAGTTGGGCCAATTCTTGGAGCGCCTGGCGCACGGTTATCTTGCTGACACCAAAGCGCTCTGCAATCTCCTGTTCGCTGGGGAGGCGTTCATCGGGCCGCCACCGGCCGGACTCAATCTCAGCCTTGAGGACATTTTGGAGTTGATGGTAGAGGGGTAGCGCCAAATCCTTGTCGAGAAGACCAATTGACATCCTATTGTTAGGATGACATAATCACCTTGAAACGTGCAAGGGTCGTCTTTGGTTATACAAAACTATTTTGGGGGAAAAATGAAGAAGCTTCTTTGGATTTGCTCATTGGCAATCGCGGTGGCGGCGTGCCTGACCGCGCAAGACACTTCCGCAACGATTGGCGGCACCGTTCTCGATCCCAGCAGCGCCGGCGTGGCGAACGCCAAGGTAACCATCACGAATACCGACCGCAACCAGGTGGTGCGTGAAATCACGACCCAGACAGCGGGCACCTATTCTGCCCCGCTGCTGCCGGTCGGGAATTACTCGATCAAAGTCGAGGCCAAAGGGTTCAAGACGGAGACCCGCACCGGCATCGTCCTGAACGTAAGTGACGAACTGAACATCAACATCTCGATGCAGGTGGGCGCCGTGACTGAGACCGTGGAAGTCAAAGAGCAGGCCACGCAGGTCGAACTCGGCACACCCGCCAGTTCCACCACCATCACCGGCACCCAGGTAAGCGAGCTGGCGCTCAACACACGCAACTACGAACAACTGGTTTCCCTCATGCCGGGCGTTGCCATCAAGGCCAACCCTACGGACGAGCTGTTCGTTGGCAACTCGTCCCCTTCGGGATTCTCGGCGCAGATTCCGTACGCCGTCGACGGGAATCGCAATTCCGCCAACAACTGGACGGTGGATGGCGCGGACAACATGGACCGCGGCGCCAATCTGACCCTGATGACCTTCCCCAGCGTGGACTCGATCGCGGAGTTCAAAGTGGAACGCAGCCTGTACACCGCCGATACAGGCCGTGCCGGCGGCGCTCAGATCAACGTGGTGACCAAGGCAGGCACGGCCCGATACCACGGCAGCTTGTACGAGTTCTTCCGCAACGATAAGCTGGCGGCCGACAGTTGGAGCAACAACGCCGCCAAGGTGAACCTGCAGGATACTGCCAACCCACTGAACAATTGCACAACGAACTTCACCGCTACGTGCCACGCCAAGATTCCACCCCTCCGCTGGAACGATTTCGGCGGCACGATTGGCGGACCGCTCCCGCTGGGCCACTGGAACAAGGAAAAGAACCGGACCTTCTTCTTTTTCTCGGAAGAGGCGCGCCGCATCCATACCTACACCACCTTCAACCCCTCCCTTCCCACAACCGCAATGCTCCAGGGCAATTTCGCCCTGCCGGTTTGCATCACCACGACCGCCGGTGTGTGCCCCACTGGTGCGGCGCCGGTGACGTCCATCGCACCGGCACTGTGGAATGCGAACGCGTCGGCGTACATCAAGGACATCTTCAGCAAGCTGGCGCTTCCCGCCAGCAGCATAACCTCCCAATTCTTCCCGCTGCAGAACATTTTCAACAGCCGCCAGGAAATCGGCCGCATCGATCAGAACTTCGGCGAGAAGTTTACGGTGTGGGGCAAGGTGGAGAACGATGCCATCCCCACGGTCGAACCCGGCGGACTGTTCACCGGTTCCACCATACCCAACGGCGCCACCACCGACACGAACTCGCCGGGACAGAGTTTTGTGGTTCATGCCATATATTCCATCCGGCCGACGCTCCTGAACGAAGTGTCGTTCAATTATTCGCACAGCGCGATCCACGCCATTCCGGTGGGATTGACGACCAAAGCCAACAGCCCCGATATCAACCCGACGGAGCCGTTCGCCAATACCCAGGGGGTTGTCCCCACAATCTCTCTGACGGGGCTGACGAGCATCGTCGGCTATGGCCCGTACGATGAGCGAAACCGCAACTGGTCGTGGTTCGACAGCGTGACGTGGATCAAGGGCCGGCACACCTTCAAGTTCGGCGCCCTCTTCGACCGCTACAACAAGTCGGAAAACGCGGCCAACCAGCAGGGTAGCTTCGGCTTCACCAACGCGGGCGCGCCGACCGGGACGACCAACTACTACCAATCCTGGGCGAACTTCCTGCTGGGCAATGTCGCGAGTTTCTCCATGCCCTCCACCGATATCACACCCGATCTGTGGCAATGGCAGACGGAACTTTACGCGCAGGACGACTTCAAAGTAACCCCGCGCCTCACCCTCTACATGGGCCTGCGCTGGTCCTATTTCGGGCAGCCGACGGACTCCAAGGGCTTGTTGACGAATTTCGACCCGGCGCTCTACAACCCAGCCAATGCGCCTCAGATCAACCCCGCGACCGGCAACCTGGTCGCCGGTACGGGCAACAACTTCGCCATGAACGGCATCATCGTGGGCGGCAAGAACTCGCCGTTCGGCGCCGGCGTGACCAACAGCTCGTACCGTGCCTTCGCGCCGCGTCTCGGCATTGCCTGGGATCCGTTCGGAACGGGCACCACGTCGATCCGCGCGGGATACGGAATCTACTACGATTCCCCCGAGGTCGGACGATTCGAAACCAATATTTTCGGCGACCCACCCAGCGTACAAACGGTCAGCCTTTCGAATGCTTCCTTCACTAACGTTGGCGCGGGCACGCTGGGCGTGTCTCTGGCGCCGCTGGTGCTTACCGCCAGCCAGATCCCGTCCAACATTCCCTACACCCAACAGTGGAACTTCGATATCCAGCGCCGCCTGCCGGGGGACGTGATGCTGGATACGGCTTATGTCGGATCCAAGGGCACGCATCTGGAAGGCATCGTCGATATCAACCAGGTCGCACCCGGAGCGGCGCTGGCAGCGGGATTGCACACGGCCAACGGCCTGACCATCTTCACCAGCACCGACGACCCGCGGATCAACGCCATCCGGCCCTATCTTGGATTCAACGCCATCAATACCATCGAAACGGCCTTCGATTCCAACTACCATTCCCTGCAAGTCAGCGCCCGCAAGAGCTTCGGAGCAGCCGGCTTGTTGGGTTTCTCTTACACCTGGGCGAAATACATGACCGACAACGGAACCGACAGCAGCAGCGCTCCGCAGAGCAGCTTCAACTGGCATGAAGGCG
The DNA here is from genome assembly GCA_003167255.1 of Bryobacterales bacterium. Lineage (GTDB taxonomy): Bacteria > Acidobacteriota > Terriglobia > Bryobacterales > Bryobacteraceae > PALSA-129. The sequence goes on from PMTR01000051.1 coordinate 12,508, forward strand.
AGTACGGACTCAGCCTCCTCGACCGCAAGATGGTGCTCGCGTTCAATTACGTGTACATCATACCGGCCTTTGCGCATAGCCACGGCATCGCCAACAAGACGTTGGGCGGGTGGGAATTGTCCGGCATCCTTTCGACTTACACCGGGACGCCGTTCACCGTTACCACCTCCAGCGTGGATCCGGCGGGCCTCGGACTCCTCGGTTCCAGCGCCTCCAGTGCGCGGCCGGATATGGTTTGCGATCCCAACGCCAATGCGCCACACCAGTACAGCGGCTTGACCGGCGCCGGCCAGCCGCTCTGGTTCAACACCGCCTGCTTCCAGCCAGTCCCGCAAGGCACTGTCAGGCCGGGCAACACCGGCCGCAACACGGTGCGCGGCCCCGGCTACTTCAACCTGGACACCAGCCTGATCAAGAACTTCGGGCTGGTTAAGGAAAACCGGCTGAACTTACAGATTCGTGGCGAGGCCTTTAATGTGCTGAACTGGGTCAACCCAGGCACCATCTCCTCTACCAACAACACCAGCGCGTCGTTCGGCGAGATCAGTCCCACAGCCTTCCGCGCGGCGCGCCGCATTCAACTCGCAGCCAAGCTGATCTTCTGAGGCATATCGACTGAGAGCAACAGGGCCGGCCTTCCCGCAAGGGGACGCCGGCCTTTTTGCCGTGCGCGCGTTCGCACCGCCCGAAACCTGTGTAAAACATCTCCTTTATTGACCCGGTTACCCCGTAAAATCTGTCGCTTGGGGTGCCATTTGGGGTTGACGCGCCCCACTCACGCGGCCTAGAATACTACCCAACTACCTAATCTAGATAGGTATATTGCTATTAGGGGAAGGGGTTCAAACATGAGAATGTTCTCGACGTGCGTCATTCTGGCCGCATTGGCATTCGCGGCCAGCGCTCAAGTCACAACCACCAGCCGTCTCGACGGTACCGTAACCGACGCCCAGGGGGCCGCGGTTCCGGGCGCCCAGGTGCAGGTCGTCTTGAATAGCACCGGGCAGACGTTTAAGGTGGCCACCGATGAAAAGGGCTACTGGGTGATCGCCAGCTTGCAGAACGGAACCTACCGGGTGACGGTTGCGCACCAGGGTTTCAAAACTGGAGCGACTGACAACATCCAGCTCGACGCCGGTGTGCCCGCCACCGTCAATGTGGCACTGGAAGTCGGCGCTGTCACTGAGACCGTGGTGGTCACGGCGGGAGCCGAAGTGGTGCAAGCCGATACCGCGACGGTGACTTCCACGCTGCAGGGCGGCCAGATCCACGATCTGCCGTTTACCAGCCACAACGCCACCGAGTTGATCGCCTCACAACCGGGCACGCAGGCTGCCAATGGAGTCCGCTACTCCACCATCAATGGCCTGCCGCAAACTACCATCAACATCACCATCGACGGGATCAACGTCCAGGACAATGCGACCAAGAGCAATCCGGACGGGATCTTCAACGCCGTCCAGCCGCGCACCGAAGCCATCGAAGAGATGACCATGACCACGGCAGCCGCCGGCGCCGACAGCACCGGTGAAGGCGCGGTGCAGATCAGGTTCGTCACCAAGGGCGGATCCAACCAGTTCCACGGCGGGCTTTTCGAAACCAACCGCAACGCCCGGTTCGAGGCCAACTACTATTTCAATAGCATCACGGGCCTGCCCAGAGACCGCCTGAACCTCAACGAATACGGCTATAGCATCGGCGGGCCGGTGAAAAAGAACAAGCTGTTCTTCTTCCACTCGTTCGAATTCTTCTTCCTGCCCCAATCCTTCACCGAGACGGGAACCTGGCTCACGCCAACGGCCGCGTCCGGTGTCTTCACCTACAACGCCGGCGGCGTAGTCAAGACCGTGAATCTGTACCAACTCGCCCAAGCCGAGAACCCCAGTCTGCCGGCCGGAACCCGCGCCTTCCCCACCAGCGGCGATCCGACCCTGGCCAAGACCTACTCGCTGATCAACCAGCTCACCAGTAGCGGCGGCACTCTGGCGAGCCGCATTGTTACCAACAACGATTACAACCGCAACAACTTCACGTGGGGACCCAAGGCCGTCAACAACCGCAAGTTCGAAACCGCGCGCATCGACTATAACATCACCGAAAAGCACCACTTCAACTTCGTCTGGAACTATCAGGTCAACTCGCGCGCTCCCGACGGTCTGAACGGCACGCTGGCCATCCTGCCCGGCACGGGAACGCAACTGGGCGCGTCCGATCTGGATGGGCAGTACGGTATCAACTGGACCGGCAGCATCGGAGTGCGCTCGGTCATCACGCCCAACATCACCAACGAATTCACCGGGGGCATCCAAGGCGGCGCGAACGCGCTGGGCGCCGGGATGTCGCCTGCCGACTATGGCATCTGGAACGGCAACCTGGTGAGCTTTGCGGGATACATGACCAACCCTTACACCGGCAGTTATCTGGGATACGCCCCCCGCAGCACACCGGTGTACCAGGCCAACGATAACCTGAGCTACCTGAAGAGTAATCACCTGCTCAACTTCGGCGTCAACTTCACGCAGATCAACGCATGGTCGGCTTCTTCGAATTCGTCGCTGCTCAACACCATCACGCTGGGACAGGCGACCGGCGATCCGGACAACACCGGCGCTACTTCGCTGTTCACCACCACCAATCTTCCGGGCGCCAGCGCCACGCAATTGAGCGACGCCGCCAATCTGTACGCCATCCTCGCCGGCCGGGTCTCGGCGGTCACCAGTTCCGCGGTCCTCGGCGAGACGACCAAGACTTATGGCCCGAACTACGCCGTCGATCGCGACCACATGCGCGAATTCGCCATGTACGTCCAGGATACCTGGCGCGCAACTCAGAACCTCACGGTAACCATCGGCGTGCGCTGGGACCGTCAGAATGCCATTCAGAACCTCGACAACCTGTACACCCGGCCGGGTTTCGCCGGGCTGTTTGGGGTTTCGGGAGTCGGCAATCTTTTCAAGCCCGGTACGCTGACCGGCACGGCGCCGGTGTTTTCGCTGGTGCCGCCCGGAGGAGCTGGCTTTGATCCGGGCGCCGGGCGCCTCAATCCTTCCTTCGGCGTGGCTTACCGCATTCCCAAGGGCGGCGGCTTTCTGCACTGGCTGACGGGCGACGATGCGGTGTTGCGCGGCGGTTACAGCCTTGCTACGAATCGGCAGGGAATCGGCTTCCTGGACGGGGTCTGGAGCGGCAATCAGGGCCGCAGCCTGGCCACCAGCACCAGCCCTTCCACCACGCCCAGTGTGTTTACAGCGGGCGGCGTGCTGTTTAGCGATTCCTCGTACCCCCACCTCGCGCCCACCAGCATCGACTCTGCCTTCCCCAACCCCAGTTTCCCGTTGGTGGTTCAAAGCGGCCAGGGCGTGGAAGACTACAATCCCAGCATCAAACCCGAGTATGTCCAGAGCTGGGAATTCGGACTGCAGCGGCCGCTAGGCAGGAACACCGTCATCGAACTCCGCTACGTGGGCAATCACGGCACCGATCTCTGGAGCGCCGTCAACCTCAACGAAGTGAATACCGTCGAGAACAAGTTCACGACGGAGTTCCAGAACGCGCAGAATAATCTGGCGATCGCCAACGGGATATCGCTGGCGCAGTTGTTGACGCCAGGCACCAAGCTGACCACCAATAACTTCGGCAGCACCGGTTTGGCTGGGCAGGTGGCCGTGCCGATTCTGCAGACGGCCCTGGGAACCACCAACGATCAAACCACCGCTACGCAGCTTACCCAGGGTGTGGTGGGCACCACCGCCAACGGCATCGCCACCAATGCCACGCGCATGGCTAATCTCACCAAGGCCGGCTATGCAATCAACTTTTTCCAGGTGAACCCGCTGAATGGCGGCGCCTCCACCGAGATGACCAACCGCAATTCGAGCACCTACAACTCCGGACAAATCGAGATCCGGCGCCGGCTGGCGGGCGGTTTGCAGGTGCAGGGCAGCTATGCGTACTCCAAATCGCTGACCGATGCCAACACTCCGACCCTGCGCAATTGGGGCGGGGAAAAAGGACCGGCGAGCTTCGATATCCGTCACGGCATCAAGGCGACCTGGATCTACCAGCTTCCCTTCGGCCAGGGCCGTTCCTTCCTCTCCGGTGCGCACGGCGTACTGGGCAAGGTGGTGGGCGGTTGGGAGATGGCCGGAGTGGGACGCCTGCAGAGCGGATCCCCCACCAACATTACCAGCGGGCGGGGCACCTTCAACTCAGGCGATGGCGGCATAGTGCTGCACAATATCACCGCCGCGCAATTGCAGAGCGATATGGCTATCACCCATACCAGCCAGGTCGGCTCCACCGGATCCGTCACCGGGACCGTCTATTTACTGCCGCAATCGCTGGTATCGAATACCTTGGCGGCGTTCGCGCTCAACTCCGCGACGCTCGACCCCAACGCGCCCTACATCGGACCATGCACCACGGCGGGGCAGCTTTGCGATCACGTGTTTTACTGGGGACCGTGGCTTTCCAAGTGGGACGTCAGCCTGGTCAAGAGAACGCAAATCAAGGAACGCCTCAACTTCGAGCTTCGCGTACAGGCTCTGAATGTTTTCAACCATCCGAACATTCTGAGCCCCGGCGGCACCGCCACGGGAGGCAACATCAGCAGCGCCGTCAGCACTTCCTTCGGACAGACAACGGCCGCTTTCCGCGACTTCAACAACACCAACGACCCGGGTGGCCGAACGTTGGAGTTCGTAGCGCGGCTGAATTTCTAAGCCTGTCACGGTTTTTCCGACGGTTTTTCCGTTCGAGAAGATTGGGGAAGTAGGCCAGTTGCCGCCCGGTGATGGCGGCATGGGCGCCGGACGTGGTGTTCGGGCTGGCGGGATTGTATTTCCTGCTGCGATGAAGAGTTAGGGGCCGGGCTGCAACCTATTCCCGTGGAACGGCGCGCCGAATCTTTTTTGCAAAGTTTTTCTTGACTTCCGCGTTTAGGGGGGGGCATAATCCCTACTTACAAGTACTAGAAGACATAGGGGTCCTAAAACCTTTTTACAGGAGTTAGGGCGGTAAATCGTCATTTTGCGAGGAGTCCGACATGCGCTTGTACCCGATTCCTTTTATCCTGGTGCTGATCTCAATACCCGGGTTTGCCCAAACCGCCTCCATTTCCGGTATCGTTACTGGCGACGACGGAAGATTACTCGCTGCCGTAGTCACAGTAAATGGTGTTGTGCCACTCCCGGCCTTTGGACGTGCCGAGTCCGGCGCCAATGGCACGTTTACGATCGGCAACCTGTCGCCAGGCAGCTATCATATTTGTGCCGACGTCAAGGGCGGCGGATATCTCGATCCTTGTGCCTGGGAACCGATCCTGCCCACGGTTCAGGTGGCCGTTGGACAGACCCTGAGCAGCTACCGGCTCATCGCAAAAAAGGGGACCCAACTACAAGTTCGCGTCAACGATCCGGCCGGTGTGTTGAGCGCAACATCATCCTCTCAAAGCGGCAAAGCCGCAGCACCGCAACTGTTAGTGGGTGTTTTTACAACCCGGCACATGTTTCAACCATTGGTGGTAGCCGCCAAAGACGCAACCGGTATGACCCAGCAGGGGACCGTCCCTCAGGGGATCCCGGTTTCTTTGCACGTCAGTGGTCAGGGAGTGCAGATTACCGATAGCAAGGGCGCAAGTTTGAACTCCGCGGGCACTTTGAGTACTGTGCAACCCAATGGAGTAACGCTGCCAACTATCACCCTGACCGTGACCGCCGCCGCTAAGCCATAGAGACTTCGTGGCGGTTTCAGCGGTTCGCCCGCGTATCGCCAGAACGCTTGCTAACGCGTGCGGCTCCGATCGGAGCCGCGACCGTGAGGGAGCGATCTTCGTGGGATACGACACCGTATTCAAGGAATGGCGTACTCAGTGCGCGATTAAAGGTATAAGCGCAGAGCCTGCCTGGAGAGAGGATCGGCATGGACGTTAGGAGTAGGACCCCAAAAGCGTGTTGCCCGCGACACTTAATGTACGTAGCGTTGCTGGCTGTTATATCGGGTGCTGGTTTGTTCGGTCAGGCGCCGCCCACAATAGGAACTGGCAGCGCCAGCCCGGCTTCCGGCGCGGGCCCCACCACATTCACAGTGTCCGCCTCCGATGCCGGCGGCGCAGCCAACATCGGTTCGATTCAGATGATTGTCAACTGGTCCCTCAGCGGATACAACGCCTGTTACGTGATGTACGTGCCCTCGGGAGGCTTGTACCTCTCGACGGATCTAGCCGGCTGGCTGGGCCCCAGCGCGCCCGGCGCCGGTGCGCCGCTGACCAATGGCCAGTGCACCCTCAACGCGGCTGCCACCACCGTGAGCAGTGTGGGGAACACCGTGACCGTGAATCCGGTGGTCACATTCAACTCAAATTTCGTCGGGGCCATGGGAGTCTATGCATACGCTTCCGACATCGCGGGGAACAACACGGGATGGCAGCAGGTTTTGACGTATACGACTTCTCCGGCCAACCCCCAGCTCCCCACCGGGTCGGTGACGCCCAGTTCCGGTACCGGCATGTCGCAGGTGTTCACCGTCAGCTCGCAGGACGTGAACGGCTGGAAGTACATCGAATACCAACAACTGCTCATCGGCCCGACCAACGCCACCGACGCGAACTCCTGTCTTGTGGTGCTGAACAACGGATGGGTTGGCGCCCTGTACCTGTTGAACGACGCCAACACGCAATGGCTGGGTCCGATCTACCTCAACTCGCCCGCAACGCTGAGCAACCATCAGTGCACGATCGATTCCGGGGCAACCACCATGACCACGTCAGGGAACAATCTGACGTTCAACCTGAGCGTGAGCTTCGCGGCCAGCGGCGGCTTTCCCATCAACCAGCCTCAGAACATCTATCTGGCTCTTGCGGACCAGGGAGGAAACGGTACCGGATGGCTCACGGCGGGCACCTGGACAGTGGTTACCGCGCCGCCGGAGACAATTTCGGCGCCGTTGGCTCCTGTGGGACCGCCAATTGTGCTGGTGGGCCCAACCTACACCTTTACAGCCAGTGGCGCGGCTTCATCCCTGGGTCATGCGATCCAATACCGCTTCAGTTGGGGAGACGGCTCCGACTCAGGCTGGCTGGATGGGACGACCGTGGCGTCCCACAATTGGACAGCGGCGGGCAACTACCAGGTCACGCTGCTGGCCCGTTGCGCCACCGACAATGTGGTTTCCCCGGTTTCCGGCGTGCTACAGGTGTCGGTGCAGGACTTCTCGCTCGTCGCCAACTACAGCTATGCCCCGGTGTTCGCAGGCAACAGCATCAGTTTGCCTATTGCGACTACCTGCGCCAACGGCTTCGCCGGCAGCACCTTGACCATCACCAGCGTGAGCTACGGCAACGGGCAGCAGGCCATGAACGCGGTTTGGCCGCCCGCATTCAGCAACTGGTATCCCCAGTGCGGCAGCTCGACCACCATCACCATCCAGCTCAACTCCGGGGCGCTGCCGGGCTTTTACCAGGTTACGGTCACTGCCTCGGGCACGGCCGGCGGTCAGAGCTTGCAAAAGTCCACAACCCTGGCGGTGACCGTTACCTCGTCGCAGGCAGCGGGAATTGTGGCCACGCCATACGCGCAGACGGTAGCCCCGGGCGGAACGGCCACGTTCTCAGTGACGCTCATTAATACGAATAACTTCGGTGGCACGTTGAGTCTCTCCTGCAGTCCGACCTCGTCCTTGTGCCCGGGGGCGGTGACGTTCGGCCAGTTCTCGAGTTTCGGCATTTCAACCATGACGGTGAACACCGCCGCCAATACACCACCCGGCGTCTATAATATTACTGTGACCGGCACGAGCGGACAAAACCCGGTGTCCACGAACGTGGCTCTCACGGTAAGCAGCCTACCCGGAACGCCGGTGACAATCACCAACTCGCCCTCGTCGTCGACCTTCTGGGTGGATGGGGTGGCGTACGCAGGGTCCGCATCCTTCGTCCCGCAGCCCAGCGGCAATACACTGGCGGTTACGCAGACGCAGCCCCCGCCCACGGGCCGTGGGGACCACTATCAATTTTCCCCCGATGGCGGCGTAACCACCCAGTCGGCCGAGGTCCCACCGCCGGGCCAACCAGGCGGGAACGGTTGTCCTTGGACATGCTCGAACGGCTCTTGCGGGAGCAGGGTGCCGGTTGGGCCGCCACAGCCCGCGCCGAAAATCTATTTTGTCACTGACGCGTCCGGCGATAACCCGGCGGTTCTTTTCCCCGGGGTACCCGTGCAGATCACTGTCACCGGCAGCAACTTTGGGGGAGCTACCGGCTACCTGAACTTCTGCCGGCCAGGCGGGAGCCCCTGTGACTTCACCAGCAACGGCGGACTATCCTCCCGGATCATCTCTTGGAACCCTTACCAGATCGTGGCGACGGTGACCTTGCCCACGGACGCCCCGACGGGCGGATGGCTGGTATACGTCAGCGCCATGTTCTGGATTTCGGGTACTGACTGGCTGAACCCTTCGATGGGACAGTTGACAGTCAATCCCCCGCCCGCCACATTTGCTGTGCAATATCAAGCATACATCCCCGTGGACCACGTGACCGGGCCGAGCTTCTGCAACTACAACGTCAATCTGGTCCAACTGATCTACAAGGGGGACGGGCCGTCTGGGGCAAGCTACCGCGCGATGCAGAGCGTTACGGCTGTTCCGGACGCGGGCTTCAACTTCCTGCCGTCGTCGGCTACCGGCCAGACTCGCAACTATGGATTCGGCTCGCCGGCCAACGGATCCACGCTATCAAGCGCGGATGAGGACGGAATCGCCAACGACTGCTACCTTTGGAACAACGCCGGACAATCGACGCAAACCTGGACTCCCACAATCACGTACCCCGCGGCCCACAGGGCGGTGATCAATTTTTCCGGCAGCGCCAACAACCCGCTGGAGCCACAGTTCGGGGGGATACAGTGGGCGATATCCGTGGGTCTTGACACATCCAACCCGGGCGCCCCTACGGCTACCGTGATCTACCAGAACACCTGCTACCCGGCGCACCAGATCAGCGTGAACGGACAACTTGTCTACTCGTACGTACCGGAGGACAACAGCACGGCGTACATAGTGGCCTGCCTCTTGCCCGGAGCATTCGCTTTCGGCCCCGCGGGACAGACGGGCCCAGTGACGGTACCGCTTAAGCAGTGAACACGACGATTGAGGACGGGAGGTAAAAAGATGCCCCATGCCACATTCATGAACACCAGGCGCGTGCTCGCCTGCGTAGCCGCTATCGGTCTCTACACGTTATGCGGGCAAACATTGCCGAGCTTGAAGGAGTCGTTCCAGGAGTTGGTGCAAGGCCCGGCGAGCTCCGCGAAGCCGACCCAGGGCGAATTGTCGGCGATCGGGAAAAGGGTGACTGCCGCGAGCCCCGACGATATTCAAGCTGCGCTTCCCTGGATGATTGCGGCCGTTGGGACGGGGGACGAAGGAAAGAGAATATACGCTGCCTTCGGGCTGGTGGCGGTTGGGGTGCGCACGGACAGCCCCGCCCTGCTGAAGGACCACATCGGCGATCTTGTGGGGTTGCTCTCTTCTTCGGACCTCTTCACCCAGGGGTTCGCCGTGACGGTCCTGGGAAGTGTACAGGAGCGGCAAGCAGCATCCGTGCCCGGCTTGTTGCAGAGCCTAGTTGCGTACATCAAGCGCACCGACCGCTATACCCAGGCGCAGGTTAGCGCCGTAGCCTTTCTACTGCAAAAATGGCAAGACGACCAAGCGGTGCAGGAGACGGTCGAGAGCTTCTTATCCCGAGACCTCGACGCCGACTCACACATCAGGATCCTGTTGGCGCTAGGGCTGGGTGACTCACGACGGAAGCCAGCGCGTTTCATCGACCTCATCATTGCCGCCCTGGGCGATTCCAGTATTGATGTCAGAACGACCGCTATCGACGTGCTGAGCCGGATCGGAACCCAGGCCATAGTACGAGCAGAGCCCTCGTTGCGAAAGCTGATCCAGCAAGCCGACCAACCGGAGGTCATTAAGTCCGCCGCCAGGAAGGCGCTACGAGATGCCGGGCTGTCGATGGAGTGAGAACTGGGAGAAAAACGGGTCAGCCTGGACTGGACCCGGACCCCAAAACTGGGGGAAAACCGGGTCGGGAAAACCGGGTCAGCCTGAACTGCGTGCATTTTGTGATTGCCTTTGGCTTCTCCCGCAGTCCTCCTCAAAAGAGTGCAAACTGATTTGCAAATTCACTGGATGCGGCTCCCGACGTTTGCTCTTTCTTCGGACGTCCACGGGTCCAGCAACGACCGAATCGCTGTGAGATCTTTTTGACCAAACTCTCGCTCCCAAACGGGCGTCCGGCATACGTACAACGCCGCAGTTTGGTGGTGGCGTCCACGTCCTCGATAGCAAGTTCCCCGGCCCAGTCCTCCCCACGGCCCTGCTGACGCCACCCAGCGCGCAGGCGAAGAAGCG
>PMTR01000116.1 GCA_003167255.1 Bryobacterales bacterium
GTCGATCCAGGCTTTGCCTGTCTGTTTTAGTAGTGTGCCGATTTCGGCGCGCCGGAGGCTTAAAAACTGTTGGATGCGCTGTACAACCTCGTGAATCGCCGAAGGTTCATCGGTTGACATTCCTGGCCTCCGCGACCCGCGGCCGCACAGCGATCATAATGGTCCCAGGGCGCGCTACCTTCTCATTGGCCGGTTTTGGGTGACCGCCGAGGTTTTGCCGACTGCCCATCCACCTCTTAGTATGGGGCACGAACTGCCGGTAGTGTTAGGTCCACCGTGCGGAGCGCGAGGGCAATGGGCAAGTGGCATGGTAACGACCCGGTGGGCAAACCCACCGTCCGGCCGGCTCGGAGCGGGCCGTCAACCGACCCAAAGGGAGTAATGCCTTGCCCACGTTGCATCGGTTCGCGCTGAGCGACTCTGGGGCTCCTTCCCCGGATTGCCGGCGCGAAGCGAAGTCCGGCGCCGTGGTTCATCGTCTGTTCACCGACGTTGCGGCAAAATTAAGGTGTGACAGATGAGAGCAACTGCAATGGGTTTTGGCTCCAAGACAGGATGTCCCGGATGCTCGTGGGCATGAAATCTACGTGCTATGTGGTCTTGCTTTTTGGCGCCGCGATTTCCTCCTTTGCCCAGACTGCTACACTCCGCGGCCAGGTGACGGATGAGAGCGGAGGAGTGATCCCAAGGGCGAAGGTGACGCTCACCGGAACAGGGGGACACGTCACAACCACGGCCGCGGATGATATCGGCGCGTACTCCTTTTCGGGCGTAGCGGTTGGCAACTATACCGTCCAGGCATCGGCTCCCGAACTGGTGCAGGCTCGACCTTCGAGGGTGACGCTCAAACCCGGTCCACAAGTCCTTAATCTGACGCTAAGGGTGGCGTCGAGGTCGGACAAAGTGACCGTACAGGAATCCTCCGCTCCCGCATTGAGCACCGACTCCTCCAGCAATGCCAGCGCCGTGGTGCTACGAGGCGACGACTTGCAGGCGCTCTCCGACGACCCGGACGATCTCGCGGCCGACCTGCAGGCCCTGGCCGGTCCATCCGCGGGTCCCAACGGAGGCTCTATCTTCGTGGACGGATTCAGTAGCGGCCAGCTTCCTTCCAAGGAATCGATCCGCGAAATCCGTATCAACCAGAATCCCTTCTCGCCCGAGTACGACAAGCTGGGTTACGGCAAGATCGAGATCTTCACCAAGCCCGGATCGGACAAGTATCGCGCCACCGCCCAGTGGAATTTTGCCAACGAGTTCTGGAATTCGCGAAATCCCTATTCCTCTTCAAAGGCGCCGTTCCTATTGAATGAGTTCGAAGGCAGCGCGGGCGGCCCGCTCACCAAACGGTCGTCCTTTACGGTCGACGCTCAACGCAACATGGTGGACAATGGCTCCATCACGAACGCGGTCACGATCAATCCACAGACGTTGGCCGTTCAGTCCTTCTCTGGCGTAATCACCACGCCGGGCCGTTTCACCAACGTTAGCCCGCGCGTGGATTATCAGATCGGCGAGAACCACACACTGATGCTCCGGTATGGCATCACCCATTCAGACGTTCGCGACAACGGGATTGGCGGCTTCGATCTGACCTCCCGGGGGTATCACTCCCAGTTCACCAACCAGACGGTGCAGGCCTCGGACACCGTGGTGATCGGCACGGCCATTAATGAAATACGCTTTCAGTATTACCGCAGCGCCACGCAGTCCATCGCGAGCAGTCTGGACCCCGAGATTCAAGTACTGCAGTCCTTCAACGGCGGCGGTTCGCAGGTGGGCCGCACCTTCGACGCGCAGAATAGTTTCGAATTGCAGGACTACGTTTCCAAGTTGAAGGGCGCGCATTCCTGGCGCCTCGGCATCCGCTTGCGCGGCCAGATGGACGACAGCATCTCGCCGCAGAACTACAACGGAACTTTCACGTTCGGCGGCGGCGCCTTGGCCCCGGTTCTGAACGTTCAGAATCAACCGGTGCTGGACGCCTCGGGCCAGATGCAGCTCGCGCCCATCACTTCGATTGAGCGATACCGGCGAACGCTGCTGTTCCAACAACTCGGCGACACGCCTGCGCAGATTCGCCAGATGGGTGGCGGGGCCACACAGTTCAGCATGAATACCGGAACCGCAGAGTTGGCCGTGCACCAGATGGATCTCGGCATTTTCGCGGGCGACGAGTGGCGCGTGCGCCCAAACCTCACGTTTAACCTGGGATTCCGCTATGAGACTCAAACAAATATTCACGACTGGCGCGATTTTGCACCGCGAATGGCCGTGGCGTGGGCGCCCGGAGCCGGCGGGAAGCAGCGGGCCAAGACTGTGCTCCGGGCCGGAGCCGGCATCTTCTACGACCGCTTCAGCCTCGCCAATACCCTGGCGGCGCAACGCTTCAACGGCATCGTGCAGCAGCAATTCGTCGTGACCGACCCCGATTTCTACCCCAACGTTCCTTCACCGGCAACGCTGGCCAGCTTCCAGTCGGCGCAAGTGGTGCAGGAAATCAGCTCGCGGCTACGCGCTCCGTACATCTTGCAGAGCGCAGTCACGTTGGAGCGTCAGTTACCTGGCGATACCACGATGGCGGTGACGTATACCAATTCCCACGGGCTCCACGTCTTCCGTTCGGAGGACATCAACGCGCCACTGCCGGGCACTTACAATCCGAGCGTGCAGAATAGCGGCGTCTTCCCACTGGGCCGCCCCGGACCTGTAGACCTGATGGAATCCTCGGGGATTTACAACCAGAATCAGATCATCGCCAACGTGAATTCCAAGGTGAACTCCGGTCTTTCGCTGTTCGGCTTCTATGTCTACAACCGCGCCAGGAGCAATACGGACGGCATCGGGACGTTCGCCGCGAATCCGTATGATTTCTCGGGCGAGTACGGACCGGCCTCCACGGACGTGCACCACAGGGTAACGGTTGGTGGATCGATCAACCTGAAGTGGGCCGTTCGGATCAGCCCATTCGTTGTGGTGCAATCGGGGGCGCCGTTCGACATCACCACGGGCAACGATCTATTCGGCACTACGATGTTCAACGGACGGCCTGGCGTTGCCACTGGCTCCGACAGGCCTGGATTGATCCAAACCGGGTACGGCTTACTCGATCCCAATCCTACCATCGGCGAGCCGCTGCTCCCGCGCAATTATGGGCGTGGACCGGGGCAGATCAACGTGAACCTGCGAATCGCCAAGACCATCGGATTCGGCAAGGAGCGCGGGGCTTCGGGTGGTGACCAGCCACGTCCGTCCGGTACGGGTGCGACTGTGGCGGCGGCCACGGGCCGTGGTTTAGGCGGTCTCATCGGTAGTCCTACGACCTCCCACCGCTACAATCTGAGCATTGGATTGTCCATCCGCAACCTGCTCAACCACACCAACCCGGGGCCCATCATCGGCAACATCACTTCGCCATACTTCGGGTTCGCCAACCAGGTGGCAGGCGGACAGAATGGCGAAGGGTTTTACGAAACGGCCAACAACCGGCGATTGGAATCGCAGATTCGATTCACGTTCTAACCGTCAGATTCCCGCGAACGGATCACGCGAAAGTGCCGGGCGGCCGCTGCTGTCTCACTAGCGAACGCCGCATCGAAGAAGCCGATTGCGAAGGAGGTTGCGGTCGCGTAATCTATGAGTACCCGAGGGCAGCTAACTTTCAACGGAAAGCCGGGCAACCCCGGTTCGGATACACTGGGTCTGCATGGCAGAAGGCCTGATAGTTTTGGATGGTGTTTGGAGAACCTACACTCGCGGACAGGTCGTGGCCGTGCGGGGTCTGACGCTTACCATCGAGCGGGGGGATTACCTCGCCATCACTGGCCCAAGCGGAAGCGGGAAATCCACTCTGCTCTACCTGGCCGGCGGGTTGGATCAGCCAACCCAGGGGCGCGTACTGTTTGACGGCTCAGAACCGAAGTTCCCGGCGCGATGGACCGCGCTGCGGGCCAAGCGGATTGGTTTTGTCTTCCAGTCTTTCCATCTGATCACGGGGCTGACCGCGGCCGAAAACGTCGAAATAGCCATGTTCGGCGTGCAACGAAGCGAGCGGCAGCGCAAGCGGCGGGTGGCGGAGTTGCTGGATCGAGTCCGGCTCAACCACCGGCGCGACCACCGTATCTCGGAACTATCGGCGGGAGAGTCCCAGCGCGTTGCCATTGCGCGGGCTTTGGCCAATTCCCCCGAGCTTGTGCTGGCCGACGAGCCAACGGGGAATCTGGATTCGCAGACGGGCAGCGATGTGCTCGATCTTCTGGAGGATCTGCGGCGCCAGGACGGCATTGCGCTGGTGGTTGTCACTCACGATCCTCGCGTTGCGGAGCGGGCCCACCGGGTGGTGCGCCTGCTGGACGGGCAGATCGTTTCTGAGGAGCGTAACGGGGGTGGGGAGTGAAGTTCCTCTCACTGCCGGTGAAGAACCTGCGGAGCCACCGTGTTCGTTCCATCTTGACGTCCCTGGGCATCGCCATTGCGTTGGGAGGCATGCTGGCGCTGGTGGGGCTCTCGCGGGGGATCGAGCGCAACTGGGTCACGTTCCTGGAAGGAAAGGGAACGCATCTTCTGGCTCTCCGCAAAGGCGCCATTGACACGATGACGGCAGCGCTCGATGAGAAATTGGGCGACCGGATCCGAAGCGTGCCTGGAATCGCGCGGGTAACGGCTGGCTTAGGGGACCTGGTCGATTTGGATACCGGCGAGATGGCGTACCTGCTCGGTTGGCCCCTCGATGCCGACATGTGGCGGACGCTCCAGATCACCGAGGGGAAAACACTTGGCCCGGGCGAGCCGGAGGGAGTCGTTCTGGGCGAGACCCTCGCGAGGCATCTCGCCAAGCGGCCCGGGGATTCCCTGCAACTCAGCGGCCGAGACTTCAGGATCGTGGGCATCTCCAGACAGCCCAGCGTGATCGAGGATCGCGCGGTGATGATGCCCATGGCGGTCATGCAGCAACTGCTCGGCCGCGAAGGCAAGGTGAGCGCATTCCATATCCGTTTTAGCCATCCGGATCTTGCCGCGGAGACCGGCCGCATCCAGTCCCAACTGGCGGCGATGTTTCCGCAGATCAACTTCGTTGAAACCAGCGAAGCCGCAAAGGACGCTCTCGTCCTCCGGCTGCTGCGCGCCATCGTATGGAGCAGTTCCAGCATCGCCATGGGTATGGCCTTCATGGCTGTGCTGAATACTCTTCTCATGTCCGTCAGCGAACGGACCCGTGAGATTGGCCTGCTTTGCGCAATCGGTTGGCACCCTTCGCGTCTCATCGCGATGGTGATGCTGGATGGTTTGGCGGTGTCCGCGGGCGGCGCCGCGGTTGGCATTGGGCTTGGGCTCGCCTGCCTCCGCTGGATCGCCCGGCAGCCCAGGCTGGGCGGGCTGTTTCAGCCGGAGGTGACCGCCGGGCTTGTCCTGGAAGGCGCCTCCATGGCGATTCTGGTCGGCCTTTTGGCCGGGTTGTACCCCGCCTGGCGCGCCACGCGTCTCAGCCCGATGGATCTCTTAAGGAGCGAATAGCGCGACATGTCAGTTGTTCGAGAAGCCGGGGATAGCTTGCCAGAGAGCCTGCCGGCCCTTCCCTTCGACGAACCGTCGCAACCGGATTCAAGAATCGAGTGGTGGTTCTTCCACGGCCGGTTCGGTGGCGAGCAGGTGGAAGAGCGCTACTTCATGGCGAGCATCTTTCGCACTCGGTTCCCGGACCAGAATGACCAGACCATCGATGGCTTTTCGGCGTTGATCTCGGTGCTCGATCCCGCTACCGGACACCAGTTGACCTCCAGTCGAGTGGATCGGAGTATCGTCCGAGCCCCTGGGCCGGCCGGGCGCCGATGGCGGCATCGATCCTTTCTCGCCGCGCGTTGTCGCCGACGAGCTTCGCCACTACGGCGTTCCGCGCGAGTTCGACTGTCCCGAAGCAGAGCCGTCGTTCTCTGGCGACCCTTTGACCTTCCACTGGGGTGACCTCCGTCTGGCTAGCCAACCACACGGCATGCACCTGGCATTCAATGAGCCCGGCGCGGGACGCTCAATCTTTTTCGAACTAACCCCCGCGACGCCGGGGCTCGTCATTGAAGCGGTTCGAACGATTGGCGAGCCGGAAGAAGGCATGCAATACTCAACCTGGCCAAGCATGCGGCTGCGCGGGACGGCTGGAGACCTGGAGGTTGCGGGTGAATGCTGGTTCGACCACCAATGGGGCGGACGGGCGTGGTTCCTGAGTCAGGATTCTCCGCCGCGGGCCCGGGGCTGGGACTGGCTCGGATTTCGACTGGATGACGGCTCGCAGGGAGTGCTTTCGACGCACTGGGACGTCGAATCGGGCGAGCAGATGGCTTGCCATTTTACGCTTCGCGACTGCTCGGGGACGGTTCATGTCTGTCATTCTTTCGAATGGACGCCGCTGCGCTGGTGGACGAGCATAGGTACGCGAATTACGCACCCTGTGGAGTGGCGGCTGCGTGTTCCCGAGTGGGACATGGAACTTGTATTCGTGCCTTTCGCCGATAACCAGGAAATCCGGGTCTTTGGTCCGCTGCGAGCCATCTGGGAAGGCGCGGGGCGTGTGCGGGGTCGCATGCGGGGCGGGCCCGTGGAAGGTTCGGCTCGCCTGGAAGGTCAGGGACGCGGCTATATCCCCGACAGCTCCGCTTACCTTCGTGCCTGGGCCAGCCTGGTGGATCGGGAACTCGTTCGATTTCTGCCCAAGGCGATTGAAGAGAGCGACATCCGCCGCTATGCCGGCCCGCCCACATGGCTCTATGAGCCATCCTCCTATACGAGCACTCTCGCCAAGCCGTTGTGGGATCTGATGGGCCGGGAAGGGAAACGATGGCGGGCGGTGTTCTCGTTCCTTTTGTTGGACTCGTTGGGGCGAGATCCCGAGCCTGTGCGAGATGTGGTCTTTGTTTTGCCGGAAATGCTTCACAATGCGTCACTGATCATCGATGACATTCAGGACGACTCCGCACTCCGGCGCGGGCAGGAATCGATTCACCGCCGGTACGGGCTCGATGTTGCCATCAGCGCCGCCAATACGGCTTATTTCCTGCCGTTGCTGCTGGTGCTGGATCACGCCGTGCTCACCACGGAGGAGAAACGAGCGACCTGTGAGATCTATCAGCGGCAACTGATCCGGGCTCACCTGGGACAGTCGCTTGATATCTTCTGGACACATACTCTGAGCGCGACACAGTTGGACTGCTGGATGGCGGACTCCATCGGTCCGAAGATTCTGCAAATGTACGCACTCAAGACGGCGGCGCCGCTCGAAGGTCTGGCTGAAGCAGCGGTGCTGCTTGCCAGGATCGGTCCGGCTGCGCGGCAACCCGTGGTGCAGTTCGCCCGCTGCATGGGCCTGGCGTTTCAATTGATCGACGACATCAAGAATTTCAGCAGTTCGCCGAGTTGGGGCAAGCAGCGCGGCGAGGACTTGCGGGCCGGAAAACTGACCTACCTCATTCTTCGCGCGTTGGAGAGGCTGGCGCCTCCCGAACGCGAATTCCTGAGGGATATGCTATGCCGGCCGGATCGGCGCTGCGACCCTGGCGTTCTGAACCAGGGGATCGAACTGGTGGTGCACTCGGGCGCCTGCGAGCAGGTTCGCGAAGAAGCTCGCGCGCTGGTGGCGCCGGCGTGGGAAGCCTTCTCGCTCTTCGTCCCTCCCTCCAGCTCGAAAATGGAGCTGCGTTTTCTTTGGGAGAGTCTGGTGGACCCGTCGACGGAAAATCAGGAGCCTTTACAATCCTGATGACGCCGCGGCGGCGCCGGCGGGCCTGAACTCTACTTCGAGTGCAGAGGCCATCACCACCGGCCACAGAATCGCGAAAGCCGCCGCCCACGCCAGCTCGCCCGCCGGCACTCCCAGGAATCCCGCCGCCCACGGCCCTTGTTTGTTCCACTGCAACACAAGGTCAGGGAGAGTCGCGAACGCAAGCTTGAAGCCGGCAAAATGGACGGGAACGAAGAACGCCAATCCGGAGAAAGCGAGAATCCACAGCCGGGGTCGCCGGACCAGCAAGACTGTCAGCAGCGGAACTGAGGCGAGCAGCATGGCGGACATGTAGTCCAGACCGGCGAGCCAGAGAGCGGCCTGCAAAGCTTCCGACGGCAATCCCCACAGCAAGATACGCTTCGCCACCCGGCTGGCCGGAAGATGCGATGGCATTCTGAGATCCCTGCGGTACGGCCAGGCCGAACAAAGCCAGACGACGGCGCCAGTTGTAAAGGTGAAGAGCAGATCCTCGACACCGATGGGGCCCCCGCCCAGGCGCGCCGGCCGCCAATACTCCCGGTCGGTGAGGGCCAGGAGGCTGCATGGCAAGCACGCGAGTCCACTGTACAGAGCTACCCGGGTGAGCTGTCTTCGGCGTCCACGAAACAGGATCACGCAGACGACGGTGAACAGCGGGAGAATGGAGAAGATGTAAGGGTGGCTTGTGAGCATGTTCGACATTCCCCCCGGTCTCATTCAGCGGCTGTTCCCGTCCGCGCCCAGCGCGAATTTCGGGTCAACCTCGCTGTCCTGAACTCGCGCGTTCTCCGATCCCGCGGTGAATACGATCTTGGTGCTTCCCGCGGAGCCCCGTAGGCGGACTTCAATGTTCGAGGCGCTCCAATGCCCTGCGGATTGCCTCAACCCACGGCAGACAATCTCCTTCGGCGCTCCCGGTCCTCGTGGCTCTTTTACGATGCGCAGCGGCACGAGAGTGGCTTCGTCCATCCAGGTTGTCACGGAGCCATATGTGGACGCGTGCCCTTCCGCAGGCTCGCTCCGCAGGACGTAGCACATCTTCCCGGTTACGGCCTCCTCACCGGTCACGGATTGTTTCGGCCAAGTGAAGTGATCGTCAATCAGGTCCTCAACTGTGAGGTGGCTCCCCACAATCGCTCTCGCCCAACTCTCCGTGGGGAGCACGGCCGCCTTGGCGGCCACGCCTGAAACCAGCCAGACCGTGGGACGGCCTTCGAATGGCGCTGCAACGAGGATCCGCGTGCGAGCCTCCAGCGGCTCAGTCACCGTCCACAGCAGGTTCAAACTCCGCGCCAGCCGTTTCTGCAAAACCACGATCTGAAATACTCTCTGCTGTTTCCGCGCGTCCGTCACAACCAGCCGCCCGTGGGCACGGACGATGCTTCCCCTACGCAGTTCCAGGATTCTGCGGGTCAGTGCGGCAGCCTGCGGCAGCTCCAGGGGAGAGGCATGTGAGCCGATCATGGCGGCCGCCGCCGTTACGAATAGACGGCGTCCTAGGGCGTTCCCTCCAGCGGCCGGTTTCATCGACACTCATGATGGCATGGCGCTGTTTGTGCCGCAAGCACCTTGAGGGCGTTTGCGGATTTGAGTTGCGGCTCCCGTGGTCCTGAATGGGTGTGCGACACAGAAATGGATGATATGGAAGCCCCAATCGGAGCCGCGACCGTAAGGGAGCGCTTGCCGGCCTCGTGTACCGAACTAACGCTCCCTTACGGTCGCGGCTCCGATTGGAGTACTCCCTACGCTAGCCACTTCCGTGTCGCACACCCGTCCTGAATGCCGGAGTTGTATTGGGATAAACATACCTGATATTCTTAGGCAGCGACTCGTGGGTGCCTCGCGGCCGCCCAGGATGACCTGCCAGCAGGTCGCCATCCATTCCCGACAAACATATGTTGACCTTCTGGCGCGTACGCTCCGTTTTCTCCAAACTCGCTGTGATTCTGGTTATTTTGCCGCAATTCCTGGGCGCGCAGACACCCAGTACGGTTTCGCTTTTCACATCACCAAATCCCACGGTGTTCGGCGCTCCTGTCACGTTGACCGCTATGGTGACGCCGGCCGGCGCTACCGGTCGCGTGACTTTCTACGATGGCACGAACGTGCTTGGCAGCAGCGGTATTTCTGGTGGGCAAGCAACATTGATCACAAGGTTGCTGCCCTCCGGGGCGCGGTCCCTGCGCGGGTACTACGCGGGCGATGCCGGGCATACATCGAGCACGTCGGCTAGCGTTCCGCAGACGGTTAACCCGGTGGCTGCGGGCGGATTCCAGGCAGCGGTGAATTACTCGGCCGGCTCCTTGCCAAACGCCACGGCGGTCGGCGATTTCAATTCGGACGGCAAGACGGATCTGGCGGTTGCCAATTACGGCGGAGGCGTCAGCATACTCCTCGGCAACGGCGACGGAACCTTCCAGCCGGCCGTCAGCTACGCGGCCGGAGGGCATGTCTACTCCTTAACGGTGGGAGATTTCAACGGCGACGGCAAGGCGGATCTGGCGGTGACCAACCTCGTGGAAGGAACCGTCAGCATTCTGCTGGGCGTCGGCGATGGCACTTTCCAGGCCCCGGTCAGCCACCCGGCCGGAAGGCGTCCTACGTCAGTCACCGTCGCTGATCTTAACAACGATGGAAATGCCGACCTGGTCATGTCCAACCAGGCAGACGGCACGGTGAGCGTGCTCCTGGGCAACGGTGACGGCAACTTTCAGGCAGCGGTCAGCTATGCCGTCGGAGGCGCCGGAAGTGAGCCTCAGGTCCTGGCTGTAGCGGACCTCAACGGAGACGGTAAGACGGACCTGGTAGTTGCCGTCTTCGTTCCCGGGACGATCTGCGTCCTGTTGGGGAATGGCGATGGAACGCTGCAATCGCCGGTCAATTACCCGGTAGGTGGATCCAATGCGGGCTCGGTTGCCGTCGGAGACTTTAACGGCGATGGCAAGTTGGATCTGGTAGTGGGTCTCTTTCCGACGGGCGTATCGGTTTTCCTGGGCAACGGTGACGGGACCTTTCAGCCGCCCGTGACGACCGGCAGCCAGAATTACGCTGGAACCCTCGTTGTGGGAGACTTCAATGGCGATGGCAAACTGGACATCGCGATTTCGGATTACAACGGCAACGCGCCGGTTCCCGATACGGCCGCCGTGACGGTCCTGCTGGGCAAAGGTGACGGGACCTTTCAGTCACCCCTGATCTATCACGTTGGGACAAATCCCACCTATGGCGTGGCCATAGGCGACTTCAATGGGGACGGGCGAACAGACCTAGCTGTCACCACCTACGTCGATAACACCATTGGCATTCTGCTGGGACAGGCGGCCACCAATCCCACGGTAAGCGCGATTTCCGTAAGCCCGGCATCCGGAACCGGAGCTTCTCAGATTTTCAGTTTTCAGTTCTCCGACACCGCCGGCAGCAGCGATTTGGCCACGGTTTCCGGAATGATCGTCGTTCCTAGCTGGCCGTCAATCCCCGGATGGCCGGCGGGCGTGGTGTGCGAGGTGACCTACAACGCGATACAGAACACGCTGGTATTGTGGAACGACGACGGGACCATGCCTAGGGCTACCATTACACCGGGAAGCGGCTTTCAGCAGAACACGATGTGCGCGGTGGACGGTGCCTCATCGAGCGTAACGAGGTCGGGGAATCTTTTGCAGCTCAACGTCGCGATTGGATTCACGTCAATGTTGCGAGGGCTTAAGTCCACATGGGGGGAGGCAGTGAGTACCACGGGGACCTCGTCGGGCTGGCAGGAGTTAGGCTCGTGGACCGTGCCGTTCGTGATTTCAGCGCCGCAGGTCACATCCGTGTCGCCTTCGGCTGGAACAGGGATGGCCGGAATCTTTGTGTTTACCTACACCGATGCCAACGGTCCAACCGATTTGTCTTTCGTACAGACGGCCATCGGGACCTCGTCGAATGCCGCATCTTCCTGCACAATGATGGTGCAGCCGAACTCGAATAAGGTCTGGCTGGCTAACGACGCCGGCACCGGCTGGATTGGGCCCGCCTTAATCGGATTGCCGGGCGGCCCTCAGAACAGCCAATGCACTCTCAACGCGGCGGCGTCGAGCGCGGCATGGTCCGGAAATACGTACACACTCACCCTGGCGCTGACGTTTGCCAGTGGCTATAGCGGCGCCAAGGGCATATATGGCGACGCGGTGAGTTTTGGTAGACTCGACTCCGGCTGGCAAACACTGGGCACGTGGACGGTGGGAACTGCGCCGCCTCCCGGGCCCTACCTGATTTCCACCATAGCGGGCGCAGCGATGCCGCCCACATCCATGCCGGCACGGTCCGCTGTGTTTCAGCAGCCACAAGAGGTTGCCACAGATACAGCCGGGAATGTCTATTTCTCCGATTCAACGCTGCAGGCGGTGTTTCGATTGGATTCCGCCGGCGCACTGACGCGCGTAGCCGGAACGGGTTCACCCGGCTTCTCAGGCGACAACGGCCCGGCTGTCAACGCCCAGTTATACGGTCCGTCCGGTCTCGCCTTCGATACCTCCGGGAACCTGTACATCGCGGACGAGGCTAATCAGCGCGTTCGCAAGGTTTCCCCGAGCGGTATCATTACGACCGTGGCCGGAGGCGCCGGCTGTTGCAACGTAGGGGACAACGGTCCCGCAACCAACGCGTACATTCTTGAGCCACTCGGGGTCGCCGTAGATGCCTCGGGCAACCTATATATCGCAGATGGCTCCAGTCGCATTCGCCGTGTGAACCCAAGCGGCATAATCACCACGTTCGCGGGCACTGGCTCAGCCGGATACTCTGGCGACAATGGCCCAGCCACCAGCGCGCAGCTCGATGGCCCCAGCGGAGTTGCCGTGGACGCGTCGGGCAACCTTTTCATCGCCGACACCTATAACGATCGCATCCGCGAAGTTTCCTCTGGCGGCATCATCAACACCGTCGCTGGCATCCCTAATTTTCCCATGGCTGTAGCGACGGACGCCTCTGGTAACCTTTATATCCCGGACGGGACCTGCGTTCGCATGGTGTCCGTGGGCGGCACCATTACAACGATTGCTGGAAACCCGTCCCAGTGGGGTTACAGCGGCGATGGTGGCCCCGCAATCAGTGCGTTGCTGAGTGTCACTTATGGTGTGGCACTGGATCAGTCCGGCAATCTGTACATCGCAGATGCCGGCAACCGAAATATTCGGGAAGTCTCGGCCGGGATCATTAAGACGGTCGCGGGGGGCGGAACGGGCGATGCTGCCGCCGCAGCCTTCGCAATGGTTCCTTATCCGTGGGCGATCGCCAAGGACTTCGCCGGCAACGTCTATGTCGCCGGCAGCGAGACCTCGCGCGTCCACATGATTACGCCGGCGGGTGCGATTTCCACGGTGGCCGGCACCGGAGTTGCCGGCTACTCCGGGGACAACGGACCGGCTGCCAACGCCCAGTTATATGACCCGTCCGGTCTTGCCGTCGATACCGCCGGGGACCTGTATATTGCGGACCCGGAAAACCTGAGCGTTCGCAAGGTGTCTGGTGGCACCATCACCACCGTAGCCGGGAACGGCTCTTACGGGTATTCGGGCGATGGGGGCCTCGCCACCAGTGCCGAACTCGCGTTCCCGAATAGCGCGGCGGTGGATGGCTTGGGCAACCTGTACATTGCCGATCGGGGCAACAGTCGCATCCGGAAAGTGACTCCCGGGGGGATCATCTCGACTGTAGCCGGAAACGGCTCGCCGGGCTACTCGGGCGACAACGGCCCAGCCACCGACGCGCAACTTAATGGCCCGAGTGGAGTTGCGTTGGACGGCTCCGCTAACCTGTACATCTTGGACGGTGAACGCGTGCGCAAAGTGGCCGTCAACGGCAACATCACAACGATAGCTGGAACAGGCTCCGTCGGCTATTCCGGGAACGGTGGGGAAGCCACCGCCGCTGAATTGAATAATCCAAACGGCATAGCCGCGGACTTCGCCGGCAACGTCTATATAGCGGATACGGGCAACGAACGGATCCGAGTGGTCACGGCCAACGGAACCATCACAACCATAGCCGGAAACGGCAGTGCTGGCTACTCCGGCGATGAGGGCCCGGCCGTCCAAGCGAATCTGTGGTCGCCGTACGGCGTGGCTGCGGATAACGCCGGCAATGTTTACGTCGCCGATACTTGGAACCATGCCGTCCGCCTGCTGACCCTGGTCGGCGGTCCGGCGGTCCTGACTGTCACCAGCGCTCACAGCGGAAATTTCACACTTGGCTCGACGGGCCAGTACACCCTCACCGTGGCCAATGCGGCTCTTGCAGGCGCCACCAACGGAACGGTCACGGTTACCGAAATCGTGCCGGGCGGCTTGACCTTGGCCTCCATGTCCGGCTTCGGCTGGAATTGCAGCGAAAACACCTGCACTCGCAGCGACGCGCTGAATGGAGGCTCCAGCTACCCGCCGATCACGGTTGCGGTGAATATCTCCACCACGGCGCCGTCGCAGGTTACCAACCAGGTCACCGTTTCTGCAGCAGGACCGGCCATGACAGGCGGGCAAGACCTGACCCTGATGGCGGTGACGGCGGTGGTAGTGACAACCAATCCTGCGGGGCTACCCGTGATTGTGGACGGATCCACTTATGCCGCTCCGCAGACTTTCTACTGGCTGGTATCCTCCAACCACACCGTGAACGTAACTTCACCGCAAGCCGGCGCGGGCACGCGGTACGTCTTCGCGAACTGGAGCGATGCAGGCGCGCAATCGCATACAATTGTGACTTCAAGCTCGACCACCACGTACACGGCCAACTTCACCACACAGTATCTGCTGACCAGCGGCGTAGCGCCCGCTGCCACCGGCACTATCTCGGCCAGCCCCTCTTCCGGCGACGGCTATTACGACTCTGGCGCTTCCGTTCAGTTGACGGCCACGCCCGCTACCGGCTACGCATTCTCGACCTTCGGCGGCGATCTCACCGGAGGGATCAACCCGCAAAGCGTGATTATGGCCGCACCCCGCGCCGTGACGGCGAACTTCGTCCTTGTGCCACAAGCCGTCTCGGTGACGCCTTTCACGGGCACGGGNNACACTGTTGCTGCTCAACGATGCCGCCACGGCCTGGCAGGGACCGATTACACTGCCAACGGCCAGTACACTGGCGAACAGCCAATGCACCATCAACGGAGGGAGTTCCAGCATTGCCCTGTCGGGTAATAACGCGACGGTCAATCTGGCTCTGAGCTTTTCATGTGGTTTCGGAGGGGCCAAAACGGTGTATGGGTATGCCCAGGCAGCCGGCGGTCTCAATTCCGGCTGG
>PMTR01000182.1 GCA_003167255.1 Bryobacterales bacterium
CCCCCACGAGGGGCGCGACGCCCTGTTTATCCCATTTGGGATCGCCAGAGATGTTTCAATCCACGCGCCCCCACGAGGGGCGCGACCGGCGGCAATTCAGTAGGAGACTTATGACGAATACGTTTCAATCCACGCGCCCCCACGAGGGGCGCGACTTCGTCCGTGATCTTGACCCCGAGCGCCGTAAAGTTTCAATCCACGCGCCCCCACGAGGGGCGCGACAACGCTCTCGCAGTCCCCACCCCCATCCTGTCGGGTTTCAATCCACGCGCCCCCACGAGGGGCGCGACGTTGATCGGGGTGCATGTCGTCATTATGCTCTTAGTTTCAATCCACGCGCCCCCACGAGGGGCGCGACGCAAGCGGCGAAAGCGTTCATAGAGGCGTATGTCGTTTCAATCCACGCGCCCCCACGAGGGGCGCGACGGTGTCACTGGCGCTGCACATGCGGATGCTCGCGGTTTCAATCCACGCGCCCCCACGAGGGGCGCGACGCAGTTGACGCCCTGTTGCGCGTCGTCACTGATGTTTCAATCCACGCGCCCCCACGAGGGGCGCGACTAGGAGTCTCCGTTGACGTGCGCCTGCCCATTCTGTTTCAATCCACGCGCCCCCACGAGGGGCGCGACGGTAATGCCGGTGGTTGCCGTGGCCTTCGAGCCAGTGTTTCAATCCACGCGCCCCCACGAGGGGCGCGACGACGCGCGGCGCAATGTTCTCCTCCAAGGACTCGTTTCAATCCACGCGCCCCCACGAGGGGCGCGACATTGACCGGGCGTGCCGTTGCAATACCAGTTGGTGTTTCAATCCACGCGCCCCCACGAGGGGCGCGACAAGCTGCGCGCCCAGAGCCGGCCGCCGTACAGGCGTTTCAATCCACGCGCCCCCACGAGGGGCGCGACTTGCCTTGCGCTGCGCGGGGCTCAGCTTCGGGTCGTTTCAATCCACGCGCCCCCACGAGGGGCGCGACGTCCCGAAGCGGCTGGATCTCTACGGTGGAACCGTTTCAATCCACGCGCCCCCACGAGGGGCGCGACGCGATCGTGCCGCCGGGCATGTCGGTCTTGAACGTGTTTCAATCCACGCGCCCCCACGAGGGGCGCGACCGACCATTCCCGCGTTTTCCCATCCAGATAGGAAGTTTCAATCCACGCGCCCCCACGAGGGGCGCGACGCGGCCTTCCTCGGCAACCCGACCGGCTACTCGACGTTTCAATCCACGCGCCCCCACGAGGGGCGCGACTATGACCGGACGTACATCGACGCGCGCTTCGGAGTTTCAATCCACGCGCCCCCACGAGGGGCGCGACGGAGAACAAAGTCCTGGGCCACATCGGCGAGCTGTTTCAATCCACGCGCCCCCACGAGGGGCGCGACGCTCCGCGAGCAGGCCAACCGGGACCAAGCCGCGTTTCAATCCACGCGCCCCCACGAGGGGCGCGACCACGCATCTGGCGGTGGATGGAACCGTACAGGGAGTTTCAATCCACGCGCCCCCACGAGGGGCGCGACCGTGGCGAACGTGAACGCCGTGCAGATCGGCGTGTTTCAATCCACGCGCCCCCACGAGGGGCGCGACGGCGAGAAAGCGCTGACCCGCGGCATCAAGGAAGTTTCAATCCACGCGCCCCCACGAGGGGCGCGACCTCGACTGGGGCGCGAAAGAGGATCGGGAATGACTGTTTCAATCCACGCGCCCCCACGAGGGGCGCGACGTAGCTTGTCGCGGACCGCGCGCTCAACTCCCGGTTTCAATCCACGCGCCCCCACGAGGGGCGCGACCATCGGCGGAGGCCAGTTTGGGCACGACGTCACCGTTTCAATCCACGCGCCCCCACGAGGGGCGCGACCGACCGGCACGAGCGGCGCAACCATCCCGCTGCTGTTTCAATCCACGCGCCCCCACGAGGGGCGCGACCCGGCCGCTCGTGGCGCACGTCCAGATAGCGGAGGTTTCAATCCACGCGCCCCCACGAGGGGCGCGACTGCTCCACTCTATCTCACTGACACACGGGGCCGTTGACGCTGCCCTGCGCGAACCAACCACCGTCGCACCCGCAACCAGCACACTCCGGCGCATGCCGTGGCGCCAACTCCTTCCTCGCCCACGCCATAGCCTCTTCCGCGAACATCCCATACTTTCACCGTCCGCTCCACATTCGCGCGTCTCATACTAATAGCGGTCCCTGCGGGTCATATGAGGGTTTCGCCCCCACATGTTCCACCCGCCGTTTCCAGTTGTCCCCCAGAAAGTAAAACCGCAAACTGTCGGCGGCTTGATCGATCTCCCCAACCAGGTCCGCCCGCATCCGCACCCACCCCGCCGCGTCCACCAGGCACTCGAACACCGAATTCTGCACTCGCTGCCCCTTGTCTTCGCACACCTTCGCCACCCGCCGCAGTCTCCGCCGCCCTTCCTCCGACTCCGTACTTACGTCGTATGCCACCACTACCAACATCATCGCGTCGCCTCCCTATGTCACTTCCACAGGAACGTCGGGTACCCGTCGAGATCGCCGCGCACAAACCGCGCCAGCAGCATCGCCTGGATGTGAGGTGTCAGCCCAAACGCCACTCGCTCTTGCAGGAACGGGTGCAGAATCTCTTCCTGCTTGCGCTTTTGGTACGCCACCAGCACTTCCTTCCGCGTCTCATCGTCCATCACCACCCCGCCGCCCTCGGTTTTTCGGAACCCGCTCGCCTGCACTTGCCGCCGGTTCACCAGCGAGAGCGCCAGCCGGTCGGCCACCACCGGCCGCATTTCCTCCACCAGGTCCAGAGCCAGGCTGGGCCGCCCCGGCCGGTCCCGGTGCAGATACCCCACCGCCGGGTCCAGCCCCACGGCTTCCAGCGCCGACGCCGCGTCGTGGACCAGCAGCGTGTATACGAATGAGAGCAGCGCGTTCATATTGTCGAGCGGTGGCCGCCGGTTTCTGCCTCGAAAGAAGAAGTCCTCCTTTGAGGCCGTGATCAGGTGGTCGAAGACGCCGAAATAGACCCGCGCCGCATCGCCCTCGTGGCCGCGTATCTCCTCCAGACCAGCCGCGCCGGCCACCGTTTCCAGCAGCCGTCCCAGGCGCCGCGCCGTCTGTTCCAGTTCGGCCGCTCCCGCGCAGTCCGCATTGTCCCGCATCGCCCGCAGGACCACCGTCCGGCAGTTTGCGATCTTCCCGGTCACTACGGCCCGCGCAACCGCCGCCGCTTGCTCTTCCCGATCGGCCCACCGGTACTGTTCCCTCCGCAGCAGCACGTTCCCCGACACTGGCCCCTGGACGCGCGCCAGGAAACGTCCATTCTCGGTCAGAAACGACAGCCCCACGCCGTTTTCCCCGCACAACCCCATCAGGAACGGAGAACACGAGACGTTTCCAAAGCATACGATGCTAGTCAGCGTGTGGATCGGAACCCGCAGCTTCGTCTCGTGCTCCACGCGCACGGCCACCGTCTCTCCGTCGCGCGCCAGGTACGCGCCCTGTGTGGTCACATACAGCGTGTTGAGCAGTTGCTTCATAGTTCCATTCCTTCGTCTCGCAATGCCCGCGCCAGGTACCGTTTCACCGATCCCCTCTTCGATACCGTGCGCGGCAGGCACCGGTCATAGAGGGAACACCTTTCGCATTTCTTGGCATACACCGCTGGCGGAGTCACGCGCGCCGAGTATAGCGCGTGCATGCGTCGCGCCAGCGCCTCGGTCTGCGCCCTCAAATCGTCGCCGAATGCGACGGCTGTTCTCCGCCGGTCTTTTCCATAGAACAGCGCGCCGCCCTCGATGACTGCCCCGAACATTTCTTCCAGGCAGAGGGCCTGCGCGCACAGTTGAATCTCATCGCACGAATCGGCCTTCGGACGTCCCCGTTTATATTCGACGGGGAACGGCCGCCACCAGCCATCCCGATCCAGCAGCCGCACCGCGCCCGCCGCGCCGTCCTCCACCGGACGAAATTCCACCACATCCGCCTGCCCGGTCAATCCCAGCCGCAGCGAGTGAAGATGCAGCCCGCGCGCCACCACCAGCCCCGGCCGCGCCTCCGTCCCGCTCTCATGCGCCCGATCGTGGAGGAGCCGGCCCTCCGCCGTGAGCCGGTTCTCCTCCCATTGCTGTTCGAGATGGATCAACCCCCACTGCCGCTCGCAGAATCGCAGATGCTGCAACGCGGAGATGGGAAGCAGATCGTCTTCGGAGTACATCACGCAAATAACCCGGTATGTTTCCCTTGGATCAGCGGAAGCACACCTGCCATGTAGCCCAGAAAGTCCGGATCGTACGGCCCGGTCCAGTAGAACAGGTCGCCGTCTCGGTCCAATGGCCGAATCCCCAGATCCAGCACTTTCTTCCGCCAGATCTGAACGCTTCCCCTTACCAATTCCTGCCATGTTACACGCTCTCGGGCTTTGACCCGCTCCACCAATTCCGGGTCCACCACCACCGTCTCCGTATCCGAATCGATCACCCGGTATAGCCGACCAACGTCGGCCCAGTCTTCGACGCCCTCTAGCCGTCGCAGTTCGTCCGCTTTGGAACGGACATCCCGAAGAATCAATTCTCGCCGCAGTGCCTCGGTAACAGCCACCGACGCACTCCCAACCAGTTCATTCTTCCCCAGCATCTTCTTCAAGACGTCCCGCGAATCCCTGAACGCCGGATGCTCGTTGAACATTGGATCCGTCAGGCGAACATCCCAAACATCCGCCGCGGTCCAATCACCGTTCCTATTTACTCTTCCGCTGGTCTGGATCAAGCTCGCGACGCTACAGCTCTCCCGTATCGCCGTCCGGAACGAAAAGTCCACTCCACATTCCACGCAACTCGTCGCCACCAGTGCCCAGTCGGTGCAGACCTTGTCCTTAAGGCGATCCCTCACCCGTTCCACCACTTTTTCTCGATCACCCGGGGCCAGCGCCGTGGAAAGGTGCATGACGTCCAACTTTTTCGCGCGCATGTGATCCGCGAGCACTGCCGCCGATTGCACGGTGTTCAGAATAACCAGCCGGGGTCCCGCCTTACCCGCAACAAAACCCGATAGTTCATCGCACGTGAGCGGCTGTGGATGTGTCTGGATTTGAATCCGTTGTTCCTCAACCTTCGCCAAACGTGCCCGAAGCTCCGGTGTCAAGAGGTCTGGGATGCTCTCCGGTGCCGGCACAAAATCGCGATTCTCCCAGAACTTCGCCAGTGAGCCCGAAGCCAGAACAAAGTAGCAGCCCCAATCCTTCGCCAGTTCCTTCAGCCATAGCCAGGTCAGCGGCCACAGCCACGTCGGAATCGCGGCGTGAACTTCGTCGATGAAGATCGCCGAACCCGCCAGTTCGTGCAGTTTTCGCAAACGGGCTGGTTTGTTCGCCGCTAGGGTCTCGAAGAACTGAACCGCCGTAGTGACGGTAATCGGAGCATCCCATAGCGCCGACATCTCTCGCAGATCCGGATCTTGGAATTCCGCGCGATGGTGTACCTCTGCCACCACCTCTGTTGGATTCTCCCCATTCAACACCAGCGCTCTACGGTACACGTCAACCGATTGTTGGATGATATTCGTGTATGGCAGGACGACAAAGATGTGGCGCAGTTTCCTCCTTTCGGCCACTCGAAGCAGATGAGCCATAACCGCCGTCGTTTTTCCTGAACCGACGGCTGCGTCGCAGGAGACGATGCCGGAATCGGGCGCCACGGATGCACAACGTTCGTACACCGCTCGGCGGTCCTCGTTGCGCGAATCGTCCTTCCGCTTGACGGACAGCCCGCTCACATATCGGTCGAGTGCTTCCGCTCGCTCGGCCCACCGCCGCTTCGCTGGCTTCTTCGGAACGGCCTGCCGGTAGTTCGCAGCCGTGTCGGTATGGTCCGCATCCACTAGGCAGGAAAGCGCAATCCGGTGGGTCAGCCCCGACCAACCGGCGGCCCCGTCCCCCGTGTCGCATACGTACAGGACACCGGCTTGCGCGTATTCGGCCGCGTACTCCGCCATGTGCCGTTCTGTGTGCTCGATGGTTTCGGCAAGCCGGTACCTCCTTCCAGGCGGTGTCATGAAGCCTTTCTTGCCCTCGTCGGATTCCGACGGCAGGCCCGCGTGGTGGCTGGCTACCAACATTGCGGCCTTCGTGCTCCGCCTTTCCAGTAGCCAAGCCGCGCCCGCATCTTCATGCCTGACTGGCAACGGGTCTTTAGAAGAACGCGCCAAGACCTCCTGGTTCTCCGGGGCTAGTTTTCCGCAATCATGCAGGCGCGCGGCGGTCTCTACTTCCGCGCGAAAGAACCCGCGGTCTCCAGTCCAAAACTCGCATGCGTGGCCCGCATTCTCTACCGCCCTGCGGGCCACGGCTTCCGTGTGTTCCCAGAACCCCTGCACGGGGATTCCGCGTTTCGGTCGGGCGCTATGCGCTAGCGGTTTTCCAGTCATGGTCCGCCAGATCGATGCACGAGGAAACCCGCGCCAATAAGTCCTCAGGCAGACCAGAAGGCACTTCGTAGTCGCTCCAGTCCTGCGATGCTGTGATACCTCCGCCTTTCCTCGCTGGTGTCAACGCATCGATCAGCTTGGAATCGGGACACGATCCCAGCCGCGACTTGTGCTCGATGTACCACGCGTGGCGCATACGGACATCCGGTCGCACGAAAGACGCCGTGTGTGTGTAAGCGTATGGAATCAGCCGCAACATGAGATCGAGATCCGTCGGCGTGCAGCCCGACTTGGAGGCCGCCGTGGGGTTAACGAAAAACGGCATGCAATAGACTCCGTGCTGCACCACCCGGTACCCCAGCGGAGCCATCCCGCGGTCCTTCCCCTCTTGAACCCCTGATTTGTTCGTCAGTGTGTGCCTCTGAATCTCGACGGGAGCCAAGGAAATCCCCATGCCGAACTGAACAACTCCCGTCCTGATACTCGTTGAGCTGCCTTCTTCCAGGAAGGTGTTACCGAACAGGCGCGCATCCCAGTAGCGCGATACGAAAGATCCATCCTTAATCTCCCCTTCGATCTTCTTCCGGTCACGGCCACGCTGTTCCAGGATGTCGAACCCCTCATGTGACAACGGCGGCTCGAATCCACCGGCAACCTCCAGCCACACCGGCCCTTCCTTCAACTCGACCAGATCGCGCAGCTTGCGCTTGAACGAGACCGGCGAGATCTCGCCTCGGTCTCCGACTCGCGTGCGCGGTTCGCTCTCGTTGTCCGGATCGCCGTTAGGGTTTGAGTTGACCACCTCAATCACCAGCAGGCCGGTCGCCCGCACTAAACTCTTCTGGTTCACTTGTGTGCTCATTTAGTTTGTTGCTCCTTCCTCGATCTTTTCTTCATTCTTGCTTTCCGACCGCGCCAGGTATCCCAGCAGCAACTGCGCCTGTTGCTCGTCGCTAAATCGCAAGCCGGGCAACTTGCCGGCTACCTCGGTCGCTATTTTCCCCATCTCGCCACACGCCCAGCGGGCCAAGCCGGTTCCCTTCTTCCCGCGCGCCCAGGCCTGATAAACGCAGAGGCGCTGGCGCATTCGCGCCAACCCTTTATTTGGGTCCTGGATCGCCGTCGGAATCAGCGCATTGCCCAGCAGTTGCGGTGGCATGTCGTCCTTGCGGACCACCTTGCAGTATTCGGCGTGCAATGTGTCCGCGAGCGATAGAAATCGCCCGATCAGAAATGCCGGCTCTTGCATATAGTTTTCCTTTCGTTGTCCAAGCTTCCTCAAAGTAATCCCTAACAGGGAGGCCGCAATTACCGGGAACTCTCCCGCTTCCCGTGAAATGTTCTTCCATGCGCCCCGGCGCGCAGCGTGTCCGATTGCAATTAGTAACTCTGACGTCCGCCGCATTGTCATCTCAAGCAGTGCACGCGCTGATACGCCGGCCGCCGGCCTGTCCGCTATGAGAAGGTCGAAGACCTCTGCTAGCCGGCATCCGGGTGCATGGGCGTACCTTTTGCCGCTCCGTTCCCATTGCATCTGCAAACAACGCATCACATCATATGGAGAGGGCACAGTGCCGTCATCCTTCATCGGAAGAAGGGGCCTGTTTCGTGCTCCCAGCGCCCACTCGGCACTCCCTCGGATGGCTTGCCTAGCGCTGAATGCATCGCTGAGCTCTACTTGTACCCGCCCCGGGTCGATCTTGTTCAAAGTGAACACGTGGAGCAGGTCGCTCTCACCGGCCTTCCGGCCTTCGAGCGCCGTGCATACCTCCTCGCAAATTGCCGAATAGAGCCGGTCCGACTTCTCAGATCCGGTAAACATCTCGGCAATTCTTGCTTCGAGCAACGGAGACGACTCTAGATAAACGACAAGCAGATGGAACTTCTTCCGGTTATTGCCCGGAACGCGCTTCCAATTCTTGCCTTCCCGATCGGCTGTCGTCAGATGCTTCAACGCCGTGTCTAACTCCTCCGCCGTCGTCTTTCCGACCGGGAAGATATCGGTGCCGATCCGCCGATAACGAGTTTGACATGGTGTGTCCGGATTCATCGCCATCAGAAACGTCGGTCCTAGCACCGGGAGGTTGGGGCTAGGCAGTTTCTCTGTTTCGAGCGGCATCTCCACTCCGCTCAAGGCACATCGCCCAATGGTTGTCCCCGCCTGTTCGGTTGCGTTCAGTCTCCGGCTGAAATACCCACCCATCCGCGGATTTGCAACCCGGCAGCGGAAGTCAGTGCAGTCGGCCAGGTCGAAGAGGATCGGCACCTTGGTCTTCTCCCCAGCAAGCAGTGCTTCAACCGACGCAAGCAACTCGGAGGTCCCGGTCTCCGCGCTGGAGATCGCCGCGTCGGACAACCCGCGGAGCCAATCCTGCGGCGAAAGAGCCGCTCCGAGAAGCCGGCTGAGCAGCACGGGAAAAGCGGCGAACTCGCTTTCGTCGTCTCTGGGGAATCGCTCCGCCAGTTCCCGGCAGAACTCACGCATCCTCGTCACGGCCCTGCCTTGCCCGGTAGCAATCTCGGTGCCCGTACACGCTCGTCGTAATAGCTCCGCCCGTCGCCGAACGTCCTTGTCAGGGCAAGCCAGCCACTCCTGCACGGCGCTGGACTTCCGGTCAAGATCCCAGATCGGGCCGTTCCAGGTTACCTGCGGAAAGTTGGCTTGGTTGCTCGGCTGGATCTTGAATAGCGAGACGGCTTCTTGGGTGTCCATCTGTCCGATCTCCGCAACCGCGCCCGATGAATCTACACTGGCGATCAGCAGCGGCGAGCGGCCAAGCCGCTTAACCCATCGGTGGGATTCCTGCACGTTCACACGGAACCTGCTCAGTGATCGGTCCAGCGTGTACAGTTCATTGAGCATATTCCAAGACGCCTTTCTCGATCCTCGCGTTCTGGACAAACGTCGGCTGCCATGTTCCGGCCACTGCTTTGTCAAAGACGGAGTGCAGCATGGACGGCACATCCAGCGTGATCGATTCCTCGACCCTGGTGGAATCACGGAACGGCCCGACGTACGATGGTGTGAACTCCTTCCACCCGAGGCACGGCATCGCATGGCACTGTCCGTTGCGTAGCCTCCGTTCGAACATTTCTTGCAGCGCGTGCAAGTGGTTGGTCGGCACCGGTGAGGGCGTCGCCTCCTCAATCACGCCGTGAAGGCGGTAACAGACATCCACCAGAATCACCGCCTTGAGCTGGTAGCTGACGTCTTTCTTCAGTTGATTCACCTTTCGCAAAGGGCCTCGATAGTTGGTGCCATAGCGGTGGAACTGAACCGGCCGGCAGATCTCAACTTTGGTTGGCCTGATGTAAGCGCTTTTCAGCCGCGCGATGGATTCGAAGATCCCCTTCGCCGCCGAGTAGGTAGGTGCGGGATACGAAACAAAGCTACCGCCGGTGTCAGGCCGCGTGAACATCGCAGCCGGGCCGGCTATTTCCATGACGACCGTATAGCTGGATCGCATATGTCTCCTTTTATACACAGAGTATGCGCCTTCAGGTACGGAAGTCAACAAAAAACTTGTGTCAAAGGTTATTTGCAAAGCCCGGAGTACGCACTCCGGGCTTTTTTCACTGCACTAACCTTTGACAATTTCAATCCACGGGTGCGGAGCACCCGCCCTGTGTCCATCATACGCGAACCCCGGGGAAAGGCCCCCCAACCCGTCTTGACGTCCGTTCGCAACTCTGCGAACAATAGTCTCCAGTACCGCAACCTGGTCCGGGCGGAACCCGCCCGGTACGCTTGCAGTCTCGCTCCCAAGGAGGTATGACATGGCTCGTCCCCGCCGATACTCGTCCGACACTCTCCAGTATTTCTGGGATCGCTACATCGGCGACGATCCCGAACGCATCGCCGAATACGAACAAGCCGAAGCTGAGATCGATATCGCCCGCTTGATTTATAGTATGCGGACCGCCGCGCCGCTCACCCAGCGCCAACTCGCTAAGAAGGTCGGCACCACCGCCTCCGTCATCTGCCGCCTTGAGGACGCCGACTACCAAGGCCATTCGCTCGCCATGTTGCGCCGCATCGCCGCCGCCCTCGGCAAGCGCGTCGAAATCCGCTTCGTTCCCGCCGTCAAACCAAAGCGCGTCAAGTCCAGGCGAGTGGCGTAGCCTTCTGACCATGGTAAAATGACCATGGTATGAAACATCAGATCGCCGCCGGCGAGTTCAAGGCCAAGTGCCTCCACCTCCTCGATGAGGTCCAACGCTCCCGCCAGGAAATCATCATCACCAAGCGCGGCCGCCCCGTCGCTCGCCTGCTCCCGGTCGACCAGCAGCCTCCCCACATCCTCGGCCGCATGAAGGATTCCGTCCAGATCCTCGGCGATCTCATCGCCCCCGTCGGCGAAAAATGGAGCGTGGATGAGTAGCGCCGCCGAACCTCCCCTCCTGCTCGACACCCACTACTGGATCTGGCTCCAAACCGGCGCAAAAGAACAATTCACGGCTCCCATCTTGAAAGCCATCGAACGCGCCGCGGCCCAGGGGAACTTGCTGCTCTCGGTCATCTCCGTGTGGGAATTGGGAATGCTCGAAGCCAAGGGCCGCATCCGCCTCACGTCCCCCTGCGGCCAATGGGTCAGGGACGCGCTGGCGACGCCGGGCCTCACCCTGCTGGCCCTCACGCCTGAGATTGCTATCGACAGCAGCCGCCTCCCCGCGCCCTTTCACGGCGATCCCGCCGACCGCATCATCGTCGCCACCGCACGAGCAACAGCCGCTCGCCTGCTAACCCGCGACGCCAAACTCATCGCCTACGGCCGCCGGCGCCACGTCGCCATCTTCTGAGCCCTACCTGCCCCTGACCCCTCTGGACATCCGTTCGCAACTCTGCGAATAAATCAGCACCACTCAGGCTCTCCGCTGCAATCGGTTCGATACAGACAACCCTCTCGCACGCCGCGGACCCCGCCGGTTCGCGCTTACGTAACGTAGCTCCAGGCGTTGGCCCAGCGCATTTCCGATCCGTTGCAGTATGGAAAGAGAGTGTCCCTGATAATCTGCGTCCTCCAGGCGGGCGATCACAGACTGCCTCGACCCAATCAGTTCCCCAAGTTCGCGTTGCGACATCCCGGCTTTCGTTCGGGCGTCGTAGATCATCTGCGCCACTTCCAAATTGATTCGGGCGTTCGCAATGCCCTGTCGAACGGTCGAACTCCCGCCAGTCGTTCTCTCCAATATCTTGAGCGCGTCTTTAGTTTTTGCCATGATAAGCCTCAATCTTGCTCCGAATACGTGTGCCCTTCCGGGTCTGATTCGAAGGCGCGTTTGCGGCGAAGGCGCACCATTTCTGATGAAGGTCGCTCACTTTGGTCATTGCGAAATCTCCGATGTACCGGTCTCTCCGCGGCTCTCCGGTTCAATTCTCCAGTCGTGCAAAGCGCTTAGGCCCGAAGCTCTTCGACCGCCTTTACAGGCACGATCCGTGCGACGCGTTCCATAACCTTCTTATTCTGCTCAGCCTTCTTCAGGTCGTAGGCGGCCTGCAACCGCATCCATACTTCCGGCGAACTGCCAAACAGGCGCGACATCTTCAGGCACATGACGGCAGACAAGGGTTTGCGCTCCGCCAGAATATCGTGAAGCATCTGGCGGGACACCCCCAGAGCTTTTGCCGCAGC
This sequence comes from Bryobacterales bacterium, assembly GCA_003167255.1. GTDB lineage: Bacteria > Acidobacteriota > Terriglobia > Bryobacterales > Bryobacteraceae > PALSA-129. The sequence goes on from PMTR01000182.1 coordinate 12,029, forward strand.
CGTCACCGACAGGCCCACAGACGGCAGAATGTCTTGCTTGATAATCTCGCCCGGATGGACGGGCGGCAGGCCGTTCTTTCTCTCCATAACTCCCTCCCTAATGGTAGTCTTCATAATCGACATCCAAGGCGTCTTCGCCTGACCAGCCGAAAGTGATCCGGTAATTCCCTGACACGCGTACGGACCAGCGTTTCGGGTTGCCTTGCAGGCCGTGAAAGCGAAAGCCTGCGATGTTCATGTCCTCCGGTTGCACCGCTACGTCCAGCAATTGCAGGATACGCACGCACTTCCTGATCTGATCGGCGCCAATCCGGCGTGTCTTCGCGGTGAGATGAATCTCTTCAAGCCCTTTATGTCTGAAGCCGCCGATCACTCTTCAACTGTAAATTCTTTAGTTTACAGTGTCAACTGAATAGTTGTCTCATATTAAGAACGACGTGAACCTGCTGAGATCCTCGCCGCGAAGTCGCTAACAAACAGCGATGTTCTCCCGGTCATCCCATCCAGTTCAATCTTTTTCTCCCGCAAAATCAATCACTTCCCGCGAATTCCTTGCTCTATAGGCCTGCTACGCTCAAGACAGGTGAGAGTCGCGCGGGCATCCCACTCTCGATTTCCCCGAACTAACCCGCGTTTCTTCGATCCCTGTAGTAACTCGCTACGATTGTGGCGGGGTTTTTCGAATAAGCCTTTTGTTTTTAGCAGATCCCTTGCAATTCTCGCCACAATCGTGGCGGGAAAGAAGCGAAATTCGCCATGCCAGCTCCCGAATTCACCGATCCCGGCCCTTGGGCCGGCCACCAGCAGGCCTTCGCCGTCATCGCCAGCCATTGTTCCGCCGCTCAGGCCCACTGCCTCAAAAAGGCCCGCGATTCCCGCGCCTTTGAGCCCCTAGGCCTCACCTGGGACCAGTACGCCAAGCGCCATTTCGGCGTCAGCCGCTCCCAAGCCGACAACCTCATTCGCCGTCTCGATCAGTTCGGCGAGAGCTACTTCCATATCTCCCAACTCGCCCGCATTGGCCCCGCCGCCTATCGCCGCATCGCCGATCGCGTCATTGACGGCCGCCTGCACTTCGATGGCGAACAGCTTGAGATCGCCCCCGAAAACGCTCCCAAAATCCGCGCCGCCATTGACACCCTCCGCGCCGAATGGAAGCCGGTGCAAAAACTCCGCCCGAAACCCGCGCCATCCGTCGCCCCCGCGGTACCCGATTCCCGTCCGCTTCCTGCTCCCGATCCCGAGCTTGAGCCACTGGTAGCGCCGGCGGTCTTGCCGCCGGTATCTTGCCAGTCCGACCCCTCCCTCCCAGATCCCGCCGCCGTCCTCGACGATTGGCACCAGGCCGCCTCCGTCTCCGATGAGTCCCGATTCTTCTCCCATTTCACCGCCGATTCCATCATCCTCGGCGCCCGCTCCTCCGAGCGTTCCACCCTCTCCCTCTTCCGCGCCTGGGCCGAAGCTCGCTTCGAGGATCCCGCTCTATGGCTCTATACTCCCCGCGACCGCGCCCTCAACTTCTCCCCAGACCGCCAGGTCGCCTGGTTCGATGAGTTGCTCTACCATCCTTCACACGGTTCCAACCGCAGCTCCGGCGTTCTCGTCCGTCAAAACGGAACTTGGAGAATCGCCCTGTACCACCTCGCTCTGCCTATACCCGATCCTCCTCCTCCTCCCCCGCCGCAACGCCCCAGCATGTGGAGGCCGCGCGAGTAAAATGAAAAGGTACCTCGTTTCCAGATAGCCTCCCCCGGGCTAGGAGCCAGAAGCCAATCATGCCATTCGTCCATTTGCACTGCCACACGGATTATTCCCTCCTCGATGGGGCGTGCGAGATCGATCAGCTCATGAAGATCACCGCCGAACAGAAAATGCCGGCCGTCGCCATGACCGATCACGGCAACCTCTTCGGCGCCGTCCAGTTCTATAATGCCGCCAGGAATTCCGGCGTGCATCCCGTCATCGGCTGCGAAGTGTACGTCTCGCAAAAGGGCCACAAGACCCGCTCCGATACCGATCGCTACAACCACATGGTGCTCCTGTGCGAAAACCAGGAAGGCTACCGCAACCTCATTAACCTCGTCTCCACCGCCTATCTCGACGGCTTCTATTACAAACCGCGCATCGATATGGACCTGCTCAGCCAGCACTCCAAAGGGCTAATCGGCATGTCCGCTTGCCTGCGCGGCCACATTCCGGAGACCATCCTTTCCGACAAGTACGACGACGCCAAGCGCCTCGCCCACTCCTACGCCGACATCTTCGGCCGCAAGAATTTCTTTCTCGAGATCCAGGACCATCACCTCGAGCAGGACAAACGCTTGACCCCGGAGCTCAACCGCCTCTCCCACGAGACCGGGTTGCCGCTGGTGGCCACTAATGATTCCCACTACCTGCGTAAGGAAGATGCGCGGGCGCACGAGATTCTGCTCTGCGTCCAGACCGGGAAGAATATGAGCGACCCCAACCGCATGCGGTGGGCCACGCCGGATTTCTACCTCAAAACGCGCGATGAAATGATGGAGTTGTTCGGCGAATTGGAGGACGCGGTCGATCGCACCTGGGAAATCGCCCAGCGCTGCCAGGTCGCGCTCGAAAAAGTGAAGGAGCCGTTTCCCAAGTTCGACGTGCCGCCCGAACACTCCACCGACACTTACTTCGAGTACGTGGCCCGCCAGGGATTCGAAAAGCGCCGCGGCCGCCTCGAAGCCATGCGCGCCAAGGGCGCCCTCAAGTGCGACCTCGCCGAATACGCCGAGCGCCTGGATCGCGAAATCAAAGTGATCCAGAACATGAAGTTCTCCGGCTATTTCCTGGTCGTGTGGGACTTCATCCGCTACGCCAGGGACCATGGCATCCCCGTTGGCCCCGGCCGCGGTTCCGCCGCCGGCAGCCTCGTCAGCTATGCCATGCAGATCACCGATATCGATCCGCTCCAGTACGGTCTGCTCTTCGAACGCTTTCTCAATCCCGAGCGCGTCAGCTTCCCCGATGTCGACGTCGATTTCTGCATGAACCGCCGCGGCGAAGTCATCCACTACGTCACCGAAAAGTACGGCCGCGAGCAGGTGGCGCAGATCATCACCTTCAACACGTTGGGCGCGCGCGCCGCCATCAAAGACGTGGGCCGTGTGCTCGACGTGCCCTACGCCGAGGTGGAGCGCCTCACCAAGATGGTCCCCAACGTCCTCAACATCAAACTCAAAGACGCCATGGATCAGGAGCCCGGCTTCGGCGAAGCCGCCAGGAAGGACCCGCGCGTCGATGAGGTGCTCAAGGTGGCGCTGCGCCTCGAAGGCCTGGCGCGCAACTGTTCGGTCCACGCCGCCGGCGTCGTCATCTCCCCGCAACCGCTCAGGGAACTGGTGCCGCTCTACAAGACCAACCGCGACGAAATTGTGACGCAGTTCGATATGAACGGCCTCGACAAACTGCAGCTCCTCAAAATGGACTTCCTGGGCCTCACCACGCTCACCCTCATCCACGACGCGCTGCGCCTCATCGAGAAACGGCACGGCGTCGTGGTGGTGCCGGAAGATCTGCCGCTCGACGACAAGGACACCTACCAAATCTTCTGCAAGGGTCTCACCAGCGGCGTGTTCCAGTTCGAATCCAGTGGCATGTGCGACATCCTGCGGCGCTATCAACCCAGCCGTCTGGAAGATCTCACCGCTCTCAATGCGCTCTACCGGCCCGGCCCCATTCAGGGCGGCATGGTCGACGACTTCATCGAACGCAAGTGGGGACGCCGCGCCGTGCAGTACGATCTGCCGGAGTTGAAAGAGTTGCTGGAAGAAACCTACGGCGTCATCGTCTACCAGGAGCAGGTGATGCAGATCTCCAACCGCCTGGCCGGTTACTCGCTGGGCGAAGCCGACGTGCTGCGCCGCGCCATGGGCAAGAAGAACGTCGAGGAAATGGCCAAACAGCGCGCCCGCTTCATCCAGGGCGCCACCGCGCGCGGCCTTCCGCAGAGAAAGGTCGAGAAGATTTTCGACCTCATGGAGCAGTTCGCCGGCTACGGGTTCAATAAGTCGCACTCCGCCGCCTATGCCTATCTGGCCTTCGTCACGGCGTATCTCAAAGCGCACTATCCCATCGATTTCATGGCGGCGCTGCTCACCTCCGAAACCGGCAACACCGCCAAAGTGGTCAAGTACATCAACGAGTGCCGCGAGATGGGCATCACCATTCTGCCGCCCGACGTCAACCACAGCGACTGGAGTTTCACGCCCGACGGCCAGGCCATCCGCTTCGGGTTGGGCGCCGTCAAGAACCTGGGCCAATCGGCCGTCGAGGCCATTGGACGCGCCCGCGAGGAATTGAAAAGCTTCCACTCGCTCGACCAGTTCTGCGAGAAAGTCGATATGGGCGCGCTGAACCGCCGCATGATCGAAAGCCTGATTCGCTCCGGAGCCATGGATTCGCTCGCCGGCACGCGCAGCCAGAAAATCGCCGCGCTCGATAGCGCCATGGAATCCGGCCAGCGCGCCTGGCGCGATCGTGAAAGCGGCCAGGGCGGTCTTTTCGGCGAAGTCATGGAAGAACACCCCGACGCGCCGCTTCCCAACGTGCCCGACTTCAGCGACAAGGAAAAACTGGCCGGCGAGAAAGAGATGCTGGGCTTCTGGGTAACCGGCCATCCGCTCGACCGCTATGAAGACAAGATCGCCGAGCTCTCCACCCACGATACTTCCACCCTCGAAGGCCTGAACAAGGGAGTTGAAGTGAAGGTCTGTGGCGTATTGACCGGCATCACGCGCAAGCGCAACCGCGAGGGCAAACCGTGGGCCACCATGATGCTGGAAGACCGCGGCGGCTCCGTGGAGGCCCTGGTCTTCGCCACCAGCTACGAACGCCTGGCGCCCGAAGTGATGGAGGACCAGGTGGTGCTGGTCACCGCCCTGGCGCTGCCCGAAGAAAACGGCCCGCCCAAAATTTCGGTGCAGAACATCGTCCCGCTCGACAATGCCCGTGTGGATTTCGCTGCGGTGATTTCGATTCGCGTCTGGCTGGGCCGCAACGGCGGCGTGGACCGCGCCAAAGCTCTCGAAGAGTTATTCCAACGCAAGCCCGGCGATACCCAGGTTCGCCTCCGCCTGGAAGCCCCGCGGGATTTCTCAGTGCTCCTGGATGTCCCAACGAAAGTCCGCCCCGACAAAGAATTCCGCGCCCAGGTGGAAGCCATCTGCGGCGCGGAATCGATTGAGCGCGTAGCCGGCTAAGTGGGACAGGCCTCCTGGCCTGTCACTGCCGGCCGAGTTTCAACCAGTCCGCGCGCCGCTGCGTATCCTTCTGCATCAATCGCAGATGACGCCATTCCAGGCCGCGCGCTTTGCCCTGCGGAAATTCGCCACGGCGCTGCAGTCTCTGCGCCAGCGTGCGGATGCGGAAATGGTCCCAGTCGCCGCTTTCCGTGCCGGGCATTTCATACAGGATGTAGCCTTCCGCCAGGCGCTCCAAGGTGCGGCGCGAGCTGCGGTAGCCGGGTGTTTGGCGCATGCGGCTCTCTTCGCGCTCCACCAGGTGCGCCACTTCCGGGTTGGTTGGGCGGAAGCCCAGCTTGCGGTAAAACCAGAACGCGCCGGAATCCACCGCCTCCGAATTCTCGTGGCCGATTTGATAGGGATCCACCGAAAAACAGGTCACGCCCAGCACCTGCCGGAACAGACGCAGCAGGCGCGCGTAAATCCACGCCGATTCGCCCTCGCGGAACGTGTAATAAAGGTTGAAGCCGACCTCGGCCCGCTCGAACAGCGAGAGCAGCTCGACGTATCCGGCCGGCACGCCGTTCTTGAAAAACATGCCGCCGTGGTACGCGCGCAACGGCAGGCGCCACTCAGGCGGCACGCCGAAGAAATAGATATCGACCCCGCGGCCAGCGGCTGCGTGGAACACACCCGTCTCTTCCGGATGGCTGAAGCCATAGAGCTCGCGGTAGCGCATCGCGGAAGTGTCCAGAATGAGGTCCAGGATGCGGCGCGCTTCCGGCCGCGCGAGGCGCCGCATGGGAAGCGGAGCGGCATCCAACTCGCGCTCGAGCGAAACGTCGCTGCGGCGCAGCAGCGGTTCGCGGTGGAGGTAAAGGCTCCTCACCGGCAACCGGAGGCGCGAACGCGAAGCGCGCGAAGCGCCCATTTGCCAGGTGAGCGGCGCCTGCATGGATTCGAACTGAAGGGCGCGCATCTCCGCGGGCAGCGTGGCTAGTTGTTCCAGCAGCCATTCGAGATCGGTCACACCGCGGCGATGCGCTTGCGCGATCCACTCCTGGAATGGGACGTGCGCTTCCACCGGGTAGTCTTCCTGGAGCATCGGTAGAAAACGGCAGATCACGTTGCCCATGCGGTCGGGCTCGTCGTAGCGGTCCCAGGCGATCTCGACGGCCCGCGGATATCGGGCCGCCAGGCGCCCCGCCACTTCGTAGCTGAATACCGCCGTCAGCGACGTGCCCGCGATGCCCGAGACTTCGGGTTCTTCGAACAGCTCCAGGTCGTCGCCGATGCGGTCGGCGAACTTGAAGAGGATCTCATCGGCCAACCGCGCCAGTTCACGGCTGCGAGGGTAGGCGCGCAGGAACAGCAGGGTCTCGTGCAGGCGAATGAGCGATTCTGCATCGCGAAAGCGGTGCCCGGCAATCTTAGCCAGCAGCCGCTCCAATTGGCCGTCGCCCGTTGGGCCGAAGCGGCTCTTCCACAGGTCCAGACGATCCAGCAACTCCCGTGACATTCTCCTGAGCTTACCGCACCGACCCGGAAGAAACGCGATTCGATCAGCCAAGGAGATATCGCTTTCTGATATCATAGATGGAGTGAGCAAACATCAGCGCGTGCTGGAAGCGATCTTCGAAAAGCGCGCGAACATACTTTGGCCGGAGATTGAATCGATGTTGCGACACCACGGTGCGGAAATATCGGAAGGCCGGGGATCGCGCGTGCGAATTGCTCTCAATGGTGTTCGCGCGGTCTTCCATAGGCCGCACCCTCAGAAAGAGACCGATCGGGGTGCGGTCGCTTCCATGCAGAGATTCCTTACCGAGGCGGGCCTCGGAGTTGGGAGAAAGTCATGACGTACAAAGGATATCAAGCGAAAGTGGAGATGGACGAAGAAGCCGGCCTGTTTCACGGGGAGGTACTTAATACTCGGGACGTGATTACCTTTCAAGGCCGTTCCGTCCGGGAGTTGAAAAAGGCGTTTGCGGATTCGGTGGACGATTACATCGAGTTTTGTGCTGCGCGCGGCGAGGACCCGGAGAAACCTTTTTCGGGGAAGTTTCTGGTGCGAGTGTCTCCCGAGATGCACCGCAAAATTATGGCGGAGGCCCGGCAGCAAGGCAAGAGCCTGAACACCTACGTGAGCGAGAAATTACAGCGGCGCGCTTCATTAACCTAAACGCCTTCCACCGCCACCGCTTCTGTATACGCCACCTTCTGCCGCAGGGCTTTCAGGGGTTGGTATTCGGGATCTACCTGCAGCGCCTGGATGGACTGCATGTCCGGGAAGCGAAACAGCACCAGGCGACCGGGACGCCAATCGCCTTCCAGCACTTCGCACGCGCCGCCGCGCGCCAGGTATTCTCCGCCGTATTTGCGGATCAGCGCAGGCACCTGGGCTTTGTAGGCTTGGTAGGCCACCGGGTCTTTCACTTCCAGGTTGACGATCATGTAGGCGGACATGATCTATTCATAACGCAATGCGATCAGCGGATCGACTCGAGACGCGCGGCGCGCGGGGATATACGATGCCACCAGGGTCACGGCGATCAGGGTCAATGCCATGGCGATGAAAGTGACGGCGTCCATCGCGCTGACGCCGAACAGCATCCCGGTGAGGAAGCGCGTCAACGCCCACGCCCCGATAGCGCCGATGGCCGTGCCGGCCAGTGCGATGCGCAAACCGCCCGCGCCGATCAGGCGCACCACATCGCGCTGTTGCGCGCCCAGGGCCATACGGATGCCGATTTCATTGGTGCGCTGCGTGACGGCGTAAGAAATCACGCCGTAGATTCCCAGCGCCGCCAGAATCAGCGACAAGGCGGAGAACATGGAGAGCAGCAGCGTGAGGAAGCGCGGGCGGGCCCGCGCGCTCGACATCACATCCTCCATCGGTCGGAGCTGGGAAATCGGCAAAGCGCGATCGAGTGTGCGGATTTCCTGGCGGACCGCACCGGCTATTGCCATGGGATCGCCGTGCGTCCGCAGCAGCAGGTAGGCCTGGCGCACGCCGCCGGCCTGCGCCATCGGGATATAGAGTTCGGTGCCCGTCGGACGGTCGAGTCCCGCGTTCTTCACGTCGGCCACCACGCCTACAATCGTGCTCCATGGCGGGTCGTTGTTGCTGACGTAAACCTTGACGCGATGGCCGAGAGCGCTTTCGCGGGGCCAGTACATTTTGGCCAGAGTCTGGTTGACGGCCACAACCAGCGGCGCATTCGGGCCGTCATTGTCATTGATGAAGCGGCCTTCCAGGAGGCGAATCTCCAGGGTGTCGGTATACCGGCCGCCGACGAAATTCCAGTAGTCGATGTTCTGGATGGGGCCCCCGGGCACGGGGACGAAACCTTCGATGGGCGTGTCGTTGGCGTCAATGGGCCGCAACGGCGGCAGCTCATTGGCTACGGAAACCGAAGCTACGCCCGGCAAAGCGCTGGCTCCCTCCGTGAGCCTCTGCCAGAAGCCAATGATGGATGCCGGGTCGCGATAGGCGGTGCCAGGCAGGGAAAGGTGCAAGGAGAGCACGTGCTCGGGGTTGACGCCGGCATGCACCTCCTGGAGTTTCCAGAAGGCTTTAACCATGAGACCGGCGCCGATGAGCAGCACCAGCGCGAGGGCCAACTCGCTCGCGACGAGTACCGCGCGGAACCGGTTGGCCACCACTGAACTGGTGGCGCGGCCGGCGGCTGCTTTCAAGACGTCGTGGAGGTGGCCGGCCCGCGTGTGGATGATGGGCGCCAGACCAAACGCCACGCCAGTCGAGACCGAGACCGCGAGCGAGAACAACAACACCCGCCAATCGATGGTGATTTCGGAGACGCGCGGGATGCTGCCGGCGTTGGTCGAGACCAGGAATCGCAGGCCGCCGAGCGCTAACAGCAGTCCCAGACCGGCGCCCGCGAGAGATAGCAGAATGCCTTCGACGACGAATTGTTGGAGCAGCCTGCCCATACCGGCGCCGATGGCGGCACGGACGGCGATCTCGCGGCGGCGCGCTTCGGAGCGCGCCAGCAGCAGGTTGGCAACGTTGACGCACGCGATCAGCAGAACGAACCCCACCGCGCCGAGCAGCACCAGCATGGCGCGGCGCACGGAGCGGACCACTTCATCCTGGAAGCCGGCCAGTACGATAGGGTGAATCTTGGGGTCGAAGGGGTGATTGGCGCGCGCGATAGTTTCGCCCGAATGCTTGACGTAGCGATCCATTTCGCCCTGCGCCTGGGCGAATGTGTAGCCGGCACGAAGTTGGCCCAATAGATTCAGGTAGTGGCTGCCACGCCCGCCGGGGTTGGCGGGATCGAGTTGGATGGGCACCCACAGTTCTGGGGGATCGAGCTCACCGGGAGGGAACGCGAACCCGGGCGGCATGACGCCAACCACAGTGCAGCGGTTGCCGTTCAGCCGGATGTCGCGGTCGAGGATGGCGCGATCGCCTCCATAGGCGCGTTGCCAGAGGTCGTACGAGATCACAGTGGTGAGCGGTATACCCGGACGGTCGTCTTCGGGAGACAGCGGCCGGCCGAGAAGAGGCGCAACGCCCAGCATGGGGATCAGGCCGCCGCTGACAAAGGAGGCTGTGGCGCGGACGGGATCGGCCGTGCCGGCGAGATTCACGCCGCGATTGGCCCAGGTCTCGATGTCGTCAAAGGAGGTGATGTCGCGTTTGAGATCCAGGTATTCCGGCGGGGAGACCCAGAAGTGGCGCAGGCCGCCGTTGGGGAAAGTGGGGAACTCCGTGAAGATTCGCAACAGCCGCCCCGAATGCGCGTAGGGCAAGGGGCGCAAGAGTACGGCGTTGACCACGCTGAAGATGGCGGTGGTGGCGCCAGTCCCGAGAGCCAGACAGAGTATGGCGATGGCGGTGAAGCCGGGGTTCTTGGCAAACATCCGGACGCCGTAACGAACGTTTTGCAGAAGTTGAGACATGGCAGCCTCCCTGGCTAATCCTTTTCCAGATGGGCAAGCTAAAGCATGCCCCACGAATGGTGGTTAGACGCCGGGGAGGCCGTTTTGTCAGCCTTCCACTTTGCCAACGATGATGATGGCGATCGGCAGGCTTCCGACTTTCACCTTCAGCACCCAATCGCTGTCGCCTTCTTTGGCGACTGCCGGAAGAGCGCCGCCGGCCGGCGCTTCGAGCGAGAGCACGGCGGGATGGGGAGTGCCGACGCCCTTGATGCTGGCATCTACGAGCGCGTCAAAAGCAGGCGCGGCGTTGGGGTCGGCATCGGCCGAAAGAGGGGTGAGCACGGCGAAATCACGCTGCGGCGCCACACCCTGGTGCGCACCATCCACGGGATAGTTGGTATAGCGCAGTGTGTAGACGCCGGCTTTCACAGTCTGGCCCCTGCGATCATAGCCCGGGGCGGCGAAACGCAGGATGCCAAGAAGCGTTCCCTGCGCTATAGGCAGCACGATGGTATCGTCGGCGGGCTTGGCGCCGGTGGGAATCGATTTGCGAAGCCAGATTTCGCACCACGCTCCGGCGGGGCCGATCACTCGATAGCCGCTGGCATCGATAACGGCAGCGTACACGGCTGGCAAACCGGGTGCGGCGGTGGAGATAGCTTCCAATTTGTAATCCTGTGCACGCGCGGCGGCGGCAAAGATCAGGGAAGAGAAGATAAGGAAGAGAGGCTTCATGGTGACGATCAGGAGGAAGGAAAAATTTGGAGCGGGAGACCGGATTCGAACCGGCGACATCGACCTTGGCAAGGTCGCACTCTACCAACTGAGTTACTCCCGCTCGATGGAAACTTTTATTTTCTCCCAAGAACAAAGCCAGTGTCAAACGTTGTGGTGAAGTAATTGATTTTAAACCAGTTATAAACTTGAGAGAAACCGATTTCCATGTGATAGACTACTTTTCGTCGGTTGGCGAGCAGTTTCCGGCGACAGGACGCGGGTAGGGTGAATCCCTCCGGCAATTCTTTCTAGACAAAGCACACTGACGGTTCCGCACTGTTGTGGAAAACAGTGTGGAAATCCAGCGTGCGTGGTGTGTAAAAATCGATGAATGCTTGGGACCAGATACGAGATTATCTACGGTTAAAGGTCAGCGCGGAGAACTACAACAATTGGCTGAAGGGCACCACATTCGCCGGTCTGGACGGCACGACGCTGTTCGTTACGGTCCCGGATCGCGAAACGCGCGCGTGGCTGGAACGCGAGTTTCCGGTGATGATCCGTAGTGCCATTCAAGAACTGGCGTTGCCGGTGAAACAAGTTACGTATGAGGCCGAAGCCACTCGCGGCCCGATGAACCAGGCCATGGCCACGGTGGAGAACAACGACGCGGAATCGGCCGCCGGTTCCTTGAACCCCAAATTTACTTTCGACACCTTTGTGGTGGGCGCGTGCAATCAGTTCGCGCATGCGGCCGCCCGCTCCGTGGCTACCAACCCTTCGCGCAGCTACAATCCGCTGTTTCTCTACGGCGGCGTGGGCATGGGAAAAACGCACCTGATGCACGCCATCGGCCGTGAGTTGATGGACAAACACGGCTCGATGCGGATCATCTACACATCGAGCGAGCGCTTCATGAACGAGATGATCGCGTGCATCCGCACCGAGCGCATGCAGCAGTTTCACCAGCGCTATCGGGAAGCGGATGTGCTGCTGGTGGACGATATCCAGATTCTCGGCACCAAAGAGCGCACGCAAGAGGAGTTCTTTCACACCTTCAACGAGCTGCACGATCATCAGAAGCAGATCGTCATCTCGAGCGATTCGCCGCCGAAGGAGATTCCCGGCCTGGTTGAACGCCTGCGGTCGCGTTTCGAGTGGGGGTTGATCGCCGATATTCAAGCTCCCGATCTTGAAACCAAGATGGCTATCCTCGACAAAAAAGCCGAGGCTGAGAATATCCATCTGCCCGACGATGTGCGCTCGTTTATGGCCTCCAAGACCAAATCCAACGTGCGCGAGTTGGAAGGCGCACTGGTTAAACTGATAGCTTACTCCTCACTCACGGGGACACCCATCAATCTGCACATGGCCCAGCAGGTTCTAAAGCACCTGGTTCATGTGCAGGACCGCCGGGTGACCATGGATTCCATTCAAAAGGCAGTGGCCGAGCACTTCCAACTCAAGCCTGCTCAGCTTAAAGAGAAAAGCAATACCAAGAAAATTGTTTACCCCCGGCAGGTGGCAATGTACTTGGTGAAAGAACTAACCAGCGCCTCATTACCTGAAATTGGCAGGGCCTTCGGAGGGAAGCATCACACCACCGTCATCCACTCCGTAAACAAAATTGAAAAGGAACGTCATATTGATCCTGAATTGAACAGGATACTGCACAGGCTAATGGACTCATTACAATGAGTTTATTGTAATTATTCACAGGCCGGTTTGAATAAGCTTGATGGAAAATGTGCAAAACTGGACTACGGAGCCGCTTTTGGAGATGCTTCCACCTCTCGAATCACAACTTCCAGTAGCCAAAAGTGGTTGAATTTAGTATAATTTAGAGTGCCTTCAACAGTTTACACAGGCCCTATGAATGCGGTTCTGATAGTGGGTATTTCAAGACAGTCTTCAATCGTATAGGAGCTGAGCCGTATGGAGTTCACCGTCAGTAAAACCGATCTGGTGCGGGAGCTGAGTTTATCGCAGGGAGTGGTGGAAAAGAAGACCACCATCCCGATTCTCTCGAATGTTCTGCTGGAAGCCTCCAGCGACCGCATATCACTCACCGCTACCGATCTCGAACTGGGGATCCGCTGTTCCTGCCCGGCTCGCGTCAAAAAGGAAGGCGCCGGTACGGTACCGGCGCGTAAACTGCTCGATTTCGTGCGGCTGTTGCCGGAAGGCGACATCACGATGAAGTTTCTCGACAATCACTGGGCCAGCATTACATGTGGCCGGTCGAAGACCCGGATTGCCGGAATGTCGCGGGAAAGCTACCCGGAACTTCCGCAGATGCCCGCAAAAATCGCGGACATTCCCGTGAAGACACTTTCGTCATTGATCGCGCGCACACAATTCGCGATATCGATGGAGGAATCGCGATTTACGCTGAACGGCGCGCTGCTGATTATCAGGCCGGAAGGTCTGATTATGGTTGCCACCGATGGCCACCGTCTGGCGTTTGTGCAAGCGGGTGCAGGTGAAAGCGGCCAGGTAAGCCAGAACTATCGCGCGCTGGTACCCAGGAAAGCGATGGCGGAGTTGGTAAAGCTGGCCGATTCGGAAGGCGCCGATGCGGTTGCGACATTTGCCGGCGACGACAACCATCTCTTCTTCCAGGTTGGCCATCGGATGCTGATCACGCGCAAGCTGACGGGTAACTTCCCAGACTACGAACGAGTTCTCCCGAAAGACCACACACTGACGGCCCGCTTACAGAAAGAGGAAATCCGAGCGGCCATCGAGCGCGTGGCGCAATTCGCCGATGAGAGGTCGCGCGCCATACGCGTGCAGTTTACCACCAACGAAGTACGCATCTTCTCTTCATCGGTGGAGATGGGAGAAAGCGAAGAGAGCGTCAATAGCGAGTATCAGGGACCTGACCTGGAGATCGGCTTCAATGCCCAATACCTGCTCGATTTTCTGCGGGTGATCGCGCAAGACCAGGTCACCTTCGAATTGAAAGATCAGAAGAGCGCCGGCGAACTCAGGCCGGCGGGTGAAGGTGTGAGCGATCAGTATCGCTACGTAGTGATGCCGATGCGTATCTGAGCGAACCCACAGGATTCCAAGCAAGCAAAATATGGCAAACGACGGCGGCGTGGCACAGAGCGAAGTATACGATTCCAGTAGCATCAAAGTGCTCGAGGGCCTCGAGGCGGTGCGCCTGCGCCCCGCCATGTACATTGGCTCGACGGGCGAAATCGGTCTGCATCACCTGGTTTATGAAGTGGTCGACAACTCCGTCGACGAAGCTCTGGCAGGCTACGCTACCGAAGTCAACGTAACCATCCACGACGACAATTCCGTAACGGTCGTGGACAACGGCCGCGGCATCCCGGTGGACCTGCATGAAGAAGAAGGCATCTCCGCCGCGCAGGTGGTGATGACCATGCTGCATGCCGGCGGCAAGTTCGACAACAAAAGCTATAAAGTCTCCGGCGGCCTTCACGGCGTGGGCGTGAGCTGTGTCAACGCGCTCTCGGAGCATCTGGAGCTGGAAATCTGGCGCGATGGCTACACCTGGCAACAGGAGTACGCCTGCGGGATTCCCAAGGCGCCGCTGGCCAAAGCCGGCAAGGTTTCGCGCAAGACCGGCACCCGCGTCACGTTCAAGCCCGACAGCACCATCATGCAGGTGTTGACGTTTAACTTCGACACCCTGGCGCAGCGTCTGCGGGAACTGGCCTTCCTCAACAAGGGCCTCAAAATCACCCTGGCCGACGAACGGAGCGATCCGGAAAAACAGCAGGAATTCTGCTATACGGGCGGGATCGCCGAGTTCATCAAACACCTCAACCGCGGCAAAGCGGTGCTGCACGAGAAACCCATCCATTGCGAAGCCGATCGCGAACTCCCCAACTCCGCCGGTACGCTCACCATGGAAGTCGCCCTGCAATACAACGACGGCTACTCGGAGAACGTGTTCAGCTTCGCCAACAACATCAACACGGTGGATGGCGGCACGCACTTGACGGGCTTCCGCACCGCGCTGACCCGCACCATCAACAAGTTCGGGCAAGACCAGGGCCTGTTCAAGGATGTCAAAGAGAACCTGACGGGCGATGATGTCCGTGAAGGGCTGACCGCGGTGGTGAGCGTGAAAGTGCCGCAACCGCAGTTCGAAGGGCAGACCAAGGGCAAGCTGAATAGCGACATCGCCGGCTTCATGACGCAGTTCGTCAACGAAAAGCTGGAAGAGTACTTCGACAAGAATTCCACGGTGGGCCGCAAGATCGTTGGCAAGGCCATCGAGGCGGCTCGCGCGCGGGAGGCGGCGCGCCACGCGCGCGACCTGACGCGGCGCAAGGGAGCGCTGGAATCGGGCGGCATGCCTCACAAACTGGCCGATTGCCAGGAGAAGGACCCGGACCGCTGCGAGCTTTTCCTGGTGGAAGGCGAATCGGCTGGAGGAACCGCCAAGCAGGGCCGCGACCGGCGATTCCAGGCGATCCTGCCGCTCAAGGGAAAGATCCTCAACGTGGAGAAGGCGCGTTACGACAAGATGCTGGGCCACGAGGAAATCCGCGCCATGATCACGGCGCTGGGGACGGGCATCGGCAAGGACGATTTCGACGCCACACGCATCCGATACGGCAAGATCATCATCATGACGGACGCGGATGTGGACGGCTCGCACATCCGTACGCTGCTGCTGACCTTCTTTTTCCGGCATATGAACGAGTTGATTCTGCGCGGGCACGTATACATCGCGCAACCGCCGCTCTACCGCATCAAGAAGGGCAAGAGCGAGAAGTACATCAAGGACGAGAAAGAATTCACGCGCGAGATCATGCGCCGCGCCACGGAGAACCTGAGACTCGAGATCCACTCAACCGGCAACGGCGCAACTCCCAAAGCGGTGCTCGAAGGCGCCGAGTTGCGGGCCTACCTGCTGAATCTCGACGAGTACGAACAGATGTTCCACAAAGTGCAGCGCCGCCTGCGGGATCCGCGGGTGGTGGAAACCCTGGCGAATATCGAGCTGCACGTGGATCACAAAGCCGAATTCCAGGACGAGGCCAACCTCAAGCCGATTTTCGAAACGCTGAAGAAGCTCGGGCTGAATCCGGAGATGCGGCGGGATGAAGAGCATTCGGCTTATGGCGTGACGTTCCACGATTCCACCAACGCGGAACGCACGGTGGGCCTGGCGCTGGCCGCGCAGCCCGAGTACCGGCGGTTCCGCACCCTGGCCAGGACCATCGGCAAGTTCAACGAACCGCCGTTTGTGGTGGTGAAAAACGAGCACCGGGAGTCACTGCCGAATTGGGAAGAGTTGTTGAACCACGTCAAAGCCGAGGGGAAGAAAGACGCGTCGGTGCAGCGCTACAAGGGGCTGGGCGAAATGAATGCGGAGCAACTGGCGGAAACCACCATGAACCCGGAGAAGCGCACGCTGCTGCAGGTGCGGCTGGAGGATGCGGTGGAGAGCGAAGAGATCTTCTCGACGCTGATGGGGGAAGATGTGGAGAGCAGAAGGAAGTTTATTGAGGATAATGCGCTGGACGTGAAGAATCTGGACGTGTAACGCACGCTGGAAAGCAGAAGCGACCTAGGAATCTCGTGTAGTTTCCACTTTGTTGGGTTGTGGCTTTCGTCCCAGGGTGCGATCCAGCTCAGTCTCAGCGAGCCAGTGGGTGAGAATAGGCTTGATCTGGCACTGGTACTTGCCGTGGTACACGCCGGGTTTGCCCTTCGACAGGGGCTCAGTGAGCGTATGAAACACGAGTTGAGCGATACCCATACCGGGTGTAACCGCGAGGGGGACTGTACCGGTATTGGCGAGCTCCAGAACTATAACCCCATGAAACCCGGGTGCAACCTGGGTGGCCGTCGCCACTATCAGGCCCATCCTGCCGAGAGTAGAGCGACCCTCGACAAAGGCCATTACATCGGACGGGAGAGCGAGAAATTCCAAGGTCGCGCCAAGAATGAAATCTCCAGGGTGAATCAAGAATTCTTCCTCGCGAGGGACGAATACCTCCTCCCTGCCGACGCCCGGCAGAAACTGTCCTTCGGTATCCCGCAGATGAACAACGGGCAACTCGGTGCGACGAGCGATAGCGAACCAGTTGCCTAGATGCACATCGAGAGAAGCTTCCTGTACAGCCTTAGGATTGAAAGGCACCACTGCCAAACGCCCATCTTCTCCAAGGCGATGACGTATTCTGGTTTCAATGTCTGGCCGGCTCAAAACACCTGGCCGGTGGAACCCGCTGCGCTCGGACGTTGTGCCTGACTCTGGGAGTTCTGCGCGCGGAGGATCTGCCGCGCCCGGAATCGGCATCAGTTCGATGGCCTTCAGTATCAGGCGACACGTCTTTCCATATTCGTTGAATTGTCCTCGAAGGTCTTCCTTTTCGAATTCATGTTCCTCTCCGGAAAGGAGTTGGTATGCCCAAGCTGCAGACATGATCTCTGAGAAACACGCGGATTGTTCCACGGGTAGGATGGGTGGTAGATCCTCCTCGAGACACCGGATTCTTTCAAAGAAATTGTGCGACAGCCGCGCGCAAGAGTCGTCGGGTATTATCCGCCGTGCCACATGCTTCAGGTCGTCGAGTGCGCCCTTTACGGCTTTTTCTGCGAGGTCGTCAACTCTGCGCTGGATCGGTGAACTCTCAACGATGTCTACGTCCCCAGGGTGTGCCATTGATGCTTTTCCAGCCAATCGAGCGCGCCATTTCTCAATAAAATCCAGGAGCCGAGCCGCCTTGGCGGCTGCGTCGCTGTTATCCCGCGCGTACTCGCCTGTCCCAGACTCCTCTAAGAACTTGATGATGTTGCCTGGATGGTCTTGCGCGACCAAATGATCGAACGCGACCGATAGGCGGAACTGAATTCCCGGATATCCTGATTCCGTAATTACAGGCTCCGGCCAATCGGCCAGGCTCTTTAGGAACTCAGATTGAGCGACAAAAAAAGAGAAACCCATCATGCGCGCAGCAAGCAGGTCGGCAAGCAGTTCTCTGATGCAGACTCCAATCCGATACCGAATCGCGCGATCACACTGGTCGATCTCGGCTTCAGACGGTTCCTGATCCGGAGCCTCGCGAATAGCCTCTGCAATTTGCGCCTTAGGAATGACCGAGTGTTTGGCCAGTGGCTCTTGAATGTTTAGCGGTGGCTCGTAGCTATAGTCAAGGAAATGCCCGAGTTCGTGAGCGAGGAGGGGATATAGGAGCGTGTCGTCTCTATCTAGTCCGGCAAAGGAAAGGACGCCCAAATGCTTCGGGGGGTCCTCTTCCGGCGACTTATGCGTGTTGGATGGCGGTCTCACGCTCGCAAGCCTCTGCTCCGCCTGTCTCTCCCGCGCACGCCACCTTCTCCACAATGCCGGCAGGATCTTCTCGGTTTCGGTTACCCCTAGTTCGGCATTTGGGTCCAATATGCTGAAACCGCCATAGTTGATTATCTGCTTCAGTTGCCAGGTAATGAGGACACAAGCCAGATTGTACTTCCACTGCGGGCGAACTACGCAAACAGGCTTTCCATTACCGCTTGGGAAATGGAGCCCGGTGAGCTCGGTTAGAGCAAGTTGCAAGCCCGGTGGCGTTTGTCCGGGAGAACTGGCCCGAAGATACCGTACATAGGAGTGCAACTCCTGAGTCAACTCGGCGAGGGCCTTAATGCGCCAGAAGGATGGGTCCGCAGGTGCGCTCAAGGGGTCCTCCGGGGAATAAAGTTCCCAGAGTTGCTCGACGATATACTCGGCCAAGCACAGAAACAAATCGCGAATATTGCAAGCCTCGGCCGGGTACTCGCCGTCGCGGATCGACTTCAGTTCTTCAACCAAAACGCGAGCCTGATACGTGGCGGCGCCCAGCGAAGGGCACAGTACCAGGGCGCGAGCTTGGTTCTCGTTCAGCACGGGCGGCTCACGCCGGGTTGTTGTGCAGGCTCTTCGTCAAATATCGCATCCTGGGCGAAGGTTCTTCGAAGCGAATCCGCCGCTCGTAGGCTTCAACCTGGCCGGCTTTCCGGAGTTGCAGGAAAAACTTACGTAACGCCCTAGCCGTGTTCAATTCGTCAGCCGTGAGATCCCTCGGTGTCTGCAACCCTGATAGCAGACCCGAGTACTCCTTCAAGCTTTGCTTGACGTCCTGAGCGGCTGCCATGGACTCCGCCTCCCGGACGGCGTGCGCTGCAATCACGTACGCGTTGATGCTCGCGGGGGGGTTCTCTTGGGGCTTACCACCCACCTCCTGAAGAACCAGATCAAAAAACTTCATAGCGTCGAGGTATACCCCTTCCGGGATATCTCTTGCCGCAAGTCTCCGCCGCTCAATCACTACTTCCAGGCGTTGCGCCATGACTGCAGCCATGTACGACCAATGGCTCGGCCCGACGACGCCGATCGAAATTGTCTGAGACACGGTGCGCTCCTTAATCCAGCTTGATCCCTAGAGTCTACCTCATCGCAATCCTGATGATCCCCGGAGAACTCCGCGCCCGGGGTTGCAGGCAATTGTACTACCTATCCCATGCAACTGCACTTGCGCGTCCCTAGAGGAGCGCAAGCAAAATTGCGTAGCTTGATGCAATTCTACTTGCACAAACCAGAGAATGCAAGTACAATTGCACAGCCATGATGACGGGAAAGGAAGCTCGCGAGAAATTTCGCGAAACTATCCGGGATGCTTTTGCCAGGGTGGTACGGGAGAGAAAAGGCCAACTCGAAAGTGCGGCTGCGGAGATCGGCTGCACTCGCCAGGCGTTGGAACAGTACGCGGCTGGCAGCAACGCCGGAGGTGACGTCGTGCTAATGGCTTTAGTGCGCTGGAACCTGCGGATCGGTATTGAGGACAAGAGTGGCGCTCCCGAAGAAAAGCGCCGTTGGGATTGCGGTGCCTTGCGGTCAAAGCCCCGGAAAACCGAGACGCAACAACCCATCCAGCTTAAGCTACCTCTTTTCCAAGCGATAGAGGATCTCGGCGAGCAAAACTTGGACGTGAGAATCCTAAAGAAGGAGGCCGGAAAGATCGAGTTGGGAGTGGAGATTACGTTTCCGAGGCGGTTGGCGTGAGAAGCCTCGCGCCGGCTGCCCCGAGTACCGACGCTTCCCCGTTCCGTTTCCTTCTAGCCAGCGGTCCAGCCGATGGTAAAGACTTGCGATAGATTCCTCGTTCGGAATGGGCGCGGCTGCCAACGGCTTGAGTCTGCGCGACGGCACACAGGATGAGCGATAAAACCAGGAAGAGTTGTCCGGGGATGGTCGGCTTACGGCGTGACGTTCCACGATTCCACCAACGCGGAACGCACGGTGGGCCTGGCGCTGGCGGCGCAGCCCGAGTACCGGCGGTTCCGTACGCTGGCCAGGACCATCGGCAAGTTCAACGAACCGCCGTTCGTGGTGGTGAAGAACGAGCACCGGGAGTCGCTGCCTAATTGGGGCGAGCTGCTGAACCACGTCAAGGCCGAGGGGAAGAAAGACGCGTCGGTGCAGCGCTACAAGGGGCTGGGCGAAATGAACGCGGAGCAACTGGCGGAAACCACCATGAACCCGGAGAAGCGCACACTGCTGCAGGTGCGGCTGGAGGATGCGGTGGAGAGCGAAGAGATCTTCTCGACGCTGATGGGGGAAGATGTGGAGAGCAGAAGGAAGTTCATCGAGGATAACGCGCTGGACGTGAAGAATCTGGACGTGTGAGGAGGGGCGCGGGACGAATCGGTGTTTGTTGTCTGGGCTGCGGAGGGCTTGCGGCAGGCCGATTCTGTGAAGAGGTGGGGGAGCCTGGATGTCTCCGGGCGGGCTGGGCAGCACCGGAAAGCCGGCTAAAGCCGGCTGCGGCCAGAATTGGCCGCCCCACTCGGCAGCGAGTCAGCCAGCGGGAGAGAGCCGCCTACAACACAGTATCCGGATAGGTCTCACTGCTGGCGGTTGGGGGCGAGGGGTAGGCGGTCGACGTCGATCACCTGGAGTGTGTTGGAACCGAAGTTGGTGAGGAAGAGCGTGTGGCCGTCGGCGGAAAGGGCCAATTCGCGCGGGAAGGCTCCGGCGGGGATGGTGCCCAGCTTAGGGTCCGCTCCCGCTTCCATCTTAGCGGCATCGAGAACCACGAGACTTTGCGGGGCGGTGGAGGCGCCGAAGCGGTTGGAGTTGCCGGCGATCACTTTGCGGCCGGCATCCACCATGGCGATGGGCACGGGAGCGGTGCCTACCGAGGCTTCGCCGACGCGCGCGTGTTCGGCATCGGAGAGCAGTTTGGCGGTATCGAAGGCAAGCACGGCATTGCTATTGCGCGCGGTGACATAGATGCGGGCGCCGTCGGGAGAGATGGCCATGCGGACGGGGCTGCAGCCGGCCGGGACACGCGCCACGACGGCTTGCGCGGGGTCTGTCGAGGCGCGGGCTACATCCATCACCATGACCGCACCCTCGGGGTTCGAGATCTCCGTGGTCGAGGGATCGCGGCCTTCCGGTTTGCAGGCCTTGGGCCAGTGCCAATCGGGCAGGGCAACCTGGCTGGTGGTATAGAGCCATTTGCCGTCGGGAGAGAATGTGAGCGCGATGGGGGCGTTGGCGACCGGAATCTTTCCGACGATGGCATCGGCTTTGTAGCCGTTCGCGCGCGCGCGCTGGAGGTCGATGACGGTGATGGAGTGGGCGCGCTCTTCGCTGATGAACAGGAGTTTGTCGCCGGGCGAGACGTTGGCGTAGATGCTTTGGGAATTCGCGCCGTCGCTGAAGGATCCCAGGACGGGGTTGGAGTCGCCGGAGGCCATGCGCCCGACATCCAGAAAGACCGGGCCATCGCCGGCGGCGGCGATGAGCAACTTGCCATCGTGCGTCAATGCGAGGCCGGTGGGCGGCGATTTGAGCGGGACGACGCGGAGAAGTTCGATGCGTCCTTCGGCGCGCTTGAGGAGCGCAATGCCGGGGTTCTTTGCGGAGTCGTCGCCCATCAGTGAGACGAAGACCTGGCAACCGTCGGCCGATGGCCGCACCGCGAAGGGGCGCGAGGGAAGGGTGATGGTGACCGATGGCGAAGCGGCGGGGGCGTTGCAGTTGGACGGCTGGGCCGGTGAGACTAGGGCGGTGAGGGCCATTAGCGCCAGTTCGGAACAGAGGTGTTGGGCGAGATACCGGCGATGGCGGACGGGGTCTGGTCCCTGGTGGACAGGCCAGGAGGCCTGTCCCACTTGGGTTGGTCGGTGGTGCATGTGGAATTCATCATAACGCTGTGGGAGGCGAGGCTGGCAGGGCGGCGTTAATTAACGAACAAACACCAGGGTCGGCCGGCCCTTGTACGTGGTCAGTTGCCATTCCCGGTACCCGCACTTCTCCGCGACGCGAATCGACGGGAGGTTCTCAGGGAAGATAATGCAGGCAGTCCGGGCTGGTCCGAAGTGCGCATCACCCCACCGAATGGCGGCGCGAACGGCCTCGGTCGCATAGCCCTTACCGTGGAATTGCGGGGCCAGTACCCATCCGCTTTCCGGCTTGTCGTGGAGCGACGGCTCCAGGTCGCGCTTGTAATCGGCGAATCCAATCTCTCCCACAAAATTGCCGGTCGCCTTTTCCTCGACTACCCAATAGCCGAAGCCGAGCAAGGCCCAATGGCCGACGTAACGCAGGAACTTGGTCCAGGCCTCCTCTTCGGTTAACGGCTGGCCGCCGATGTGCCGTGTGACGTTGGGGTCCGCCCACATAGCGGCGCTGGCGCTGAAATCGTCGAGCCGGTGGCCCCGCAGTTTGAGCCGCTCGGTTTCAAGGACCGGCACTTGTACAGGGTTATGAAGAGGACTGGGCATGGGGACATTCTACTGCCGCCAGCCCCGGATACTTACCGCTTCACTGGCACGCGCCGCTTCAACTCATCGAACCAGTTGTCGACGCCCACCATGCGCCGGCCACCCGGGTCCGTGCCACCGACCATCTCGACCAGGAATCGCTTGCCGTCCGGAGCCACGTCGAAAGTGGTGCCGAATGTTCCCTTAATCAGCACCTTGGGCAACCCGAGTTGCAGGTGCGGCCCGGCTTGAAAGTCCACCGCCATGACTCCGCTCTCGCCCGTTAAAACCCTGTAGAACAGCTCCCGGCCGCTGCGCGCCCACCGCACCGAATCTCCCCCTTGCGTGGAAACCCGCTCCTTGCCACCCGGCCCGGGGAAGGGTTGCACGTAGATTTCTGGTTGCCCGGTCTCCTGAGAGACGTATGCCACCCAGCGCCCGTCCGGGGAAACCTGGGCATCGGCTTCGTACGCTTGCGCATCGTGAAGCGGGTAAGGCTTGCCCGCCACACCGCCCGCCACCGGCAGCACCCAGATGCGCGACGGTTTCTTGTCGACGCCTTGCGAGTACAGCAGGAACTTCCCGTCCGGCGTCCACGAACTCGGCGTCGGCGCCGAATCGGTGGCCAGCAGTAGCTCCGGCTTTCCACTCCCGTCCGCCGGCACACAATAGATCCCTCTCTTCCCGTCCACTGTGGCGCTGTAGGTAATGCGACGCCCGTCGGGAGTCCAGATGGGATCAGCGTTTACTCCTCCGAAGGTCACGCGCGTTTTGATCTTCCGTTCCGTATCGAAGACCCAGATATCTTGCGGACTGCCGGCAGTGGTGGCGCTGGTGTAGACCCCGTTGGCGATCCGCCGGCCGTCGGGCGACAATCTTCCCGTGCCCCATAGCACCGTTTCCGAGATGGCCTGCTGCTGTTGGCCCTGCCGGTCCGCCCATCCCATGGTGGTTCCGCCTGCCCCTCCAGAGGTGCTTTCAATATAGACCAGCGAACCGCTATCGGAAAATGTGTATTCCGCCGTGCTCGAGGCCGGGCCGTTCGTGGATACGCCCTCAACCACCGGCGCCTCGGAGCCTGTTGCCGCCAGCCTTTCCGTGTCGAACGGCACGGCGAACAAGGTGGCTCCGCGATTGTATACCAGGTGGCCCGTAGGCACATAGCGTCCATCCTGCCCGTTGTTCGCCACTACGCGGTAGCCGCCCTTTTTCAGGTCGAGCACCGCGATCTGGCTGGCCGCCCCAGACTTGATTGTGAACAGCAGCGCCCGCGCGCCTGGCAGAAAGTGCGGGGCCAGGTGCGATGTCTCTCCCTTCTTGCTGTCGGGCGTGGTGAGTGTTTCCGGCGTGCCGCCTGCACTCGAGACTCGCATCAGGCCTTTGCCGCCGCTGAAGACGATGGTTCCGTCGTCTCCCCAACTCACCCCGGAAGGCGACGTCACGTCCGCCAGCGTGATGGCCGTTCCCCCGGTGACGGGAATCTTCTTCAGCTTCACTTCCGCCATACCCATGAAGGCGACGATCCATTGGCCGTCGGGAGAAAAGTCCCCAGAATACATGTTGTCGGCACCGGGGAGCGGCTTGGGATCCACCTGGTCCATCATCCGCAAAACCAGGTGGGGGGTAGTGCCGGCAAGCTCCGAGAACTCCAGCCGCGTGCCGTCGTGCGAAAGCACCGGAATTCCAAAAAGTGCCTTTTGCGAATACGTCCAGCGCACCACCGCGCGCGGCTCAACCGTGGGGCGATGCAGCAGGGCCCAGCCCACCCCGGCGGCGGCAATCGCTACCGCCGCGGCCCACCCCAGCCACCACATCCCTCCTGGCTGAGGCTGGACCGGCGCCGCCGCAGCCGGCTCATCGGGCGCATCTATCTCGATCCACGCATCGCCTATGTCCCGCAGCCGTTTTTTCGCGTCACGCTCCAGGCAGCGTTGCAACAGCCGCCGCACTTTGGGAGGCGTGCCGGCCGGCAACTGCTTCCAATCGATGTCCGCGCGCAATACCGCCGCCAGCGTGTCGGAAACCGTCTCGCCTTCAAACGTGGTCTTGCCCGTCAGCATCTCGCACAACACCACGCCGAAGGCCCAGATGTCGGCGCGCTTGTCCACCGGCTTGCCGCGCGCCTGCTCCGGGCTCATATATCCGGCCGTCCCCATGATCATGCCGGCGCGCGTGGCTTCCAGCGTCAGCGTGGGCGAGTTGGTGAGATTGCCGCCGGAAGCGGCCTCGGCTTCGAAGGCCTTGGCAAGGCCAAAGTCGAGCACCTTGACCTTGTTGTCCGCCGTCAGCTTAATATTGGCCGGCTTCAAATCGCGATGGACAATGCCTTTTTCGTGCGCCGCTTCGAGAGCATCCGCGATCTGGCGCGCCAGCAGCAGCGCCTCCTCGAGAGGAATCGGCCCGGCCGCGATTCGTTCCGCCAGCGTCGGCCCTTCCACCAACTCCATCACCAGAGCGCGCACGCCGCCGGCTTCTTCCAACCCGAAGATGGGTGCGATGTTGGGATGGCTGAGCGACGCCAGCACCTGCGCTTCGCGTTGGAGGCGCGCCATGCGGTTGGCGTCGTCGGCGAGTGCGGCAGGCAGCGTCTTGATGGCGACGTCGCGGTTCAAGCGCGAATCGTGGGCGCGGTAGACTTCGCCCATTCCGCCCGCGCCAAGCGGCGCCGTGATTTCGTAGGGACCCAAGCGAGTACCGGCTGATAGAGCCATAGGGAGTCCTAAAATTGTACTCCAATTCTGGAACAAGGGCTTCGCCCTTGAAATCCCTGCGGGATTTGGAAGGTAGGAGTCAGGAGGCAGAAGTGCGACGGGGCCTTTACATGTCAGGACCGAGGATAAGGCCGAAATGACAGGCCAGGAGGCCTGTCCCACTGGGCGTGCACACTGCGATCAGGGTTGGCCGGCGGAAGCGCCTGCCCCACTTCGCGACAAAGTCTGGTGAGACAAGCGGGCTAGAGTTTCTTGAAAAGTTTGTCGAAGGCGTTGCGGGCGTCGTCGGCGTTGCGCGGAGCGGGCGGGCCTGAATTGATGCTGGGCGCCGGCGGGGCGTTGGCGGTGCCTTCGCGGGCGACGGTGACGCGCGGCGAGAACATCGTGCAGTCGTTGGCCTTGTCCTTGAGGACGATGCGGACGGGGATGGGCTTCAGGCACTGGAAGCGAGTAGAGGGTTCGAAGTGCGAGCACTGCTTGCAGCAATGCAGGTCGGCGTTGCACTTGGGGCAGGCGCCGGAAAAGCTCACATCGGGGGGAAGCGCCGTGGCGCAGTTGAAACAACGGGAGGCGGCCACGTGTTGCACGAGGCGCGGCAGGCGGGGGCCGGTGATATCGATGGGGGGGCGGGGGCCTTGGGGCCTGGGGCCATCGGGGCGGGGACCCCGGGAGTCGCGGTCAGAATCCATGTAGCCGTTTTGTCTATACTTGCGATCGCTGTCCATGGGGAAGGTTGCTCCGTAAATTGCAGGCGGAAGAATGACTTTATGAAAACCCGATTACGAACACCCAGCGCCGGGTTGCATCCAACTCACATACGGCTTCCACGGCGGCCGGGCGGATTTTCAGAACACCGGCCGTTTGCGTGGGATAACCAGAGGGGGACTGCGGGATTCCCAGGGCGCAAGGCGCCAACGTGGCTTGGGACCCGCCTAAGCGTCAAACTCATATGTACCACGGATCGAGTCCGTTTGCACGCACCATCTTTTGGCCCTCTGGGACTTTTTATGCTTACCCGGGCGAACTCCATTTCAGCAAGCCGCCGGAGGGACGGGTCAAGGGGTCGTCAAAATGGTTGGGGCTAACGCGCAAAGCATAACCGAGGCGGCCGGTGCGCTCCGGGACGATATCCCGGCCGAAGAGGGCCACGCCATCGCGCTGCTCGACGGGAGGCAGAACGACAACCTCGGCATCTTCCAGGAAGCCGCTGGAATCGACGCGGCCCATGACCATTTCAACGCGTATATCGTCGGGGTTGAGGCCGGCCAGATCGATGGCGGCGCGCACGGGAACGGCGGAGCCGCTGGTGAGTCCGACGACCGGAAACTGGCTGCCGGCTTCCACGAAACGGACGCGGTCCCAGACCTCGCGGATGCGCGCAGCCCAGCGGGCTTTTGCCCGCACGCGCTGATAGTGGCCTTCGCGCAAGTGGATGTGCTGCTGGTGGGCCGGGTCGTATAGTTCCGACATGTACTCACGCACCATGCGCCGGCAATCGAAGGCCGGCGTGATATGGATGAGCGACTGCTTCATGCGGCGCATCCATTCGCGCGGCGTGGTCTCGCGGCGTTCATAGAACATCGGCACGATTTCGTTTTCGAGGAGGTAATAAATGGCGCTGGCGTGAAGGGCGTCCTGATCGGGCGAATAGGGTTCGCGCTCGCCAATGGCCCAGCCGCCGGAAATCTCATAGGCTTCGTCGAACCAGCCGTCGAGGATGCTGAGGTTGAGCACGCCATTGAGAGCGGCCTTCATGCCGCTGGTGCCGCAGGCCTCTTCGGCGCGGCGGGGATTGTTCAGCCAGAGATCCACGCTCTGCACCATTTCGCGGCCCACCTTCATGTCGTAGTCTTCGACGAAGACGACGTGCTTCCACAGGTCGGGATCGCGCGAAAGCTGCACCACGTCGCGGATGTAGCCTTTGCCGGGCTGGTCCTTGGGATGGGCCTTGCCCGCGATGACGACCTGGACGGGCATATCCTTATTCAACAAGATGCGCTTGAGACGTTCGACGTCGTGGAAGAGCAGGGTGGCGCGTTTATAGGTGGCAAAACGGCGCGCGAAGCCGATGGTGAAAGCGTTGGGGTCGAGGACTTCGCCGCTGCGGCGGACTTCGCCGGCGGAGGCCTGGCGGCGCAGGGCGGCGGAATGCTGGCGTTCGCGAACGAAGTTCACCAGGCGGCGTTTGCGGCGGCGGTGGGCTTCCAGCAACTCTTCGTCGGGAATCTCTTTGACATGCTCCCACAGGGTGGGGTCGTTGAAGCGGTCGCGCCAGTCGGGCTCCAGGTACTGGTCGTAGAGCACGGCCAGTTCGGCGTTGAGCCAACTGGGAAGGTGGACGCCGTTAGTGATGGAAGTGATGGGGACCTCCCACTGGGGCAGTTGGGGCCAGAGGTCCTGGAACATTTCCTGCGAGACCGAGCGGTGGAGGCGGCTGACGGCGTTGCGGTAGGCCGAGGTATTGAGGGCCAGCACGGCCATGGAGAAGGGCTCGTCGCGGTTGGCGGGATTGCGGCGGCCGAGCGCCATCAACTGCTGGAAATCGACCGCCACTTCCCGGCAGTATTCGGAGAAGTAGTGGTACATGACGCCGGCGTCGAACAGATCGATGCCGGCGGGCACGGGGGTATGGGTGGTGAAGACGTTGCTGGCGCGGGCGGCCTCCAGCGCTTCGTCAAAGGCCAACTTTTCATCGCGCATGTAGATGCGGATCTGCTCCAGCGCGAGAAAAGCCGAGTGGCCTTCGTTCATGTGAAAGACGGTGGGCTTGAGGCCCATGGCATCGAGGGCCCGCATGCCGCCGATGCCGAGGACGATTTCCTGGCGGATACGCGTATCGTTATCGCCGCCGTAGAGCGAATCGGTAATGTCGCGGTCCTGCGGCAGCAGGTTTTCCGGAATGTTGGTATCGAGGAGGTAGAGCTGGATGCGGCCGACGTGGAGCTGCCAGACCTGGATGGAGATCTCGCCGGTGGGGAGCTTCACTTTGACTTTGAGGTCCCCTCCGGCCGAATCCTTGACGGGAGTGACCGGCAGGGTATAGAAATCGTTGACCGGGTAGCGTTCCTGTTGCCAGCCATCTGGATTGAGGAGCTGGCGGAAATAGCCTTTTTGATAGAGCAGGCCGAGGCCGATGAGGGGGTAGTCCTGATCGCTGCAGGATTTCAGGTGGTCGCCGGAGAGGATGCCGAGGCCGCCGGAATAGACCGGGAGACATTCGGTGAGGCCGTATTCGGCGGAGAAATAAGCGATCAGCTTGCCGTCGGGCGCGGGAGAGGACTTGCTGCGGGTGCGGGCGTCGAAGACCTCGCAAGCGCTGCCATAGAGGGCCAGATAGCGTTGATCGGCGCCGGCTTTTTCGAGGGTGCTTTGCGAGACGCGGCCGAGCATGAGGACGGGGTTGTATCCGCAGTCTCTCCAGAGAGCGGGATCCAGCCGGCGAAACACGGAGCGGACCAGTGGCGACCAACTCCAAAGGAGGTTATGGGCCAACTCCTCCATGCGGGAAAGCGATTCGGGTAACGCCGGACGCACCAGGAATTCCCGCAGCGGCTGAATGTGAAAGGGCATACCGAGAGGCTACATTCAACGATAGCAGATCGGCGGAAACGGGCTGGAGCAAGACGGGGACGGGAGGGGAGCCAATGCGATTCATCCAGCAAAATGGCTTGAATCCGAGCGTATGCCCGCCGCATACTTTTCCCGATTGCAGCCTTCTAGGCGGCTTTTGCGGGCGGTGCGCGAGTCTTCGGAGCCGCAGTCGCCGGCTGAAAGCCGGCGGCAGCCAGGATTGGCTGCCCCGCAAAGCGGCATAGCCGCAACCCAAAAAATGTTCCCGAAGCCCGGAGGGCGCAAGAGAATAGCCTTTCCCAGTGCTCACGCACTGGGAAAGTATCTGACGCCCCTCCGGGGCTAGGGTTACGGCAGAATCGTCGCGCGCTGCGAAGAATTTGAAGAGGTGTAATACGATTTGTGCAGAATGGGCGCCAGAATCAAAAAGTATGCGCCATTAAGGTGTCGGTCTGCCATCAGCGGGTGAACAGCACGACCCGGGCCCGGTGGCCTTTAGACAATTTCTCATCGCTCGTGTAGAGGACGGCGTTCATTGCTTCAGCCAAAGCGATGTACGTGGCATCATAGGCGGTGAAATTGTGCCGCAGTTCCCAAATACGGCCAATCAATGGGGTGTGCGAATAACGCTCCGCCGGCAGCGCCGCGAGTCCCGTGAGAAATTGATCAATACGATGGGCCCCTATTCGTCGACTAGCCACAAGCCTTCGAATGGCACTCACCACTTCGACATCGATCAAATGCGGAACAATGAAAGACTCGTCGCGCCTGGACAGGTGGCTTCTGATGGAATCGGCCAGGGTGCCGTTGGTGAGGAGTTCGACAACCACGGAAGCGTCGAGAACGATCATCGTGAGTCTCGCAGTTGGCGTATTACTTGCGCAGGGCTCCTCCTGGCCCGGATGGGCTTCGCCTGTTGTGTGCGATCCAACCACTCCTGCATGGTTGGCCGTTCCGCCGCGCGTGCCAATTCCTTCTTGAGGAAATCGGAAAGACTCATGCCTTCGCGAGCCGCTCGCGACTTCAGAGTGCCATGCACGTGTTCCGGTACGTCCCGCACCTGGATCATCTTCGACATGTCCTAAGCATACAAACATGTGCTAAACATGTCCATCCGGATCGCATCACCTGGCGCCTCTGACGCCATGCCGGGTGGGAATTCGGCAGGAGCTGAATCGGCGGCCTGAAGAAGGCTCACTCGGCGCGCAGGCGGATCAACATGGCGGGGTCGACTTTGGCTTTGACGGTGCGGCGGTCCAGGCCGAGGCGGCGGGCGGTCTCTTCGTAGCTGCGGGTGCGGCTGTAGACGATGGTGACGTAGCGGGAGAGCAACTCATCGGCGGAGAGCCGGCCGGCGCGCGCGGCTTCGGCGAATTCATCGGCGGGGTTCTCGGGGGCGGCGCGGGAGGGGCGGTAATTGCGGCGGATCAGCACGTTCTTGATGCACTGCTCCAGTTCGCGATAATTGCCGGGCCAGGGGTAATCGGCGCCGAGGTTGCGCTCGATCCAGGAGAGAACTTCGCGGGCCAGCTCTTCGCCCTCCTGCCCGGCGATGCGGCGGGCCATATAGAAGACCAGTTCGCGGAGCACGCCGGGGGAATCGGCGAGCTGCTCGGCGAGCGAGGGCGTGTGGATCTGGTCGGAACAGAGGCGGTAATAGAGGTCCTCGCGGAAGCGGCCCTGGCGCATGGCGGCGGTGAGGTCCCGGTTGGTGGCAGTGATGAGCTTGCCGCGGAACTGCTTGCCGGCGGTCGAGCCGACGGGAAAGAAGATGCGGGTTTCGATGACGCGGAGGAGCTTGACCTGGATGGCGGGATCGAGATCGCCGAGCTCGTCGAGAAAGACCGAGCCAAGCTCGGGGCAGGTTTCGAGCCAGCCAATGCGATCGGCGACGGCCCCGGTGAAGGCGCCGCGGCGGTGGCCGAAGAGCTCGGACTCGACCAGAGTGGGGGAGAGAGCGGAGATGTTGATGGGGAAGAAGGATTGGCCGCCATCGTTGGCGAAGGCCAGGGTGCGCTCATCGAAGGGGGCGTAGCGCGATTCGGCGATGGAGCGCGCGGCGAGCTCCTTGCCGGTGCCGGAGGGGCCGGTGATGAGGGTGGCGAATTCGCCCATGCGCGCGTAAAGAGTGCGGCGGAAGCGGCGCATGTCGTGGGTGAAGATGGATTGCCACACGTCGGCGCGCAGGCGGGCGGCGGGCATGGAACTGCCGATGATGTCGCGGAAGGTGAATTCGAAGGCGCGCTGGATCTGGCGGAAGCAGGCGAAGGTGTGGCGGGGGTCGTGGCCGGTAGGGAGGCGAAGACCTTCTATGCCGAAGAAGTGGCGCCAATCGGCCAGGAAGCGGTTGTAGAAGCGCCAGCGGCCGGGGGCGGTGGCAGCGGGGCCGAAGCCGGCGTCATAAAAATCGGGGTAGTAGCGGGTATAGAGAAGATAGAGGACGGCGTCCTCATAGAGCACCAGATCCGGCTCGCGCGCGCCGGCGGATTGACTGAGGCGGGTGCGGAGCCGTTCGGCGACGGCTTCGAGCTTGACGAGGATGCGCCCGACGTTTTCGCGGGGCTGGGGCTGGTCGAAGCGGTAGCTCCAGACGGGTTCGCCTTCGACGAATTCGGCGCCCAGCGCGGCGCGTTCCCACTTGACGCGCTCCGGCAGGAAGGGATTGCAATAGCCGAGCCCGGCGACGGCCCGCAGCAGGGAGCGCTGGCTGGCGGATAGAAAAGGCATCTGTACATCAATTGTATAGCGTTTGTACGTTGCATGCACAATCCTCTTTTGTGGCTTCCGGCCCCGCCAGAGTGTAAGCTATTGAGCCAAGGAGCTTTGATGCTCGGCCGCCGGACGGCAGGCGGCGTGCATTCCATAGGTCATGGCTCACGGCAGATTCGCGGACCTTCTGAAGAGCGGCGGTTTCCGGGCGTTCCTGTGGACGCAGTTCCTGGGCGCCTTCAACGACAGCTTTTACCAGACCATCGTGCTGCTGCACGCCGAGCACGTGAACCGGGTATACATCCCGATTTCGCTGATGGTTTTCAACCTGCCGTTCCTGCTGTTTTCAGGCTACGCGGGGCACCTGGCGGATGCCGTCAGCAAGCGGCGGGTGATGATCTGGGTAAAGGTTTTGGAAGTGGGGATCATGGGGATGGGCCTGGCCGCGCTGGTGGCGGGCAGCATGAACTCGATGATGGCGGTGATGTTCCTGCTGGGGCTGCATTCGACGGTGTTCAGCCCGGCGAAGTACGGGATTGTGCCGGAGATGTGGCCGGACCGGGATCTTTCGCGCGCCAACGCGCTGCTGGAAATGAGCACATTTGTGGCGATGGTGATGGGGATGTCGGTGGGCGCATTCGTTTTCGGTGCGTGGCACGGAGCGGGCTGGCGCGCCGGTGTGGCGACGCTATTGATCGCCGTAGCGGGCTTCGCCAACAGCTTGCGGATCACGCGGGTGTCGGCATCGGGCGCGGCGCAGGCGTTCCGCTGGAACCCGTTTGGCGAAGTGGCGGCTGCCACGCGGCGCCTGCGGCAGGCGCGTCCGCTGTGGTTGACGGTGCTGGGCATCTGCTACTTCTGGTTCCTCGGCGCGCTATTCAAGATGGTGCTGCCGGACTTCGGCGTCCAGGTGCTGCACGCGTCGGACACCAAGGTGGGACTGTTGTGGACGGCGCTGGCGGTGGGAGTGGGAGCGGGCAATCTGTTGGCGGGACGCCTCTCGGGCGACAAAGTCGAACTGGGGCTGGTTCCGCTGGGCTCGCTGACGATGGCGCTGGCGGGGTTCGGCATTTACGCGGCGCGCGGGTCCTACGGGCTCTCGGTGGCGGCCCTCACGATTTTCGGGTTGGGGAGCGGGTTGTTCGTGGTGCCGCTCTATGCCTACATGCAGCAACGGGCGGGCAGGCAGGAGAAAGGCCGGGTGGTGGCGGCCAACAACTTCTACCAGACGCTGGCGATGCTGCTGGCCTCTGGCCTTCTGCTGGTATTCCAGGAACGGATGGGGCCGGCCCACATCGTGCTGGCGAGCGCCGTGCTGACGGTGGTTGCGACGGTTTACATCGTGACGGTGGTGCCGGATTTCTTCATCCGGTTCGTGCTGTGGCTGGGGACGCACACGATTTTCCGCATCCGCATCGAGGGGCAGGAGAACGTGCCGTTCCGGGGGCCGGCGCTGGTGGTGGCGAACCACATGTCGCACGTGGACGGCTTCCTGATTGGCGCGTCGGTGCAGCGCTTCATCCGCTTCATGGTGTGGAGGCCGTACTACGAGATGAAGGCGCTGCACTGGTTTTTGCGGAAGTCGAACGCGATTCCGGTGGGGAACGATGGGCCGCGGGACCTGGTGGAGGCGATCCGGGCGGCGCGGCGTGAACTGGCGGGCGGCCACGTGGTGTGCATTTTCGCGGAGGGCGCCATCAGCCGGACGGGCAACATGCTGCCATTCAAGCGGGGGATGGAGAAGATTGTCGAGGGGCTGGAGGTTCCGATCATTCCGGTGCACCTGGATCGCTTGTGGGGCAGCATCTTCAGTTTTGAGCGCGGGCGGTTCTTCTGGAAGTGGCCGAAGCGGATTCCGTACCGGGTGACGGTTTCGTTCGGCGCGCCGATGCCTGCGACGTCCACGGCGCAGGAGGTGCGGCAGGCCATCCAGGAACTTTCGAGCGACGCCACGGCGCATCGCAAGACCGCCGGAGACCGGCTGGATTTGCGGTTGGTGCAATCGGCGCGGCGGAACTGGGGACGGTTTGCGATGGCGGATTCGACGGGGCGCGAGCTGACGTACGGCCGCCTGTTGGCGGCGAGCCTGATGGTGGCGCGGTGGATGCGGCGCGCGAGGCCGGATGAAGAGAGAATCGGCATACTGCTGCCGGCGACGGTGGCCGGGGCCGTCATGAATGTCGGCGCGACGCTGGCGGGACGCGTGCCGGTGAATCTGAACTTCACGGCTGGGTCGGAAGCGATGGGGTCGGCGATCGAACAGTGCGGGATCCGCACGGTGGTGACGTCGCGCGCGTTTCTAGCGAAGGCCAAAATGGAAGTGCGGGAAGGGATGGTCTTCGTGGAAGACATCCTGGGACGCGCGGGGAAATGGGAGCGGCTGCGGGCGCTTCTGGCGGCGCGGCTCGAACCCAGGAGGCTGCTGTGCCGCGGCGGCGGGACGCCGGATTCGGCAGCCACTGTGATCTTTTCGAGCGGCTCGACGGGCGTGCCAAAAGGCGTGGTGCTTTCGCACTACAACGTGCTGTCCAACATCGAGGCGATCGCGCAGGTGTTCTGGATCGGGGCCGAGGACCGGATTGTGGGGAGCCTGCCGTTTTTCCACTCGTTTGGATACACGGTGACGATCTGGTTCCCGCTAATTGCGGGCTGCGGGGCGGTGTATCACCCCAACCCCATGGACGCGCAGGCGGTGGGGCAACTGGTGGCGAAGTATCGCGGGACGTTCCTGGTTTCCACACCGACGATTTGTTCGGGATATACGCGCAAGTGCGCGCGCGAGGATTTTTCGAGCCTGCGATACGTGCTGGTGGGCGCGGAGAAGCTGCGTGAGCCGGTGGCCGCGGCGTTCCGCGAAAAATTCGGCGTGGAGCTGCTGGAAGGTTACGGATCGACGGAGATGTCGCCGGTGGTGGCGGTGAACGTGCCGGACTTCGAAGCGGGACGCGACACGCAGACCGGCAACAAGGCGGGCACGGTGGGACATCCGCTGCCGGGCGTGGCGGCGAAGATCGTGGATGCGGCGACGTTCGAGCGGCTGGCGCCGAACCGGGAAGGTCTGCTGCTGGTGAAGGGATCGAACCGCATGCTGGGCTATCTGAACCAGCCGGATCTCACGGCGGGCGTGATGCGCGACGGGTGGTACGTCACGGGCGACATCGCGCTGATCGACGACGAAGGCTTCATCAAGATTACCGACCGGGCGTCGCGCTTCAGCAAGATTGCGGGCGAGATGGTGCCGCACATCCGGATCGAGGAAGCGATTAGCAGCGTGATCGGCGACGCGGTGTGCGCGGTGACGGCCATCGCCGACGAACAGCGGGGCGAGCGCGTGGTGGCGCTGTATGCGGGTTGCGGCCTGAGCCCGCTGGAGTTGCGGCAGCGGTTGAGCGAAACAGCCCTGCCGAAGCTGTGGATTCCCAAATGCGAGGACCTTTACCCGGTGAAGGAGATTCCTCTTCTCGGCACCGGCAAGTTGGATTTGCGCGCGTTGAAACTGCGCGCGCAGGAACTGGCCGCGGCCAAAGCGTAGGCCTGATTCAAGGAGTGCGTCATGGAAACCTTACTGTTGCTGGGCCTGATTGTGGTGCTGGTGATCGCGTGGATCTACCTGCGTGACCGGTTGAGCGAGATGGACCGGCAGATTAGCGCGCTGGCGTCGGCAGTCTATGCGCGGCCGAAGGTGGTGCGGGAAACGGCAAGGCCGCAAGCTGCCGCGGAGCCGGCGGCTGCGGCGCCAGTCGCAGAGGCTACAGTGGCAGCGCCTCCGGTTGCGGCGCCGGTGGTTGTGGAGATTCCTCTTGCCGCGCCGGTTGTTGTGAGGCCGCCGGTTGCGGAGGCTCCGGTGCGGGTGCCTGGTTTTGCCACGGCCGTGGTGGAGGAGCATCGGTCGAGCGAAGAGTGGGAGGCGCTGCTGGGTGGCAATTGGCTGAACAAGCTCGGGGTGTTCGTGCTGGTGATCGGGATTGCGCTGTTACTGGGGTACTCGTTCCATCACCTGGGACCGGGAGGAATCGATGCCATTTGCGTGGCGATCAGCCTGGGGATGCTGGGGACGGGTGTGGCGCTCGAAGGGCGCGAGCGGTACCGCACATTCGCGCGCGGGTTGCTGGGGGGAGGATGGGCGGCGCTCTATTTCACGGTCTACGCCATGCAGGCCGTCGCGGCGGCGCGCATCATTTATAACCCGTGGGTGGGGGCGATTCTGCTGTTGGGAGTGGCCGGCGGGATGATTGCGCATTCGCTGCGGTACCGGTCTCAGGCGGTGACGGGGATGGCCTACTTCATCGCGTTTGTGACGCTGGCGATTACGGAAGTAACGGTGCTTTCGATTGTGGCGCTGGTTCCGCTGGCGGCATCGCTGCTGTACATCGCGCGAAGGGCTTCGTGGGGGAAGATGGCCGTGTTCGGATTGATCGCCACTTACGCGACGTGCGCCACGCGTCCCGATCTGGGCACGCCGCTATGGCAGGCGCAAGCCATCTTCGCGGTCTATTGGCTGCTGTTCGAGGGCTTCGACCTGCTGAGCGGCGACGCCTGGTTGCTGCCTCTGAATGCGCTGGGGTTTCTGAGTTTATCGCTGGTGAAGTGGCAATCCGCGGCGCCGCACCAGATCTGGCAACTGCTGGCGGCGACGGCGGCAGCATATCTGGTGAGCGGGATTCTGCGGGCGCGTTCGGGGCGGTGGCATGCCGCCATCACACTGGCGGCGGCGCTGGCGGCGGCCGCTATCTTTTTGAAGCTCGACCATCAGTGGGTGGCTTTCGCCCTGCTGGTGGAGGCGGAACTGCTCTACCTGGCTGGCGTTCGGTTGCGCCAGAGTTATCTGCGGATGCTGGCCGCGGGGCTGTTCAGCATCCAGGTGATGCACCTGCTGATTGTGGAGCTGGCGGATCTTCCGGCGCGAGCGTGGACGCCGCTGGCGGCGCTCGAAGCGGTGGTGTTCTACGCCAATCGGGCGCTGCGCACGGGGGATCTTCTCTATGGCTACGCGGGCGCCGGGATGTTGGCGCTGGTGGCCGGGTTCGAAGCGCCGGAAGCCTACCGCGCGGTGGCGTGGATGCTGCCGGCGCTGGGAGCGTTCGCTTGGGGATGGCGCTTCCGCCTGCCGGACTTTCGGATGCAGGGATATTTGCTGGCGGGTCTCGGGCTATGTGGCGCGGCATGGGAGCCAAGCCGGCTAACGCTCGCGGCCGCGGCTGCGATGGGCTACGGCTTGACGCTGTGCGCGTTGAAAGGGGGCGAAGACCGTCTGGACCCGCGGGAGCGCGCCGGCATCCTGTTTGGGGCCCCGCTGGCCACCGTGGCGGCGATGGGCGCGCTGCTGTGGAAAGTGCTGCCGGAGCAATACCTGGGGCTGGGATGGATGGCGATGTCGCTGGCGCTTCTGGAAATGGGGCTGCGCGGATGGCCGGGCCAGTTCCGCCGGCTGTCTTATGCCGCGGCGGCGATAGGCGCGTTGCGGGTGCTGTTCCTCAACGTGCTGCCGGCCGTGCCGCACGGTCCGCTGGAGGCGCGGCTGATCCCGGCCGGAGCTGCGCTGGTGTGTTATGCGATGGCGTGGCGCGCGCGAAAGGAAGAGGGTGGAAAGGTGGCCGCTTTCGCATCGGCTGTTGGAACGGTGTTCGCGTGCGACGCGGTGTGGTTGCTGACGCCGGCGTTCGCGACGGCTCCGGCGCTGGCGCTCTTCGCGGTGGCGCTGCTGGTTGCCGGGTTGCGGCCGCACGCTTACGCGGTGGCCGCTCTGGCGTTCGCCGGCTGCTGGTGGAGCAACCTGGCGGGAGGGCTCGATCCGGTGCTTGCGGGAGGAGCCGTCGTCGCGTGTCTCTATGCCGCGCAGTTCATGAGCGCGCGCGGCAGCCGGAGCCGCTGGTATCTGTCGCTGCTGGGGACGGGTCTGTGGACGCTGCTGCTCTACTACCAGGTGGCAGGCAATGTGCGGACGGTGGCGTGGGGAATCGAAGGGGTGGCGTTGTTGGGCTCGGGCTTCCCGCTACGCGACCGGGTGCTGCGGCTTTCCGGGCTGGCATTGTTGCTGGGGTGCATCCTGAAGCTGTTTCTGTGGGACCTGCGCCACCTGGAGACGCTGGCGCGGATCTTCTCGTTCCTGGCGCTGGGGCTGTTTCTGGTGGGGGTGTCGTGGATCTATACGAGGTTTAGGGGGAGGGTGGAGCAGTATCTGTGAGGGGACGTCAGGCGGGCGGCGTTTCGCCCGTAGCAGCGGCGGGCTCGGGCGGAAATTCGCCATCCAGGCTTTCCACCAGGTCGGTCCGGCCGATGCTCTGCCACGCGGCCCGCGCCTTCGCGACGTTCGCCGCCCGTTCGGCGCCATCGGTAATGCGGGCAAGGCGTCTGTACGTCCGACCGATTGAATAGGGTTCAGGAATGCGTTGGTAGAGCCCCAGCGCGGCTGCATATCGTTCCTTTGCTGTTGTCATCCCGCTTTGGGCAGCGGCGATGTCCCCAAGGCTCTGGATGCAATTCGCTTCGCCTAGCACATCTCCCACGCGGCGGTACAACAGCAAAGCCTCCTCGTATCGGGTTCGCGCCGTCTCGTGATCCGTACGCTGCAGCGCGATGTCCCCAAGTCTCTGGATGCAATTCGCTTCGCCTAACACCGATCCCACGCGGCGGAACA
>PMTR01000175.1 GCA_003167255.1 Bryobacterales bacterium
GCCCTCGAAGACCGTGCCGTCTTCCAGGGCCAAGATCGCAGAGTTCAAGTTAGGTTATTCCTCCCAGGGAGTGGATAACTTTTATTCTAGCAGCGCTCGGGTCTTTCCACTAATCCGCTCTTCTCACGGTGACGAAGTGGCGCACGCACTCGTGCGTTGCCCTGGGTTTCTACATTTCAATCTCCGTTAAGACCAACTGGTAGCGCCGGCGGTCTTGCCGCCGGTGCCTTGTGCGCGCTTGACCGTCGCCATTCTTCGGGACATGGAGTGAGCCGGCGGCAAAGACCGCCGGCGCTACAAGTCAAGTACCCCTTACTCTCCCGCGAAGCGGATGCTCTGGGCCATTTGCATGACCGTGTCGTTGATATTTTTTGCCTGATCGTTGGGCGCGGAAGAGACCACGGTCAGGAAGTGTCCACTGCCGGCATTGATGCTGACGATGAGGACGGACACAGGCACTCCCTTGGGATTGGTCCCGGTGGCGTTGGAGCCGTGCGCGGGGTGCCCATTGACCTGCAGATCGCCCTCGTTCAGCAATCGAAAGCCAGTGTACTGGGCCTGAATCTGCTGAGTCATCTGGTGGTTGACGTCGCGTGGCTGGGACCCGCCGGACAGCAGGACCATGGCCCAACTGGGGCCGAAGGACAATTGCACGTTGCCGGAGCCGGCGTCGGCGGGGGGCGTGACGGCCCATCCGGCAGGAACCGCGAGCGAGTAGCGGCCCTGCGGGTCGCGGTACATTCCGGAGCCGGAGTTCGCGGGAGCCGAGGCTTGTGCGGGCGCTCGGCTGGGCTCGGCTGGGTGGGCTTGCGCGGGCGCGGGGCTGGGCTCGGCCGGCTGGGATGGGGCGGTGAGCTGGGCCCGGCGCTGGTCGCATTCGTTTTTGCTCAAGGCTCCCGTGGTGCAGGCCTTCTCTAAGGCAGCCAACTGGCGC
Source organism: Bryobacterales bacterium (assembly GCA_003167255.1). Classification (GTDB taxonomy): domain Bacteria; phylum Acidobacteriota; class Terriglobia; order Bryobacterales; family Bryobacteraceae; genus PALSA-129. The sequence goes on from PMTR01000175.1 coordinate 935, forward strand.
GAGTTGCCGCCGGGCGCGGGCGCAGCGGGCGCTTGGGCTGCCGCTCCCGTTAAGAGCTTGAGGCTGTGTTCGACGGAATTGAAGGCGGGCAGGACGGCGTCGTAGTTGGCGGCGGGCGAGGCGCTGTTGAGAACAACCAGCAGTCCGGGCTTGCTGGCGACGGCGAATTTCATCACTTCCAAGCCGCCCTGGCTGTTGCTGCAGTTCACCAGGAGGAACGCTCCGCTCATGCCGCCCAGAGTGGTGGGGCCGCGCTGTTTGATCTTGGCCTGGGGGCAATTTTGCGGGAACTGGCTCTGGATTTTTTCGAGCTCCTGGTCGGCCGTCGGGGTGTTTGTCCCAGATCCCGGTATGATGCCCATGCTGACGCTGGCCTGAGACTTCTCATTGACGATGGAGACCATGGGGCTGCCAGGCTCCCGCTGCGTCTGCCAACCGGCGGGGACCAGCACGGTGAAGGCGCCGGCCGGGTCTTTGTACAGAGTTTGCGCATGGGCCTGCGTCTGGGCCAGGCCAGCCCAGAGGCCCAACATCGCCAAGGCTACGATCATAGTTTTCATAAGAGATCGGGGTTTGCGGATTCTTGTTATTTGACAACCAGTTCGGTCCAGCTTGTGTTCACCGGGTTGACCTTGCCGTTGGGATCGTAGGTATGGTCGTTTGTTTGGATGAGCGTCTGGCCATCCGAGGACATCCACTGGTGGTTGTACTGGCTGCTGGCCTCGATGGTCTGGCCGGTAGTTGGATTCTTGAATTCTTGCCGGTCGAGAGAGTAAAGAGCCGTGGCATGGGCCGAAGCGTCGATGGCATCCTGCTTGGCGCGGTCGGCTGCCAGGGCCCTATCGGTGCTCGCCCTCAAGTTATCGTTGAAGGCCCTGCCATTCGCCAGGAGACGCTCATTGTCATCCCGGCCCTTCTGCATGATCGCCTGGAACTGGCGATTGTTTTCTGCCTGGGCCTGCTGAAAGGCGGCCTGCTGGTCGCGCATCAGGCGGTTCTGCCAGTCGGCTTTGGGCACCAGTGTCTTGGAGAGACTCTTGTACTGCGCCAGCGCCATCAGTTCGTCCAGATGGCCCAGGGGAGCGCGGGTGATGCTGGTGCCACGGGAGGAGCAGGAGCGCTGCTGGTATGCGGGTTGGTTAAACAGGGCGGGCATCGCCGTTTCGTTGCAGTTGATCACGGCCGAGACCATCTCCTCCACCGGTTGCCCTTCGCGATCGTATTGGATGCGCACGCGGGCGCCATCGAGGGTCAGCTTCTGAGGTTTGGCGTTGTATTGCTGGGCCATTACGGCGTTCTGCTGGCGCGATTTCTCCAGTTGATCCGCCAGTGCGGCCTGGCCTTCAGGCAGCAGCGGAAGGACCTCTACGATCTTGGCATTGGGGCGGAGGTTGGGCACCGCGATATTGACCAGGAAGCTGGCCGCCGTTTCAATGTCGATGCCGGGGCAGTGCGACTGCTCCATGATCTTCTGCATGTTAGCGCTGCCCGACCAAGTCCAGGCCACGCCGGGCAGGAACACTATGGCGGTGGTGCCATCCGGGCTTTGCGCGGTGAACTTGATCGCGGCGCCATTGGAGTGGCACCCTGCGGGCCGAGCGATGATGCCGGCATATTTCCACCCGGCGGGAATCTCCATGGTGTACGCGGTCATCTGATATACGGGATCGGTGATCTCGATCGGGCGCGTACTGGACCACGCAATCTTGGAACCGTGGGCCGGCGCGGAGGTGGCCGAGGCCGGGGAAGCCACAGAAGGACTGGCCTGGAGCGCCTGAACCTTCGAGTCGTATTCCTGCGCGGTAATGACTCCGCTGTCGCGCAGCTCCTTGAGGGCCGCGATCTTATCCTGTTGGGCAGCGGAGGATTGGGCAGCGGAGGGGCGGGTTTTCTGCTGGCTGTAGAGGACACCCGCGCCGATGAGGACGACCAGCGCGAGGCCGGCCATCACCGCGATCTTGTGCTTCATAATAATCTCCTTCATCTCGATGGCTCCTTGGGATTGGAACTGGGGATGCGGCTGGCTGGAGCATTTCTCCCCTCTGCGAAAGATCGATGATGAATTATAGCCGGTACCGAAGAAATAAAACAAGCAGCGGCAGCCAGGATTGACTGCGCCACGATTTGTGCAGAATGGTCACAGAATCAAAAACTATGTGGCATTAGCCTGGCGAGCCACTCCCGCTATGGTTGGCAGTTGCGCGCGTCAAGGGTCTTCAGGCTCGACGTGAGGTCTTGCCTGCCTGCCGTTTCATTGTCCGGAATGCAGCCGTTTCCATAGCAAATCCAGCAGCCGGGTGGGGCGGTCGAAATCCTCCATTAGCCAGAGGTGGGACTTCATGCGATAAACCGAGGTGAGAAAGCTCTTGCCGTCCGGATGCGGGCTGAACCCCCGATACCAAAACACGCCCTGATGATTCGCCAGATCGAATCCGGGCGGCGCAGCGCCCAAATCGGTAATCTTGCTCTCGATCCCCGAAGCGGTTTCCACACGCCTGAGGATCAGATGCCGGTTTTCATCCGCGGCGATGCCATAGAGCGCCGATCCATCCTTCGACCATCCGTATGCTTCCCACCTGAGCTGGGCGACGATTCGATCTTCTTTACCATCGGGGCTGACGATGCGCATGCGGTTTCCATCCCGGAAGGCGATCCGATCGCCAAGCGGAGACCATGCCACGGGGCTACCAGACTCGGCGTAAGTCACCAGCTCGGGCGTGGTATTGGCGCCCACGCGGATCTTGAGGACTTCGAACCTTTGATCCCGCACGGAATAAAAGGCGATCCAATCGCCATCGGGAGACCAGACCGGCCCGCGCTGGGTGGCTTTGGCAGGGTCATCCCACAGGCGAACCGGCGCCTCTCCGGAAAGCGGCGAGATCCAAATCTCGCCTACGCCCGCGTCCCTCCGGTACGCAATCCGATTTCCGTCGGGAGAGACGGCGCAGTCGAGAAAATAACTCTCCGGCCCGGCGAAGTCCTTTTGGCTGACAATCCGCCGTTCCGATCCGTCGGTGCGGTTTCGCAACCAGATCTCCTCACTGCCGTTGCGGCTGGTCACGTAAGCGAAGTGGATGCCGTCCGGGTCCCAGCTTGGAGCGATTCCATTGCGCGATGAAGAAATCACTTCGCGCGACGGCCCTCCGGTCAAGGGCACCTCGACGATGGTATATAGGGCATCGCCCGCGGCGTAGGCCAGCGTACGCCCGTCCGGCGACAGAGCCGGATACGCGTCCCGCTCGCTTCCCGCCGTGATGGGATAGGCGGCGCCTGTCCGCAAATTGGCCATGATCCGATGGGACCTCCCCCCTTCCCCTCCCTTCCCAAACACGCTACAATGTGGTTTGAGTATCGAACCCTGCGAGTGGGCGAAAGCCCACTTTTTTGTTGGGATCTAGGGAATGTCGGGACAAATGGCGGCCAAGATCGGGGAAATCGCGCAACGCGTGGCGGATGCCGAAGGGCTCGAATTGGTCGAGGTGGAAGTCAAAGGCGGCGGGAATCAACGCTTTGTGCGCATCTCGATCGATAAGCCCGAAGGCGTCACTCACGGCGATTGCGAAACCGTGTCCCATCAGGTCGGCACCATTCTGGACGTGGAGGATGTGGTGCCGGGAGGGCGGTACACTCTCGAAGTGAGTTCGCCCGGATTGGAACGGAAGCTTCTCAAGCCACAGGATTACCAGCGCTTTCAGGGGAAGAAGGCCAATTTGACGCTGCGCGACGCGGTGAATGGACGGCGCAACTGGGACGGCGTGCTGGCCGGATTGGAAGACGGCCAGGTGTTGATCGAAACGGCGCCGGGCGAGACATTGCGCTTCCCCTTCGACCAGGTTCAAAAGGCCAATCTGAAGTTCGAGTGGTAAGCCCGCCGGAGAAATACAGCCAGAAAACTCAATTAGGATAACGAGGGCACTTTGGAAACGATTTTTCAATCCATCGAGATACTGAGCAAGGAAAAAGGCATCGATCCGCAAATCGTGTTCGACGCGGTGAAGGACGCGATGCTGATTGCCGCGCGCAAGCATTACCGCACCAATGAAGATTACGTGGCGGATATGGACCCCAAGACCGGCGCCATCCAGCTCTATGCCGTGAAAAAAGCGGTGGAGACGGTGGAGGACCCGGTGCACGAAATGACGCTGGCGGAAGCGCGCCGCATCATGCCGGAGGCCGAAGTCGGGTCTGAAATTCGCCTCCAGAAGAAAACCGACGCGCTGGGCAGGATTTCCGCACAGACCGCCAAACAGGTTATTTTCCAGAAGGTGCGGGAAGCCGAACGCGAGACCGTGTTCAACGAATACTCGGGGCGCACCGGCGAGCTGGTGAACTGCACCATCAAGCGCGTGGAAGGGCCGGACTACATTCTGGACCTGGGCAAGACCGAAGCCAAGCTGCCCAAGAAAGAACAGTCGCGTCTGGAAAGCTACAGCGTGAGCGACCGCGTCCGTTGCGTGATTCGCCTGGTGGATAAATCCAGCAAGGGCCCCGGCGTGCTGGTGTCGCGCGCGGCGCCGGAGCTGGTGATGCGGCTGTTCGAACAGGAAGTGCCGGAGATTTACGACGGCACCGTGACCATCAAGGGCTGCGCGCGCGAGGCCGGCGAGCGCACCAAGATCGCGGTGCAGAGCCGCGACCGCGACGTGGACAGCGTGGGCGCCTGCGTGGGCATGAAGGGCATGCGGGTGCAGTCCATCATCCGCGAGCTGCGCGGCGAGAAGATCGATATCATCGAGTATTCCGACGATGCGGTGGTGTTTGCCACGCACGCGCTGAGCCCGGCCAAAGTCAGCCGGATTACAATCCTCGATCCGCTGGAAAAGCACATGGAAGTGATCGTGGACGATTCGCAGCTCTCCCTCGCCATCGGCAAGAAGGGGCAGAACGTGCGGCTCGCGGCCAAGCTGCTGAACTGGAAAATCGATATCAAGAGCGAAGAAGAGAAGCGGCAGGAAGTGGAATCGCAGATGGCTGCGCTGGTGGCGCCGGGCGCGCCGGTATCGGTGCTGATCGAGTACGGGCTTTCCGAGCTACTGGTGGAGAAGCTGGTGGCGACGGGAATCGGCACCATCGAGCAACTGGGAAGCATGACGCCGGAGCAACTGGAAGAGATCCAGGACGTGGGGCCGCAGGTAGTGGAGACCATCCAGGAAGCCGTGAACGCTTACTACAGCCAGTTCGAAGAGCCGGCGGCCGAGGCAGTGGAAGCCGTGGCCGAGCCAGCGGCGGAAACAGCAGCCGAGCCGGCGGCGGAAACAGCAGCCGAGCCGGCGGCGGAAGCAGCGGCCGAGGCCGCGGCGGAAGCAGAGACCGCGGCGGAAGAAGCGGTTTCGCCGGCAGTGGAAGCGGAAGGCGAAGCGGCGGCGGAGCAGTCTGGTACCATAGGAGACGCGGGTTCCCCCACTCACAATCCGTCGGAAGGTCACGGCCCGGAAGGGACCGAACCGGACGAGGGCGTCCCGGCTGAAAGCGGCGAGTAAGGCCGCCACGGTGCCTGTAACGGGGAAGTACCGCCTGTGCGGTGGAAGAAGCGGTAGATGCAGATCGTTCTCTCTATGAAGAAGATTCGAATCAACGAGCTGGCAAGGGAGTTGGAAGTCAAGGCTCACGAGATCCTGGACCGGCTGCCCGAACTGGGCGTAACCGAAAAAAAGACGCACTCCAGCTCGATCGATGAAGACGTAGCCATAAAGCTGCGTCGGCTCTACGGTTTCGACACACCGGGAGAAGCCGAGGCGGCGGGCGAGCCAGCTCAAGAAAGCGCGGCGCAAACGGAAACCATGGAAACGGCGGAGGCGCCGGCGGCCCAGGCCGTACACCCACACATTGAGACCGCCGAGCCCCAGGAGCCGGCGGCCGAAGCGGGCGTCAAAACGGCCGTGGAGGAACCGAAGGCAACACCGGGAAGCGCGGCGCCCATCCGGCCGCCGCTGGCCCCTGGCAGGCCGATCCATCCGCCGGTAGCGGGCGCAGGAACGACAGTGCCGCGGCCGGAAGGGCCGCGGGCGGCGCCGGCCGCGCCGCCGCCGCAAGCTCCGCCGGCGGCAGTGATTGCGCCGGGACGTCCGGCAATACCGGCTGCCAAGCCGTTGCCGGGACCGGCGATTTCCTCTCCGCGTCCGGGACAGATTCTCTCGGGGCCGCGCCAACCATTTCCAACGGCGCCGGCGGAAGGCACACGTGTTTCCGGTCCGGGCGCGGCCATGCCCGGAACGGCGGCCAGACCCGTAGTAGTAGGCCGGCCGAGGGCCGCGGGAACGCCTGGGCCGGGCGCGGCAGCATCCGCGCCGGCGCCCGCAACTGGTGGTTCGATGCCTTTGACCACCGGGCGGGCATTAGTCGGACAGCCCGCGGCACGGCCGGTGGTTCCACCGCGTGCGGACCTGGTGGCCAAGCTGGGCACACCGAGACCGGCCATGCCCGCGCAGCCCGCTGCTCCGCGCCCGGGTGTTCCAAGACAGCCCAGCCCGCCGGTACCGGGCCAACCGATCTATCGTGGACCGATCCGGCCGGGACAGCCAATGGTGGCCAAAACGGGTGTGCGCCCCAGTACTCCGGGGGTACGTCCAGCCGGACCGAGGCCCCAGCATCCCACCTCGCGAGGCCGCATGGAGCCGGGTCTGGCGCCGCCTCCGATGGAGCAACCGCGCGGACGCCCCGGCGACAAACGTCCCTCACGCCCGCAGCCCAGGGAGCGCCAGGAACAGGAGCGGATGCTCCGGCCGGCCCGCCGCCAGGTGGAAGCCGGTCCTCCGCCCATCAATCGCGAGATCACCATTTCGGAAGGCATCACGGTCAAGGAGCTTTGCGAAAAGCTGGACGTGAAGGCCGCCCTGGTGATGAAGAAGCTGATGGACCGCAGTATCTTTGCGACCATCAACCAGACTTTGGATTCCAAGCTGGCGACGGAAGTGGCGCGCGAATTCGGCGCTTCCACCGCAACCGTGAGTTACGAAACCGAAGCCATGCAGGCCGTGGAAGAAGCCGAGGTAACCAAGGACCTGCAGAAACGCGCGCCGGTGGTGACCATCATGGGGCACGTGGACCATGGAAAGACGTCGCTGCTGGATGCGATTCGCGTAGCCAACGTGGCGGCGCGGGAAGCCGGCGGGATCACGCAGCACATTGGCGCGTACCAGGTGGAGATGAGCGGCAAGAAGATCGTGTTCATCGACACGCCGGGCCACGAGGCCTTCACGCGCATGCGGGCTCGCGGCGCGAAAGTAACGGATATCGTGGTTCTGGTAGTGGCGGCGGACGACGGCGTGATGCCGCAGACCCTCGAAGCCATCGACCACGCCAGAGCGGCCAAGGTTCCGATCATCGTGGCGATCAACAAGATCGACAAGGTCGACGCCCAGCCCGAGCGCATTAAGCAGCAACTGGCCGACCGCGGCCTGCTGGCGGAAGACTGGGGCGGCGACGTGGTGATGGTGCCGGTTTCGGCGCGCACCCAGCAGGGCCTGCCGTTGCTGCTCGAGATGATTCTGCTGGTGGCCGAGTTGCAGGACCTGAAGGCCAACCCGCAGCGGCCGGCCATGGGCACGGTGATCGAAGCGCAACTGGACCGCGGGCGCGGACCGGTGGCGACCGTGCTGGTGCGCAACGGCACACTGTCAGTTGGCGATTTCTTTATCTGCGGCGCGGTATTCGGCAAGGTGCGCGCCATGCAGAACGACCGCGGCGCGCAGATCCGCAAAGCGGAGCCATCGACGCCGGTGGAAGTGCTGGGTCTCGATTCCATGCCGGAAGCGGGCGACGATTTCCAGGTGGTGACGGACACAGCCAAGGCCAAACAGATTGTCGGATTCCGCGACCAGAAGGCAAAGGAAAAGTCGCTGTCGAAATCCAGCCGCTTGACGCTGGAACAACTGCACCAGCAGATGAAGGCCGGCGAAGTCAAGGAACTGCCCATCATCATCAAGACGGACGTGGGCGGCTCTGCCGAAGTACTGAGCGAATCGCTACAGAAGCTCTCGAACGAAAAGGTGAAGGTCCGGGTGATTCACTCGGGCGTGGGCGCCATCAACGAATCGGACGTGCTGCTGGCATCGGCCTCGAACGCGATTATCATCGGGTTCAACGTGCGGCCGGAGCGCAACGCCGCGGCTCTGGCGGACCAGGAAAAGGTGGACGTGCGGCTGCACACCATCATTTACAACCTGACGGACGAGATCAAGCTGGCGATGACCGGGCTGCTGTCGCCGGTCTACAAGGAAGTCTATCGCGGCAAGGCGGAAGTGCGGGATACGTTCCGCATCACCAAAGTGGGTAACGTGGCGGGCTGCATCGTACTGGATGGCGCCATTACGCGCGATTCGGAAGTGCGGCTGCTGCGCGACAACGTGGTGGTCCACACCGGGAAGATCGGTTCGCTGCGGCGCTTCAAAGACGACGTCAGCGAGGTGAAGAGCGGCATGGAGTGCGGCATCACGTTGGACAACTACGGAGACGTCAAGCAGGGCGACATCATCGAAGCCTTCAAGACGGAGCGCGTCACCAACGAAGCCGCCTGAAGACATGGCTGCCATCGGCGTCGTAACCCTGGAACTGCGGCTGGAAAACGCGCATTCGCTCAAAGAAAAGCGGCACGTGGTGGAAAGCCTGAAGGACCGTCTGCGCCACAAGTTCAACGTAGCGGTGGCGGAGATCGAATACCAGGAGTTGTGGCAGCGGTCGGCGGTAGCGGCGGTGACGGTTTCGGGGGATCGCGTCCATGCGGAAAAGGTGCTGCGCGCGGTGGAAGAAGAAGCGGCAGCCCTGTTGGGCGCGGAACTGGCGGGGGCGACCGTGGAATGGCTGGCGTGAGAAGGTTGGCAAGCTAAAGAGGTTGATGAAAAAGGCTTAGCCGCCGATGAACGAAGATGAACGCAGCTTGAAAACAAAAAACTTATCCGCGTTCATCGGTGTTCATCGGCGGCTGAGATTACTTTTTTCAGCATCTTGCTTAGCTTGCTCAGAGACCGGGGCTTTAAGTTTGATATGGACGAGCGGCGGGCATTGCGGGTATCCGAGGCGGTGCGGGAGGAGTTATCCGAAATCATCGGATTTGAGACGGATGACCCACGGCTGCTGGCGGTGGAAGTAACGGACGTGCACGTCAGCGTGGACGGGCGGCACGCGAATATCCGCGTGGCGGCACGGGGAACGGAACGGGAGCAGCACGAATCGATGCTGGCGCTGGACCATGCGCAGGGGTATTTACGCCATGAATTGGCCAGCCGGTTGAGCCTGCGGCGGGTCCCGGAACTGCATTTTGAGCGGGATAAGGCCCCGGACGCGGACAGCCGGATCGATTTTTTGATCAAACGGGCTAAAAAATCTCGCGGGCGGGCCGAAAATTAGCCGGGAAGAATTGCTGCGCAACCTACCCGGCAGAAACAGCAATAACGGCAAGATTGTAAATCTGCCGTATCTCGGCTAAAATAAAGCCATGGAAACCTACACCGCGCGGCTTGAAAAGTCGGGCCGGATCTTGATTCCGGCGGCGGTGCGCCGCCAGCTCGGACTTTCCGAGGGTTCGCAAGTGCTCGTCAAAGTGGAAGAGTCCGGCGCCCTTCAAGTCACGTCTCGATCACAAGCTCTATCCAAGGTGCGGGAGGAGATCCGCAGGTATATTCCGGCTGGCCAGGATTTGGCTGGGGAACTGATCCGGGACCGCCGAGCGGAAGTCGAGCGTGAGGACGAAGAGGCCACGCGCCCGTGAAAGCACAGTTTGTGCTCGATGCCTCCGCCTTGCTGAGCATCGTGCTCGATGAAGGTGGCCACGAGCGCGTGGATAGAATTCTGGATCACTCTCAAATCCATGCTGTCAATCTGGCCGAAGTGGTTGGGAGGTTGGTGCGTTCCGGGATGCCGCCGGAGAGGGCCGTCGCGACCATTCACAAGCTGCATCTGGAAGTGGAGGAGGAGTTTGGGGCCAGGCAAGCGGAGTTTTGCGGTGTGCTGCTGGGAACCCGGCGGGACCTTGGGTTGTCGCTGGGAGACTGTGTATGCCTGACGATGGCGGCGACGTTAGGGGCGGTGGCCGTGACGGCAGATCGCCGCTGGAAGGAACTTGACGGCGCCGTGGTAAACAATGAAACAATCCGAGTCGAGCTGATCCGGTGACGTGGCGAAGCCGTGCTGTCGCATGCCGCTCAAGCCGGTTGCGGGTTGCAGGCACAATTCCCGCGGAACCCCGTCATCCCGTAACTATCCCGCATACCTGGGCCGGCTCTTTTTTTCCTAAATCCTTTGTTTCCAGCGATCAGTAGTGTATCCTAAATACTTTGCGGCAAGAAAACGGAATGTGATAGTTTTGTTTCTGTTGGCGGCTCCGGCCGCGACCCGGCCGGAACGTTCCCGGCGGGTAGGCGGTAGCCGAGGCCAGACGGGCCACAGAGCCCAATCCAACGACTTGAGGTAGTGTTTCTGACGAAAGACAGGATGGATCAACCATGCGCGCGGCTCCGATGACAAGCCGATTTTTGGACGCCTGCCGCCGCCGGCCCACGGACGTGCGGCCGGTGTGGTTTATGCGGCAGGCAGGCCGCTATATGAAGCAGTATCGCCAGATTCGCGACAAGCACGGAATTCTGGAGATTTGTAAACGTCCGGACCTGGCGGCGACCGTGACTTTGCAGCCCGTGGAGACGCTGGACGTGGATGCGGCCATCATTTTCGCGGATTTGCTGCTGCCGGTCGAGCCCATGGGGTTGAAGCTGAGGTACGAAAAGGGCGAAGGGCCGGTGATTGCGAACCCGGTGCGCACCACCGACGACGTGGATTCGCTCGCGACCACCAACACCGACGACCTGGGCTACGTAGGAGAGGCCATCCAGAGCGTAGTGCGGTCCCTGGCCGGCCGCGTGCCGCTGATCGGGTTTGTGGGCGCGCCGTTCACCATGGCGAGCTACATGATCGAAGGCGGGGCGTCACGCAATTTCATCCGCACCAAGAAGCTGATGTACAGCGACGAAACGCTGTGGCGGCGGCTGATGGGGAAGATCGTGGACGTGCTGGCGCCATTTGCGCACCTGCAGGTGACCGCCGGCGCCCGCGCCATCCAGGTGTTCGATAGCTGGGTGGGCGCGCTCGGTTCGGACGATTACGTCCGGTACGCGGCGCCGTATTCGCGGGCGCTGATCGAGCGGATCCGGTCGACGGGCGTGCCGGTGATTCATTTCGGCACGGGCGCCTCGGGATTCTTCAAGGAACTGCACGCGGCGGGCGGCGATGTGATGGGCGTGGACTGGCGCATCAACATCGACCAGGCCTGGATGGACATCAGCTACCGTTCGGCGATCCAGGGGAACCTGGACCCGGTGGCGCTGTTCGCGCCGCTCCACGAACTGCGCACCAAGGTGCATGAATTGCTGAAGCGCACGGGCACGCGGCCCGGCCACATTTTCAACCTGGGACACGGCATTCTGCCGGAGACTCCCGTGGAAAACGTCCAGGCCGTAGTGGAGATGGTGCGGGAATTCAAGCCGTGAAGCAGGCGGTTCTGCTGCTCGCTCACGGAGCTCCGGAGCGGGTAGAGGATGTCGCAGAATACCTGAAATTCGTGCGCGGCGGGCGTCCCGGCCCGACACCTCCCAAGGTCCTCGAAGAAGTGCGGCAGCGGTTGGCGGCCATCGGCGGATCGTCCCCGCTGCGGGCGTGGACGGCGACGCAGGCCACGGCCCTGGAAAAGCTGCTGGGGATCCCCGTTTTCTTCGGCATGCGCAACTGGTATCCGCTGATTGCCGAGACCATGGAGAAAGTTCGGGAAGCCGGCGTGGAGCGCATCGCGGCGGTGTGCCTGGCGCCGCAGTTTTCCGAGCTGAGCGTGGGGCTCTACATCAAACGGACCAAAGAAGCTAAAGAAAAGTTGGGCGTGACGGCGGAGATCGTCTGGGCCAAGAGCTTTCACGACGAACCGCTGCTGGTGGAGGCTTTCGCGGAGCGGCTCCGGCCGCTAGCAGCGAGGCAAACATTCCTCTTCACGGCGCATAGCCTGCCGGAGAAGGCGCTGGCATCGGGCGACCCTTACGACCGCGAGACGCGCGCCACAGCCGCGGCAGTGGCGGCGCGGGTGGGCCTTATGGAATGGGATTTCGCCTACCAAAGCCAGGGCATGACCGACGACAAGTGGTTAGGCCCGACGGTGGAATCCTGCCTGGACCGCTATGCCGCCGCGGGCATCCGCGAAGTGGTGGTGGACCCGATCGGCTTCGTCTGCGACCACATCGAGGTGCTGTTCGACATCGACATCCTATTCCGTGGCTATGCGCGGGAACGCGGCATCACGCTGACGCGGCCGGAATCGCTGAACGGATCCGCCACCTTCACCGCGGCGCTGGCCGAAGTGGCAAAGCGATGCCTGTAAGAAGGATTGGCCGCCGATGAACGCAGATGAACGCAGATTGAAGATCAAGAAATCATCGGCGTTGATCTGCGTTCATCGGCGGCTCAAATTGTTTTTTTCGGTTAGCCATGGCGCCTAAGGTCGTGATCATCGGCGGTGGCATCTCGGGCCTCTCGACGGCTTACTATCTGGCTAGGGGCGGCGCGGGGTCGACCATCCTGGAATCGCGGGCGCGGCTCGGCGGCGTGATCCAGACCGAGCACGTGGAAGGCTGCACGCTTGAAGCCGGTCCGGACAGCTTCCTCTCCATCAAGCCGGCGGCGCTCGAATTGATCGCCGATCTGGGGCTGTCGGGCGAGGTGATCGGCTCGAACGATCATCTGCGGGTGACCTTCGTGCGCAAGAACGGACGCCTGGTGCCGCTGCCCGACGGCCTGATGATGATGGTGCCCACCAAGATTTTGCCGCTGATTACGACCGGCCTGGTAAGTTGGGGGACCAAGCTGCGGATGGGCCTGGAATGGTTCCGCGCGCCGAAACCGAAACCCGGCGACGAATCGGTGGCCGAGTTCGTGGAAGAGCATTACGGCCGCGAGGCGGTGGATTATCTGGCCGAGCCGCTGCTCTCCGGCATCTACGGCGGCAACCCCAGCGAGCTGAGCGTGAGGAGCGTGCTGCCGCGCTTCGTCGAGCTGGCGAACCGCTACGGCAGCCTCACGCGCGGGGTGCTGGCGGAACGCGCCAAGGCTGCGCGGCACCGTACGAAGGTCGCACCGGCGCCTCTGTTCCGCACCCTGAAGGGCGGACTGGGGCAACTGGTGGACGCTGCGGCGGCAGCCATCCAAGGCAAAGCGGAAGTGCGGCGCGGGCGCGCCGAAACCGTGGAGCGAGCGGGCAGCGGCTTCCGCGTAAAGATGGACGGCGACTGGCTGGAAGCCGACCGCCTGGTGGTGGCGTGCGAAGCGCACAGCGGCTCCGCGCTGCTGGGCGCAGTGGACGCGCGGGCGTCGGAACTGCTCGGCATGGTGCCCTACAGTTCGTCCATGACCGTGGCGCTGGGGTTCGACGCGGCCGATTTTGCGAAGCCGCCGGAAGGCTTCGGTTTCCTGGTCCCCAAGAAAGAGCGGCGCCGGCTGGTGGCCTGCACCTGGGTGGGCACCAAGTTTTCGTACCGTGTGCCCGAGGGAAAAATTGTGGCGCGCTGCTTCCTGGGCGGCATGGAAGACGCCGGAGTGCTGGCGGAACGGGACGATGGCATCATCGCGGCGGTCACCGCGGAGTTGCGGGATATCGCGGGCATCGGCGCGCGGCCGCGATTCACGCGGATTGCCCGCTGGCCGCGATCGATGGCGCAATACTCCGTGGGGCACGGGCAGCGCGTGGAGGAGTTGGAGGCGCGCGTGGCTGGGATTCCGGGGTTGCACCTGGCGGGGAATGCGTATAGCGGGATCGGAATTCCCGACTGCATCAGGATGGGGAAACAGGCGGCGCAGAGGATTCTGGCGGGGTAGTGGGACAGACCATCGGTTTTCGTGGTCTGTTGCAGAGGGCCTNNCTTTTTCGACCCTGTCAAGCAGCCGTGCTTGGCGAGGCTTGACAGACGACAAAAGGCGATCGTCTGTCCTACATCTTTTCGAACAGCGCCAGTATTCTCTTGTATTCGTCGGCCCAACTGGCGGGCTGGCGGAAACCGTGGTCTTCGACCGGATAGACGGCCAGGTTCCAGTTCTCCTTGCGCAGCTCGATGAGCTTCTGCACCAGACGCACGGTGTCCTCAAACTCGACGTTGGTGTCCACCATCCCGTGGCAAATCAGCAGTGCGCCTTTCAAGCCTTGCGCGAAGAAAATCGGCGAGGATTTGCGGTAGGCTTCCGGATCGCTTTGCGGAAGGTTGAGAATCTCCGCGGTGTAGCCCTGATTGTAAAGCGCCCAATCGGAGACCGGCCGCAGGGCTGCGCCGGCGGCGAAGACATCGGCCTCGGTGAACATGGCCATCAGGGTCATGAAGCCGCCGTAGCTGCCGCCCCACAGACCGATCTTTTTTGGGTCGACGCCTTTTTGCGCGGCCAGGTATTTGGCAGCGTCGACGATATCGTCGAGGTCTTTGCCGCCCATGTGCTCGTAGACGGCGGTGCGCCAGTCGCGGCCATAGCCGGCGGAGCCGCGATAGTCCACGTCGATCACGGTGAAGCCGCGCTCCATCAGGATGTGATCGAACAGGTACTCGTGGTAGTAGCTGGACGACCACTTGTGGTCGACGTTTTGCAGATAGCCGGCGCCGTGGACGAAAATTACGCCGGGTCCGCCCTTCTTGAAACTGGCGGCTTGGAACAGGCGGGCGGGCACTTTGACGCCGTCGCGCGCGGGCACCATGACGATGGGGACGTCGAGCCAGGGATACTGCGCGAATTCGGGCGAGGGCGACGTGGTGATTCTTTTGGCGACGGCCTTGGGATCATTCTCGCGGATGTAGAGATCGGGGGGCTTGTTGGTATAGGAATAGATATCGGCGATCCAATGTTCGTCGGGCGAAAGAGTGGTGGTGTGCTTCCCGGGTTCCTGGGTGATACGAGTAAGCGGGCCGCCATCGCCGCTCATCTGGTATAAGAACTGATCGAAGGGGCCGTCTTTGGTGGCGGTGAGATAGAAAAGCGATTTATCGCGCGACTGGCGCACGTTGAGGACTTCCCACTGCCCGGAAGTGAGGGCACGCGGCTCACCGCCCTCGAAGTCCACGGCATAGAGATGGGCGAAGCCCGAGCGCTCGGACTGGAAATATACTTCGCGATCGTTCTTCATCCAGCCGATGGTGTTGGCGGCGGGACCACCCAGCCAGGCGTCGTCGCGATCGTGAGCCAGCACGCGGGTCTTGCCGGTCGAGGCGTCGAGGGCCAGCAGCCAGCGGTCCTTGTTGTCGGCGGCGCGCGCTTGAATCACGGCCTTGGCGCCGTCCTCCGACCAGAGGGGCATGCCGAGCTGCACGTCGCGATCCTGCGGGGCGGGCGTGCGAACCGGCGGGCCGCCTTCGCGCGGGGGCTGCGGAGAGGCGGCGGCAGCGGGCGGCGTGCGGCGCTGGCCATGATCCACCCACTTGACCTCGCCGGTAGTCACGTCAATCATGGCGAGCCGCGAGGTGTTCTGGCTGTCGCCCACATTGGAGCGCCCATTGATGTCCTCGGTGTAGCCGCTTTCGGTGATGTAGTTCGGAACGATGGTGCTGCGTGGGCTGCCCGGCTCGGAGACGGTGGCAAAGACGGTTTTTTCGTCGGGCGAAAGCTGCAGTTGCCCGACGGTCTCGCGGCCGGTGGGGGTGAAGGGCTTGCGGCCGGGATCATCCTTCTTGCGCCGCGCGTCAGCCTCTTCACGGACGGCTACGCGTTCGCGGATGGCATCCAGCAGCTCTTTCTGCTCGTTCTTGAGGTACTCCTGACTGGCGCTGGTGGTTGCGCCTCCAGCGGCGGCAGTGCCGGTTGGAGGCGCAGCGCCGCGGCCGCCTCCTTGTCCGCGACCGCCGCCCTGGCCCTGGCCGAGGCCTTGTCCGCGGCCGCCTCCTCCGCCCGCGGGAACAGCCTGGGTGGTGGCTGCGGCGGCGGTGCGGATGTCGGTCATCTGCACGAGCACTCCGGAATCGAGCGACATGACGTAGAGATTGCCGCCGCGCGTGAAGGCGATGCGCTTGCCGTCGGGCAGGAAGCGCGGATTCGCTTCGGTGTCGGTGGTCTTGGTAAGCTGCTGGATCTTGCCGGTGGTGTTGTCGAACAGGAAAAGATCGCCGCTCGAAGAATAGACCGTGAGCCGCTTGTCGTGAGTGGTGTCGCCGCCAACGGGAGGCAATTGCTTGATCTCCTCATCGGAGAGCTTGCGCAGGCCGAAGCCGTCGCGGTTGGCGGTGTAGGTGTCCATGGGCGCGGCGTCTTTGTCGGTGTACTGCTTCCACTGGAAGTAGACGTGCGCGCTATCGTGCGACCAACGCACGGCCGCAGGCTCGAAGCCCACCAGCTCCGGACCGCGCATGATGCTGTCGATGGTCAGGGCGAGCCTGGGAGTCTGGGCCTGCGCGAAGAACAACGCCAGGCTGAAGGGGATGATGAGTTTTCGGGCCAAGAAAAAATGATAGCGCAAGAGCGAGGGCTGCGCCCTCGATATCCCTGCGGGATATGGAAGTCAGTTAGAAGTTGAGGAAGTTAGAATGGCAGGCGGCACCGCCTGCCCCACCGAGAGGGTGGAGACACTTGTGGCGTGAGAACGGGATGGAAAGAATGGCGTTGCGGCGGCCGGGGCTCTCGGACTTTTCGCCGGGCGGGCTGGGCAGCAC
>PMTR01000162.1 GCA_003167255.1 Bryobacterales bacterium
AACCCTGAAGATGCGGTTCAAATCATTGGCGGCCGCCCCGTAATAGGGTCCGAGAGAATCCGGAGACACGCCCGGCGAAAAGTCCGAGAGCCCCGGCCGCCGCAACGCCTTTTGTATTTCCCATCGATCTCACGCCACCAGTGTCTTCATTTCTTGTATTACACCATTGCCAATTCTTCGCAGCCCGCGACGATTTTGGCGGGGCCCGAGTCCGTAGGACGAAAGAAAATAGCCCAGCGCGTCAGCGCTGGNNGTCAATTGGCTACGGGAACCCACGGCTCACGCCGTGGGCTATGTTGTTTCGCCCTCCGGGCTTGGTGCTTTGGTTGCGGCTATGCCGCTCTGCGGGGCAGCCAATCATGGCTGCCGCCGGCTTTCAGCCGGCGCTTCGGGGCCTGCACACCGGCCGGCGATTTCTTCTACTCCCCCAACCGCCGGTACCCGCTCGCAAAATGCACCAGCGGCTTCCCTTCCACAACACGCGCCGCCACCATCTGCGCCAGGAAAATATCATGATCGCCGGCCCGAATGCGCTCTACCGTGCGGCACTCCATCGCGGCCAATACACCCGCGATAAGTGGCACTCCGTTGGCACCGGGTTCCCAGTCGATTCCTTCGAAACGGTCTTGCCCTTTGCGCGCGAAGCGCTCCGAAAGGGGCCGCTGGTTTTCCGCCAACACATTGATTCCAAAATAAGAAGCCGCGCGGAAAATCTCAATCAGGCTGACCGCGTGTCCCAGGCAGATGGAAACCAGCGGCGGATCGAGTGAAACCGATGCGAAGGAATTCACCGTTAGCCCGTGGGGCGTGCCTTGGCCGTCTCTTACGGTGGCAATTGTGATCCCTGTGGCGAAGCGCCCGCTGGCCCGCCGGAATTGCTCGCTGGTGAGCGGCGCGGCCTGTCCGCCCAATCCCTCGCTTGACATGTGGATAAATTCAATCCTATCATGTAGTTGACTGATGCGGTGAGTAGATTCGCCCGGTCCCCGGACAAGGAGGCTGTTTTGATCAAGCTGGACATCATCAATGAAGTCGTGAACCGAACCGGCATCACGAAGACCAAAGCGGAGATGGCCGTCGAGACGGTTTTCGAATCCATGAAGAAAGCTTTGGAACAAGGCGACCGCATTGAGTTACGCGGATTCGGCGTCTTCAACGTGAAGCCTCGCAAAACTGGCATCGGGCGCAACCCGCGCACCGGCGCGGAAGTATCCATTCCGCCGGGCAAAGCCGTGCGCTTCAAGCCCGGTAAGGAGTTACAGACGCTGCAGTAGGCGCCGCGCCACGCGGCCGGTTTATTGTGTCCTCCCAGGATTTCTCTCCTGCGCCGTATCCTCTGTATGCCGAAGCCGGTACGGGAGAGCCGTACGCACTTCCCGAATTCCGCACGCGAGAACGGTATTGGCTTCATAGTCTGTTGTTTGCGCTGACGCTCCTCACCACCACGGTGGTCGGCGCGGCGATGCAGTCGGATTTCAACCGCAACATTCCCTTCGACGTCGAGCGCGTCTTCGACCTCTATTCGTGGATTTGGCGGCATCCCTCGTTCCTCCTCCACGGACTTCCCTTCTCTCTCACTTTGCTGACCATCCTGCTCGCCCACGAGTTCGGCCACTACCTCGCCGCCCTCTATCACCGCGTGGATGCCAGCCTGCCGTATTTCCTGCCGTCGCCCTTCCTGGGCACTTTCGGAGCCTTCATCAAAGTACGCTCGCCCATTTATTCCAAGCGCGTCTTGTTCGATATCGGGGTTTCAGGTCCGTTAGCCGGTTTCGTGTTCGTGCTGCCCGCGCTGGCCATCGGCCTCGCGTTCTCTAAAGTGATACCCGGGATTGTCCACCAGGGCAGCCTGCAGTTCGGCGTGCCCGGCCTCGAGCGCCTGCTGGAACTGTTGATCTTTCCGGGCGCGGCGTCGGCCGATATTTATCTGCACCCGGTGGCGCGCGCGGCCTGGGTCGGGATGTTCACTACCGCGCTCAACCTGCTGCCCATCGGCCAACTGGATGGCGGCCACATTCTGTATTCGTTCTTTCCGGGACGGCACCGCCTGGTTTCCCGCCTGGTGGCGCTGGCGCTGCTGCCGCTGTGCTGGTTCTGGTGGGGATGGATGCTATGGGGGCTCGGTATGCTATGGCTGGGCCGCCACCATCCCATGATCGTCGACGACACGGATTTGGGCATCGGCCGGCGCAAGCTGGGCCTCGTGGCCTTGATCATTTTCGGCCTGTGCTTCATCCTGATTCCGCTCCGCGCGGGCGGGCTGTAGGCGGCCATGAAGATCACCGCGGCCATCATCACCCTCAATGAGGAGCGCAACATCGCACACGCCATCGAGAGCCTGCGCTGCGCCGATGAAATCCTGATTGTGGATAGCGGCTCCGTGGACCGCACCGTGGAACTCGCGCAGAATCTCGGAGCGCGCGTGCTGGAAGCCGGTTGGCGCGGCTATGCCGGCCAGAAGAACCTCGCCACCGACCAGGCCGCCAACGATTGGATCCTTTCGCTCGATGCCGATGAAACCCTCAGCGAAACTCTCGAAGCCGAAATCTGGAACCTCAAGAAGAGCGGCCCTGCGTTCGACGGCTACACCATGCCGCGCCTGGCCCGCTACCTGGGCCGCTGGATCTATCACTCCGGCTGGTATCCGGACCGCAAGATCCGCCTCTACGACCGCCGCAAGGCCAAGTGGGTGGGCGATTTTGTGCACGAGTCGGTTGAGGTGCAGGGCCGCCTCGGACACTTGCAGGGTAACCTGCTGCATTTCACCTGCGAATCGCTTTCCGAGCACGTCAAGACCATGGACCACTACACCACTCTGGCCGCGCAGGAACTGGTCGCGGACAAAGTGAAAGTGCCCTTGACGCGCCTGATTGTGGACCCGGCTTGGACCTTCGTCAGGACTTATTTTTTCAAAGCCGGATTCCTGGACGGCCCCGAAGGCCTCACCATCGCCCAGATGGCGGCCTTCTACGTGTTTTTGAAATACTCCAAAGCGAGAAACATGAGCTGATGCGCATTCTGCATCTCGACGCCGGGAAGGAATTGCGCGGAGGCCAGTGGCAGGTGCTTCGTCTGCTGGAAGGTCTCGCGGCGGCGGATGTCGCCTCCACCCTGCTGGCGCGCGCCGGCTCTCCGCTCTTTGAAGCCGCGCGCCGCCAGGGCCACCGCGTGGAGCCTCTGGGCCTGGCGCGCACCGTGCTGCTCGCGCGCCGCCATGACTTGCTGCATGCCCACGATGCGCACAGCCACACCCTGGGCGCGATGGCGGGCAGCGGCGCGCTAGTGGTTTCGCGGCGCGTGGCTTTTGCTCCAGGCGGCGCGCCGGGTAGCCGGTGGAAATACGGCCGCGCGCGCCACTACCTGGCGGTCTCGGAGTTTGTCAAAGCAGTCCTCGAATCGGCCGGCGTGCCGGAAGAAAACATTAGCGTGGTGTACGACGGCGTGCCGTTGCTCTCGCCCGCCCAAGGCTCCGCCGTAGTGGCGCCGGCTTATGCCGGCGATCCGCAAAAAGGCGCGCCGCTTGCGCTCGAAGCGGCCCGCCTGGCCGGCGTCGAGCTCCAACTTTCGAACGATCTCGAACGTCACTTAAAGGAAGCCGCGGTCTTCGTCTACATCACGCACAGCGAAGGGCTGGGCTCGGGAGCCCTGATGGCGATGTCGGCGGGCGTGCCCGTGGTGGCCAGCCGCGTGGGCGGGCTGCGGGAAATTGTCCGCCATCGCGAGACCGGCCTGCTGGTGGAGAACCGCGTGGAAGAGATCGCCGCCGCCATCCGCGAATTGCTGGCCGAGCCGGCCTTGGCGCGTCGTCTCGGGCTCGCCGCGCGGCGCGACGTGATGGAGCGGTTCACCGTCGATCACATGGTTCGCCATACCATGGAAATCTACCGTCGGGTCCTCTCATGATAGAAGCCTCAATCGCGCTGCTTTTCGGGCTGCTGATCGGCAGCTTTCTGAACGTCTGCATTTACCGGTGGCCGCTGGACCTTTCGGTAGTAAAGCCGCGCTCCCATTGCATCGCGTGCCAGAAAGCCATCGCCTGGTACGATAACATCCCGCTGGTGAGCTTCGCCGTACTGGGCGGCCAGTGCCGCTATTGCCACGCGCGCATTTCTTTCCGCTATCCGGTTGTGGAACTTACCACGGGCCTGCTGTTTTTCTACTGGGTGTTCACCGCCGGCCTCACTTTGCCGGCGGTGAAAATGTGCATCTTCACCGGCATGCTGGTGGCGCTGGTCTTCTGCGACCTCGAAGAACGCATCCTGCCGGATGAATTCACCCTGGGCGGTACGCTAGTCGGGTTGGTGCTGGCCGCATTCGTGCCGGTGCAGGATGAGACCGCGCCGGTGCTTCTCTGGCTGATCGGCGTCAACCCGCCGGAACGCGTACGTTGGGTGCTGGAAGCAGTAATAGGCGCCGGCTTGCCGGCCTTCTTCCTCTGGGGCGGCGGGTGGCTCTATGAAAAAGTGCGCCACCGCGAAGGCCTGGGCCTAGGCGATGTGAAGCTGATCGCCATGGTGGGCGCCTTCTTAGGAATGCGCAACGCGCTGGCGGCGCTGATTGTCGGATCGGTGAGCGGTTCGATCCTGGGTTACGCCTATATTAAGTTCACCCACAAAGACGCCTCGACTTACGAACTCCCGTTCGGCACGTTTCTTGGCCTCGCAGCGCTGATTTTGGCGTTTACGGGCACTCCCCAGTAAGCCCCTCCGCGAGCATTCACACAGAAGAACTCACCGGCGGCCCAGAAACCGCAGCCGGAAATTGAGCGCGCGCGCCTGGCCGCCGTATTGCTGCAAATAAGTCGGGCCGCCCACCACATTGCCCACCACGTTCGGATTGGAGTGGCCGGTGATGTTATTGAAGCCTCCGCGCAAGGCCACGCGATAGCCGCGTATGGAAAGCTGGCGTTCGATGAACAGATTCAGCTCGAAGAACTGCCGGAAGCGATGGTCGTCGACGGTTCCCACCAGTTGCCCGTACGGATCCTGAATCGAAAACGGCAAGCCCGAATGCCAATCCAGCAGGTAGGCGATCGCCCAGCTTCTGCCCCACGCCGGAAGATAGCCCCAACTCAGCAGGCGGTTCGGCGCATCCCACGGCAAAGGGCCGTTGTCGAGGGAGATGCTCAAAGGCTGATCGATGGTTCGCTCGATCACGGCATTGGATAGTGCCCGGCTGCGCGTGTAGCTCACCATCCACTCAAAGCGGCCCTTGAGCGGCTGGCGCAATGCAATCTCGACCGAATCATACTGGTCCTGGCGGTGGTTGGTCAGCACGTAGCCGGCGGTGAGCGGAGCCGGGTTCGGCGCGCCGGCCAGGATCGCCGGCAACTGTTCCGCGGCGGGCAGGTTGTTCTCGTAGTCGAACCCGCGCGACGAGCGCCGCCGCAGCCACTGGAGCTTGGCCTGCAGCAGTTTGGGCAGAACGCGGTCCACACCCAGATTCCAGACATCGGCGCGCGGATTCTGCAGGTTCGGCCCCAGCGCGAAGACCGACGCCACCGGGCCGTAGATCACGTTGCCGGCGCCGTCGAAATAAGTCGAGCTGGCGGATTGATCGAGCGGCCGCGTGAACAACTGCAGATTGGTGGGATCGATGATCCGCGCAAAGCCGCCCGAAATGCGCGTGCCCTCCATTCCCGGCGGCGAGATCGCAAATCCGGCGCGCGGCGATGAGTTCAGGCGGTCGAGAAGGTAGTCCTGGTCGGCGCGCCATCCCATCTCCACCAGCAGCCAGGGCCGTACTCTCCAGGAATCCTGCACGTAAAGCGCGCTCTCATAATTGGCGCGGATCAAGTGGCCCGGTCCGGTGAAACTGATCGCGCGAACCGTGGTGCCCGCATTGTTCAGGTAATCGATGCCGGATCGGCTGACGTTCTGCTGGTAGTCCAGATGAACAATGTCGGCTCCGGTCTTCAATTGGTGCTCGCCCATCCAGTGGAAAGAAGGCAGAAAATAATTGGCCATCCCCTGTTGCCGCTGGGCGTCCCGGCGCGCGTTCGCGTAATTGTTTCCCAGGCGGCCGTTGGGCGTGATCAGATAAGGTGAGCTGCCTTGCGGCACTTCACCGCTGTGCGTGAGGCTGGCCGCGAATCCGAACTCGATGAGCGAGCTCCGCGAAAACGAATGCTGGTCCTTGATATACCCGAACCATTGGTTGGAGCGGCGATTCACTGTGGTTTCGCGAGGGTCCAAGTAAGAAATCCCGTTGCGCGGCGCATACCAGTAATTGAACAGCAGGCCGACGAACAGAATGTTCTTGTCGCTCAGGTTGACCTGGTTGTGCAGCAGATCGTTGAAGCGCCAGCTTATGGAAGAATTCTGGCTGGCGGGGAGCTGCGGCACGGTGGTGCGGATGAATTGCAGTTCGGCGCTATTGAAAAACCAGGCGCGCCCCTTTTTCCATGGGCCGGAAATGTTGCCGCGCGGCGACCAGCTCGAGATCCGCAATCCTTGGCCGATGTCGATGCCCGGAAACACGTTGGTGGCCGAGTATTTGAACTCGTCGCCGCCGGTCCGCGCATGCAGGATCATGTTTCCCGCTTCGCCCCGTCCCGTCTCGGCCCCCGACGGCGACGCCTGCACATCCACCGATTGCACGGACTCCAGACTCATGCGGGCGTCGAATCGCCCCGTCAGCGGGTCATTCAATTGGAAGCCCTCGAAGCTGTACTGAGCCTGGTCTTCCGATCCGCCAAACAGGTGTACGCCGCCGCTCGAATCCTGCACCACCCCCGGGATCATCCGTAGCCCGCTGCGCAGATTGTTCTGATCGGGAAACGGCACGTCGTAGAGCGTGCGGCTGCTGAGCGTGGTCTGTGGCGAGACCCGATCCATGTCGATCATGCCCGGATCGCCCTTGACCTCGATCGAGGTGCGGATTTCGTGGATCGACGGCAACGCGATGTGCAGTTCGAAAGGCGGCTCATCGGGCGGCGTGGGGGGCACGGCGATCGAGGGTTTGGAGACGACGTAGAAGCCTTCGCGGTCGACTTTCAGCGAATAGGCGCCCGGAGCCGGCAACTGCAAGAGGAAGGAGCCGGTCGGATCGGAAACCGCCTGAAAGCTCTTGGTGGCGGCAAGGTCTTCAAGGGTCACTCTGGCGCCGGCGACGGGCGAGTTGGTTTCGTTGGTCACGCGGCCGGCCACGCGCACCTGGGCGCGAGCCAGCGGGCACATGCTCACGACGATGCAGACGCAAACCCCCGGCAGCCGCATTGCCTTTCACGATCTTACGTGAATCGAAGCTCGCACGCTTACTCGCCCGCGTGCCGCGCCTGGTCGTCGCCTTCCAGCACCTCGCGCACTTTGGAGGCGAGCGCCGCCGGAGTGAACGGCTTGGGCAGAAATGCTACGTGCCGGCTCTTCACGCCGCGCCTTTGGATGGCGCTTTCGCTGTGGCCCGAGATGTACAGCACCTTCATATCCGGGCGGCCGCGCAGCAGTGCCCGCGCCAGATCGCGTCCGCTGGCGTTGGGCATGACGACATCCGTGATCAGCAGGTGAATCTTGCCGCGGCAGGCACCGGCAAGCGCGCGGGCCTGCGCCGGCTCGGCCGCTTCCAACACCCGGTAGCCCTCGGCTTCGAGCGTCTCGCGTACCAGCGCGCGAACCATCTCTTCGTCTTCCACCAGCAGAATGGTTTCGGCGCCGCCCACCGCCGCGATACGCGCCGCCGGCGGCGAGGCAGCCACCGTGCGGTCCACCAGCGGCAGGTAAACCTGGAAACACGTGCCGCCACCCGGGCTGCTCAACACATCCACCGCGCCGCCGCTCCGCTTGACGATCCCGGCCACTGTGAAAAGTCCCAGGCCCGTGCCGGCGCCCGCGCTCTTGGTGGTGAAGAACGGCTCGAAGATACGCGCCCGCGTGGCTTCGTCCATGCCGCAGCCGGTGTCGCTCACCATCAGCAAAACATAGGGCCCGGATTTCAGCGCGGGCGGGCGGCCGTGATGATCGCGCGCCACCGTCGCGTTTACGGTTTCGATAGTCAGCACTCCGCCCTTGGGCATGGCGTCGCGGCTGTTCACGGCCAGGTTCAGCAGCACCTGCTCGACCTGCCCGGCGTCGGCCATCACGTGCCCCAGTTCCTCGCCGAGCGCCAGCCGCAGTTCGATATCTTCGCCGATCAGGCGCTTCATCATGGTGCTCAAGCTCGAGATCACTGCGTTCAGGTCCAGGGGCTTGAGTTCCGTAGTGCGGCGCCGGCTGAAGGCCAGGAGTTGGTTGGTCAGTTCGCCCGCGCGCTCGGCCGCCTTCACAATCTGTTCGGCGGAATGGCGGCTGGGATCGTCCTTGGGGGCCTTGGCGAGAATCAACTGGCTGTAACCGGTGATGATGGTCAGCAGGTTGTTGAAGTCGTGCGCCACCCCGCCCGTAAGCATCCCGATGGCTTCCATCTTCTGCGCCTGGTGCAACTGGTCTTCGAGCTGCCGCCGGCTGGTGATGTCCATTACCACTGCGAGCGCCGCGGTCCGCCCGCCGTATTGGATCTCGTGGACCGCAATCTCAACGTCGATGAGCCGGCCGCCGCGGCACCTGTGGCGCCCCGCGCGCGCTGTCGGCCGCGCCGCGCTCTTCAGCTCATCGAGTGAACGGCCGGCCTCTTCGGGCGCTTCCACCGCATCGAGCGTCATGCCCGTGAATTCTTCGCTGGTGTACCCGTACAACGCGCAAGCCGCCGCGTTGGCCGCAAGAAATTCCGCGGTAGCCGCATCCACAATCCACATGGGCTGCGGGTGCTCTTCGAACAATAACCGGAATTTCCGATCCTGATTGGCTAAAAGCCGCTTCACCGGCATTTGGAACTCACCCCACTCTGCGTAATCGGCGTCAGGGAAGGTGAAAACGTTATCAGCCTACATCAAAGAATTGCGCGGGTGCGTCCGTTTTCGTACAAACGCTTCAAGGGAAAAGTACTGGATCGGCTATACAGTTATTAGACGATGACTCACCAAAGCTATTGAGACCAAAGCTATTGAGACTCGGGTTTTGTGGGGCAGGATGGTATCCTGCGCCCCGGTTGGCAACCGGCGCCGGGCGGCCATTTGGAAAGGCCGGCAGGCGGGTTACCAACCCGCCGCAGGTTGCCAACCTGCCCCACAAGTCGTGCCGCATGCGCTACTGGAACACGCCCGCGGCTTTGAAATCGCCCGCCTTCACGATCGAGAGGCCGTTGGGATCGATGTGCTTGCGGAAGGCCGCGTTCACCTGCTCCACGGTGAGCGCCTGCATCCTGGCTTCCAGGTCCGCATCCCACTTCAGCGGCCGGTCGAGTTGCAGGTGCGACGCCAGCAGAGTCAGCAGCGCTCCATCCGTCGAGCGGCCCACCATGCGCGCGTCCAGGATGGCCTTCTTCGCCTCGGCCAATTCCGCCGCCGTGAAGCCGTCCTTGTACGCCTTCCTCATCTCATCCAGGAAGCATTCCTCCACCTTCGGCCCCACCTTGGGATTCAGACTGACCGTGCCCGCGAGCGTGGCCGCATCGCCTTCGGCCGGGATGGTCATGCGCGCGTTGGCGCCATAGCTCAGGCCTTCGCGGTTGCGGATGCGGTCGGAGATACGCGAAGTAATCGGCTCGCCAAACATGTAGCTGGCCAACACCATCGCCGGATAGTCCGGATCGTTCTGCGACAGTTGGAACCGCTCGCTGGCCATGAATTCGGCGTTGGCCTTATCCGGCGTTTCGATTTTATCGTTGATCGGCGCCACCTTCTTGAACGGCGTCACCAGCGATTTGTAGGCCTTGGAAGTGTTCCAGTTGCCCAGCAATTCGCCCGCGGCCTTTTGGATTTCCGCCGCATCCACCGGCCCCACCACCGCCAATACGCCGTAGTTGGCGCCGTAAAACTGTTCCTGGAATTTCCGCGCGTCTTCGATGGTCACCTTCTGGATCTCCGGCACTTGCTCTTCGCGCGTGGGCGAGTACTGCACATCGCCCTTGGCAAACGGGCTGATGTGCCGGCTCAACCGGTCCTGCGCCAACTGATTCGGCTCCGTCGGAACGACCTCCAGCGCTTTCAGCCGCTGCGTCTTGGCGCGGTCGAAATCTTCCTGTGGGAGCAACGGCTCCTTCAGCATCTCTACCGCCAGGCGCATGGCAGGCAGGAAATTCTGCGCCGGAGCCGTAATAGTGGCCGTCGCGCTCGACATCCCGCCGCCGCCACCCGCGCCGCCACGCCCGCCGCCACCGCCGCGCCCGCCGCCAAAACCGCCGCCACCACCGCCGCCGCTCACCGTCACCCGCGCATTCAGCTTGCGCATCTCTTCGGTGATCTGTTGCCGTGTATGGCTCCTCGTACCGGCCATCAGCATGCCGCCCGCGAACGACGCCGCTTCCCGCTGGCCCACCAGCGACTTGGCGTCGCCGAAGCGCAACTCGATGGTGCCCGTCACCTCGTTGTTCTCGGTCTTCTTGGACAGAACCGCCACCTTCATTCCGTTGGCCAGCTTGGAATACACCGCGCGGCTTTGAATGTTGGCGATGGCCGGATCGAAAGTCTCGCCGTGCACCACGCTCACGGTGCTCTTGTAATTCTTCATGGTGGCGTCGAGGTCGGGGGTGGCCGGCACCACCGTGCGATCCGGGTTCATATCGGGGATGTAATAACCCACCGTGCGATTGGAGGGTTTGAAATACAACTTCGCCACGCGCACCAAGTCGGCCGGTTGAACGTCCTTCAACCGGTCGTGCTGCAGGAACATGAGCCGCCAGTCGCCCTGCGCGATGGCGTTATTCAATGCCCCAGTGGCAATCGATTGCGGATTCGACAAGCTGTTCTCCAGCCCCAGCAGAAGCTGCGATCGCACGCGCTCCACATCGGCCGCCGTGGGTGGGTTGCTCGCCACGTCGTCGATCGCCTTGAAGATGGCATCGCGCGCCGCGTCGGGCGTTTGGTCTTTGGTCAGCGTCGCGGAAAACTCCACCAGGCCCGGGTCGTGCCGGCCCTGGAACCCCATGTTGGCCGATTGCGCCAGCTCCGTATCCACCACGAACTTGGTGAGCCGGCCTTCGTTCGGATCGTTGGCGCCACCGCGTCCGCCCCGGCCGCCGCCGCCACCGCCGCCGCGTCCGCCGCGCCCGCCGCTGCCGTTCATGATGCCCGCCAGCACCTGCAGAGCCGCCGAATCCGGATGTCCGGCCGCCACCGCATGGTAAGCCACGATCACGTTCTGACCCTGTCCCACGCGCCGCAGCGCCACAAACCGCTCGCCATCCTGCGAAGGCTCGATGGTGTAGGTCTGATCCAGCACCCGCGCCGGCCGCGGAATGTTGCCGAGGGATTCGGCCACAAATTGCAGCGTCTTGGTTTCGTCGATCCGCCCGGTCACCACCAGCACTGCGTTGTCGGGCTGGTAGTACTTTTTGTAAAACGCCATGGGGCGCGTGTACGGCACGTTCTCCAGGTCTTCTTTCGACCCGATGGTCGACTTCCCGTAGTTGTGCCAGATGTATGCCGTGGCCGCCACGCGCTCGCGCAGAATCGACGCCGGCTGATTCTCGCCGCGCTCCAGTTCATTGCGCACCACCGTCATTTCGGTGTCCAGAATCTGCTTGGTGAATTTTACGTTCACCATCCGGTCGGCTTCCAGGCCCAGCGCCCACTTGAGATTTTCATCGCTGGCCGACACGGTCTCGTAGTAGTTGGTGCGGTCTTCCGAAGTCGTCCCGTTCCAGTTCGCCCCGTGGGCCACCAGTTCTTCCTTGACCTTCCGGCCGTTGGTGGTCTCGATGAAATCCAGGTGTTCCAGCAGGTGCGCCATGCCGGTTTCGCCGTAGCCCTCGTGGCGCGAGCCCACCAGGTACGTCACGTTGACGGTGACCTTGGGTTCCGCCGGATCGGGATACAGCAGCACCCGCAAACCGTTGGGATAATCATATTCGGTGATGCCTCCCATGGAGACACCCTTTTGGACGCCCGCCGGCAATGTCTGGGCAAATGCGGCCGCCAACCCGCAGACGCAGAGTACGGCGGCAAGGACGAGGATTCGTTTCATGGATTCAGGACCTTCGCACCGGATTATATCAGGTGGCATGCCGGTCGCAAGACCTGCTCGTTCTTCGCCACCACCGAGACGCGCGTGGGGTGTCGGCGGAGCTTCATAAAGCATCGGGAATACATAGCGGCGAACCCGGTGAAGGCGGGACTGGAGAGGCCCGAGGAGTTCCCCTATTGTTTCCCGTACCTGGCAAGGAGGAAGGCAGCAGGGGCTAAAGCCCTGAAGTGACTGCCTCCAACGGCACGGCTGAAGCCATGCCCTGATACAAGGCATGAGCCTCGGCCTGGTCGACGCGCGGTGGGACCGGCAGGAACTCCGTACCGAAATATAGAAACTCCAGGGGCAGGCTTCAGCCTGCCAAACCCCGCGCGCGAAGCGCCCGTAGCCCGATCTTCTCACAGACATTCGGTGGTGACGCTGTGGCGCACGCACGAGTGCGCAGCCGGCCCCCAGGCCGGCTTGTCGTGAGTGACAGGCGCCTGATTCTTCGAGAGAAAAGCGGGACGAGGGCGTCCCGCGCGGACCAGGGGGTCCGCCCTCCAACAATGCCGAATCTCCAGCTTTGGAAAAACTAAGTGGCATTGCGCCACTTGATCGGGCCGGATGGTGTCGAGCGCCTTACTGAATTGGAATCAGAATAGGTGGGCTGGTCTGGCCGCCCGCGCTTATGGTGACCGGCACGCTGCTGCCCGTGGGAACACCGGCGGGGATCACGGCAGCCACCAGGTACAGACCTGGAAACTGCGGCGACAGGGACTGCGTTACCACAGCCGGCTGATTTCCGATCAGCACCTGGAGCGGGGCCACAGCGTGGGACCCCGCGGACCCGGGCAATCCGCCATCGGCTACCGGCGGACTCACGGCGCCCAGCCCCAGGCAATTGAGCACTATGGTGTCGCCGACGTGCGCCGGCGTGCTGGCGGATACCGTGTAGTAAGTGCCGTTCGGGTAATTGGCATAGTCCGTGACTCCGCCCAGGCGGTCCAGGATGGTGGGCTCGGCGGTCGCCACGTTGAAGGAGACCGGCTGGGACAGGATGGTGCCGCGCTGCACCAGAATCTGCTGGGGCGCGTTCAGACTGTTATTGGTGAGGGAATATGGGACCACCGCGTCCACCTGCGCGTCGCTGACGTAGTACAGCGGCAACGGCCTGAGGCCGATGAAGACCTGGGTGTCGACCAGCGTGGTCGCCAAGGGGAATCCGGACGTCCCCGAGGTTTCGGCCAGGCCCGAACCGTAGATGGAGATCACTTCGCCCGGCGCCAGGGAGACGAATTGGGCGCCGCCAAACACGCTGAAAACTCCCACCTCATCAAACAACGGGGGCGTCTGCGAAGCCAACGAACCACTGGTCTGCAGATCGCCCGAGATCCCGTTTGCATCCGCGGCATGGACCGCCAGATTCACGTAGGCCGAGGGATTATGCGTGTGCCAGGTGCCTTCCCAAAGTCCCCCTTGCAGAGGTGACAAGGTGGCTTGGGTATCGCCGTTGGAGAAGTCGACACTCACCGACCCGGACTGGAGTGGCATGCCGCAGTCATCTTTGACGAAGACTCCGAGTTTGATGCCAAAGCCGGTGGAGCCGGTGAAGGCCTCGTCGGGCTCGGTAAGGATGGGCTGCAATTTGGTGGGAGTGCAGGCCGTCGTGCCGGGCGGGCCGCTGGCGCGGGCGCTGGTCCCGGGAATGCCGCCGGAAGATGTGCCGCCCGCCTTGGTCACGATCACCTTTACCGTTAACCGGCGGACGTTGCCGTCATCGAATTGCAAAGTCACGATACCTGTGTAGACTCCGGGCGCCAGCGAAGTAGTGAAGGGCTGCACCACGATGGGCATGGGATTCTGGGGATCGAGCGTGGCATCCCCAGGCAGAGTGACGATCGAAAGTCCGGAATCGGCGGACACCACCGAGCGAAACGTCTTGGCTTTGCCGCTGATGTTGTAGACCAGCACGTTCTGTGAACCGGGCGACGGCCCTCCGGCGGTGGCAGTGAACAGCAGCGATCCGGGCACGATGGCGGCTCCGGGATCGGAACCGGCTTTTTGCACCTGCAGGACCACGGTGAGCACCTGGGGGCTGTTGGCGGCGTCGGGCGCGTCCACTTCCACCAGCCCATAGTAGGTTGTATCGCCCGCCAGCCCCGAGGGGTCCACGGAGACGGTGACGGTAGGCGGGCTCTGCGAGGGATCGGTGCTTCCGCCGGCGGAAGACACCTTGAGCCAAGCGGGAGTGGGGGTCGCGACGCCATTCACCGGAAATGGCGGGACAACCTTGGAGGCGAAGGTGACGGCTTTGGTGCCGATGTTGCGCACCGCGAAGGTCTGGGGAGGGACTACGCCGCCCTGGGCCACGCCGGTGAAAAGGAGGCCCCGCTGCGACAGCAGGATGGCCTGATCGGACGCGTTGACCGCGATAGTCACTGGGACGGAAAGGGGTGTCGCACCGGCGCCGACCGGCGTTACGCCGACCGTGCCGCTGAAAGTGCCGGGGCCGAGGCCCAGGGCGGCGGGATCGGCGGTCATGGTGAGGATGGCGGGAGAGCCCGGCGAGGCCTGTCCGGAGGTTTGGGAGAGCGTGAGCGGCTTGGCGCCCGCCGGGGTAGCGATGGTGGCGCTGGCGGTAAAGTTGAGGACGCCGCCGCCGCGGTTGGAGATGGTGAGCTTCTGACTCTGGGCGGGACTGGACTTGGCGAAAGAGAAGGAGAAGTTCTGGGGATCGAGCGGCGCCAGCGAGGGGGGCTGCGCCGCCGAAACCGAGAACGTCACCAGGATGGTGGTGACAGGCGGAATGGCGTTGGGGGCCAGAACGGTGATGGTGCCGCTGTACGTAATGTTGGTGCCGGTGGCCGGCAACCGCGATGGATCGGCGGTGACGTCGATCAGCCTGGGCGCCACGCCCGATTGCGGCGTGACCGCCAGCCAGTTGCCGCCCGAGGTGGTGCTCACCACGATAAAGAACCCCAGTCCGGGAACGGAACCGCCCCCGGGAACCGAGCCACTGATGTTGAAACTTTGCGATTGCGTGGGAGCCCCGGTACTCTGTCCGGAGAAGGTCAGGCTGGAGGTCGAAACCTGTATCGCTGGCGGAGCCGCCAGCACCTCGCGAACGCGAAAGTTGCCGGTATCGGCGATGAGAACATTCCCAGCGGTGTCGGCGGCGAGACCCTGAATATTGTTAAACGTGGCGTTGATGGCGGGACCGCCGTCCCCGGAAAACCCGCTCACGCCGGCATTCCCCGCCAATTGGGAAATGGCGCCATTGGGAGCAATCATGTAAACCATGGGGTAGTAAACCGCGCCCCCTACACCAGGCGCCCCATAGGGCACGTAGACGTTTCCGGCTGCATCCACCGCGACAGTGGTCGGCAGGTAAATGGATGCGTCGGTGGCTAAACCGCCATTCACGGGAGGCCCAATGGCTCCGTTGCCTGCGAAAGTGGTAACGGCGCCGGATGGCGACACTTCACGGACTCGGGAGTTACCAGCGTCGGCAATATAAAGGTTGCCTATGCCATCCAGCGCCAGACCATAGGGAGAGCTCAGGCAAGCGCCATTGCCGCCGCAGGATTTCGCGCTGCCGGCGTAAGTGGTTGCCACGCCGCTGGGAGTCACCTTTTGTACGGTACTGGATTGGGAATCGGAAAGATAGATATTGCCGGACGGGTCCACCGTCACACCCACCGCCTCGAATCCCTTCACTGGAGAGCTGATCGTGCCTTGCGGCGTTACTTCGCGGATCTCGCCATTCAGGGAGTCGCCGATGAAGAGATTGTTCAGTCTGTCGACGGCTAAGCTGGCGTAAAACAAGTAAAGAGAGGCTAAGTTTGCCTGCCCCCCGTCGCCTTGGCCGCCGGTGATTCCATTCCCGGCGAGAGTTTTGATGATGCGCGGATTCCCGGGCGCCACCTCATAAACCCTGTCGTTACCCTCGTCCGCGATATATACATTGCCCACCGCGTCCGCGGCGACGGCTGACGGAAAATGGAACGTGGCGGAAGTGGAGGGCCCGCCATCGCCGGAAAAGCGGAACTGGCCGCTGCCGGCCGTTGTGTTGATGATTCCCGCCGTGGTAATCGCGCGGATTACATAATTACCAGCGTCGGCGAAATATACATTTCCGGCTGTGTCGACGGCCAGGCCCGTGGGTGAGCTCAACAACGCATTGCGCGCGGGCCCGCCATCGCCGGAGTAGCCCACGCCGGCGCTGCCGGCCAGGACGTGTATGATGCCGTCAGCCGTAACTTTACATATCATGTTAACGGACGAGATATAGAGATTATTCAGAGAATCGACGGCGACGCCCTCCGGTTCAAGTGGCGACCTGGTGGCGGCGGCTCCGTCGGACGCGTTGCCGCAAGTACGGCTGCCGGCTACGGCAATGAACACTCCGCCGGGAGGGACTTTGTAAACCCGGCAAGCGTCAGGGTCGGCGATATACACGTTGCCCAAGGAGTCGGCGGCCACCCCGGTAGGAAATTTGAGAGCGCCGTTGCCGGCGAGAGTGCTGATGATGCCGGCGGGCGTGATCTTGCGCACGCTGCTGTCTTTTTCACTTGGGTCGCAATCGCCGACATACACGTTGTTCAAATTGTCGACGGCCACGGCTAACGGCTGGATGAATGTGGCGAAGATAGCCTGCCCGCCGTCTCCGGTAATGCCAGATCCGCCGGAACCCGCTATGGTGTTGATGATTCCGTCCGTGGTGATCTCGCGGATGCGGAGATTGTTGGTATCGGCGACATAGATGTTGCCTGCGCTGTCCAGCGCAAGGGCATACGGACCGTCCAGCGATGCGTTGACTGCCGGGCCTCCATCTCCGGAGAACCCGGCGATCCCATTGCCGGCAACCGTGGTCAGGATTCCGGAGGGGGAAATCCGGAGGATCCGATTATTGCCCGGATCGGCAATGTAGTAGTTGCCGTTCTTGTCGACCGCGACGTCCAGGGGGTCGATCTGCGCTTGCGGCGCCGGTCTGCCGTCCCCGGTGAATACGAAATCGGCGCCGGCGAGTGTCGTCACGATCCTCTGCGGAGCTGGAGTTGTGGCGCTGCCGCCGATCGATATCGAAAACGACCTTGGCGCGGAGCGATTGCCCGCCGTATCGCTCACCGCAACGTTGAACTGGAAAGGGCTCCCCGGAGCGAAAATGGGCGTGCCGCCAACCACTCCGGCGGCAGCGTCGAGCGTGAGGCCCGGCGGCAGGGATCCGCTGCTGACGGTCCAGTTGTAGGGCGGCACGCCACCGGTGGCTGCCAGGGTGGCTGTATACGGGCTGCCGACTGCTCCGCCGGCCAGCGACGCCGCGGTCACGGTCAACGGCGATACCGTCTGGCCGCCGGCTATGACTCCCATCGTCAAAAAGGAAAAGAGCCCCAATGCGACGGACGCGGTACGCATCCATCGCGCACCGGTCCTTCCCGGGTAGCTCCGCCGCCTGTGCCTTCCGCCCCTTGCTGTCCCCACAGCCCCTCCTCGCAGAGTCTCAAATGTATCACTACCGCCGGCGTTCCCTCGTATTACTATTTTCGCCCCCACCATGAGTTGGTTCTGCCTTGCGGTTTCGGCTAGTCTAACACGAAAAGATAGAACGCCCTACTGAATCGGGATCAGAATAGGTGGGCTGGTCTGGCCGCTCAGGCTGATGGTGACCGGTACGCTGTTGCCCTTAGTTACACCGGCCGGGATCACGGCATTCACCTGGTAGAGGCCTGGGTATTGCGGCGACAGCGCTTGAGCTACCACGGCCGGCTGGTTTCCGATCAGCACCTGGACCGCGGCAACAGCCTGGGACCCCGCGGCCGTGGGCAAGCCTCCATCGGCTACCGGCGGCGTCACCGCGCCCAGCCCCAGGCAGTACAGCACGAGGGTGTCGCCGGCATGCGCGGGGCTGGTGGCCGAGACAATGTACGGCGAGCCCCCGCTGGCCGGATATGAGGTGACCGCGTTGCCGCCGCTATAGATGGTGGGCTCGGCGGTCGCCACGTTGACGTAGACCGGCTGCGAAAGCGTGTTGCCGCGCTGCACCACAATCTGCAGGGGCGCGTTGAGGCTGTTATTGGCGAGGGAATACGGGACCACCGCGTTCACCTGCGTGTCGCTGACGTAATACAGCGGCAAGGGTCTGAGGCCGATGAAAACCTGGGTGTCCACCAGCGTGGCCGATAGGGGCGCGGGCGGCGCCGCCAGCGCGGTCTCGGCCAGGCCCGAGCCGTAGATCGAAATCACTTCGCCCGGCGCCAGCGGCGCAAACGTGGCGCCGCCAAACACGCTGATAATCCCCGCGTCTTCAAACGCCGGGGGCGTCTGCGAGGCCAGCGTCCCGTTGGTCTGCAGGTCACCCGAGGTCCCTTGAGGATTCGTCGCGTGCACTATCAGGTTCACGCTGGCCGAGGGATTGTGCGTGTTCCACGTGCCTTCCCAGAGTCCCCCTTGCAGAGGTTGCAGCGTGGAGGTGGTATCGCCGTTGGAGAAACTGACCGTGACGGAGCCGGATTGCAGCGGGTTGCCGCAGTCATCTTTGACGAAGACTCCGAGCTTGATGCCAAAGCCGGTGGCGCCGGTGAAGGCATCGTTGGGCGCGGTCAGAATGGGCTGCAATTTGGTGGGCGTGCAAGCCGTTGCGTCGGCTGGGCCGCCGGCGCGCGCGTTGCTCCCGGGAATTCCGCCGGAAGAGGCCCCGGCCGAATTGGTCACGATCACCTTGACCGTCAAGCGGACGACTCGGCCGTCGTCGAACTGCAAAGTCACGACGCCGGTGTAGACTCCCGGACCGAGCCCGGAGGTGAAGGGCTGCACCACGATGGGTGTGGGATTCTGGGGATCGAGCGTGGCATCCGTCGGAAGGGTTACCAGAGTAAGTCCGGGGTCGGCGGACACCACCGAGCGAAAGCTCTTGGCGTTGGCGGTGATGTTGTACGCGAGCACATTCTGCGAGCCAGGCGACGACGCCCCGGCCGCAGCGGTGAACAGCATCGATCCGGGCGTGAGCGCGGCTCCGGTGTTGGCGCCGGCTGGCAGCAACTGCAAGACCACCGTCAGCACCTGCGGGCTGTTAGCCGCGTTGGGTGCGTCCACTTCCACCAGACCGTAGTAGGTTCCGGCCACCGACAGCTTGGATGGGTCCACGGTGACTGTGACGGCGGGAGGACTCTGTGCGGCATCGGTATTTCCGCTGGTGGGAGAGACGCTGAACCAGGCGGGCGTAGCGGGGATCGGGATCGCTTTCGCCGTCCAGGCGACGACTCCGGTGCCGATGTTGAGCACGGCGAAGGTCTGCGGAGGGATGACGCCGCCCTGGGCCACGGCGGTGAAAAAGAGCCCGCGCTGCGACAGCAGGATGGCCTGACTGCTCGCACTGACCGTGATGGTCACGGGCACGGATAGAGTGGTTGAGCCGGCGGCGGATATGACGATCGTGCCGGTGAACGTGCCGACGCCGAGGCCGGTAGGATCGGCCGTCACGGTCAGGATGGCGGGAGAACTGGGCGTGGCCTGTCCGGAGGTTTGCGAGAGCGTGAGCCACTTGGCTCCTGTCGGGGTAGTGATAGTGGCGGCGGCGGTGAAACTGACGGTGCCACCGCCGGAATTGGAGATGGTCAGCCGCTGGCTTAGGGCGGGAGTGGATTTGGCGAACGAAAAGGAGAGTCTCTGGGGATCGGACACTAAAAAGGCAGGCAGCGCGGGCGAGACTTGGAACGTCACCTTGACAGTACTTATGGGCGGGCTGGCGTTCGGCGTGGCAATCGTGATGGTGCCCTGGTAGGTGCCCGGCGAGGTCAGAGTGGAAGGGTCGGCCACCACGTTGATCAGTCTCGGCGCCGCCCCGCTCTGCGGCGTGACGGACAACCAGTTGCCGCCCGTCGCCGTCGTTACCGTGAGTGAGAACGCCAAGCCGGGCACGGACGCGATGCTGAAGCTTTGCGTGGGCGCGGGAGCACCGGTAGCTTGCCCGCTGAAGTTGAGATTCGCGGCCGACACCTGCACCGCGGGTGGGATTGCGAGCACCTCGCGGATGCGGTTGTTGCCGGTGTCCGCGATAAAGAGATTACCCAACCCGTCCACTGCCACCGCCGTAGGTGACAAGAGTTGGGCGGCAACCGCAGGCCCGCCGTCTCCCGCGTAGCCCGCAATCACCCCGCCGGCAATGGTCGTGATGGCGCCATCGGGAGCTATTTTCAGAACCGCATCTTCCCCCACCGCCCCGCCCCCTCCGGCCATGTAGAGGTTTCCGGCCTGGTCGGTTGTGAGGCCCGCCCGGCTGAAGCGGCTTTCGAGCACTGTCCTGGTTCCATCCGGAGCGATTCGAACCACCTGGTTCCCAGCCAACGTGCTCCCCAGGCCGGAACGATCCGCGACGAAGAGATTGCCCGACGGGTCCACGGCCACGCCGTAAGGACAGGAAAACCCTCCGATCATGTCCGTAACGGTCCCGGCGCCGAGAGCGATTTTCAATACCTTTCGCACCACAGGGTCTGGATCCGCGGCGTAGAGATTGCCGGATGAGTCAAGAGCCAAACCCGCGGGCCCCGCGTATCCCAGAAAGCAATAGGAGTCGCCGGCGGTGTTCGCGCCCGCCCGAACCAGAGTGGAGATTCTGTTGTCGGGACCGATCTTGCGAACGCGATTATTACCGGCATCCGCGACGAAGAGCGATCCGTCGGCGGCAGCGGCCAACCCATCGGGCAGAAAGATGGAGGCTTGGAGCGGAGGACCTCCATCTCCCGCGAACGTCGGATTCCCATCACCGGCGATGGTTGTAATGATCCCCGCGGAATTTACTTTCCGCACGCGGTTATTTCCAGTGTCGGCGATGAGGAGATTACCAGTTGAATCCACCGCCAGGCCGGCCGGCCCGTTCAAGGCGGCGCTGATTGCGGGGCTATTCTCCCCGGCAAAACCATACCTCCCGTTGCCTGCCACCGTGGTAATCGTGCCGCCGGAAGAGACCACCCGAAGCCTGCCATTTCCTCCGTCGGCGATATAAATCGCTCCATGCGCGTCGATCGCCAGGGCGGAGGGACCGTTGAGCTCCGCACTCGCCGCTTTTCCTCCATCTCCCGAAAAACCGGCTTGGTCTACTCCAGCGATGCGCGTGACCGTGCCGTCCGGCGCGATCTTGTCCACAATATCGCTGGTGGTCGCAAAGAGAGATCCGCTGCCGTTGTCTGTAAAGCTGCCGGCGGAAACATAGACATCGCCGGCCGCGTCGGCGGCCAAGCCGAAGCATAGCGAATCCGTGGAAGTCAGCTTGGTGGTTTGCCCTCCCGGAGTGACCTTAAAGACACCCTGATAAACAGCGCTACAAACATACAGGTTGCCGGCTGGATCGAGCGCCACTCCGCCGTAGGAGAGCCCCGCGGGCGTAGTCACGATGCCGTCAGGCGTGATCTTATTCACGGTTCCGCCGTCTCCCTGAACGAAGAGATTTCCGGCGCCATCGACGGCCACTGAGAAAGGGAAGTTCAATGTGCTGGTGCCGCCCCGGACCACCGTCGAAATAATTCCGTCGGGAGTCATTTTCCGCACACAGTTATTGCCGTTGTCCGCGATATATAGATTGCCGTGGGAGTCGAAGGCGAGCCCGAAAGGCCCATTGAGCGCGGCATTGGCCGCCGGGCCGCCGTCTCCCGAGTAACCCTTCGTTCCGTTACCCGCCACTACGGTCAAGGTTCCTTGAAGATCGATTTTCAGTACCAAAGACGTCGCCGGGTCCGAAACGTACACGCTGCCGCCCGAGTCAATCGCAATACCGTAGGGAAGGCCCAGCGGCGCGTTGACGGCTGGCATCGGAGAGCTTGGGAAGACAAAATCCGTCCCCGCGACTGTTGTGATGACTCCCTGTGGGAAGCAAATCGGGGCGCAAGATAGCCACAGCAAAACGCATCCCATGCGCGGCAGACGGCTGTTTCTCATTTTCGGGCTCAACGTATTCTATCGTGAACTGGCACACTTTGACGGGCGCGATCCACGCAGGGTTCGAACGCCCTACTGAATCAGGATCAGAATCGGTGGACTCGGTCTGGCCGCCCAGGCTGATGGCGACGGTATACTGTTGCCCTTGGTCACACCGGCGGAGCATTACCATTTCACTCTCACCATGAGCTGTATCTCCCTTGCGGTTTCAGTTAGCGGGATCAGGCCGGGAAAGCCCGACTGCTCCGGTTTTCGGCCGTACAAAGCCACTCCAAAGTCGGACGTGCCGGCGGCTAACGCTTGAGGGGTGGGGATAGTGGAATCGGGATTGCCCAGGTTGGCGTGGTTCAGCGCGTTGAAGAAATCGGCGCGCAACTCGATGCGGCCGGCTTCGCCCAGCTTGCGCACGGCGATGGACCGGCTGACGGAGAGATCGGCATTGTATAGTCCCGGGCCGGTAATCGCGTTTCTCCCGGTGTTGCCGAGCGGCGTAGACGGGGAAGGGTCGGCGAAAGCGGCGGGCGATAACAACAGCCTGCCGCCAAAGCCGGGCGCCGGCTGATTGGTGAACTCTTGCGCCTGGTTGACCAGGTTGCCGCGACGGTTGATGATGCCGGTGGCGACGGTGCTCGCGTAGATGGAATAGGGAAAGCCGGTGCGGAACGCGGCCAATCCGGAGAGCTTCCAGTCGCGTAAGGGAGCCCAGGCCCGGGACGAGCCGCGCGGGTTGGGAATAGCGGCGGTCCCCATCAGAACCAGGTTCTGGCGCTGATCGAAATCGGAGTTGCCGCGATCGACGCGAAGGTCGCCGACCCTGGAGAACGCGGCTCGTGGCTGAGACCCGGCGCCGGCGGTGAGACTGGCGAACGACAGGTCGAAGAAATCGCCGGCCAGCAGCGAACTCTGGTTGTCGATGCTGTGGCTCCAGGTATACGCGGCCTGGAACTGCACGCCGGACGTGTGGTAGCGCGCGAGCGCAGTGAGCGCGCTGTAGTTGGAGGAGCCCTGGTTGGCGATGTAGGAAATATCGGGCAGGGATTGTTTGGTGCTCGACCCGCGGTTCAGGACATCGGTCGAGATCAGGCGCCGGCCGAGCGTTTCCAGGCCGTTCACTTCCAGGGTGACGCTGCGGGCGAGCGACTGTTGCACGCCGAGGAACGAACTCCAGACGTAGGCGTTGCGGATGCGGGCGTCAATCCAGGTGAGAGGCGGGAAAGTGGGGTCCACGCTCTGCCCGGCGAATTGCGGCAGCGTCTGCGCCGCCGTCGCCAGGTAGTTGGCGGTGGGAGTCGAGATGAAGAAGTCGCCCAGCGAAGAGTTATTGTTGCTGACATTCCGCCAGAGATTGTCGTACGGCCGATCGTAGAAGATGCCCGATCCGCCACGCAGAAGCGTGCCTCCATTGGCGGTGAGAGCGTACGACGCACCCAGGCGGCCGGCCCATCCGCGATTGTCGCCGGCATAGATCGGCTGGCCGGCGGCTTCCGGCGCCAGCCGGGCGCCGGTGATTTCGGCTCCTGGGGGGCCGGGCTGCAGCAGGAGATCCTTGACCGCGCCGGTGCCCCGCGGAGCGCCGAAGTTTTCGTAGCGCAAACCGTAGTTGAGCGTAAGGCGGGGCGTGGCGCGGTAGGTATCCTGCGCGAAGAAGTGGAACTGGTTGTAAGTATATTGCCGGTCGAACGAAGGGATCTGTAGCCTGGGCAGCGCGGTGCGGTCCACCGAAGCCGAAAAACCGTATGGCGCGGACTGGGCAAATTGCAGGACGGTTTCGAACACGAATTCGCCATCGCGGCCGAATGTGAGGTAGCCATCGATCGAGCGCAGCAGCACGCCGCCGCCCAGTTTCACCAGGTGTGGTCCGCGCGACCAGACGAACTGGTCGGTGAATTCGAAGGTGCGGCTGCGGTTCTTGTAGGCGTAGGCGGACAGGCTTCCGGGCAGCAGTACGCCACCGTCCGTGGCAAGGGTGGCGATCTCCGGGTGGGCGCGGTCCCAGGAAAGATCGTCGTCGCTCCAGCTCACGCGCGCTTCGTTGACGCGGCGCGGCCCCATATTGCTGGTGAGCGCGGCCATCATCGAGAAAGTGTTCTGGAGGAGCGGCGAATCGAAGCCCTGGTAGGGCGACCAGATGAACTGCGGCCGCTCCACGCGCGCGGAGGCCACGCGGCCCATCAGGTGATGAACGCCGCCGGCGGGCGTGTAATCCAGCCGCTCCAGGAACAGCGACCGGTTGACGAAGCTGGGCAACGATACGGGCACGGAGTCACTCAGCGCCGTCGAAATCGGCGCGGCCCAGGGATGGGATTGCAGCAGGTTCAGGGCGGCCGACGCCGCGGGCCCGGTAACCGGGTCGCTCTTCAGGCCGGCCAGGTAATTGACGAATCCGGTGGTGGGCAATTGAACCGTGACGGGATCCCCGTAGCCGCGGCTGCGGAAGTATTCGAAGGACGTGGAAGTGAACAGGCGATTCGCGCGGATCGGGCCGCCCGCCTGGAATCCCGGCTGCGTCTCGTGGAGCGGGGAACGCCGCAGGCCCGTGCGGTTCCGCTGGAAGTCGTTGGCATTGAGGGCGTCGTTCTTGGCGTAGACGTACCCCAGCCCGTGCCACTGGGTTCCCCCGGCTCGCGTCACCGCGTTGGCCAGAACGCCGGCGGTGCCGCCGTACTCCGCGCTGAAGCTGTTGGTGGAGATGCGATATTCCTGGATGGCTTCGGGCGCCGCGGTCACCAGCGGGCCGGTGACCAGGTAGTTGTTGTTCTCCACGCCGTCCAACAGGAAGTTGGATGACGTGGGTCTTTGGCCGTTCACGGAAAGTCCCAGGCCGCCGGACGAAGCCGTGTCCGCGGTGACGCCAGGCTGCATGATCAAGGTGGTGTAGATGTCGCGCCCGGCGAGCGGCAGTTCCTGGATCTGCTGCGGATCCACCACCTGCGACACCGAAGCTTCGAGCGACCCGCTGGCGGCGCGCGACGGCTCCACGGTGCGGCTGCGGCTGGTATCCACATCGGGGCCATAGAAATTCACGATGGCCTGGCTGCCCGGAAAAAAGACGCTGCGATACTCTCCGGTCTCCCAGACGTCGTTCAAGGGCCGCAGTTGGAACGAAAAATCCAGCCGTCCGGCCACCCGCACTTCCACGCCGTACAGTTCCTGGGCCTGGTACCCGGCGGCGGAGACCTGCAACCGGTAGGTGGCGGGCGAGAGCAGCGGCACCACGAAGTAACCGGCGGCGTCCGTGTGCACCAGGTGGCTGGAATCGCTGGACGAGCCCAGGCACTGGACGGACGCCTGCGCCGGCGGCTTGCCGGATATCGAATCGACGATGCGGCCGGAAATCATGCCTTGCGTGGTCTGGCCGAACGCGGACGCGATGGCGCCGGCCAGGCAAGCCGCGAACAGTAAGGTCCGCCTCATTGATTTCCGCTTCCCAGTTTGCCGAGCGCCGCATGCATGCGTTTGCGCGCGGCCCCATCGGGCGCGGACTGTAAGGCTTTTTCGTACGCGGACCTGGCTTCGGCGTTGCGGCCCAGAGCGGCGTAGGCCTGGGCGGCTTGCTCCAGGATCCCCGGGTCGCCGGGCTGCAACTCGAGGGCGTGTTGCAACTGGGTGACCGCAGCGTCCGGCTTGCCAATTTGCATATCCACACCCGCCAGCGCGGTGCGTGCGGCCACGTAGTCCGGGCGCGCGGCGACTACCTTCTCGTATTCATGAGCCGCTTCGTCGTTGCGGCCCGCGGCGGCCAATGCAAGAGCCAGGCTGAGCCGCGACGGCAGATGGGCCGGATCTCGCGCGAGGTTGTCCCGCCACAGGGCGAGCGCTTCGGCGAGACGTTTGGCATCGGCGGCCAGCAGCACTGCCAGATTGTGGCGCGCGGCCAGGAGCGCGGGATCGCGGTCCAGTGCCTGCTTGTAGAACTGCTCGGCTTCCGCTCGCCGGCCGGCGGCGGCTTTGAGCGATCCCAGGGCGTTGAGCGCCTGGGAATTGCCGGGTTCGATCGCGAGGGCTTGTCGATACATGGACTGGGCGTCCGCCGGACGGTTCATGCGCTGATAGAGCAGGCCCAGGTTGTAAGGCAGGTAGGCGGCGCGCGGCGCCAGCCGCATGGCTCGCTGATAGACCTTGATGGCGTTGTCGTAATCGCCCTTCTCGGTGTAGGCCAGCGCCATGTTGTGCAGCGGGTAGGCCCAGTACGGCGCCCGCCGCGAAGCGTCACGGAAAGCCGCAATCGCCAGATCGTAGTTGGCGCGCTCCAGATAGGCAATGCCCAGCCCGTTGTAAGCATAGGCGCGCTCGCCGTCGAGACCGATGGCCCGTTCCAGCAGGGCCGCGGCGCGCGCATAGTCTTTCTCGAAGATGGCCGCGCGCCCCTCGCAAAACGTCATGCGGCTCTGGAGATAGAGGGAATCGGGCGCCAGGGGTAGCGCCGCCTCGAAATAGGCCGCGCCGCGAAGGAAATCGACCCGCCGCTGCGGCACGCGGTCCCCGGCGAGATAGGCCAGCAGCACTTCCTGGCCGCGATCTTCCAGAGCAACGCGGAGTTTCTCGGCTTCGCGTTGGTAGTCGTCGGACTTAAGCTGCGACTTGAGGGCGGCCAGAAACGTGAAGGCGCCCAGATCTTCCGTATTCAGGATGCGTCCTTCCGCAATCGCCTTCTCGAATTGATCCAGCGTTGTGGCTCTGTCCTGATACTTGAGCCTGCTGAGCGTGGAAGGGGGCGCCGGAACGGCCGAGGGCGCCCGTGGGGCCGGGGCGGTGAGGCTGCGGCTGGCAGTCAGCACAAGCCTGGTGTAATCCTTCAGCTCGATGCCCGGCCTGTCCATCCGCGCCATCACGCGTGTCTCGTCGATATCCCCGATGGTTTTCGGAATCTGGCGGCTGGCGGTGGACTCCTGAACCTGTTCCGTCACATAGTCCCTCAGCTCATCCATGGTGACTTTGCCGTCGCCGTTCAGGTCGGCGCGGCCATCCAGCGCGCTGATCAGGAAGTAGGTGAATGCGCCGTGCCCGCCGCCATAATTGAAGCCCTCGATAGCGACCTGGTCTTTCTGCGCGGCCAGCATTCCGAACATGTCCACGTCCGTTGGATTGATCGCGCCCGCGGCCTTATTGGTTTTGCTGGCATCCGGTTCGATTTGCCCAATATGCCCCGCATGGCAGACGTCGACAAACAACAGCAGCCGTTTTACGTTACCCAACTGGCTGGAGAAGAGTTGGCGGATATCGTCCATGGGGATTCCGCTGGTGGCCAGGTCTTCCGAATTGCTGTCGTACGTGACGATGAAGCCTTTGCTCGAGTTGCCCACGGGAAAACTCGCGCCATGCGAAGCGATGAAGAGCAACACGGTATCCTTCGGGCCGGCACGCTTTTTGAGATGAGTTTCGATGGCGTTTTGAATGGCGCTGCGCGTGGCCGCCTGGTTGGTCAGCACCACGATGTTGTCGTCCGGAATCGCTCCGGCACGAGGGCTCTTCAGCAGGTTATCCAACTCAATGGCATCCCGGTCCGCAAAGTTCAGCGGGTTGATGTTCTTATCCTGGAAACTGGAGATGCCCACCAGCAGCGCATACGTCTGGCCTTCCTCCTCCCGCTGCGGGACCGCCACTCCCCGGCTCTTCGCGGCGCCCTCTACCAGCAGGAACAAGCGGCTGTGCGCCCACCCGGCGTCCGGCCATGCGGCCACCACCTTCCGCATCTCCTCGGCGGCATCGGCATTGAGCCCATACTTTTCGAAGACCCAGGCGCGAGCCAGGTGGTTGACCGGGTAGTTGAGGTTGGCCGCTTTGTCCAAGGCGGCGAGTTCGGAGGTCGCCTGAGCGCGCCGCCCGGCGGGCAGTTGAAGAAGACGTTCCTCCAGCGTTTGCGGACCGGCTTCAGTTGATTGTCCCTGCGCCACCGCGGCGCCGGCATGTTGCTGGCTGGCGATCACGAAGCGAGGAAGCGGCGGAAGAAAGCAGCCCGCCGCGGGTTTCTGATCCGCGAACTTGCCTGCCCGGAGTTTCACCCCGCGCGGTTCAAAGAGCGCGTCGCCATCGGGCGAGAGCGTCTGCTGGGTATTGCCGCCGCACGCCAGAAAGTTGACCGAGCCGCCTTCCGACCGCAGAGCGTCGCCGGAGAACAGGATGTCCCCCGGTTTGGCGTTCAACGGCAAGTCGGATCCGGCACGCACGATCTTGGCTCCACTCCCCGCCAAGATCAGGGCGAGGGGCGCTTCCGCGGCTTCCTGGGCGGCGGCCGCAAAACTGCACACAAGCAGCAGCAGAGCCACGGATATGCGTGCTGAAATGCTCAACACACTGCCCATGGTAAGAGGTTCATTTGGCGCAAGTTCAGATTCTTACGAGTATACTGGTTTCCGGACGATTCGCAAGACAAACATTATTCCGGCAGCCGTTTCGGAT
Organism: Bryobacterales bacterium; assembly: GCA_003167255.1. Taxonomy (GTDB): domain Bacteria; phylum Acidobacteriota; class Terriglobia; order Bryobacterales; family Bryobacteraceae; genus PALSA-129. The sequence continues at coordinate 28,308 of PMTR01000162.1, forward strand.
ATTCTTGCATCTCGAAGGATCCAAGGGCCGGTAGGGCTGAGCAATCAGAGGATTTGAGTTGCTGGGCTGTCAGGGGCGCATTTTCGGGGAGGGATTTCCCACGGGCTGAGGAGCCGCGGGAATGAGCAGGTAGTTTTTGAGGACAGACAGCGACCCAGGCGGCGATTCCGGTTTCGATCAACCGGTGTCGAAAGATGGTTTGGATAGGCTGAGCCAAAGGACGCGACATAATTGGTCAGCCGATAGAACCCGGTGGGTGCCACGATGCAGATAGCGGATTCGGTAGAGCCGTTCGATGACGAGGACCAACAGGACGAGCAGCCAGCCGATCAGAATGCTGTTGGGATGGTGATGACAGATGTGCTCCAATCCGTAGCGGTTCTTGGCATCATTGAAGCCTTGATTTTCGATTTCCCAACGGCTTTTGGCGAGGTGATACAGCGAGAGGCTGCCGACGCGGCGTGAGGGCAAGTTGGTCAGCCACTGGGCCTCGACAATGGTCTTATCCGGTTTGTGTTGGCGATAGCGGATGACGCGAACACGGTCCCAACGCAACGTCTCCCAAGGGGCGAAGTCGTCCGCATCCCAGACCTCCAGGCGGTCTTTGCCATCGCGATAGACTCTGGTCGGCGGACAAGTAGCGAAGCGCCGTTCGACGGATTGAGAAAGTTCCGGGAGGTTGTCCTTGAGGCGAGCGATTACAGGAATGCCGGCGCGGTCTGCGGCGTGCAGAAAGGGAGCCGTAGCGTACTCGCCATCGACCACCAGGTAATCGGCAAAGCGGGCGCCCAACTGGCTCCGGGCGCGGGCGAGCAGGCGCTGACCGGCGGCATACTCGCTGTCGCCGGGGCCGTAGGGTTCGACGTCGAAGGGAAGCGACAGGCCGGTTCCGACGACGCTGATGCTGGCCATCTGGTGGGAGTAAGCGATCACTTCTTTGTTGGCGTTGTGCTGCGGCCTGCAATACTCGCAACCTCGGTGAGTGCTGTGTCCAGCGGTGGTGCCATCGATGGCCAGACCAACCAACCGCGAATCCTGGAAGGCTTTGTTGCGCTTGGCACGGTGGAGCGTGCCGATCAAGGCGGCTCGCGTAACTGCCTGGTCCAGGCGTTCGGTGAAGTAGCCCAGGGCGTCATCGCCAAAAGACTGCGGCACGCACAAAGCGCGGCAACCCGAGCGCACCAACTGTTCTACGGCATGGAAGCTGACCTCCCGCAGCAGACGGGATCAACATGGACCACAACAGCGTGCGAGCGGCAATCCGCGGTTGCGGCCGGCCATCGCCCGGCTGCTGCAAGTATTTCAGCAATCCGAGACACTTGGCCGCATAGCGGAACAGGCTGTGCGGCGAGGGCGATTTCACCGGCGGGTCTTGTGGTGCTGTTGCCGCGCCAAAATGAGCAGTTCGGCGTTGGCGGTGAGGATCTCGCGCACCGCGTCTTGAAACTCACGTCCAGCCTCCACGCGTTGGCGCACGTCGTCGATCCATTCTTTGGGAATGCGTTCGACGCGGCGTTTGCCGTGAGACATAAAGGTGAAGGTCCAAGCCTCGTGGCCTTGGCCTTCGGCGCAATGACAGGTAGGTTTTCCGCAACGGGTACGGCTGACGGTCAGCGAACCGGGGAGGAGTACGGCAGGAACCGGAAAACGGCGAAGGAGATCGAACTTGCGCTGACGCCAGCGGGCAGCTTGCGGCCCTTTTGGGTCGGGGATCATCTTGTAGTAAATATACTACAAGAAAAACAGAAAATCAAGAAAATGTTTCGAGTGCGAAAATAGGAAGCCTTCGAATAGCTGCTCAAAAACAGTGACGAAACACGGTAGGCTGCTGGTCCAACGCGCTACTGGTCAATCAAAGTTCCGAAACTGCTGTTATTCCGGCCCCATCTCTCCGAGCGCGGCGCCTCCGGGACGATCCTTCATCCGGCCCCGGTTACGCTATCTTGTTAACCATGACCCTCGACATCGGCTGCGGTAGCCGCAAGACGGAACCCGACTCGATCGGCATCGACGTCTCCCCCGACTCGGCCGCCGATCACGTCTGGAACCTCGACTGCTATCCCTGGCCGCTCGAAGACGCGCGCTTCAGCCGCATCCACATGTCTCACGTCATCGAGCACCTCGACGACCCCATGCGCGCCATGGCGGAGGTCTACCGCGTGGCGGCCGACGGCGCCGACGTCTTTATCGTGACGCCGCACTTCAGCTCGCATAACTCCTACACCGACCCCACCCACAAGCGCCACCTGGCCGCCGCCAGCTTCGAATACTTCACCGGCCGCGATTTTCCGAGCTTCGCCGGCGCGCCCTTCCGCTTCGACATCGTCGATTGCACGCTCACCTTCGGCGGCAACTTCGTGCTCGATAATCTGGGCCGCCTGATCTCCGGCGCGTCGATGAAGTGGTATGAGCGGCACGCCGCCTGGATCTTCCCCGCGCTCGACATCCGCTGCCATTTGCGCGCGCGCAAGCAACCTTCATGCGAGCAAGCATGACGCCAAACCCGTGGTTTCAGAAGTTCGTTCAGACATGGCCAGACCGCTTGCTAACGCGCGCGGCTCGGATCGGAGCGCGACGCAACACAGCGTTCTTTTTCGGCGCCCTGTTCGCCGTAATGTTGGCGCTGCGGCTGTGCCACTCGCACATCCTGTGGGCGGATGAAGATTACCATTTGGCCGCCGGCCTGCAAACACTGCACGGCAAAGTACTCTACCGCGACCTGTGGTACGACAAGCCGCCTCTGGCCGCGTGGCTCTATGCCGCCCTGGGCGCGCTGCCGGGTTGGCCGCTACGCCTCTTCGACGCCGTCTGGGTGCTGGCCATCTGCGTTGCTGTGTGGCGCTTCGCCCGCGATCTGTGGGGCAGGTACGAGGCCTTTTTAGCCGCCGGGCTGATGGCCTTCTTTCTCAATTTCGATTTCCCTTCCGCCGTGATCCCGGCCGCGCCGGACCTGCTGCTGCTGCTGCCCCACGTCGCGGCCGTTCACTGCGCGTGGAAGCGGCGGCCCCTCTGGTCGGGCCTCTGTTGCGGCATCGGCTTCCTGTTTCACACCAAGGGCGTCTTCGTGTTGGCTGTGTGCGCGGTGGCCGCCTGGCCCGCGCTGCCGCTGCTGCTGGTGGGCTTCGCGATTCCGAACGCGGCGGTTTTCGCGGTTCTTGGGGCCGCGGGCGCGCTGCCCGATTACCTCCTGCAAGTCTGGCGATGGGGATTCGCCTACGCCGGCAGTTCCTCCGAACCGCAACCGGTGCTCAACGGCATTAGGCGGGTTCTGGATTGGTCGGGCTTCCACGCTGCGCTGGTTTTGGGAGCGCTGGCGTGGTTCTTCAGTGGGACGGGGCGCGCGGTGACAGACGACAAAAAGCGATCGTCTGTCCCACTTGCCGCGTGGCTCGGGATCGGCTTTCTCGGCGTGGCGCTCGGGGGGCGTTTCTTCCCGCGCTACTTTTTTCTGATTCTGCCGCCGCTCGTCCTGGTCTCCGCCCGCGCCATCGCCCGCCGCAAAGCCGTCGCGGTGATCGCCGCTATCGCGCTACTCATTCCTCTCGTCCGCTTCGCGCCGCGCTATTTCACGCTCGCCTTCCAAGCGAATACGGCCTGGACCGACATCGCACTCGACCAGGACAGCCGCGCCGCCGCCGCGCTGGTCAACGCCCGCAAGCAGGCTGGCGACACGCTGTTCGTGTGGGGATACCGCCCCGGCCTCTTCGTCTATACGCGACTGCCGGTCGATTCGCGCTGTTGGGATTCGCAGCCACTCACGGGCGTGCCGGCCGATCGCCATCTGCGCGACGCCGTCTCGCTGATTCCCGATTGGGCGGCGCGCAACCGCGTGGAACTGGCCGCTACGCATCCGGCTTTCATTGTCGACAGCCTGAGCCTCGCCAATCCGCGTCTGGCGCTCGACACTTACCCCGAACTCCGCGTCTGGCTGGCCGGATACAGCGTGGTGGCGAGGACGCCTCTCAGTTTGATTTATCGGAATAAGGCTTCGGCACCGCGCTGAATTACCGCCGCGCCGGCTACGCCCGCCGCCGCCGAGAGGAACGTCAGTGCGGGGCCGCGCCGCTTCCACTCTTCGTGGACCGCGTGGTAACCCAGGTAAGCCAACCAGCCCGCCGTCAGGCCCAGCGGGTACATGATCCAGCGCGTTCCCAGATGGGAAGCTGCCAGCAGTCCCGCCACGCCGCCCAAGAGCGTGGAGCCCTCGGCCACCACGCACCAGCCCATGGCGGTTCCGCGGTTCCGCACGGCCGCGCGCAGAATTCCGCCCAGCGCGATGCCCTCAGGCAGTTTGTGCAGCGCTACCGCCAGCGGCACCGCAACGCGCAACCCCAGCGGCGCGACCGATTGCACGGTGGCCACGCTCCAGCCATCCAACAGGCTATGCACCGCCGCCGCCGCGATCAGCGGACCCGCGAATCCGTGCAGTTCCGTCGAGCAGGCGTCGTGGTCGTGGTTGTGCGCGCACGTCGGGCAAACCGGGTACGCGTACCGGTTGATCGCGATCAGCAATCCATACCCGGCCACGAACAGCGCGCCGCTTGCCAGCCAGCCGGTTTGTTCCGCCAATTCCGGCAGCAATCCGAAGAGCGCCACGCCCAGCAGCACGCCGGCGCTCAGCGGCACCACCAGACGCGCGCGCTCGCGCAACCCCGTGAGCCACACGCCCAGGGCCGCGCCGGCCACGCCCACAGCCGTGGCCAGTAAGGGGATAGCAATCCCGGAAGTGATGGAAGGAACGGGCAAGACTTTACTGTAGCGTAACGGTGACTTTGGGCCGAGGAGTGGCGATGATCAAGCGCGTAAAAGACACCGGCGGTAGAGTCGAG
>PMTR01000199.1 GCA_003167255.1 Bryobacterales bacterium
CTCTACCGCCGGTGTCTTGTACGTGCTTGACCATCTTCAAAGAATGAACCGGCGGCGAAGACCGCCGGCGCTACCAATCGAGGAGTGCGTGCACACCACTCACTTCTTGCCCGCGGGCGGTTTGATTCCCGCGCTCTCTTTGGCTAGCGGACTCCCGGGGAAGCGCTGCCGCAGCAGCCTGAACGCGTCGTTGGCCTCCGGCCAGCGCCCCAGTTCCACCAGGCTCTTTCCTTTGTAGAAGAGCGATTCCGCAATCCGGTTGGATTCCGCGTAGTTCTCGACCACCTGGTCGAATGAGGTGGCCGCCTCATCCCAGTGTTTCAGCGAATACTGAATCCAGCCGATGCGGTACCGCGCCTCGGAAGCCTGCCCATCGTTGGGATACCACTTCAAAAAATCACGATACTCCTGGAGCGCCAGGTCGAGCGACCCGCCGCTGCGGTCGCGCTCCGCGCTCGACATCAGGTCCGAGGCGGAAATCTGTGGCGCATTGGGGTCCAGCGTGGCTTGTCCGGAGGGAGGCGCCACGGGAGTCTGCATGGTTTTCACGGCGTTGGCCAGGTCGGTAATCTGCGTGGCCAGTTTGGCGAGGGTGGTATTGAGATCGGCAAGCGAATCCTTGATGGTGGCGACATCGCTGGAGATGCCTTGCAGCCGCGCTCCCATCCCCGCCATGGCGATCGAATTCTGACTCTCCTGGTCCTGCCGATCCTGGATCGATTTCTGCATGCGGTCGCCGATCGAGGCCAGAGACTTGCCGGACTGCTCGGCGGCGGCGCGCACCTGGTCGGCCTGCTTCTGCGCCAGGTCCGCGAACTTGTCGTCGAGTGACTTCTGCAAGCCCCTGACTTGCTCCTGCAGCGCAGCCACATCGCGCTGCAATTCCAGAATGCTCTTGTCCGCGCAGAACACGGCAGGGGCCACCCACAGCGCAACCGCCAATAAGCGTCGGAACATGCCAATCCACCCTCCAAGTATTCATCCTACAGCCGCGGGCTTCTTCTTGCACCGGGAAGGCCCGGTAGTGGAAAATAGATGGGCAGCACTCGAGGGCAATCTGATGGATCATTTCGAAGCCGGCCCACCACCGGCGGACACTAAGAACCCAAGCCGCGACATGCCGGCGCTTATCGATAAGGCCGGGCACCTGGTGGTGGCTCTGCTGGAATCGGCGTCACAGGCGATTGTGGCCGTGGACCGCGCCGGCCGCATCGTGCTGGCCAACCGCCGCGCGGATGAGATCTTCGGGTACTCACGCGAGGAGCTGTTGGGCGCGCGGATCGAAATGCTGCTGCCGGATTCGAAGCGCGGCCACCATGTCCACGAACGCGATGACTACTTCGCGCGTCCGCGCATCCGCCCGATGGGGAGCGGACTCGACCTGGCGGCGCGCCGCAAGGATGGCACGGAATTCCCCGTGGAAGTGAGCCTCAGCTATGTGGAAGCCGAGGGAGGCGGGTACGCAATTGCCTTCGTCAGCGATATCAGCCAGCGCAAGCACCTCGAGGAACAGTTGCTGCACGCGCAGAAGATGGAAGCCGTCGGCCGGCTGGCCGGAGGCGTGGCGCACGACTTCAACAACATGCTGACGGTGATTTCCGGCTACAACCGCATGATCCTCGATGAGCTCTCGGCGCTCGATCCGCTGCGCGGCTATGCCGAAGAGGTTCTCAAAGCCGCCGACCGCGCCGGCGCCCTGACCAACCAGTTGCTGGCCTTCAGCCGCCGGCAGATCATGCGGCCGCGGGTAGTCAGCGTCAACACCGTGCTCGCCCAGACCCAGAAAATGTTGGACCGGTTAATCGGAGAAGACGTGGAACTGGTGCTGCGGCTGGGCCCCGAGGTTGGCAACATCAAGGCCGATCCGCTCCACGTGGAGCAGGCCGTGGTAAACCTGGCGGTGAACGCGCGCGACGCCATGCCGCTGGGCGGGCGGCTGACCATCGAGACCGAAAATGTATGCCTGGACGAAAACTATGCCCGCACCCACATGGGCGTGAGTCCCGGTGAATTTGTAATGATTGCGGTGAGCGACACCGGGCACGGCATGGACGCGGAGACGCGCCGCCGGATCTTCGAGCCGTTCTTCACCACCAAGGAAAAAGGCAAAGGCACGGGCTTGGGCCTCGCCACCGTGTACGGCATGATCAAGCAGACCGGCGGCGATATCTGGGTCTACAGCGAGCCTGGGAGAGGCACTACCTTCAAACTTTACTTCCCGCGCGTCGCCGAGCTCACCGGCGGTTCGCCGGAGGGCGATTCCGGCCTGGCGAAGGGCGCCGGAAGCGAGACCATTCTGGTCGTGGAAGACGAGAAGGCGGTTCGCGAGTTGACCGTGCACATGCTGCAGCAACTGGGCTACGTTATCCTGACCGCATCAAGCGGCGCCGAGGCTCTGGAGATCGGGCAGACGCACCAAGGAGCCATCAACCTGCTGCTCACCGACGTGGTCATGCCGGTTATGAGCGGGCGTCAGTTGGCGGACCGGTTGCTGGTCGAGCGGCCCGGCACAAAGGTGCTGTTCCTCTCCGGCTACACCGAGAATACGGTGGTGCACCACGGTGTGCTGGATGCGGGCGTGAATTTTCTGCCCAAGCCCTTCAGCCGCGAAAGCCTCGCCAGAAAACTGCGGGAAGTGCTGGCCATAGCCTAGCCACGAGTGGGACAAACGATCGGTGTTTGTCGTCTGTCAAGCAGCCGTTCCTTACCGGGGCATGACCACGAAAGGCGGCCGTCCCACGCCTGAATTGTGCCAACATAAGAGCAAATGGAATTGGAAAAGACATTGCTGCGGAAGGTGGGGGAGGCGGTGGAACGCTTCAAAATGATCCGCCACGGCGACCGGGTGGCGGTGGCGCTCTCCGGGGGGAAAGATTCGGCGACGCTGCTGGGGGCGCTGCTGCTGTTGCACAAGCGGGCGCCGATCGACTTTTCGGTGTGCGCGTTCACGGTGGAGCAGGGGAAGTTTCTGCGGCCGATCTCGCCGCTGGGAGAATACCTGAAAGAACGCGGAGTAGCTTGGACGTACTTCCGGGATGCGCCATCGATGCGGCTGCTGGAGGAAGAGCCGGACCATGGGTGCGATTTGTGCAGCCGGTACCGGCGGCGGGCCGTGTATGAGATCGCCAAGGGGTTGGGCGCGAACGTGATCGCCTTCGGGCACACGGCCGACGATTTCTGCGAAGCGCTGCTGCGCAACACGATGTTCACGGGGCGGTTGAGCGCGCTGCCGGCGGTAACGACATCGCGGAATCGGGATTACCGGCTGATCCGGCCGCTGGTGTTCGTGACGGAGGACATCACGCGGGCGTATGCGGAACAGATGGGTGTGCCGCTGGTGCCGTGCGGCTGTTCGCAAAAGACGGGGACGGTGCGGCGGGCGCTGCGCGGCATGTTCGCGGAGCTGGAGCGGGAGTATCCGCACCTGAAGGAAAACATTCTGGCGGCGATGGGGAACGTGGATGGGAGCCGATTACTGGATCCGCGTCTGCTGCACCTGGAGAAGCCCGAGCTGCTGCCGATTGTCACGGATCTGTAATTTGACCCGATTGCGATCATGCGATTAAGATGGGGTTCTCTCTCTAGACCCTGCTTATGAGACTGCTTCCACGCGAAGAGAAGTTTTATCACTTATTCCTGAAACAGGTTGAGCTGATCTCGCAGGCGTCGCGGCTGCTGCTGGCCGGGGTGCAGGCGGGGAATTCGCGCATGGCGGGATGCGCCACTGAGATCAACGTACTGGAGCGGCAGGCCGACGAGGTGATCCACGAGATCTTCATCCGGCTGAACCAGACGTTCATTACGCCGATCGATCCGGAGGATATCCACAATCTTTCGGCCGCGCTGGACAACGTGATGGACGGAATTGAAGACACGGCGCACCGGCTGGTGTCGTACCGCATCGAACCGATTCCGGCGAACATGGTGACGCTGGCGGAGATTGTGGCGGCCTGCGCGCGGGCGCTGCGGAACGCGTTCGAGGCGCTGGAGAAGGGAAAGCCGCTGATGGAGCACTCGATTGAGATCAACAAGCTGGAGAACGACGCGGACCTGATTGGGCGGAGCGCGGTGGTGGACCTGTTCAACAAAGAGAAGGACCCGATCACGCTGATCAAGCTGAAGGAAGTCTACGAATTCTTCGAAAACACCATCGATTGCTGCGAGGACGTGGCGGACGTGCTGCAGAACGTGACGGTGAAAAACAGTTGAGCGGCCGCGAGCGCGGCGGGGCTCGGGAAGCGCCACGCGGCCCATACGAAAACCGATGACACCCTGGACACTGGCCCTCGTGATCATTACGATTGCGCTGATCTTCGACTACATCAACGGGTTCCACGACGCTGCCAATTCGATCGCGACGATTGTGGCGACGCGCGTGTTAACGCCGCTGCAGGCGGTGTTCTGGGCGGCATTTTTCAATTTCGCGGCGGCGTTCGTGTTCGGGACGGCCGTGGCGAGGACGGTGGGCAAAGAGTTCGTCAACATGAGCCTGGTAACGCCGTGGGTGATTCTGGCGGGCCTGGTGGGAGCCATTGTGTGGGACCTGATCACGTGGTGGTGGGGGCTGCCGACCAGCTCATCGCACGCGCTGATTGGGGGATACGCGGGCGCAGCCATGGCGCACGCTGCCTGGACGAAGGGCTTCCAGCACACGCTCGACGGGCTGATTGTGGGGCAGTGGCCGCTGACCGTGCTGTTCATTTTCTGCGCGCCGTTGATCGGAATGGTTTCGGCGTACGCGTTGATGGTTGCGGTGTTCTGGATCTTCCGTCACACCTCTCCCAAGAAGATGGACGTGTATTTCCGCAAGCTGCAGTTGATTTCGGCGGCGCTGTTCAGCCTGTCACACGGGTCTAACGACGCGCAAAAGACCATGGGATTGATCACGGGCGTGCTGGTGACGTCGGGGTTCCAGAAGAGCTTTGAGATCCCGTTGTGGGTAATTATGGCGGCATACACGGCGATCGCGCTGGGGACGCTGAGCGGCGGCTGGCGGATTGTGCGGACCATGGGCGGCAGGCTGACGCGGCTGCGGCCGCGGAGCGGGTTCTGCGCGGAAACCGGCGCGGCGATTGCGGTATTGCTGGCGACGCGCCTGGGGCTGCCGGTTTCAACGACGCACGCGATTGCGGGAGCCATTGCGGGAGTGGGAAGCATCCAGCGGATGAAAGCGGTGCGGTGGGGTATGGCGGCCAATATTCTGTGGGCCTGGGTGATGACAATTCCGGCGGCGGCGGCGATCGCCTGGGCGGCGTTCACGGTGCTGCATTTGGCGGGGGGAGTGTAAGGGGGAGCGCGAGCCTCGTGGCGAGTGCTGAAAGTCGACGCGATCCAGTCAATGCACTATCGCTGAGCAGATGGTAGCGCCGGGGATTACGAGATTGCTCAGATTGTGACCAAAGACCGACGGCCAAATGCTGTCAGTGCGCTCGCGAACCCATCCCGATACCAGACTCATCAGCAGCGGGGCGATGCCAGCATGCAGGACCATGCGCGGATGAAGCTGCGCATCCACGGCAACGAGACCATTGGCACCGGCAAACAGGACCGCGGTGACAACAAGCCCCCAGCCGCATGGTGCGCCCGCCAAGTACCACGATCTGGGAAAAGCGCGATTCAACAAGGACTGGATTACTCCCCGGAATACCAACTCCTCGGCCAGCCCCGGCATCGTGGATAGATAAATCCAGCCTTCGGCGGTCAACTTCACCCGGGAACCAAGTGCAAAAAACACTGCCGGCACTGACACGGCGATTAACAGCGCAATGATTGAGGGTTTGAGCCACCCCCGCCGAAGTCTCGAAGTGACACCGATAGAGGGCAGCGAGACTGCGGGCACCAAGCGAACCAGCAGCAAAGGCCACAGGACCGAAAGAAGACACCCCTGCCAATTCCAATGCAGGTGTCCGAAGCCATTAATGGGTGGAAGATAAGTGACGGCTGTCTGAATGAACAACAAAACCCCGACCAGCGAAAACAGCCGCCAGTTGTTCGCGCGAGACTGCCAAACCGCCGCGACTGCGAACGGCAGCGCGCACGCTATCATGAGACAGGTTATAAGGCCGACACCCGCAAAATACGATACCAGCCGCACGGGTTATTGTACCTCTGACAGCTCCTTGCGCGAAGCGCCCGCAGCCGGCTCTTAGTCCGATTCCACGACGTGCTCTTTCTCCTGCATCGGCCCTAGATGCGGATTTCTCCGCAACACTCTTACGCACGTATTCCAGCGCAGCAGCGAGTCGTCATTCCCCGGCGGCCGCAACCACTCGGCTTTCTCATACCACTCCATGGCGTGCCGGAACAGCGAATGCACCACGTGACCCGACCGGTAATCGGTCTGCCGCAGCAGCGCCATGGCGCGCCGCTCGTCCACGATGCCCGAATAGTACGCGCGCTCGTATTCCCCTTTCAGACCCGCCACCACGTCCATCGCGTCCTTGGCGGAAATGCCGCGGTCGAACTGGTCGGTCAGCGCCAAAATCAGCAAAACCAGGGCCGCCTGGTGATCGGGCTCCACTGCCAGCACGTCGCGGCAGATGCTCTCCGCCTGCCACGGCTCGTTCAGCAGGCGGTAGCGCTCCGCCCTGACAATCGCTCCCGGAACCGCGTCCTTCGATAGTGGCTTGAGCGTGAACATCGTCCGCCTCCCGAGTGCCTATCGGGCCAGACTACGCCCATCGAAGCCCGAATGCAAGCCCGGCAGTGCCGCCGGGTGTCTCGCGAACTTTAATTGAACGTGAACGCTCCCTGACGGTCGCGGCTCTGGTTCCGTCGCGAAAATCCGGCGGCTCATCCCGCCAATCGCCGTTTCGTCGCCGATCGGGATTCTTCCGCAAGCGAAGCTGCTAACCTCAAAACGGTACAATACGGATTCACTCCATGTTCCGATATCTGCCCCTGATTCTGAAGAACTGCTGGCGTAACCGGCGACGGACCGTGCTCACCATCGCCAGCATCGGGATTTCCATGTGCCTGCTGGGCGTCATGGTGGCCATGTTTCACGCGTTCTTCCTCAGCGACCCTACGCCCGAACAGGCGCTTCGGCTGGTAGCGCGCAACCGCATCTCCTTCACCGTCTCCATGCCGCTCTCCTACCGCGCCCAAATCAAACAGGTGACCGGGGTGCGTGTGGTCATGGTTTCCCAGTGGTTCGGCGGTGTATATAAGGATGCGCGCGACCCCAAGAACCAATTCCCCCGCTACGGCATTGAGCCGGACAAATTCTTCACCATCTTCAGCGAACTCCACATGCCCGAGGATCAGAAGAAGGCTTTCGAGCGCGACCGCGCCGGCTGCGTGGTGGGCCGCGACCTGGCCAAGACCTTCGGTTTCAAAGTGGGCGACCGCCTCAATATGACCGGCGACATCTTCCCCGGCAACTACGAGTTCACCATCCGCGGCATCTTCGACAGCCCCCGCAACAGCGACGAAATGTACTTCGATTACGAGTATCTGGAACAGACCATGCCCGAGCGGCGCCGCGGCAATGTCATCATGTACGACATCCTGATCGACAACCCCGCCAACTCAGCGCGCATCGCGACGGCCATCGACGACCAGTTCCGCAACTCCACCGCGCAGACCAAGACGGAATCCGAGCAGGCTTTCGTGGTGGGCTTCCTGGCCCTGCTGGGCAACGTCAAGATGTTCCTGGTGGCCATCTCCGGCGCCGTGCTGTTCACCATCCTGCTGGTCTCCGCCAACACCATGGCTATGTCGGTGCGCGAGCGAGCGCGCGAAGTCGGCATCCTCAAGACTCTGGGCTTCACCCCCGCTTCCATCCTGATTATGATTCTCGGCGAGGCCTGCGCCATCTCCATGGCCGGCGGCATTATCGGCTACCTGATCTCGACGCTGCTGATGCAGGGCGTGGCCAAGAGCCCGTTTGGGGGCTTCCTGCCGGCGATCCATGTCTTTGATCCGTCGGTGGCGCTGGTCTGCGTCCTGGCGGCGGGGATTATCGGCGTGATGAGTTCCCTGGTGCCGGCGCTGAACGCCTCGCGCACCACTATCGTCGAAGCCCTTCGGAGTACGGACTAACCGCCATGGCCATTCCCCTCGCTTACAACCTGCGCAACCTGGTAGTCCGCAAGACCACCACCATCATGACAGCCCTGGGCATCGGTCTCACGGTGGCGGTGCTGCTGGCGATCCTCTCGCTGGTGAACGGCCTGCGCACCACGCTGTCGGTTTCGGGCGATCCGCTGCACGTGTTGGTGCTGCGCCAAGGGGCCGAGTCGGAGCTGGTGAGCCTCTTCACCCGCGAGCAGTTTCAGGACCTGAAGTTCAAGGCCGGCATCGCGACAGGCAGCGATGGCCAGCCGGTGGCCTCCATGGAAGTGGTCACGGTCATGATTCTGGCCAGCGTCGACAATCCCGACGGCGCCAACCTCAACGTGCGCGGCCTGGATCAGAGAGGCGTTGAGATGCGCTCCAACGTGCATATTTCGCGTGGGCGGTGGTTCCAGCAGGGCCAAAAGGAAGTGGTGGTGGGCAAGTCTGTGGCCAGCCGCTTCCCCGACGCGCAGATCGGCAGGAAGGTCCATTTCGGCCGCAGCGATTGGGAGATCGTCGGTGTGATGGACGCCGGCGGGGGCGTTCAGAACAGCGAGGTGTGGGGCGATCTGAACCAGGTCAGCGCCGACCTCAACCGCGTCCAGACCGTCAGTTCCTGCCTGGTCAAAGCCACCGACGCGGTCGCCGCCAAGGCCCTCATCCAAAGCCTGAATGACGACCAGCGCCTGGCCGTCCACGCGATGCCGGAAACCGAGTATTACGACCAGCAGACCGGCAACGCCAAGCCCCTGGAGTATACCGGCTTGATCGTAGCCGTGATCATGGCCATCGGTAGCAGCTTCGCCGCCATGAATACCATGTACGCCGCGGTGGCCCGCCGCGCCCGTGAGATCGGCACCTTGCGCGTCTTGGGTTTCTCGCGCGGCAGCATCCTCTTCAGCTTCCTGGTGGAGTCCGTGCTGCTCTCCACGCTGGGCGGGCTGCTGGGTTGCCTGCTGGCCTTGCCGCTCAACAGCGTCACCACCGCCATCGGCAACGGAAACTTCGCCGAGATGGCCTTCGGTTTCCGCGTGACCCCGCAGATCATGCTCGCCGGCGTGGCTTTCGCCGTCATCCTGGGCAGTGTGGGAGGACTCTTCCCCGCCAGCAACGCGGCGCGCAAACAAATCCTCACCGCGCTGCGGGAGGTGTAGGCCCGTCATGGATGCCGAACTCAAGAATCTGCAAATCGACCGCACGCGCCGCCCCTCGGGACCTTCCAAATGGGCCACCATCTGGATCGTCTCCGGCGTCCTCCTGCTGGTGGGCCTGGGCGCGTGGCAACTACTCTCCGGCAAGCTCGATTCCGCGCCGGTGGTGGAAGTGCGCCGCGTCACCGCCGTTTCCGCCGCGAACGCCCCGGAGGGCGTGATCCTCAACGCCACCGGCTACATTGTGGCAGCCCACAGAATCGAACTGGCCGCCAAAGTGGTTGGCAAAGTGATCTGGATCGGTGTCGACAAAGGCGACCGCGTCACCGAGGGCCAGGTCCTGGTCCGCCTGGAAGACGACGAGTATCAGGCCTACCTCACGCAGGCTAAGGGCCAGCTCGCCTCCTTGCAGTCCAAGCTGGACGAAGCCACGCACGGATCCCGCCCCGAAGAGATCGCCCAGGCGCTGGCCAATCTGGATTCCGCCAAAGCCGACCTGGAAAATGCCCGCGTGAACCTCGACCGCGCCCGCAGTACGCTGCGGGACCACGTGGGTTCCCAGCAGACCGTCGACGATGCCGTGGGGCGCTACGACTCCGCCGTTCACAAGGTCAACGCTCTGCAGAAGGCCTACGAGCTGGTGAAGCTCGGCCCACGCCAGGAGGAAATCGATTCCCTGCGCGGCCAGGTGCAGCAGGCCAAGGGAGCGCTGGCGTATGCCGAAACCAACCTGGCCAACACCGTGATCCGCGCGCCCGTCACCGGCACCATTCTGGAACGCGCCGTGGAGAAGGGCGAATTCGTCACCACCAGTTTTGTGGGCGACCGCGGCGCCAAGGGCTACGTGGTTTCCATCGCCGACCTCAACGACCTGGAAGTGGAGCTCGACATCAGCCAGAACGATTTCGCCAAGCTCCATTCCGGCCAGCACGGCACCGTCACCACCGACGCCTTCCCCGACCTCAAGTACGACGGCTTCATTAAGGAGATTTCGCCCGAAGCCAACCGGCAGAAGGCCACCGTGCAGATCAAAGTGAAGGTGCAGAAGCCCGACAGCCATCTGCGGCCGGAGATGAACGCCAGCGTGGCGTTTCTGGCCGAGAAGAAGCCGGGCAACGATACCGGCGCCGCCGCCAGACCGGTAGTGATCATCCCCGCTTCCGCGGTGAAAGAGGGCGCCGTCTTCGTGTTGTTCGAGGGCAAGGCCGTGCGCCGCGCCGTGAAGACCGGCTCGACCAGCGGTCAGGGAATTCGCATCGAAGAGGGCCTGACCGGTGGCGAAGACCTCATCGTCACACCTCCGGCCGGCCTGAAGGACGGCGACAAAGTACGCACCAAGGCATGAACCCTATGAGCGAAGCCATCATTCAAACCACTAAATTGACCAAAGAGTTCATCCGCGACGAGTTCCACGTGGTCGCGCTCAAGGATGTGAACCTGGAAATTGCCAAGGGCGAGTTCGTGGCGCTGATGGGCCCATCCGGTTCGGGCAAGTCGACGCTGCTGCACCTCATCGCCGCCATGGACCGGCCCACCGGCGGCGAGATTCGCGTCCTGGGCCACGCGCTGCGTGAGCTCAACGACCGCCAGATCGCCCACTGGCGCAACGAAAACGTCGGCTTCATCTTCCAGCAGTTCAACCTCATTCCGGTGCTCAGCGCGCTGGAAAATGTCGAGCTCCCGCTCAAGCTGACGAATCTCAGGAAGTCCGAGCGCATCGAGCACGCCACCACCGCGCTGAAGCTGGTGGGCCTCGGAGATCGATTGCATCACCTGCCGCGACAGCTTTCCGGCGGCCAGGAGCAGCGCGTCGCCATGGCGCGCGCGATTGTCACCGACCCGTCGCTGATACTGGCCGATGAGCCCACCGGCAACCTGGACGCCACCTCAGCGCTCGAAGTGCTCACCATTCTGGGGCGCCTGAACAAGGAGTTTGGCAAAACCGTAGTGATGGTGACGCACGACCCTCACGCCGCCCAGTTCGCAACCAAGATGCATCATTTAGAGAAGGGCGAGCTGACGAACTAAGTACGTCACCTCAGAAGTTCGCTAACGTATCCAAGACCGCTTGCTAACGCGCGCGGCTCCGATCCGAGCCGCGACCGTAAGGGAGCGTTCTTCGCAGAATACGAAAGTGTATTTATGAAACGGTGTACTAAGCCAGAGGCGTAAACTGAAGTCTATTCCCGATCTGGCCCGGGGCAATCATCCGGTTCGTCCATCACGTGTCGAGCAGGCCGCATCCGCTGGTGCAGGATGCGCACGACTCGAATTCCCCCAGGCGCTTGCCTATAGAAAATGACGTGTTTGCCCTTTTCCATCCTGCGCAGTCCCACGCGCACGTCGTCGCAGGATCGGCCTGGCAGCGGGTTGCGTGCAAGCAGCCGGCAGCAGCCCTCCATCTGTTCGATGTAGTCGTTGGCTTGTGCCGGGCCCCATGTCTGAAGGGTATACGCGGCGATGCTCAGCAGGTCAGCCCGGGCGCGGCGGGAAAAGCGAGATCGGGCCACGGTCTAACGCTTCGTCTTCGGAAGTTTGAGCTTCTCCCGAACGTAGGCGAACACATCGCCCTCGTCTATTGCTGCGCGCAATGCCACCAGTTTCGCCTCGTACTGCTCCTCGTCCCTCTCCAAGGTTCGCAGCGCGGCGCGCACAACCTCGCTGGCATTCTCATAGCGGCCGCCCCTGCCCCCAGGCCAGCCCGGAGCGACCGGAGCCAGCCCGGGAGGCCTAGCCTACTTACGGTAAAGTAGTCGGTAGGGTATGCGCAAGCTCTGGTTGACGCTGGCCGCGCTGGCGTTAGTGGCGTGGGCGGCAAATGTCCGGTTGTATTTGAAGGACGGCACGTATCACATGGTGCGCGAATACCAGGTGCAGGCCGACCGGGTCCGCTATTACAGCGTGGAGCGTAGCGACTGGGAAGAGATCCCGCTGGATCTGGTAGACCTGAAGCGGACGGAAAGCGAAGCCGCCGAACGGCAGGCCGCGGTGGATAAGGAGGCCAAGGCCAGCGGCGAGGAAGCGGCCGCGGAAAAGGCCGCGCGGGCCGAAGTGAGCCGAATTCCGCAGGACCCGGGCGTCTACTGGGTGGAAGACAAGACCACCAAGATCCTCAAGGCCGGCGAAGTCTCGGTGCATACCAACAAAGGCCGCATGGTGCTGCAGAAGATGGTGGGGCCGTTTCTCAACGGCAAGGGGACGCTGGAGCTGAACGGGTCGCACTCGCTGAACGTCTTTTCGGACCCCGAGCAGGAATTTTACATCCAACTATCCGAGCCCGAAGGTTTCGGCATCGTCAAGCTGACGACCAAGGGCGGAGTGCGGATCGTCGAGAATCTCACTTACAACCCGGTGGTCAAAGACCTGGTGGAGGAAGAGCGCACCATGGTGGACATTCTGCGGCGGGAGATGGCCGAGGGACTCTACAAGATCTGGCCGCAGGAAAAGCTGGAGCCGGGCGAATACGCGGTGGTGGAGTTCACGGACGGCAAGGTGAACATCCAGGTTTTCGATTTCGCGATCAAGGGGAAATGAAGCGGCCATGCCTTCCGTACGCGTAGCCGTGGTGCAGGCCGGTTCGATTCTGTTCGACAGCGAGCGGACCCTCGCCAAAGCGGAACGGCTGATCGCGGAAGCCGCGGCCGGCGGCGCCAAGCTGATTGTCTTCCCGGAAGCCTTTGCAGGCGGGTATCCGAAGGGCGCCGATTTCGGAACGCTGGTGGGTTCGCGCACGCCGGAGGGCCGCAAGCTGTTCCGCCGGTATTTCGAGAGCGCGCTGGACGTGCCCGGCCCCGGCACGGCGCGACTGGGTGAAGCGGCGCGGACGCACGGCGCCTGGGTGGTGATGGGCGCCATCGAACGCGATGGCGGCACGCTATATTGCACGGTGCTGTTCTTCGCGCCCGACGGAACGCTGGCGGGCAAGCATCGCAAGTTGATGCCGACAGCGATGGAGCGGCTGATTTGGGGCTTCGGTGACGGCACTACGCTGCCGGTGATCGAAACCGGCTTCGCAAAGATCGGCGCGGTGATCTGCTGGGAGAACTACATGCCGCTGCTGCGCGCGGCGATGTACGCGAAAGGCATCCAGTTCTATTGTGCGCCGACCGTGGACGACCGGGAGATTTGGCAGGCGAGCATGCAGCACATCGCGCTCGAAGGCCGCTGCTTCGTCCTTTCGGCGTGCCAGTATAGCCGGCCGGAAGGTGCGGGGGCGCGGGAAACGATCCGCGGCGGCAGCGTGATGGTGGGACCGTTGGGCAAGGTGCTGGCGGGTCCGGTTTACGACGAGGAATGCATCCTGACGGCGGACCTGGACGCGGGCGAGATCGCCGAAGGAAAGTTCGATCTGGACGTGGCGGGGCACTACGCGCGGCCGGACGTCTTCCGGCTGGTGGTAAATGAGGGAAGCGGCTAAACCCTATTACGGTGGTGCTCGGTTATCTGAAGCTTGAACGCATGAAGGGAGTGGAGTAGAAAAATGGCTCGGAAGAAGAAAGGGAGAATAAGCTCGTCCTTCGATGGCTTCCTGGCTGAGGAAGGCATTCTGGAGACATGCGAGGAACAAGCGCTGAAGCAGGCTCTGGCGGACCAGATCAAAGCCGCAATGGAGAAAGAGAGTCTTACCAAGTCTGCAATGGCGGAGCGGATGCAGACCAGCAGGCGCGCGCTCGATCGCCTGCTGGACCCCAAGAATACGGGCGTGACGCTGCATACCATGCAACGTGCGGCCGTCGCTATTGGAAGACAACTCCGTTTGGAACTGGTATGAACGAGCGGCTATCAATGAGGAATGCATCCTGACGGCGGACCTGGACGCGGGCGAGATCTCCGAAGGAAAGTTCGATCTGGACGTCGCGGGACGCTACGCGCGGCCGGACGTCTTCTGGCTGGTGGTAAACGAGGGAAGCGGCTAACCGCGCGATGAAAAAGGCTTAGGGCCGGCGCAAGAATAACTGCACATTTGGATGAGTGGCGGACGTGGCGCACGCACTCTTGCGTGCCGCGGCGGCACTTTTGCCGACGCCCGCTGCTCCA
>PMTR01000047.1 GCA_003167255.1 Bryobacterales bacterium
CACCAAACGGTTCAAATCCGTCGGTGCCGCTAAAGCTGTACAGCCCGGTCGCGCCCCAAGGCTGCCCCGGCATCGCAGGCGGCGATAACGCAAACACGGCACCTTGTCCAGAGACCCCGCCGTGAACGGTAGCGCCATAGAACACTTGCCGCTGGCCCAACACTACGCCGCCTATCAGTCTCTCTCCGTCCGCGCCGTTGAAGCTGTGCAGAATCTGAGGTTTCAGATCGTGCCTGAACTGAATCCTGGCGACTGGCAGGCGACTAATAAGACCGGCGGCTAGCAGCCCCAAAACAACCGCGGCACCCAAACTCCGTCCTAGGCGCGATAGGGGCGCGGCTCGGTGTTCGGCACACTCCCCCAGGCGCCTTAATTCCCGCGCCAGTTGGCTTGCCGACTGCCAACGCTCCGCCGGTGATCTCCTCAAACAGCACCGCACTACTTGTTCCAGGTCCGGTGGAATGGAGCGCTCGAGATTCGCAACGCTGCGCGACTCACTGGCCAGGATGGCGCGCGTGACCTCACTGGACGTCTTGCCCTCGAACGCCTTCCGCCCTGTGGCCATTTCGAAAATCACCGCGCCCAGCGCGAAAATGTCGGTCCGGCCGTCCACCCGGCCGCGTTCGATCTGTTCCGGCGCCATGTACTGCGGCGTACCTACTACGATGCCTGTCAAGGTCAAGGAAGAGAGCACGCCGGTGGGCGTGACAGTGCTGAACTCTTGAGTCTCCTCGCGCCAGCGCGCTAGTCCGAAATCCACCAACTTCACTCCCCGTTCGGTGAGCATGATGTTTCCGGGCTTTAGATCTCTATGAACCACGCCATGCTGGTGCGCGTAATCCAGGGCTTCCGAGATCTGGATCGCGATGCGCAGCAATTCCCGATAGGGAACAGGTCCCTGTTTGATACGCTGCGCGAGAGTCTGGCCCTCCACAAACTCCATTACCAAATAATCTATTTCATTCTCCCGTCCAATATCGTGGAGCGTGCAGATGTTGGGGTGATTCAGGCTGGAGATGGCTCGCGCCTCACTTTCCAAACGGCCGCGGATTGCGGGCTGGTTCAGCATGCGCCCGGAGAGGATTTTTAGCGCCACGGCGCGCCCGAGCCGATTGTCGCGCGCACAATAAATCTCGCCCATTCCGCCAGCTCCCAGCGGCTTCAAAATCTCGTAAGGGCCGCGCCGGGCGCCCGGCGCCAGCCGGAATTCGCTCGCTGGTTCATGCGAACGTCCCAGCATCGTGCTCTCTTGCTGGGCAGCGATCTGGATCGCCGGCTTTTCCAGGAAGTCCCGCGACCGCTTCTCACGCTCCAGCAATCCCTCGATTTCCTGGCGCAGACCTTCATCGGCGCCGCAGGATGCTTGAAGATACCCGCGGCGCTGCTCCGGCGCCTGATCGAGCGCGGCATGGTACAGGCGTTCGATCTCGAGCCATCGTTCAGGCGCCATGTGGTTGCCTTCCCTCGAGTTCGCCCAGCAGCCAAACTTTCGCGAGCTTCCAGTCCCGGTGTACGGTGTCGGAGGAAACCTTCAGAACCGCGGCGGTTTCCTCCACGGTCAGGCCGCCGAAGAAGCGAAGTTCGACGACGTGGGCCCTCCGCTCATCCCGGGCGGCGAGCGCGTTGAGGGCGTCGTCCAGAGCAACCAGGCCGCCGCTGCGTTTTTCGTAGAAGTTCAAAGCGTCATCGAGCGGGATGCGGACTCCTTCGCGCTTATGGGAATGACGGGTTCGGGCCGCATCGACGAGGATTCGCCGCATCAACTGCGCCGAGACGGCGAAGAAATGCGCACGGTCGCGCCACTGGACCCGGCTGGAATCGACCAGGCGAAGGTAGAGTTCGTTAACCAGCGCCGAGGTGTTCAGCGTGGCTCCCGGGCGCTCGCCGCGAACGTATCGGTGCGCCAGGCGGCGCAACTCCACGTAGACCAGCGGGAGAAGTTCATCGAGCGCGGCTGGGCTCCCCACGCGCCAAGCCAGCAGCAACTCGGTAATCGGCGCGGACGGAGCTATATCCACGGCACAGTCCAAAATCCGCCTAAAAGTATACCACCAAGCCGATTACGGCTTTCGCCGCTGTTTTCCGCCTTCCGCTTAGTGAAGGGCAGATCGATGAGACAGGTTCCGATCTACCTCCAGAATCCAGAAGACGAAAGGGAAGTGAAACGTTATGACGACTCAAATCGGACATCGGCATCCGCGCGCCGCGTGGATTGCCGCGTTGGGCATTGGGCTGGTTGCCTTCACCGCCAACGCTCAGTTTGGCAAACCTCAATACAAGATCGCCGTATTTGACGCTCCGGGCGCGGGCACAGGCGCGGGGCAAGGCACGCAGGCCTTCGGCGTCACTCCGGGAGGCTCGATCGTGGGATTCTACTGTGACGCGGACGGTCTAAATCACGTCTTCCTGCGCGATCCTCACGGCACGATTACGGTGATCGACGCCAAGGGCGCGGGCACAAGCGCCGGCCAAGGCACATCCGCCATCGGCATCAATGCGGCGGGCTCGATCGCCGGATGGTACGTTGACGCGGACAACGTGATGCACGGCTTCCTGCGCACGCCCGACGGCTCGACTACGCCGTTTGACGTTAAGGGCGCGGGCACAAGCGCCGGCCAAGGCACGCTTGCCGGGGACATCGACGATTTCGGGGTGATCGCGGGATACTACATGGACACGAAAAGCGTGGCTCATGGCTTCGTGCGGGCTCCCGACGGTGAGATAACCACCTTCGATGCTCCGGG
>PMTR01000200.1 GCA_003167255.1 Bryobacterales bacterium
GCGGGTCCCCCTGGACCCGCTCCGGAGCCGAAGAATCAAGCTCTTGCTGCGCACAAAAAGCCGGCCGGGGGGCCGGCTGCGGACCAGGGGGTCCGCCCCACAAAGTATTCCGCGAGCCGTAATAGCCCCATTGCAACTGAACGACACCATCGTCGCCATTTCGACTCCTCCCGGCAGGGGAGGCTTGGGGGTTGTGCGTCTCTCAGGCAAGGACGCGCGCCGCATCGCCGGCGAGATCTTGCGCCGCCCTGTCGAACTCCAGCCCTGGCGCGCTCAACTGGCCGAGCTAATTGATGCCCAGGGCCACACGGTGGACCAGGTGGTCGCCACGTTTTTCGAAGCCCCGCGTTCCTACACGGCCGAGGATCTGATCGAAATCTCCTGCCACGGCTCGCCGGTGGTCTTGCGCCATGCGGTGGAGCGGGCCCTCGAGGCGGGCGCGCGCCTGGCCGAGCCCGGCGAGTTCACGCTGCGCGGCTTCCTGCACGGCCGCATCGACCTGGCCCAGGCCGAAGCCGTGCGCGACCTCATCGAAGCCACCACGCTCTACCAGGCGCGCATCGCCGCGCAGCAGGTAAGCGGCTCGGTTTCGAGGCGCATCGCTCCGCTGAAGGAGCAGTTTCTGGAACTGATCGCGCTGCTTGAAGCCGGAATCGATTTCGCCGAAGACGACATCAGCGTGGCTCCGCCCGCGGAGATCCTGCGCCGCCTGGCACCCATTCGCGACGGCATCAACCGCCTTGCCGGGAGTTTTCAATATGGCGCGGTGGTGCGGTCGGGGTTGACGCTGGCCATCGTGGGCCGTCCCAACGTCGGCAAGAGCAGCTTGTTCAACCGGCTGCTGGAACAGGACCGCGCCATCGTCACCGATATCCCCGGCACCACTCGCGACCTGGTCTCTGAGACTGCCTCCATCGCCGGCATCCCGGTGAAACTGGTCGACACCGCCGGCATCCGCGATGCCGCGGAGATGGTGGAGAGCCTGGGAATCGAACGCAGCTACCAGGCGATGGCCGATGCCGACCTGGTCGTGGTGGTGCTCGACCTTTCGCGCCCGCTCGATGCGCAGGACGAAGCGCTGATCGCTCGCGCGCAGGCGCAAGGGCGCCACCTGGTAGCCGCCAACAAATGCGACCTGGGCAGCCTGAGTGGCGCGTGCACTCCCGCGTGTGTGGCCGTCTCCGCGCTGACTGGCGAAGGCATCCCGTGCCTGCGCGAGCTCATCCTGGAATCGATCGCTCCCAAAGGCGTCTTCGAGCAGGAGACCGGCTTCATCACGAGTCTGCGGCACGAGCAGTTGCTGCGCGAATGCGCGGCCTATCTGGAGAAAGCGCGCGGCGCCGTGGAAGCCGCCATTCCGCACGAGATGCTGCTGCTGGATCTTTATGCCGCGCTACGGCCCATCGATGCCATCACCGGGGCCACCACCGCCGACGATATCCTGAATCGCATCTTCTCGACGTTCTGCATCGGAAAGTGAGCGGAGCAAGAATCCGCGCGAAGCGCGCTCCATCATTCTGACTTCTGACTTCTGACTCCTGTCTTCTGCCTTCTCAACATCCAGGGAACATTTGCGCCGCCATTAACGTATAGCGGACTGAAGGAGGCTCCATGGACTCCAGATGTTTGGTTGTGGCCGCCGGAGCGCTGTGTCTGAGCAGTTGCGTGATTCAGGTGAATACCGGTCCGACGCGACACGAGTTCCGCGAGTTCGATCGCGACGGCGTGGAGCGCCTGCGCGTGGAACTGCGTATGGGCGCGGGAGAACTGAAAGTCCGCGGCGGAGCGGAGAAACTGGCGCGCGCCGATTTCACGTACAACGTGGATGCCTGGAAGCCGGAAGTACGCTACCACGGCGCCACCGGGAGCGGCGATCTCATCATCGAACAGCCCGGCAAGAATCATTCGAGCATCGGCGACACCACCTACCGCTGGGACCTCCAACTGGCCAACGGCGTGCCCGTTGATCTGATTGCAAATTTCGGCGCTGGCGAATCGCAGATGGATCTGGGCTCCTTGGACCTGCGCCGCGTTGAAGTGGAGATGGGGGTTGGCGAACTGCGCATGGATCTGCGCGGGAAGCCGAAGCACGACTATGATGTCCGCATCCGCGGCGGCGTCGGGCAAGCGACCATTCATTTGCCGCGCGACGTGGGCGTCTATGCCTCCGGCCGCGGCGGCATCGGCGAGATTCATACGGAAGGCCTGCGCCGCCAGGGCGACCACTGGGTGAATGACGCCTACGACAACGCGAAAGTTCGTATCCACGTGGATGTGGAAGGCGGGATTGGTGAGATCACGCTGATCTCGGACTAGTGAGACGGCGGGATTGGCGGGGAAGGATGTCATCCTGCGCGCCGGTTGGCAACCGGTGCTGGACGGCCATTTGCAAACATCGGCAGGCGGGTTGCCAACCCGCCGCAGGTTGCCAACCTGCCCCACAATCCGGCGCTTTCCGTCACAGTATCCGCTTTCACACTTGCAACCAGAACTGTCTGGATCTGGCGGCGCTATAATTGCAGTAGCGGTTCCCGCGTCCCCGCTTGGGAGTCCTCTCCTGCGCCTCATGCCTTTGGTTCTTTTTGCGTCGATTGCCGCCATGGCCGCGGATTCCGCGCTGGTATTCGACAACCGGTTCGGTGTATCAGGCTCGGCCGCGACCGCGGTGGCACTGGATGCGCAAGGAGTCTATGTCGCGGGACAAAGGCCTTTCAGCCCGATCGCCGGATCGTCGGGCGATGTCTTTATTAACAAATGGAACGCGGCGGGTAACCAGTTGATCTACTCCGCTAGCCTGGGTGGGAACGGCACGGAACGGGTCTCCGGTCTGGCTGTGGACGCAAACAACAGCGCCTACGTGGTGGGCACGACCTCATCCATCACTTTTCCGGTGACTGCCAACGCGTTTCAGAAAAGCCTGAACGGAACGGTCAACGCCTTCGTGGCGAAGCTGAGCGCGGACGGCAAGCAACTGGTGTATGCCTCGTTGCTAGGCGGCGGCTCGGAACAGGCCACCGGCCTCGCGGTGGATAGCAGCGGCGCGGCGTATGTGACGGGTACTACGCTCACCAATTTCCCCGTCACGGCCAGCGCTTTTCAGAAGACTCCCGGCGCGAATTGCACGGCGCAGTCGGGTTATTTCAATTACCCGAGGACGGGCGATGCTTTTGTCGCGAAAATCAGCCCGGATGGCGGATCGCTCGTGTACGCTTCCTATCTGGGTGGCGGCTGCGGGGAATACAGCTCCGGCATAGCGGCGAACGCCGATGGCACAGCGTGGGTGGTGGGCTCGACCTTCTCGCCGAACTTCCCGGTAACGGCGGACGCTCTGCAACCGGTTTTCGGCGGTGGCTTCGGAGACGGATTCCTGGTCCGCATCTCGGCTGCGGGCGACCGGCTGGCCTACTCGACGTTCCTGGGCGGCAACGACTACGATCAGATCAACGCCATCGCGCGCGACATCTCGGGAAACCTGTATCTCACCGGCTCCAGCGCCGGTTTCTCACAACCTGCGTCGCCGGGCGCTTTTCAGCCGCGCGCGACTACACCCTGCGTCCAATTCAGCCTTGGACCGCCCGTATTCAGCGTGGACGGCAACGCGTTCGTGATGAAGCTCAATCCAACCGCCGCGGCGGTCACCGGCCTGACTTATATAGGGAGCCCTTGTTCCTCGTCCGGCGGGGCAATTGGCGTGGATACCGCAGGGGCTCCGTGGATTGCGGGTTTTGGGTACGGCAGCTTCCCGATGGCCACTCCACTGGAACTTCAGGCCGGCACAGGCTTCATCTCGAAGTTCAGCTCCGACTTGACGCAACTTCTCTTTGCGACGAGCTTCGACACGGTCAATGGCCTGGCGGTCGGCGCCGACGGCATGGCTTACGTGGCGGGCACCGCAGGCCAAGGCTATAGTGCGTCGACCCAGGCGTATCTGGCCAAGATCGATCCGGCCCCGGTTCCGATTTCGCTCGACAATGTGCTGAGCGCCAGTCCGTTTCCTTCGCCGACCCAGGCCGAGATGCTGGCACCGGGAAAAGTAATCCGCGTGGTGGGGCGGGGTATCGGTCCGTCCGTGAGGACGCCGGGCTTGATCAGCGGTGGCGCTGTCATTACGTCGGTGGCGGGTGTGACCGTGATGTTCGATAGCACTCCGGCGCCACTTCTCTATGTAAGCTCCACGGAGATCGGCTGCATAGTGCCATACTCCCTCATTGGCCATACCGCCACGACCGTACAGGTGACTTACAACGGGGTGGCTTCGAATCCAGTTCCGATTCCCGTTTCGACAGCCGGAATAACTCCCGAAGTGCTGGGCGTTTACAATTCCGATTTCTCGCCTAACTCGGCGTCGAACCCGGCGAAGGCCGGATCCATCGTGACGTTATACCTCACAGGCGGCGGGCAGACCGTACCCGCCAGCTTTGACGGCGAAGTGTACGGGCCGCCGCTGCCGCAGCTATCACAGACGATCGTCATCCAGGCCGAGGGCGGGCCTCTCACGGTTACGTTTGCCGCGGCAGCGTATGGTCTGGCGGACGGCATCTTCCAGGTGAATTTTCAGGCGCCCACCAATGCGCTCAATTCGCCGGACGGGTTGACCCTATCGACTGGAATCGGTTCGACTAACTTCTGGATATTCGTGCAGTGACGTCTTACCGGCAACGGTTGTTGACGATGGTATTTGCAGAAGCTTGTATGCCGGGAGCAAAGCCGATGCACCGGCTCTGCATCTGGTATCCGGTCACTTCATTGTCTTCGATCACATTCCCGCGCGCGGGCTCCGGCCAGAGAATCCCGCGGCCCAGGTAGATGCCCGTTTCGAGCGCATCGGGTTCGCCTTGCGGGTAGTAGCAGCCGAACTCGGCGGCCTGCTCGTTACAGTGCGCCAGATTCACGTTCAGCAGACGGTTGTGCGCGATGGTATGGCCCGTGCCGAACAGGAAAATGCCGGTATACTTCACGCCGTCGAGCAGGTTGCCGATCACGCGGATGCGGTTGGAGCGCGTGTGCGGATTGCTGTCGTTGAATAGAATCCCGATGTTGCCGTAAGGGTAGAGGCGCGCGTCCGGAGTGTTGACGCAGGTGTTTTCCAGCACGTCGCCGTCGTGAAAGCCGTCGAGGTCGATACACTTGCCGTCGATTTCGGTGAAGCGGTTGCGCGTGTAAGCGGTGCGGTCGACATCGCCCGCCGTGTCGATGGCCACCGGGTAGGCCTGGTTTTCGATATCGACCTCTTCGGCCGGGTAGCCGATGCGTGTGCCTTGGTTGTCTTCGACGCGGATGCGGGTCGCGTGGCCCACCTGGATGGCGTCGCGAGCGACGTTGCTGAACCGATTGAATGCGATCCAACCGTCCTGATTGCGCGGAGATGTGAAGAGCGAATGGGTCCAGACGCCGTTGCCGCGGATGTCTTGGAAGAGACTGCGAGTGACCCGGAACCGGGTCGTGCCCTCTTCCAGCAGAATGCCGCCGGTGGAGTTATTGCGGCCGAGGGGGTTGCGCGAGCCGCTGGCGGCGACCGAGACCTGGTCTATGCGGATATCGCGCGCACGACTGACCAGCACGGCGAAGCCGGCGATATTGCGGAACGCGACGTGCTCAATGCGCAGGCCGGAAACGCCCGCGGCCAGGACGCCGTTCGAGCGTGTGAATTCAGAGAAAGGCTTGTCGGAAGGCGGTAGGCCGGTGCGGCGTTCGAGCGCGTCGCGGTTGCCGTCGATGGCGAAGCCTCGCAGCGTCACGCCGGCTCCGCGCACCACCAGGAGGGCGCGGCCATCAAAATCGGCGGCAGCGTGCAGAACCGTGCCGGCAGCGGCTCCGCGCACTTCCACGCCGTCCGAAACGGTCCACTCATGGTGGAGTTCGATGACGCCGGCCGGAAGCGCGATGACGCGCGGCCCCGGCCCGGGCAGGAGCAAGATCCAAGCCGCCGCCAGGAGTGCCAGTGGAAGCAGGAGCCTCACGCCACCTCGATGGTAATGGGCTGAAACGCGCGCTTGCCCAGCGCGACGCGCAATTCGTGCGGGCCCGGGGCGGTGCCGGAGGGCAGCCGGAAGTTGAATTCGTAGCAGCGGTTCAGCGGGTCGGAGCAGAAGGAATCGGTTTCCAGCACGTCCCGGCCGTCCACGGTGGCGTGGAAAGCATCCGGGTCGGCCACTTCGAACAGCGTCACCTTCAGCGACCCGGAAGCTGTCCGATGGTCGAGCAACAGGTTCACGCCGTCGGTGACCGTGGTGAGGCGCGGTACGGAAGGACCGGGCGGGATGATACGCACCCAACCGGTGGGGCAGACGGTTTGTCCCAGCCACTTTACGTCCACCGGCACCATGCCGGTGCGAATGCCTTCGGGGAGCCAGACGTTTACCTGCTGCACGCTATCGATGGCCGGCACCCCGATGTACTCGGGGCGGCCGGGGATGCCGTCCACGGTAACGGCCATGTGGTTGAGGTCGCATTCATCCGGCAGGTTCTCGATCCACAGCGAGAGCGCGGCCATGGGGCCGGACGAAGGCGCTACCGCTTCGCTGGTCATGGCATTACTGACGTTGCGAATGGCCGCGGCGCTTTCGATCCGCCGTGCGGCGAGCGACTGAATCCAACCGGCCGGACGCTTGCGGAGGGTAACCCACATGTATTGTGTGTTGATCATTTCGAGCGCCAGCAACTGGAAATCGTTCTCCAGCGTGAATTGCGTGATCTCCTGGGGAGCGATGCGCACGCCGCTCCAGGTGTCGTACTGTTTGGCGGTGGGCGGCAGCCCGTTGATCTGGCAGCGCAGGATGCCGCGGGGCTTGAGCACGCGGCGCGCCTCGCGCAGGTACTGAAAGACCACATCGCGGCTGGGAATGTGCTGGAAGACGGCGTAGGAATACACGAAGTCAAACTTATCGGCAGGGAATAGCGAGAGATCGGAGCCGGAGCTGTGGTGCGGAAAGGCGTTGGGCGTGTGGCGCAGGCGTTCGCGCGCCAGCGCGATCATGGCGTCGGAGACGTCCACGCCGTGAATCTCTTTGAAGTGACCGCTGAGCGGCCGCATCAGGCGGCCCGGCCCACAGCCTATTTCGAGCGCGGCGTCGCGGGCGGAAAGCCGCGGGAGGTCCCACTTCAGGCCTTTTATCACGGGCGCGGCAGTGGCAAAGAACTCATCTTCATCCTGGTCGCGCCGCCCGAAGGCGACGTAATAATTGGCATCTTCGGCGGCCCGATTGTTCCAATCGTCGCGCATGCGGTCAAGAATTTGAGTGTCGTCCATCGTGCAGTTGTTATTCTAACGGTTATGGCTCTTGCATTTCGCCGTGTGACCAGTGGTCCGTTGCAGAGTTTCGATGCCGCCGCGCCGGATGGCGTGGTGGTCGGCATTATCGGAGAGGATGGCTCCGGAAAGGGACCATTGCTCAGCCTGGCGGCCGGAGAAGAAACGGCCGCTTCCGGTTCGGTGGAACGTTCCGGCTCGGTCCGCCGGCTGGGCCCCGATGACGCGCTCGATCTCTCGCCCGTGCCGGTGCTGCTGATCGAGCACACGTTCGCCCGCCAGGATGCGCTGGCGCGCGAACGGGCCGTGCTGGCGTTCGATGGCCTGCGGAGAGCCGGCACGACCACACTGTTGGTTTCGCACGAAGAGGACTTGCTGCGCCGGCTCGCGGACGAGGTTTGGTGGCTGCACGAAGGTAAGCTGGCGGGCCGCGGCGATCCGGGAGAAGTGCTGACGGCCTACCGCCGCCACACGGCGCAACGGCTGCGAGCCTGGGCGGAAACGGCGCCGATGGAGGTCCAACCGCGCTGGCGCCGCGGCGACGGGCGCGCCGAGATTCTGAGCGTCGAGACCATCGGCGAGAACGGCCACGCCACGCTGGTCTGGCGCAGCGGCGAACTGGCGGTGGTGAAAGTGCGCGTACGCTTCCGCCAAGCGGTGGCAGACCCGGTGATCGGCATTATGATCCGCACGCGCATCGGCCTGAATGTCTACGGCACCAACACGGAGCTCGAAAAGCTGAAGCTGGGTCCTTGCATGGCCGGCGATTTGCGCGAAATCAGCTTCGCGTTCCGTTGCGAACTCTGCCCGGAGAATTATACTCTGACGGTGGCTTCGCACGATCGCGATGGCCTCTGGCACGATTGGCTGGAAGATGCCGTCTCTTTCGCGGTGGGCGACGACCGATATACGGCAGGTGTCGCGAACCTGCGGGCCAGGGTGACGGTTGTGGCCCTACAAATCACGTAGTACATTCAACTCTGGAATCGTCTCCTGAAACACCAGACGTCGGCAAGAGTGCCGACGCTGCACGCATGAGTGCGTGCGCCACTTAACTCTTTGGGTCGACGATGAAGGTGGGGACGATGCCGGCGGCGGAAGAGAAACCGGCTCTGCCGGCCGAAAGCCAGCTCGAGCAGCCGTGTACCTTGCCCAGGTATGCGTGCGGGTGCACATCCACCTGCATTTCGCGGAACTCCAGGTGGCCGAATGTCATCAGCGGAAACGTGGAACGCACCGGATCTACGCGCTCCTGCACTACGTAGGGCGAACGCATGGCCTGCTTGATGGCGCGGTCCCATCCGCTCGAATCCATTTCCCAGCCGAAGTAGCTGTGCTGGTCGCTGTAATCGTCGTTGGGCTTGAGCGCCAGGCGCTCGCGGTTCCGCGCGATAAATTCCAGCAGGTCCACGGTCTTATCGTCGTAGGTGGTTTTCGCGGCCGTCACCAGGCGCGTCCAGGGAACGTGTTCGCGAATGGCTTTGCGCTCCGCCGCCGGGAAGCGGGCGGTGAAAATCTCATCGGTGAGCAGGCCGAACATGGCCTTCTTATGCGCCACCTCCGAACGGAAGCTGTTCACCACGCAGACGGCGCGGTCGCGATAGGCCTGCACCAGCGGATGAGTCAGATCGAAACGCAGCAGAAATTCCTGCACGCCGAGCCGGCGATAGACCAGGTCGATTTCGAAAGCGCCTTTGCGCAACACGCCGTTGCGGTATTCGAGCTGCTCGGGGGAGACAATCTCCACCTGATACCCTTCGTCGCGGAAGAAATCGCGATACAGTTCGTATTCGCTCTGGCCGAAATTGTAGGCCGGACGGAATTCCACGATGGCAATGCGCGGCTTCTTGGACTTTCCGCCGAACTGCTTGTAGGACTTCAGCAAGGCCTGGAGCAGATGCTTGCGGCTGCCGGTGCGCGTGAGCGAATATTTCTTGCGGAATTCTCTCACCGGCGGGCAATCGTAAAAAAGGTCCGCCAGCGCGTCGGCATAACCCGCGCCAGTGGGCGAATCGGCATTGTACTGCACGAAATGAAGATGCCCGTTGACCAGGTGAGTATCCAGTCGCGCGGCCACTTCCAGGGCCTGGTATCCAGGGTCGATGGCCGCCAGCATTTTCTCGGCGGGAAGCAATTCCAGGCGGGCCAGCAGCGCCGGGTTGCTCAGCACCATCTGCTGCACGCGGTCAATGGCGCCGATCAGCGCTTCGCCCGTCTTGACGAGTGAGTCGTATTGCCGCCGGGAAATGAAGTTGGGGCGGAGAAAGGGACAGATCAAGCGTCCGCCTGCGGACAGGTTGGAGCTCTCCATGCGCTGCTGGAGCGCCTCCACCCAGGCCAGATCCTTGAACGGACCGGTCTCCAGGAGCTTGTTATATTTTACGACTGCCTCATCCAACTGGGACATTGCTTGAGTTGAAAACCTTATTCTACTTTTGAGTATCCCACAGAAGTTCAAAAAACGATAGGTTTTGAGTTAATGGTTGGACAATAAGTTATTTATTATCAATTGATTGCTGGGAATAATCAGATTGCGCAGAAACTCAGCGAAAGCCCCGATTGTGGGATAATTCTACCGGATTTTAAGCCCGGACAGTCTTGCAGCAGGCTATTGCCTTTTGGTTTCCTGCGCCAACTTGACGCGAGCGGCGTCCAGTTTGGTTCCGACTTTACTAACCTCTTCGGGATCGACTTCGGACGGCAATTCGTCCTTAAAGCCCTTCAAAGAAGCTGTCCATTGTGCGATGGCTTCTTTGGTCTTGCCAAGCTTCAAATAAACGTCACCCAGGTGATCATGCACCGTGGGATCTGCGTCCATATGGCTGGTTGCTTTGATGAGGCAACCCTCGGCGTCGGCCAACTTGCCCTGGCGGAAATACACCCAACCCAGGCTGTCCAGGTAGGCGCCGTTATCGGGATCCAGATCGACGGCTTTCTTAATGAGCTGATAGGCTTCATCGAGCCGGAGGTTTCGGTCCGCCAGTGTGTAGCCCAGATAGTTCAGCGCTCCGGCATGCAGTGGGTTGAGGGCCAGCACTTTGCGGAAGGCCGCTTCGGATTCGTCGTATTTCTTCATGCGCTCGAACATGGCGCCGCGCATGAAAAGGACGCTCTCTTTGTCTTCGTCGGTGGAGGCGAGTTTTTCGGCCTCATCCAAGGTTTTGCCCATGTCCTCGAAGCGTTTGCCCTTTTCGTAGACGTCGGCCGCCGTCAGGAGTGTCTGAAAATCGCGCGAGCCATTCATGAGCCCGCGGAGTTCGCTGGCGGCATCATCGGTCTTGCCCAAGTCGCCAAGCACCTGGGCGTGCTCTCGGGCAATCATATACTCGTTGGGAAACTTTTTCAGGGCGGCTTCGGCTTCGCGTTGGGCGCTGGCCAGATCCTTTGCCGCGCGGTAGGTTTCGACGATCTGCACGGTCATCAGTTGCGCGCTGTCTTTGTAGACGTCGCCCATCTGCTTGAAGGCGTCCAGCGCCTGCGGGTAGTGGCCGGCAGTGCGGTTCAAAGTGCCCAGTTCTTCATACCGGCCGGCGCGCTCCTGCTGCTCTTCCTTCGCATAGACCTTGCGCGCGGTGTCAGCCAGCAAACTGTTCATGGCGGCGATGGCCTGATCGAGTTTTCCTTCGGCCTCGTACAGCTTAATTTCCTCCTGCCGCGGTTCCAGGCCGTCCGGGTCGATTTTTTTGGCCTTGTCTATGGCTTCGTGGGCCTTGGAGTAATCGCGCTTGTTGCTGTAAATGTCAGCCATGCGCAACGGAATCATGGGATCGTGCGGGGACCGCGTTGCCAGGTCCTGGTAAATCTTGAGCGCCTCGTCGGTCTGGTCGGAGAAATAAAGGTCTTCGGCCAGGCCGCGCGCCAGGCGGTCGTCGTCGGGCGAAAGAGCCACGGCCTTGCGCAGGGTCTCGGCGGCGTTCTTATAATCCTTTTGCTCTTCGTAGGCTTGCGCCAGAATCCGCAACGAGCGGTCGTTGGGATTCTTGTCGGTGGCGGCCTTGAGTTTTTCGACGGCGCGCTTGGTGTCGCCCATGTTGCCGTACAGCATGGCGAGGCCGGTCAGCGCGTCTTCGTTGTCCGGCTCGAGGGCCAGCGCGGCGTTGTACGCTTTCTCGGCGTCGGGTGCGTTGCCGGAAGTGCCGTATAGCTTGGCCAGCATCACCCAACTCTCTACATCCTTGGAATCCTTACCGGTGACCTTCTCGTATTCCTGGATGGCCAGGTGGAGGGCGCGCTCGTCGATTTTGCCCTGCGGGGCGTGGGCCAATGCCGCGGTGTAGATGCGCCCTAGCATGCGGTGCGCGTCCACGTTATCGGGGTTCTGCTTCAGGATATCCTGCGCCAGGCCGGTAGCGTCGTCCAGGCGGTTGATCGCCAGGTAGAGATCTGTCAGCTCATCCAGTATGATGCCAGCCTTGGGGTCGGCTTTGAGCGCCTCCCGATAATGCTGGATGGCTTTATCGATGAAGTCCTTGTTTCCGTCGGCCTGCGCCAGTTCCGCGTACACCCGTCCCATGGCAAAGTTGTAATAGGCGCTAGCCCGGTTGTCCGGCGGCGCACTGTTCCGGCTTTGCGGGGACGCCGCCTGCGCGAACGCAACCGCACCCAGTGAGACAGCAATCAAAAACGCTTTGGCTAACCGAATCATGGAAACCTAACCTTTTTTTCAACCGACTGGTACCCCGGCAGGCCGAAGATTACCCTTATATTGTATAACGGGGCTTCGCGGCAAGGCCCCGGCAACCGAAACTGTGACCGGCCACCAACACCAATCCGCCTGCAGCGACGCCATACCACCAGACGCGCCCGAACGGCCGCTGGTTGCGGTGGCCGGTCCCACGGGCTCGGGAAAGAGCGACCTCGCACTTCTCATGGCGGAACAGTTCGGGGGCGAAATCATCAACTGCGATTCCCTCCAGGTCTACCGGTATTTCGACATCGGCACCGCGAAACTGCCGCTCGCGGAACGCCGCGGCATCGCGCACCACCTGATCGACATCCTCGATCCCGACGAGCCTTTCACCGCTGGAGAGTACGCGCGCCTGGCGCGTGAAGCCATCGCCGCCATCTCCGCCCGGGGCCGCCTGCCGATCCTGGCCGGCGGCACCGGTTTCTACCTGCGTGCTTTGTTAGACGGACTGTTCGAAGGTCCGTCACGCGACCAGGCCCTGCGCGACCGTCTGGGGGCCCGCGAGCGAAAGCGCACGGGCTCCTTGCACCGCCTGCTCGACCGCATCGATCGCGAGACCGCGCGCAAGATTCATCCCCATGACGTGCCCAAGGTCACGCGGGCGCTCGAGGTCTGTCTCCTTACGCATCGGCCGGCCAGCGAAGTGTTCCGCCAGGGCCGCGACGCGTTGCGCGGCTACCGCACGCTCAAGATCGGCTTGCTGCC
Organism: Bryobacterales bacterium; assembly: GCA_003167255.1. Lineage (GTDB taxonomy): Bacteria > Acidobacteriota > Terriglobia > Bryobacterales > Bryobacteraceae > PALSA-129. The sequence continues at coordinate 12,642 of PMTR01000200.1, forward strand.
GGATCGCGACGAGTTGTACCGGCGGCTCGACCAGCGCTCGGCCGCGATGTTTGCCGGCGGGCTGGTGGATGAAGTACGGCACATCCTGGCGCGCGGGTTCGCCGAAGCCTCCAAGCCTTTCGAATCCCACGGTTACAAACAGGCGCTGCAACACATCCGTGGCGAGTTGAATCAACGCGAGGCAGTTTTCTACGCCCAGCGCAACACGCGGCAATACGCCAAACGGCAACTGACCTGGTTCCGCAGGGAACCCGGCCTGGTGTGGCTTCACGGTTTCGTAGACACTCCCGGAATCCGCGAAAACGCGCTCGAACGCGTGGCGGAGTTTGTGGCCGGGAGGGAAGCGCCGCGTTGACAGACGAAAGCGTCCCACTTTGGCGCGCAAGGACCTGCGTTCCTGTGGGGCAGGCGCTTTCGCCTGCCAACCGATTGTCTCACGGCTCTCCACGGCGTGAAGGAAGCGAAGCCGTCTGGCTGTGAGAGCGCTGGGCCGCAAAGTTGGGGTCTGCGGGCACGTATAATCGAGGGTAAGGCCCATCCTAATATGAGAAAGCGCCTGTTGTACGGGTTCGCGGCCGTCTTGCTGGTCATCTCCGTGGTGCTGGTGGTGTGGCAGGGCTCGTTCAGGCTGCGCCAGTTCGATCACTCCAGCCCCGGCCAGACGCTGATTTTCTGGGCTATCTCGATTCTGATCGTCATCCTGATGCTCACGCTCGGGTGGATCCTGTTCCGGACCGGCATCAAACTCTACATCGAGCGCCAAAGCAACCAGGAAGGTTCCCGCATCCGCACCAAGCTGGTGGTGGGCGCTCTGGCCCTCAGCAGCCTGCCGGTTTTCTGCCTGCTGCTGTTCAGCTACGAAGTGATGAACGTCAACCTGAACGCTTGGTTCACCGAGCCCGTTCAGGGCCAGGTGGACGATTATGTCGGCCTGGCTACCACGCTCCACAATGAAATGCAGGACGAGACCCGCGCCCAGGCGGCCCTGCTCGCCTCGCAACCGGAGACCCGCCAACTGCTGGCCGGCGGCATCCGCACCGCGGGCTTCCTGGAGCGATTCTGCAAGGATTGGGAACTTGAATCAGCGGCCATTTTCTTACCCCAGGGAGGCCAGCCGTTGGACTCCTGGGGCCCATACACCGCCAGGACCGATGCCGCCCGCGGAGTGAACGCGGATTACTTCGTTCGCAACGGCTCGGACATCGCCGGGTCGGTGGTGCTGCGGGCGCGCATTCCGCTCGATACCGCCGCCGGAAAAGCGCGTATCGACCAACGGGTCAAAAACTGGTACGAGATTTTCGCCCAGCGTAAGGATGTGCGCCGCGTCACCACCATGCTGATGGTGCTGATCGGTTTGTTTTCGCTGTTTGTGGCGGTCTGGATTGCGCTGTTCCTGGCCAAACAGATCAGCGTGCCGATTACGGCCATGCTGGAGGCCGCCAGCCAGGTGCGCGCTGGGAACCTCAAGCACCGGCTGAGGGTCAAGGCCGTCGACGAGCTGGGCTCGCTGGTGCGCGGCTTCAACCAGATGACTGAAGAGCTGGAGACTAAGACTGCCGAGATCGACAGCCGCCGCCGGTTCACCGAGGCCATCCTCGAAAGTATTCCCACTGGCGTTCTCTCGATTGGCGCCGACGGCTCGCTGCAGCGCGTCAACCAGGCGTTGTCGAAGATCTTTCCGCCGGACCAGGTAGCGCGGGCTGGCCGCCTGGAAGACCTCTTCTCACGCGAAGACACCACCGAGATCAAGTACCTCATGAAGCGGGCCCGCCGTACCGGCCTGGCGGTTGGACAACTGGAACTGGTCACGGAGAGCCGCAAGCTGCACTTGGCGGTGACGGTTTCGGCGATTGAAGAGAAGCTGACCTCCGGATTCGTGGTGGTGCTGGAGGATACCAGCGAGCTGTTGCGCGCCCAGAAAGCCGCGGCGTGGCATGAAGTGGCACGGCGCGTGGCGCACGAAATCAAAAACCCGCTCACCCCCATCGCGCTCTCGGCGGAACGCATGGTCCGGCAGCTCGACCGCGTGGACCTGCCGCCAGCCTCCAGCCGCATCCTGCGCGAGTGCGCGGAGACCATTTCGAAATCGGTGGATTCGGTCAAGACTCTGGTGGATGAGTTCTCGCAGTTCGCGAGGTTTCCCTCCGCGCAGCCGGTGCGTTCCGATCTCAATGAAGTGGTGCGCGGCGCGCTGGCTATTTTCCAGGGCCGCCTGGACGGCATTTCCATCCAGACCAGTTTCGCCGCCGGGTTGCCGCCCATCAACGTCGACCCCGAACAGTTTCAGAGAGTGGTGGTGAACCTGGTGGATAACGCCGCCGAATCCATGCAGGAATCGCTCGTCAAGAAACTGTATATCGCCACCCAGGCGGGCGTTGCCGATACGGTGGAGTTGGTGGTGGCGGATTCCGGCTGCGGCGTCAGCGCGGACGAAAAGGAGAAACTGTTTCTGCCTTATTTTTCGACCAAGAATCGCGGCACGGGCCTCGGCCTCGCCATCGTAAGCCACATTGTGGCGGAGCATGGCGCGCAGATCCGCGTGGAAGATAACCGGCCGGTGGGCGCGCGGTTCACGATCGAGATCCCCATTCTGGCAGAGCCGGAGGCGGCCGAGAGCGCGCCTCCGGCGGCGGCCCGCGTATGAAGCAGCGCCGCATCCTGGTGGTGGATGACGAGCCGGGCATCCGCCAGTCTTTGAGCGGAATCCTGGAAGACGAAGGCTACGCCGTGGAAGCCGTCGCGAGCGGTGAAGCCTGCCTGGCTGCTCTGCCCGGCGCCGGCTTCGAGCTGGTGCTGCTGGATATCTGGCTGCCCGGCGTGGACGGCATGGAAGTGCTGGCGCGCATCCAGGAGATTCCTTTCGGCGAGCGGCCGGTGGTGGTGGTAATTTCCGGCCACGGCTCCATTGAAGCCGCCGTGAAGGCCACCAAGCTGGGAGCCTTTGATTTCCTGGAGAAGCCGCTCTCCATCCAGAAAGTGACGGTGGTGGTGAAGAACGGCCTGGAGCGCCGCAGCCTCTCCATCGAGAACAGCCGCCTGAAGGGCGATAGCGGGGCGCGATGGCGCATCATCGGGGAGAGCGTGCCGATGAAAGCGCTACGCCAGCAGCTCACCCTGATGGCCGGAACCAATGGCCGCGTGCTGATCTACGGAGAAAGCGGCACCGGCAAGGAGCTGGTGGCGCACGCCCTTCACTCGCTGAGCCCGCGCGCGGCCGAGCCGTTCGTGGAAGTGAACTGCGCGGCCATACCGGAAGAGCTGATCGAAAGCGAGTTGTTCGGTCACAACAAGGGAAGCTTCGCCGGCGCCCAGGAGGCCAAAATCGGCAAGTTCCAGAAGGCCGACGCCGGAACGCTGTTCCTGGATGAAGTGGGAGACATGAGCCTGCGCACGCAATCCAAGGTTCTGCGCGTGATCGAAGAGCAGCGCTTCGAGCCGGTGGGCGCCTCCGAATCCGTGCAGGTGGACGTGCGCGTGGTGGCCTCCACCAACAAGAACCTGGATGACGAAATCGAGCACGGCAATTTCCGCGAGGACCTGTTCTACCGGCTCAACGTGATCCCGTTCAACGTGCCGCCCTTGCGCGACCGGCGCGAAGACATTCCTCTGCTGGCCGAACACTTCCTGCGCGAGTTCACCACGGCCTATGGCCGCAAACCCAAGGAACTCACGCCCGAGGCCTTCAAGGTACTCGCGGAGTATCACTGGCCCGGCAACGTGCGCGAGTTGAAAAATCTGATCGAGCGGATCGTTATCCTAAACCCGCAGGTGCGCGTGGATGCGCGGCACATCCCGTTGAATCCATCGAAGCGGCAGCCCGACCGGTCGCTCGACCGCTTCGGCAGTTTGCAGGAAGTGCGCGAAGCCGCCGAGCGCGAATACATTCTCAAGAAGCTCGAAGAAACCAGCGGCAACGTCACGCGCACGGCGGAACTGCTGGGGCTGGAGCGCAGCAACCTCTATCGCAAGATGAAGACGCTGGGGATTGGGCCGAAGGAATAGGGGGCAGGCAGCCGGCCCGGCGGTTCTGCTATGCTACCGATAGGAGATCCGGAATTTCCGGATTTCGGAAATTAGCCCTATACCCTTATGAATACCCTCGTGAAAGTTCAATCCAAGGGTCAAATGACCATTCCCAGCGGGGTTCGCTCTGCCGTGGGGTTAGCCGACGGTGACTTGGTGGAAGTTAAGGCCGTGGGCAGAAAGATTGTCATCACCCCACAGTTGGTGATCGACCGCTCTAAATTTCTGACCGCTGATGGCGAGTACACTCGGGAGCAGCGGCGAGGGCTTAATGCCAGTCTGGCCGAAGCTGAAAAAGGCCCATACTACGGCCCGTTCAAGAATGGCGCAGAAGTCACCGCTTTCCTGAAGAAGTGGCGACGCAGTGCTAAGTTTGCCAAATCAAAAACCCATCGATGAACGTTCATCTCTCACAGCGGGCCATTGAACAACTGGCCGCGGCGCCCTTGCCTAATCAAAAGGCCTTCATCAAGCAAATCAGTTTCCTGGTGCGCGATCTGCGACACCCAGGACTGCACGCTAAGAAGTACGACGAAGGCGAAGATCGATGGCAGGCGCGCATCAATCAGGACTGGCGCTTCTACTTCAAGATCGACGGTGACAGCTACCGCATCGCCGAGCTCAGGCCCCATCCAAAATAGAAATGTGCCAACCCCTCACTTTGGCACTGCGCCCTGCACGAACTTCACCAAATCGGCGTGGTACTTGGCCGCCGAGGGCTGGTCGATGTAGACCATGTGGCCGGCTTCGTAGTAGCCCACGGAAATGTTGTTCTTCTTGATTTCGTCCGACACCTTCAGGTGGGCGACGGTCCACTCCATGGGGTAGAAGGGGCAGGCGAAATCGTAATAACCCATTCCCACGAAAAGATGCATGTGCGGATTTTTGGCGAAACCGTTCTCCAGGTTGACTACCGTATTGTATTCGCCGGACCAGGGCGGCGCGTTCCCGGAGACGTAATAGAGGTTGTCATTCTTGTAGTTCAGGTCATTGCGGATGTAGGCCTCGAAGGCGGTGAGGAAACAGTCTTCGATGTTGGCATTGCTGAAATCAAAACTCGTATTGGTCGAGCCCGCATCCAGTTGGTAGCCGGCAAAGCGCGAATCCAGGCGCGACGTCATCAGGTGCCGATCGCGCAGCAACTCCGTGCTGAACGGCCCCAACGGGACGCGAAGGTCGAGCGAATCGATGAAGGTCTTGGAGAGTCCCGTGTAGCGCGACATGTCGGCCAGCACCTTGTCGCGCTGGGCAACGGTCGAGCGCGCGCCGTCGAACAGATATTCGAGGTATTCGCCCGAGGCAAATTCGCGCGCCTGTTTAGCCATCTGGTCCACCGTGAGCTTTTGCAGATCGGGCGCCAGCTTTTTGTGAAAATGCGCGGTCATGATTTCGGTGGGCAGCGTGCTCAACTGGCGCTGTTCGCCGGCGCTGGCGTTGGAGTCGATGACCGCCGACAGCAGCATCACGCCGTTAATGGGAATGTCGCGGTCGGTGAGGTAGCCGGCTAGCCCCGCCGCGCGCGTGGTGCCGTAGCTCTCGCCGCCGACAAGGAGCGGCGAACCCCAGAGGTTGTATTCGTTCAGGAAGCTGCGGATAAACTCGCCGAAGGCGGCCAGATCGTTCTCCACTCCCCCAAAGTCAGGGCCGTAACTGGGCTTGTCCGGCCGGCTGAAGCCCGTGCCCATGGCGTCGATGAAGACCAGATCGCCGGTATCCAGCAGGCAGTTGGGATTGTCGACGTAGGTGTACGGCGGTGGCGTTGCCAGGCCGTTCGAGTTCATCTTCACCATCTTGGGGCCGAAGGCGCCCATGTGCAGCCAGACGGTGGCCGCGCCCGGTCCTCCGTTGAACAAAAACCAGACCGGCCGCTTGGACTTGTCGGTGACGCCGTTCTTGGAATAGTAGATATAGAACAGGTGCCCCTCGGTCACGCCACTGGTGGCCTGGCGGATGGGAATGAACCCGGCGTGGGCGGTGTACTGGATGGTCTCCCCTTGCAGCGTGATCTGATGCTGCGTGGTGATGGGTTGCGCGGGGTAGTTGATCGGCTGCATCTCTTCCGCGTTGTAATTGAAGCGGTAGAAGTCGTTGGTCGCGCCGGCGGCGCCCCGGCCCTGTGCGAAGGCTCCCACACCCGTGGCAGCGATGAGGATGAGGAAGAGGCAAAATCTCTGGTGAAATCGTCCGTGGATTCTCATGGCATTGCTCCTTGGTTGCGCGTTTATTTGCCTGCCGGTGAGGCCGCCTGGTTGACGAACCTCGCCAGGTCGCCCTGTAGTTTGGCGAGCGCCTTGTTGTCGACATAGGTCATCTGCCCGGCCTCGAAATGACTGACGGTGATGTTGTGGGCGCGGACCTCCGGCGACACGTTGAGGTGAGCCAGGGTAAACTCGGTCGCATAGAACGGCGCATTGAGGTCGAAGTAGTTCACGCCCACGAAAAGGCGCAGGTTGGGGTTGCGGGCGAAAGCGGCGGCAAGGCTCGCTTCGTCGCTTCCGGTGGAAGTGAACGCGCCGACGCCGCCGCTCGACAGGTAGAAGATTCCGTTGCTGTTGCCGCTGAAGGTAAGCTCGCTCCGCAGGTAGGCCTCATATGCTGTCTGGAAGCCACCGGCGAGATTGCTCAGATTGAAGTCGATCGCGCTCGGGGCGGCGCCAAAGCCACCGCGCCCGCCGCCGCCACCACCGCGTCCGCCGGCCGCTGCCGGTATAAAGCCGGTCACCCGCGCATCCGAGTTCGATAGTCCACGGTGCTGGTCGCGCATCAGCTCGCTCGAAAAGCGATCCAGGGTAATGCGCAAATCGTTGTTTGCGATGAATGCCTTCGGAAGCCCGGTCAGCCGCGCGAGATCCGCTACTACCTTGGTGCGTTCCTCCGGAGTCATGCGGTCGCCCTTGTAGAGCGCGTGCAGATACTCGCGCGATGCAAACTGGCGAGCCTGTCCCGAAATCTGTTCGGCGCTCATGGCGGCCAATTCCGGCGCCAGCTTCTTGTGGTGCCAGGCGGCCATGATCAGGCTCGGCAGCAGCGTCATGTACTGCTCATCGCCGGCCAGAGTGTCGGCACTCATGGTCATCGATAGCAGCACCATGCCATGAACCGGAATCTCGTGTTCGATGAGATAGGCGGCTAAACCCGCCACCCGCGCCGTGCCAAAATCCTCGCCCGCCAGAAAGAGCGGTGAATTCCGGCGATTGTTCGTATTGAGGAAACTTCGCACGAACTCTCCGAGTGAAGCGATGTCGGCGGCCGTATTCCAAAAGCTCGGTCCCCGGCCGGGCTGGTCGGGCCGGCTGAATGCCGTGCCCACGGGATTTACGAAAACCAGATCCGCCTGGCCGAGAAGGGTGTTGGGATTGTCCACCCACCCATTGGGCGCGAGGCCGGCGGCGCCGTCATTCGCCCACTTCATCCGTTTCGGGCCGAAGCCGCCAAACTCCTGCCAAGTGGCCGCGACACCCGGCGCGCCGCCCAGGAAAAACAATACCGGGCGCGCCGCGCCGTCGCTGGCGCCGTCTTTGGCATAGCAGGTATAAAACAGATGGGCTTCCGATAGTCCGGTGGTCGCGTTGCGCAGAGGCATGTAGCCGGCCCGCGCCGTGTAGGCGAGTGCTTCCCCGTCGACCGTGATCTTCTGGTGAGTTTCGGTGGGCGGGCTATCGGGAATCGGCGGTACTGAGCCCGCGGTCGTATCAAAGTTGTAAAACTCGCCGTTGCCGCCCCCTGCACCTCCGCCGCCGCGCCCAGCCGCATTCGCAGGCGCACCAGCAGGCGGCGAGGCCTGTTGCGCTGCGCCGGCCCGGCCTCTGCCGCCCTGGCCCCAGGCAATGGACGATATGCCGATCATGATTACCAACAGGATTTGTCCGTTCCGTATGTATTGCATTGCGACCCGCTCCATTTCGCCGCCGACGCTCGAAAATTCACCGGGATTCAGTATACCGAATGCCGATCTCACCTGGTTTGGTTTCGTCCGGCATAAAAGGCTCAGCGGTTGCGAATCGATCGCGACTGGAATACGCTGTGAGAACCATGCGATCCAACCGGCGTGAACTCTTCGCGGCGCTTCTCTCCGCCGCGGTAGCTACGAAACTCGCCAGGAGCGCGGACGATCCTCCCGTCACCATCGCGGGCAAACGCCCCATGATTCTGCACAACGACCGGCCAGAAGACCTGGAAACGCCGGTGCGCTATTTCGATTCCTGGATCACCCCCATCGACGCGTTCTTCGTCCGGCAGCACCTGCCCCGTCCCGCGCCCATCGCGACCGAAGCCTACCGCCTCACCGTCAATGGAATGGTCGGGAAGCCGCTTGAGTTGACGCTCGCCGACCTGCGCAAACTTCCGCAGTACACGGTGCCCGCGACCATCGAGTGCACCGGCAACGGGCGCGCTTTCTATAGTCCCAAGCTCCCCGGCATTCAGTGGACGCGCGGGGCTATCGGCAACGCCGAGTGGCGCGGTCCGCGGGTCAGCGATGTGCTGAAAATGGCGGGCGCGGCGAGCGGGGCTGCCTACATCGAAACCGACGGGGCCGACGTCGGCCTCGCATCGACGCCGGATTTCGTGCGCTCGCTCCCCATGAGCAAGGCCATGCACCCAGCCACCATTCTGGCGTTGACGATGAACGGCCAGACCCCCGATATCCACGGCTTCCCGGTGCGGCTGATTGTCCCCGGCTGGGATGGCACCAGCTCCGTCAAATGGGTGATCCGCATTTCCGCCACCGCGCAGCCCAGCGGCGGCTTTTTCATGAATCCGGGCTACCGGTATCCCAAGTTCAACCTGCCGCCGGGTTCGCCGCCCAAACCGGCGGAGTTGGAAGTGATCGAAGGCATGCCCGTGAAATCCTGCATTACGGCGCCCGAGGATGGCGCCAACGCAACGCTCGGCGCTATGACCATTCGCGGATTCGCCTGGGCCGGCGAACAAGCCATCGACCGCGTGGAAGTCTCCACCGATGGGGGCAGCCGCTGGCGCGATGCGCAACTATCGACGCCCAAGCTGCCCTTCGCGTGGCGGCTCTGGCATATCGACTGGCGGCCGGGCGATCCCGGCTATTACACCATCTTGTCCCGCGCCACCGACACGGCTGGACGCGTGCAGCCGATTGTTTCGCCGTGGAACCCGTCCGGCTATTTGTGGAATGCCATCGACCGCGTGGGAATCACCGTGGAGAAGCCCGCATGAAAGCTCTGATCCTCACCTGTCTCGCCGTGGCGGCTGCACTGGCTGCCGACCAGGCCACGCTCGATCGCGGGCAAAAGGAAGAAAGCCGCAGTTGCATGCCCTGCCATAGCCTGCGCCTGATTCATTCGCAGCGGCTGTCGAAGGCCGCATGGAATAAGGAGCTGGACAAGATGACCGGCTGGGGCACAAAGATCCAGGATCGCGAGGCCCTGCTGGAATATCTGCTGGCGAACTACGGAGACGACAAGCCTGCTTCGCCGCCGGCGACGTCGCGGGACGGCTCTAAGTAGGACAGACGATCGCTTTGCGTCGTCTGTCAGGCAGCCGCGAAAAAGCGCCGGCCGAGTGG
>PMTR01000158.1 GCA_003167255.1 Bryobacterales bacterium
TGCAAGGTGATCCAGGGGGCTTTGTCGACGTGGCCGAAGGTCGTGTAGGTCGAGTGGTCGATCAGCGCCGTGACGGGCTGCCCAAAAGGCATCGGGCCGTACTTCCGGAAATGGTATTTGAGCGCTTCGTTGAACTCATCGGCGGTGATGCTGTAGTTTTTGAGATAGATGTCGAAATGGACCTTACTGAAGATAAAGTTATAGGCGCCGTATCGGGCTACCAGATACTCGACAAAGCGCGAGTAAGATTCATTGAAATTGAAATAGGCTTTCCAGGCCGGGGCTATGTCGCGCCGGATGGTCTCGAGCATGGGGACAAAGCCCTGCTCGTTGAGGTGGCGCATCTTGCGGTCGAGACTTTGGAAGTACTGCGGCACGATTCGGTCGAAGTCGGGCATGCCGTCGCGATTGGCGAGGATCTCGAAGGAGCGGTAGCCGCGTTCGTCGTGCATGGATTTCGCGGTAGGCGTCTTACCGTCGACGGTGACGCCGAACTCCTCCCAGGCGTTGCGAAGATACACGCCGCGGCGATCGGCATAGGTAGCCGGGTACTGGTCGGATGCCCATGTGGGGAAGGCTGCGATGAGGCTGACGGAATTGAAGCCTTGCCGCTTGCGGAAGGTCACTGCCTCCTCGAACGTGACGCCGGGGCTGGGTTCGTAGAACGGATCCGGTGCATTACCGGTGATAGGCAGGCGCCAGGTAGCGGCGGCGAGCCAGGTATCCCCGATGAGGAAGAACGGCGTTCCATCGGCATATTGCAGCGCGTGACCATTGGGGGTGGACCGCAGAAACCCGCGCCGGTTCGGGTTGAGGGCCTTCTCCGCATCGGTCCATTGGCGCGCCGTGAATGCGCCGGACTTGCCGTTCAGCCCCGTGTCGGAGGGTTGGTTGGATCCGCTGGCCCATCTCCAGTCTCCAGGGGCCGTCGAGATGACGCGAACGCGGAAGGTATCGCCGCCGTCCCAGAAACCGTAGACGCGCTTGGAGAATCCGGGTCCCTGCAGATCGACCCAGCAGTCCACATCGGTGTAGGGGTTGGCATAGGGACGAGCAGCGCGGAGCTCAATCTCCCGCAATTCCCAAACGTGCGTCACGGTCTGGGCGGGGAGCGCGGTTGAACAGAAGGTAAGGCAGGCGTATGCGATGATGGATCGCCACATATAGTGATAGGGTAGCGCCGGGGTGCGGGACGAGGGCGTCCCGCGCGGACCAGGGGGTCCGCCCTCCATGGTTGTTCGCGAACGCGCCATCGGAGACAATGTGGCTTCGAATTTGGGTTGGAGTCGAACAATATGTCCAAGCGCATTCTGTTTCCGATGCTGTTTCTCACAGGTGTCGCGGTTGCCCAGGTTCAGTCCGTCGGCGCCACGATTGATGCCGGCAAGACCCGCGCGCCGATATCGAAATACGTCTACGGCCAGTTCATCGAGCACATCGCGGGTACCATCAATAGCGGCATATGGGCAGAAATGCTGGACGACCGGAAGTTCTACTATCCGGTGACGTCGCAGGCGCCGGCGCCCGGCCCGGCGCAGGGGAGGCGCGGGCCTTTGCGGCGTTGGACCCCGATGGGTCCGGATGATGCCGTCGTCATGGATGGGAAGCGTCCGTATGCCGGCGAACATGCGCCGCTGGTGAAATTGAGCGGGGCCGAAGCGCGCGGAATCCAGCAGGCAGGATTGGCCGTGCGCAAGGGAAAGGCATACACGGGCCGCGTGGTTCTGGCGGGCGATGCGGGCGCGAAGGTGGCGGTCAGCCTGGTGTGGGGAATGAACCCGAACGAACGGCAGACCGTGGCTGCGGGAAGACTCGGCACGTCGTATGCCAAGTTTCCGCTGAGCTTCCAGGCGCAGGCGGATAGCGATAATGCGCGTTTGGAGATTGCCGGAACCGGCGTGGGCACGTTTCACATCGGCGCAGTTTCGTTGATGCCCGCGAGCCATGACCACGGTTTCCGGCCCGAAGTGATCGCGGCACTCAAGCAACTCCGTTCGGGCGTTTATCGTTTTCCCGGTGGAAACTTTGTTTCCGCTCACGAATGGCGCGACGCCATCGGCGATCCGGACCAGCGTCCGCCGAGAATGGACCCCGCGTGGAATGCGGTGCAGCCGAACGATGTCGGCACGGACGAATTCATGACCCTGTGCCGCCTGCTTGACGTAGAGCCGTACATCACGGTCAATGCCGGCTTCGGCGACGCCCGGTCGGCGGGGGACTACGTGGAGTACGCCAACGGCTCGGCAACTACGCCGATGGGCCGTTTGCGCGCGGCCAATGGCCATCCGGAACCGTACGGCGTCAAGTTTTGGGGCATCGGCAACGAGATGTGGGGCGACTGGTCATTCGGCGTGATGCCGCTGGCGCAGTTCGAACTCAAACACAATCTGTTCGCCCAAGCGATGCGGCGGGTGGATCCGACCATCAAGCTGATCGCGAGCGGGGCCATGCCAGACGCCATGACCGGGTCGAAGCAGGCAAAGCGCATCAGCGGCAAAGTGGTTCCCGATTACCTCTCGCCGGCGGATTGGAGTGGAGGAATGCTGGCGCACTGCCTGGAGAACATGGATCTGATCAGCGAACATTTCTATTCGTACAACAACCAGCGTTTCGATATCGAGAAGGGTGAGCGGGTCAGCGTGGATGCGGGCACGCCCCTGGTGGAATGGGAGCGTGCGCCGGCCACTCAGGTTCGTGTGAAGTACGAGCATTATCAGGAATACCTGGCGCGTATCCCCGGGCTTGCGGCCAAGCCGGTGCCCATCAGCCTCGACGAATGGGCCTACACCGGCGCTCCGCCGAACGGGTACAAGGTGGTGCCCGCTTATGCGTGGGCGTTCCACGAGATGTTCCGGCATTCGGACCTTTACCAGATGGCGGGCTTCACTTTCGCCACATCGCTTTTGAGCGCGAACCGCACCGAGGCGGTGTTGAATCCGGCGGGCCTGATGTTCAAACTCTACCGCGATCATTTCGGCACGATCCCGGTGGAGGTGAGCGGCAATTCCCCGCAGCCGGCGCCGAAGTATGCCGCGGGCGGCGACCAGCCGAAAGTGAACCCGGGGAGCGACACCTATCCGCTGGACGTGGCCGCGGCGCTGAGCGCCGACCGCAGAGTGCTGACGGTGGCCGTGGTGAATCCGACGGAAACCGAGCAGCAACTGCAGCTCTCCATCCGCGGCGTGGAACTCTCCGGCAAAGGACGGTTGTGGCGCATGGCGCCCGCGAGCATCAACGCGAGCATCGTGGTGGGGCAGAAGCCCGGAGTGGAAGTGGAGGAACAGGCGCTGGAGTCGCTGCCAGGCACTGTGAAGATAGCTCCCATTAGCGTGAGCATTTACGAGTTTCCGGCGAAGTGAAGCGGCCGGCGCGGTGATAAAGTAAATTCGGAGTCCCACATGCGCAATGAAAGAATACTCGCCGGACTGCTGGCATGGTTTGCCGCAGCCCTGATCCTGACCTGCGGCGCGGGCCCGGTGCCGGGCCAGCAGCCAGCCGCTGGAACCGAGGCAGCGTATCTGAATCCTTCCCTGCCGTTAGACCAGCGCGTGGACGACCTGGTCTCCCGTATGACCATGGAAGAGAAAGCCGGCCAACTGGTCAATCAGGCGGCAGCGATCCCGCGGCTGCAGGTTCCCGCCTACAACTGGTGGAGCGAGGCCCTCCACGGGGTCAGAATCGCAAACGTGACGGTGTTTCCACAAGTGATCGGCCTGGCGTCTACCTGGAACACGCCGCTGATCAAGGAGATGGCAACCGCGATCAGCATTGAAGCGCGGGCCAAATTCCACGAGGCGCAGCAGCAAGCCGCCAGCGGAGCCGGAGCCGGGGGTGGGTTCGGCCGCGCGCTGGGTCTCGACTTCTGGGCGCCCAACATCAATATCTTCCGCGATCCCCGATGGGGCCGCGGGCAGGAGACCTATGGCGAGGATCCGTTCCTGACCGCTCACATGGGCGTGGCCTTCGTCACCGGCATGCAGGGCGACGATCCCAAGTACTATCGAACCATCTCGACGCCCAAGCACTTCGCGGTGCACAGCGGGCCGGAAACCACCCGGCACACGGTCGACGTGAAAGTCTCCCTGCACGATATGGAAGACACTTACCTGCCGGCTTTCCGCGCCACGGTGATGGAGGGCAAAGCGGATTCGGTGATGTGCGCCTACAACAGCATCAACGGCGAGCCGGCTTGCGTGAACACGTTTTTGCTGCAGGACACGCTGCGCGGCGCATGGAAATTCAACGGGTATGTGGTCTCGGACTGCGGCGCCATCACGGACATTTACAAGGGTCATGCCTTTCTCGGAACGCTGCCGGAAGCGGCGGCCCTTTCGCTGAAGCGGGGAACCGACAGCGATTGCGCCAACAGCCCGGACGTCCCGGCGTATCTGGAGGCGATGCAGAAGAACCTGATCAGCCAGAACGAAGTGGACGTAAACCTGAAGCGGTTGTTCAAGGCGCGCTTCCAGATGGGGCTATTCGACCCGCCGGCCATGGTGAAATATTCGCAGATTCCGGCCGGCGAAGCCGACAGCGAGGCGCATCGCCAACTGGCGCTGAAGATATCCCGCGAAAGCATGGTGCTGCTGAAGAACGATGGCGTGCTCCCGTTGAAGGCCGCAGTGAAGAACATCGCGATTGTGGGGCCGCTGGCAGACTCGCTACAGGCGCTGGAGGGCAACTACAACGGCACGCCTTCCCGATACACTACGCTGCTCGACGGAATCCGCAAGCAGTTCGGGTCCGCGAAAGTGACGTTCAACCCGGGCACGAAATTCCTACGCAACCCGGTGACGGTGCCCGAAACGGCCTTCCATATGGCGGACGGCAAGGCCGGGTTGACGGCAGTCTACTTCAACAATAAGGACCTCTCGGGAACGCCGGTGGCTACCCGCACGGAGCCGCAGTTGGGCAATGCTGGCGCATTTGGCGCGCCTGCTCCCGGCGCGGCGGCGCGACGCCTTCCGGCCGAAGTAGGAACCGGGGACTTTTCGGCGCGCTGGGCCGGGTCGATCACGCCTCCCGAGTCCTCCAAATATGAGCTCTCCATCAACGGCGCCGGTGGTGTCCGGGTCTGGCTGGACGGCAAAGTCATCATGGACGACTGGGTACAGCGCGCGGCCGCCGGCGGCCGCGGTGCACCGCCCGATCCCGCCGTGGCAGCCGCGAGAAGGGCCGAGCTGGACCTGGAAAAAGGTAAGAACTACGACCTGAAGGTGGAGTTTTTCCGCGATGCCGCGGCAGTCGCCAATGCTGGTGGCCGAGGCGCAGCGGCGGGGCCGACCGGCGCCGGCCCTATCGCCGGCCGGGGCGGCTTCGGCGGCCCCACCGGTCCGACCCTGCTCTGGAATGCCGAGAATGACGTCGCCCAGGCGGTCGCCGCGGCGAAGCAGGCGGATGTCGTGATCGCGACGGTGGGCATCACGGCGGCGCTGGAAGGCGAAGAGATGGGTGGCGGCCGCGCCCTGCCGGAAGGCTTTAAGGGCGGGGACCGGACGATCATCGATCTGCCCAAGGACGAACAGAGCCTCCTCGAAGCGGTGAAGGCCACCGGCAAACCGTTGGTGGTGGTCCTGATGAACGGAAGCGCCCTGGCCGTCAACTGGGCCAACCAGAATGCCAACGCCGTCCTCGAATCCTGGTATCCCGGCGAAGAGGGCGGGACCGCGGTTGCGGAGACTCTGGCGGGCGCAAACAACCCCGCGGGGCGCCTGCCCGTGACGTTTTACAAGAGCACGGACGATCTGCCGCCCCTCGAGGATTACTCGATGAAAGGCAGAACCTATCGCTATTTCGAAGGCAAACCGCTGTATCCGTTTGGGTATGGGCTGAGCTATTCGAAGTTCGCTTACAGCAACGCGAAGCTTTCGACGGCCACTCTGAAGGCCGGAGCCAACCTGCAGGTGGACGTGGATATCCGGAACAGCAGCAGCGTCGCTGGAGACGAAGTCGCGCAGGTGTACCTGAGCTTTCCGACTCTGCCGGGCGCTCCCATCCGGGCACTGCGTGGATTCGAACGGGTGCACATCGCGCCGGGGCAAACCCGGCATGTGCGCTTCACCCTCGATCCACGAGACTTGAGTTGCGTCAACGAAGGCGGGGTCCGTGTGGTGGCCCCCGGCGCTTACCGCATCTTCGTCGGCGGCGGCCAACCGGGAACTGGCGCACCGGGTCTGGAGGTTGCATTATCCATCCAGGGAGAGTTGAGTCTGCCCCGGTAGGCGAAATAGTTCGGCGAGCGCGTGGGCAGACCATCCGGCCTTGATGGTCCCCGGGCGCGATAATAGAGAACGATGCAAGACATTTTGCCGGTAGTCTGTTTTATCGCCGGGTTCGCGCTGGCGTGGGCGGTGCTGCGCGCGCGGAAGCGGGAGACGGAAGCGGCGCTGCTGGATGTGGCGCGGTCGGCCATGGCGCAGACCCAGGACGCGGCGCGCGGGGACCTGGAGTTGCGGCAGCAGGCCATCGCCGAACTGGTGATGCCGGTGCGAGCCTCGCTCGACAAAGTAGATTCCAAAATTCAGGAGTTGGAAAAGAGCCGCGTGGGAGCGTACGCGGCGCTGCACGAGCAGGTGCGCGGCCTCGTCGAAACGCAGCAGCAACTTCGCGCGGAGACGGGCAAGCTGGTGACGGCGCTGCGCACCCCGAGCGCGCGCGGGCGATGGGGCGAGATCCAGTTGAAGCGCGTGGTGGAGATGGCGGGCATGCTGGACCACTGTGACTTCGTCACGCAGGCCACCGTGATGGGAGAAGACGGCCGGCTGCGGCCCGACCTGCTGGTGAAGCTGCCGGCCGGCAAGACGATTGTGGTGGATGCGAAGACGCCGCTCGACGGCTATCTGGCCGCGATCGATGCCACCGACGAAGCCACGCGCAAGGCGCGGCTGGCGGACCACGCGCGGCAAGTGCGCGCGCATCTGACGGCGCTGGGCCGCAAGTCGTACTGGGAACAATTCGACCACGCTCCGGAATTCGCCGTGCTGTTCCTGCCGGGCGAGTGTTTCTTCAGCGCCGCTTTGGAGAGCGACCCTTCGCTGATCGAATTCGGGGTGGGGCAGAACATCATTCTGGCGACGCCCACCACGCTGATCGCGCTATTGCGCGCCGTGGCCTACGGCTGGCGGCAGGAGAACCTGGCCGAGAACGCCGCGGAGATCAGCGCGCTGGGGAAAGATCTGTTCAAGCGGCTGTCGGACATGGGCGAGCATTTCAACAAAGTGGGGAAGAGCCTGAGAAACGCGGTGGAAGCCTATAACGGGGCGGTGGGATCGCTGGAGGGACGCGTGATGGTGACGGCGCGCAAATTCGCCGATTTGAAGACGGCGCCGCTGGGAGTGGAAATCGCACCGCTCGAGCCGGTGGAGACGAGTGTAAGGGCGGTGGGGGAAGAGTAGGCGGCCGCACTTTCCGATAAGCCCACTCGAAGGAGTTGCATCACCCCCCGCGTTTCGTGCGTGGTTGCCCTCATGGCAGATGCAATATGCAAAGCGGTTAACAGGCAATGAACAAACTTGCGATCTTTGCTTTCCCGCTTTTCTGTGGTTGATAGCCAACGGCCAAAGCGTTAAGAAAATGCCCCGTAAGGTGCCCGGGACGGAGAGGCCCGCGTGCTCGCCAGGAGCGATCTGTTTTTCGGGCGAAGTCTCCGCAGGTGAGGGGTTCCGCAAGATACTGAACGCAACGTCCCGGCCAGTAAGAATCCTCCACTCCGGTCCCCTACTACTTCGGAAACAGAATCGGCAGGGCCACTTCGGCGGTGAACATGCATCGGGCGTTGTGGCCGCAGAGCGGGACGACGGTTACTACGTGCTTCGCGCCGAACTTCTCGTTGACCAGCTTGCCGAAGGCTTGGCCGCGGGCCAGCCGCGTGGGGCCTTGGGCCATGGCGGAGCAGGAGGAATCGAAGCCGCCCAGCGGAAGAATGTCGATTTCGCCCAGCAGATAGGTGGTGGGGCGGGAGGCGAGTTGCTTCTCCAACTCCTCGGCGGTCTGCTTGGAAGCGTAGCCGGAAATGTTCTGCATGCCGTAGGGCCAGCGGTCATAGTTGGCGCAGTTCGTGACTTCGCCGATCGGGCGGGTGGAATCGAGCCAGGCGTAACTGGACGGGTTCGACACGACGTAGGTAATGGGCGCACCGAGGGATTCGTGAACGCGGTTGGCCATTTCGTAGCGGGTGACGAACTGGCCGCCGGCGGAGTGGCCAGCCACCACGATGGCCTTCAGGTTAGGGAAGATTTCCTTGTTGGCGAGCTGGCGGAGGATCTGGTCGATGAAGTCGAAGGAGGTCAGCTTGGGATCGCTGGCGGCTACGCCTCCGGATCGCCAGAGATTGCAGTTCCAGCTTACCTCGTCCGCCGCGAGCGTGTCGTGGCAACTGCCGGCGGCCGAGGCCATGCGCGGCGAAATCACGATGGTGTCTTCGAACGCGTCGGCCAGAAAGGCCGCGGCCAACGAGGAGCGGAAGTAGTTGTCGGCATCGCGATTGGCGCCGTGGATGACCACCAGCGCACGGGTGATCTTGTCGTTCTTGGCGGCGAGGGAGAAGGTGCGGTAGATCAGCGCGCGCGACTCGCCTTCGCCCAGGGTGACGAATTCGGTACAGGCGGGCGTGGCCGAAATGCAGGGTGTGGCGGCATAGGCCGCGGCGGAAAAAAGAAGAAAGAGGATGGCACGGGTCATTGAAGACAACGTATCATAGCGCGGGCTGCGCGAGGAGGCTGGCTATTGAACCGTCACGGAGACCTGATCGTGGAATGCGTTGGGCGTGTTGATGGCCAGCGGTACGGGGCCGGTCACGGAAATCGCCGTGGGGATCGCGACGTTCAACTGGTAGAGGCCTGGATAACCGGGTGCGAGGCCGGCGTAGGACGGCGTCACCGAGACGTCGGCCACGTAGACGGAAAGCGGAGTCGCATTGATGTTACTGGCGCCGGGGACGGCGCCATCCGCCACGGCTGGAGTGACCGCTCCCATGCCGGTGAGATAAACCAGCACGGTTTCGCCAGGGACGGCCGGGTTGGCCGCGTTGACGACGGAGTAATTGGCGTGGAGGACGGCGCCCGCGCCGGTGCCGCTCTGATCGAGCGCAAAGACGCCGGGCGCAGTGACGGCCACCGGCACCGTAACGGTGTTGGAACTGGCGCTCCCGCTCTGCACGACCACGGTCGCGGTGGGCCCTTGCGTGGAGTAGGGCACCAGTGCGTTGATCTGCGTGGCGCTGACGTAATAGAGCGGCGCCTGCTTGCCGTTGACGAGCACAGTGACGCTGTTCAGGGTGGGGGGATAGGGAGGCGCGGCCACCTTGGCGCCGGAGGCCATGCCGGTGCCGAAGAGTGCGATGAATTCGCCGGGCGCAATCGGATTGCCGGCGGGCGCGTAGCTGGCGCCATTCAAGACGCGTTGCGGATTGAGGAAGACGCCGGAGCCGCTGAGCGAGGCCATCTGCACGCCGAAGAAGATTTCGAAGCCCGGGTCGCTGGAATTGAGCACGACGCCATTGAATGCCTTACCGCCGGCTCCGAGTGCGACGGAGCTCAGGTCGGCGGTGCCGGAGCCATCGGCAGTGAGGGAGTAGCGGTTGGTCCCGGTAAAGTCGTACGCACCGGCGCCCACCTGTTTGAAGCGTTTGGTCCAGGTGAGGTTGCCGAGGCCGCGCGCGGAGGCGGCAGCGGCGTAACCGAGCGCCACGGGCTGGCCGGGATCGTTGGGATCGACGCGCAGGCCGGCGCCGAAATAGTCGGCGTTCCAGGTGGTGTTGGTGGCGCCGGAGAGCGACTTCACGGCGAAGAGGAAATCGTGGGAGCCGGCGGCCGTGTTGCCACCCAGCACAATGTTGCCATCGGCCGACACATAGATCGTCCGGCTGCCGCTGAGGAGTTGGGCATTGGAAGCCGCGCCGAAGGAGAAACTGCCGGTTCCATCGGGCCCCATTGTATAGGTAGCGTTGCTCACCTGCTGGGTAGTGGGGAGGCCGCTCGAAAGGTTGGCTGCGTGGCCGTTCACGTTGACGGTCGAGAACTGGCCCTGCACGGTCGAACCGAGGTTGAACTGGGTACTGCGCGCGTTGGTGATGGCACCGCCCGGGAGTTCCAGGGAGACGGCCCAATAAGGGCCGGGCAGCGTGCCGGCCACAGAACCCGTCGGCGCCTGGATGGCGGCGAACAGATCGTAGGTGTTGTCGGAGGATTCGGTGGTTGAGCCCACGACCATGGACGGGCCGAAGCGGGCGTTGATTTTGGTGCCGCTGCGCAGGGGGCTGTCGAGCGAAACGAAGCCGGCGGGGTCCACCGAGTATTTCCCGGAGTTGGTTTGGGAGGTGGCGGCCGCGGCGCCGACGACCTGCTGGCCGATGTACGTATAGCCACCATTCCCATCGAAGGTCATGGTGCCAAGGAGGCTGCGGGGATCGGTGAGGTTGCCCGATGCATCGAGGCCCAACGATACGTGGCGGAAGAAGTACTTCCCGCTTAGCGACTGATTACTCAGGGTTTGTGCCGAAGCCGGCAGGATTACAGCCAGCATTGTGAGCATTACCCAAACGAACCCCCGCCGATGTACCATATCGAGATGGTAAACCCTCCGGGGCCAATTTAGTCCCGGTGCAGGAGGGTGCTATCTGGTAAACAGAGTAAACAGGGGAACTCTGCCAGAGTATGCGTGTTAGGTCTATAATGACGGCAGCGTCTGAGGAGGGTGAGAATGAGTACGCCTGGTTGGGTGCCGGTTCTTGTGATCGCCGGTGTTCTGGTTTTCTGCGGGGCACTAATAACCAAAGCACAGGATGGGCCAGCGGTTTCTGCTTCGGGCCAGTTGACCATGGTCCACGCGGACTGCAGTTTCTTTGGTCCGGATCGCGATAAGTTTGCTTACACCGGGTTGAATGGCGGAAGTTCGGTTTCGCGGCATGGGCGCGCCTTGAGCGGCTTGACCGACCGCGTGGGCACGATGGTGGCCTCACCACCGCCAGGCAGTTCCACCGCGACCTTCGGTCAGACGCACCAGGCAGGCTCGATCGACTCCTACCTCCAGGCGGATTGGAAGGCCAACGGCATCACGCCGGCGCCGATGACCACGGACTGGGAGTTTATCCGCCGCGTGACGTTGGATCTGACGGGGCGCATCCCGGATCCGGCGCGCGTCCTCAGCTTCGTGGCCGACACCACGCCGACCAAGCGTGCGGCGCTGATTGAGGAACTGCTGGCCAAACCGGAGTGGGTGGACAAGTGGACCATGTACTTCGGCGACCTGTTCCAGAATACCGTGACCAAGAATACCAGCGGGGTGAACCGGCTGTCGACGGGGCGGAACGCTTTCTATCTGTGGATCCACAGTTCGCTTGTGAACAGCATCCCGTATAACCAGATGGCCTCGCAATTGATTTCGGTGGCCTCCACCAACACGTTTCAGGATGGCGGCGCCAATTACCTGGTGGGTGGCTTCATCAGCAACGGTCCCAGCCAGGATGCCATGGACCAGATGACGGCCAATGTATTCGACACGTTCATGGGCATGGCGCACGTCAATTGCCTGCTCTGCCACAACGGCCGCGGCCATCTGGATACCCTGAGCCTGTGGGCTGCCGGCACGACGCGCTACCAGGCGTGGGAACTGTCGTCGTTTCTCTCCCATACGCAAGCGGCGCAGACCAAGGACTCTAACAACAACCCGAGTTACTGGACGCTGCAGGACAATCCCAAGGGTTACACGGTGGATTACACACTGAACACCACCACGGGTAACCGGCCGTCGCGCGTGGCGCCTACTGGATGCAAGTCGGGCCAACCTTGTTACTATGTGCCGCCGCAATATATCTTCAACGGATCATCGCCGACCGCGGGGACGGGATACCGGGTGGCGCTGGCCGGCGATATCACCAATGATTTCCAATTCGCCCGCGCCGCGGTGAATTACATGTGGGCGCAGTTTTTCGGCATGGGGATCGTGGACCCGCCGGACACATTCGACCCGGCGCGGCTCGATCCGAGTAATCCTCCGCCGGCCCCATGGACGATGCAGCCGTCCGATGCCAACCTGCTAAACGCCCTTGCGATGCACTTTATCCAGAACGGGTACAGCGTGAAGTCGCTGATGCGCGAGATCGTGAATTCGCAGGCCTACCAACTCTCCAGCCGCTATAACGGCACGTGGAACGTCGCGTGGGAGCCTCTTTTCGCCCGCAAGAACGTGCGGCGGCTGTGGAGCGAGGAAGTCCATGACGCGGTGGCGCAATCGAGCGGCACCTTCCCGAGTTATAGGATGACGGGTTACACCGATCAGGGCGGGTATTACCCCACCACGATCAGTTACACGATGCAGTTGCCCGACGTGATCAACGCGCCCACCTCGGACGGCAATGCCAGCAACCTTCTGGACAGTTTCCTGCGCGGCAACCGCGACGACCAGCCGCGCAAGGAAGACGGCTCGATTCTGCAGGCTCTCAACCTGATGAACAACCCGTTTGTGGAAACCCGCATTCAGTACACGGGCACCACGCCGAGCCAGCTTATCGCCAAGAACCTGACCCTGGGCAACACGGACCTGATCAACACTCTGTATCTGGCCATCCTCTCGCGCTACCCCACTAGCGATGAGATGACTAAGTCGGCGGCGACGCTCACGAGCGCCAGCAACCGCTCCCAGGCGGTGCAGGACCTGGTGTGGTCGTTATATAACAAGGTTGATTTCGTTTTCAATTATTAGCGGAGGAGGATGCCATGACGGAACAGGAAAAATTCAATTGTCACTGCAAGAAGCACGGTTATAACAACAAGACATTCTTCAACCGTCCGCATTGGACGCGCAGGCGCTTCTTCCAGATGGCCGGCGCCGGCGTCAGCGCGGCGTTTCTGGCGCAGAAGTATGCCAAGGCCAATTCGGTAGTGACCAATTCAGGGGCCACCACCAAGAACACTGCAACGAACTGCATCTTCATTCTGCTGGCCGGCGCACCCAGCCATACCGACACCTTCGATCTGAAGTTCATCAACGGCGTCACGCCCGCCAGTTTCACCCCCACCACCATCAACGGGATTCTGTTTCCGGCGGGCCTGATGCCCGGCCTGGCGGCGCAGGTGCAGGATTTCGCTCTGATCCGGTCGATGCAGTCGCATGCGCTGGTGCACTCGCTGGCGCAGACGTGGACGCAGATCGGGCGCAACCCGTCGGCCGCGCTGGGCAATATCGCGCCGAATATCGGCAGCATCGTGGCGATCGAGAAGGATCCTCAGCGGCAACCGGGACAGGTATTCCCGACGTTCGTAGGGCTCAATTCCCCCGGAGGCGTTGCGAACGGTTACCTGGCGGCGACTTACGCACCGTTCAAAGTTGTTCCCAGCGCCGGCGGCATCACTTACACCACCAATCCGGACGGACAGTCGCGTTTCAATAACCGCTACAACCTGATGGAGTCTCTCGACGGCGGCCTGCGGGCGAATTCGCCCTATGGGCAGCCCATGGACGACTACCAGGATTTCTACGCGGCCGCCAACGGCATGATGTACAACCCGGTGGTGACGCAGGCATTCAGCTTCACGTCGGCGGACAGCGTGCGTTACGGCTCAAGCAGCACGGGCAACGCCATGCTGGTGGCCAGCCAGGTATTGAAAGCCAACCAGGGCACGCGTTTCATCCAGATCACCTCCAACGACGGCTGGGACATGCACCAGAACATCTACAGCGCCACCAATCTTCCGGCCAAGGGCAAGCTGCTGGACGCCGGGGTTTCCGCGCTGATCGGCGACCTCAAGGCCAACGGCCTGTTCGACAGCACGCTGATCGTGATGGTGGGAGAGTTCGGCCGCACGGTGGGGCCGCTCACCGCGGCGGCGGGCCGCGATCACTTGCAGCAGCAGTTCGCCTTTTTTGCCGGCGGCGGCATCAAGGGCGGCACGGTGGTGGGACAGACCAATGCCAGCGGCTCCGACACCTCTGTTTATGGCTGGTCGCAAAACCGCTACGTGTACCCCGAGGATATCGAGGCCACGATTTACTCCGCGCTGGGAATCGATTGGACCAGCGTCCGGCACGACGACCCCCTGGGACGCGGCTTCGAGTATGTACCGCAGACCGGCGCGGTGCCCTATTACCCCGTGCACGAGCTATGGGGATAGTTCTCATCGCTCACGCGAGCCGCGACCGTGAGGGAGCGGTGCCCGTCCAGCGAATGTTCCTCGCGGTCAGGCAGCTATCCCGCATCACTACCTTCTCACGCGCCTGGCGGTGAAACCTGGTGAGAAAACCCGTGCGGGCGCTACCATATCAACGTGCGCACCTTCTTCCATGTCGACATGGATGCCTTCTTCGTGTCGGTGGAAGAGCTTTTCGATCCATCGCTGAAGGGCAAGCCGGTGGTGGTGGGCGGGCGGCCCAACGAGCGCGGCGTGGTTTCGGCGGCATCGTATGCCGCGCGGGCGTTCGGCGTCCATTCGGCCATGCCCCTGCGGACGGCGTACAAACTTTGCCCACAGGCCATCTTCGTGGACGGCCACCCGGAGCGGTATCGGGAGTGCTCACACCAGGTATACGACGTGCTGCGCTCGTTTTCACCTCTGGTCGAGATGGCGTCGATTGACGAAGCATACCTGGATATGACGGGGACCGAGCGTCTGCACGGGCCCCCGATGCGCGCCGCGCACAAGCTGCACCAGAAGATGAAGGACCAGACCAAGCTGAACTGCTCGGTGGGGATTGCGGCGTCGCGGCTGGTTGCCAAAATCAGCTCCGACCAGGCCAAACCGAATGGCGTGCTATGGGTGATCCCGGGGCAGGAGGCCGCGTTCCTGGCGCCGCTCGACGTGCGGAAGGTGCCGGGCGTGGGGAAAGTGACCGAGAAAAACCTGCATACACTGGGCATCCGCAAGGTGGGCGACCTGGCGCTCCTCGATGACGCATTCCTCGAACAGCGTTTCGGCAAGTGGGGGATGGCGCTGGCCGGGAAATCGCGCGGCCTGGACGCGGGCGGCTGGTTCGACAGCGAGATCGGCGCCGAGGAGGGCCCGAAGTCCATCAGCCACGAACACACCTTTAACGAGGACACGGCGGACATGGCGCAAATTGAACCAACCCTGGCGCGGCTCTGCGAGATGGTAGGGCGCCGTTTGCGCGAACACGGCCTGCACGCCCGCACGGTCCAGCTCAAGCTCCGGTATTCGGACTTTTCCACGATCACGCGCGCGCAATCCATTTCGCGCGCCACGCAACTCGATACGGAACTGTTCGAGCGAATTCGCGAACTGTTCCGCCACAATTGGAAAGAGGGCGCGGGCGTGCGGTTGCTGGGGGTCCACGTTTCGGGATGGGCCGATGGCGAACAGCAGTTGGACCTGATGGACGAAGGCCGCCACGAGAAGTGGAAGCAGGCGCTGGCCGCGGCCGACCGAATGCGCGACCGTTTCGGAGAATCGGCGGTCTCGTTGGCGGCGGGCCTGCGCGGCAACTTCCGCGAACGTGCCCACGAGAACCCGGTGGGGCTGCCGGGAAAGAAGAAATAGCCGTTCCGGCAGGTAACAGCATGTATGCGAAAGTTAACAGGACCTTCCGTACCGAATGACCGAACGATACTGTAGATAGAAGCCGGCGCCCCGACTTACCATGGAAGAGCAGAGAGGGAAATATCGCGCTTTCGAAAGGCAAGTATGATTTCCGTATCGAATTTGTGGCGTGACGAAGATGGCCAGGACCTGATCGAGTACACGTTGCTAATGGCCTTTGTCGCAATCGCCGTGGTTGGGCTGTTTGCGGGAGTTGGCGGCAACGTGAATAAGGTCTGGACCATCAGCAATAACCAACTGGCACTGGCCAAAAATGCGGCTTCGTAGTTCGCGGCTGTAATCCTACCGCTTGGGGCTATTGCGCCACTCAAAGAAGCCGATGATGGTCTTGGCGTCGTCGATGGTGCCTGCACGGATCAGCTTGGCGACTTCCGGTGCGGTGAACCAGCGGGTTTCGATGCGCTCGTCGTCCATGGGCGTAGCTTTGCCGGCGATGAGGTTGGTAGCCAGGTAAATGGTCATGCGCTCCGCCACATAACCGGGGCTGACGAAAAATGAGGCCAGCTTGCGCCAGGTGCGAGCGCGATAGCCGGTCTCTTCAATCAGCTCCCGGCGGGCCGTCTGCAACGGCTTCTCGCCGGGATCCACGGTTCCGGCCGGCAGCTCCCACAAATACTTGGCGGCCGGAAGACGGTATTGCCGCACCAGCAGGATGCGCTTCCGATCGTCCACGGCCATCATGACGGCTGAGCCGCCGTGGCGCACCACCGAACGCTTGATCTCGAATCCGGTTTTGGGATCGACGGCACGGTCTTCGGTAACGTGGAAGATCCTGCATCGATAGACTTCGCGGGTAGAAGTAATTTTCATGGTCTTGTGCGCAGTGCGATGGCGAACTGATCGGCGGGCAGTGTGTTCCGAATGTCAGCGGGCCCCAGCCATCCGCGGCGCGCCGTCACGACGCCATAGCGCATGTGGGTCAGGTGCTTGGGATGGTGCGCGTCGGTGGAGATGGTGAAGGCGGCGCCCTTGGCTTTGGCCGCGCGGATGAGCGGGCCGTGCAAATCCAGGCGCTCGGGGCTGGCGTTGATTTCGAGCCACACGCCGCGGCGGGCGGCTTCCGCGGCCACGCGGTCGAAATCGAAGGGAAAGGCATCGCGCTGCAGTAGCAAACGGCCGGTGGGATGGCCGATGATCCGCAGGTGCGGGCATTCAAGCGCGCGCAACAGGCGGCCGGTCATCTCCGCGCCTTCCTGGTTCATGTGGCTGTGGACGCTGCCGATGACGAGGTCGAGCTCGGCCAGCGCGTCGTCGGCAAGATCCATGGCGCCGTCCTTGAGGATGTCGCACTCGATGCCGGAGAAGATGCGGATGCCGATGCCTTCCCGGTTGATCTCACGCACCTGGCGCGCGAAGGCCACCACGCGTTTTTCGTCCAGGCCGTTGGCCATGGCAAGCGCCTTGGAGTGATCCGTGATGGCAATGTATTCGTAGCCTTTAGCGCGCGCGGCCTCGGCCATTTCCAGGAGCGTGGCGCGGCCGTCGGTTTCGGTAGTGTGCATGTGGAGGTCGCCGCGAATCTGGGCGAGTTCCACTAACTCCGGCAGACGGCCTTCGGCGGCGGCTTCGATTTCGCCGGTGTTCTCGCGCAGCTCCGGCGGAATCCACGGCAGGCCCAGCGCCTCGTACACGCCGGCTTCGGTCGCGCCCGCCACTTTGGCATCGTCCTCCACGCGGAACAGGCCGTACTCGCTGAGCTTGAAGCCCATCTTCACGGCGCGGGTGCGGATGGCGACGTTGTGATCCTTGCTGCCGGTGAAGTATTGCATGGCGGCGCCGAAGCTCTCCGGCGCGAGCGCGCGGACGTCCACCTGCAGGCCGTCACGGCCCACTTTGGCGCTGGCTTTGTTCTCGCCGTGGCCGAGCACTTCCTGGACGCGCGGATCGGCGACGAAGCGGTCGAGCGCATCGCGCGCCGAAGGGCCGGTGACCAGCAGGTCGAGATCGCCCACGGTCTCACGGCCGCGCCGCAGGCTGCCGGCGGGCGTCACCGCGTCGACGCCCGGCACCTGCGAGAGCGTTTCGGCCAGGGACTGCGCCATGCTGTCCGCGTAACTGAGCAGGAAGCGGCCGGTGCGCTGGCGGTATTGCGCGATGGAGCGCAGCACCTTCTCTTCCAGCTTCGCGCCCATGCGCGGCAGCACGCGCAGCTTCTGCTCCTGGCAGAGGCGCTCCAGATCGTCGATGGAAGTGATGCGGTAGTGCTCCAGGATAAGCGCGATTCCCTTGGGGCCGAGCCCCTGAATCTTGAGAAACTCCAGCGTGGCGCGCGGAAACCTTTCAAGCAGAGCGTCGCGGCGCTCACAGGACCCGTGGTCCACGATCTCCCCCAGCACCGCGGCCAGACCCTTGCCGATCCCCGGAATGTCTGTCACCTTACGCTCCGGATTGCGGAGGATGTCTTCGATCCGTTCGGGATAGCCTTCGACGGCGGTAGCTCCGTTGCGATAACTGCGGATGCGGAAGGAATCTTCCGCGCCGATCTCCATCAGGTCGGCGGTCTCCGAAAGCACGCGCGCGATTTCTTTATTCTCCAAAGCAGAATCCTTATTGTGATTGTATCGAGAGTGGCTGGGTCCTTTGGCAGGCTGATGAAAAAGGCTTAGCCGCCGATGAACGCCGATGAACGCAGATTGAAAACAAAGGAAGTTATCCGCGTTGATCAGCGTTCATCGGCGGCTGAAATTGATTTTCCCGCATCCTGTTAGGGTCCCGATGGGCGGCGCTCACGGTGCAGCCGGCCATCTTCGCTATCCTGAAGCTTCATGCCCGAGGGATCGTACCTTTACTGCGACGTGAGTCTGCCCGTGCCCATGGATCAGCCGTTTACCTACGCACTGCCCGAGACGCTGCGGCACCGCGTGCAGGCGGGCTGCCGGCTGGTGGTGCCGTTTGGTTCGCGGAAGATGACGGGCGTGATTCTGCGGTGCCACGACGATCCGCCGGCCATGGCCACGCGCGAGGCGCTGCGGCTGATCGACGCGGTCCCGGTGCTGGATTCCGAATTGCTCGGCCTGGGACGCTGGATCGCCGGCTATTACTGCGCCCCGCTGGGCGATGTGCTGCGTGGCATGCTGCCGCTCGCGGCGGAGATGCGGCACGGCAAGATCTGGTCGCTGACGGACTCCGGGCGCGATGCCGCTCGCCAGTTGATGCTGGATGCCGCGCCCGACGATCCGGTGGCGCAGATCCTGCACATGCTGGAAAAGCGGCCGCTTTCGCAGGCGTATCTGGCCAAAGCGCTGCCGCTGGCCGACAAAGCCATGCGCTCGCTCGAGCGCAAGGGCTTCATCGTGGTGGAGCAGGTGGAGATGGCACGCGACCCGCTGCGCGCCCCATCGGAACGGCTGCGGGTGGAACTCAGCGGAGAGACCGGCGATGCCAAACTCGGCGACGTCAAACTAAATAAGCCGGAGCGCGAACTGCGGGCATTTCTGGAACTGCACCCCGGGTCGCACAACCTCAAAGAGCTGGAAGGGACGGTTCGCAACGCGAGCCTGGCGGCGCGCTCGCTAGGTCGCAAAGGATTCGTGACGCTGAAGCCGGAGACGGTGGTGGTGAAGTCGGGGCCGATCCGCGCGCGGCATGCATTGAACGCGGCCCAGCAGGTGGCATGCGACGAGATCGCGACCGCCATCCGCGCGCACCGGTTTCAAACGTTTCTGCTGCACGGCGTGACGGGCTCGGGCAAAACGGAGGTGTACCTCAACGCGATCGAGGTTGTGGTGGCGGAAGGGCGCGGCGCGCTGTTGCTGGTGCCGGAAATCGCCCTCACGCCAGCCATGGCGGGCCAATTTTTCGGGCGGTTCGGCGACCGGGTGGCCATCCTGCACAGCGCCTTCACGGATTTGGAACGGTCCGAGCAATGGCGGCGCATCCGTTCCGGCGCGGCTTCGGTGGTGGTGGGGACGCGGTCGGGCGTTTTCGCTCCGGTGCGCAATCTGGGGCTGATCGTGGTGGACGAAGAGCACGACGGGAGTTACAAGCAGGAAGAAACGCCGCGCTACCACGGCCGCGATGTGGCGATCGTGCGCGCCCAGGCGGCCGGCACGTGCGTGGTGCTGGGTTCGGCGACCCCCAGCCTGGAAAGCCGCTACAACGCCGAACGCGGCAAGTATCGATTGATCGAACTTCCGGGCCGCATTGAGGAGCGGCCCATGCCGGCGGTAGAACTGATCGACATGCGCCAGGAGTTTCTGGAAACGCGCCAGCAGGCTACGCTTTCGCGCAAACTGGTCGATGCCATCGGGGCGCGCCTGGAGAACGGGGAGCAGACCATCGTTCTGCTGAACCGCCGCGGCTTTTCGAGCTTCGTCGCCTGCCGCGCGTGCGGCGAGCGCGTGCAGTGCGCGAATTGTTCCCTCACTCTGACCTACCACAAGCGCGACCGGCGGCTGCTGTGCCACTACTGCGGCTACGCGGAAAAGGTGCCGAGCATCTGCCCCAAGTGCGCGAGCGACCACATCTATTTCCTGGGCGTGGGGTCGGAGAAAGTGGAAGAGGAGCTCCACCGCGCGTTTCCGGCGGCGCGCATCGCGCGGCTGGACCGCGATACCGTGACGGGCAAGCGGCAGTACGAAACCATCCTCCAGGATTTCCGCGACGGACATTTCGACATCCTGGTGGGAACCCAGATGATCGCCAAGGGCCACGATATTCCCAACGTGACGCTGGTGGGCGTGATCTCCGCCGACATCGGGCTGGGGATGCCGGATTTTCGAGCGGCCGAGCGGACCTTTCAACTGTTGACGCAGGTGGCGGGACGCGCCGGACGCGGCAGCGTGCCCGGCATCGTGCTGATTCAGACCATCAATCCCGACCACTACGCGGTCCGCATGGCGGCCGCGCAGGACTACCAGGCCTTCTACGAAAAGGAGCTGCACTTCCGGCGCATGATGCACTACCCGCCGTTCAGCGCCATGGCAAATGTGCTGGTGCGCGCCGAAAAAAAAGAGATGGCTATGCGAATGAGTTCCGAGTTGGGACTGCTGCTCTCACCGCCGCCGGAGAAACTGAAAATCATGGGACCGGCCGAAGCGCCGGTTCCACGGCTCAAGAACGAGTATCGCTACCAGTTTCTGGTGAAAGCGGCCAGCCGCAAGGCGCTCAACGAATTGTTGGGCCGGGTGCGCGCGTTTGCACTGGAACGGAAGTGGGGCTCGACCGCGCTGGTGATCGACGTCGACCCGCTGACCTTGATGTAGCGGTTAACGCGGGGTTCGGACGTAAGTTGGAGGGCGGACCCCAGGGCGGACCCCCTGGTCCGCGCGGGACGCCCTCGTCCCGCAGTCGGATCAGCGAGTGCAAACGCCAGCAGGCCGACGGGGGCGTCGGCCGCGGACCCGGGGTCCGCCCTCCAGGTTGTGCACATGCGGGTCAACCACCGAATGTTTTTTCAACGCACTTGAGCATCGTCCCCGGCGGACCCTCGGGCGCCGGCAGAACTTCCACCGAGACTTCCAGCGAAATGCGAACCACCTTACCCGCCATCATGCAGGCATAGGGCATGGAGAGGTGATCGGAGACCGCTTGGGGGTCGGTTTTCTCCCTGCCCTGGGAGACCGGCAGAACCGCCATGAAATCCTGCTCGTTCCAACGGCCCATCACGGCATCCTTGGGGACACAGTTTCGCATACGCCGGGCAAACATAGCTACCAGTTCGTCGGCGATCGAGGCGCCGTACTTCGCTCTGGCCTGCGCCAGGCCGCGCGCTTTGAGAATCAGAACCATGAAGCCCGCGATGGGCAGTGATTCGACGTACTCTTCGATGGAACGGCGGCTGGAAAACTTCGAGGCCTGATCCATGGCGGCGGCATTCTGCAGGGCTTCGACGCGTTGATGCAGGATGCGCACTTCGGTTTGCAGTTGCGCCATCGTAAACTGCTGCTCCCGGCGCATTTGAGCGAGGTCCCCTTCGATGGAATCGACGGCCGCCGTCAACATCGCACGCAGCGGCGCGCCTTCTGGTGTAGCTGCCGCTTCGCGCACCCGCTTCAGGGTATCGCGCAGCCGCGTGGAGTGATCGCCGTCGGATTGAGCGAGCGCCTCCACGGTTTCCTGCAAAGCTTTGGCCGTGCTCTCCAGTTGTTGGCGCAGCCTGCACAGGAACTGGGCCGCCTTGTCGCGATAGTCCCGGAGCAAGCCTCGCAGCGTGGCCCGGCTCTCCGGCAGGAATTGCGACGGCGCCGCCTGAACCTCCGCCGCCAACCCGGCCAAATACTTGACGTGCGGCCCGGTAATTTCCGCGTCCAGTTCCACGGCATAATGAGCGATATTTTGAATGGCCGCGATGTAGCACTCGAGGGCGACGCCGGACCCTTCGAGTGGGCGGCTGGGAGGGGTCGAGGATTCTCGAATCCAGATCACGTTTTGACTCTCACCCCATATATCGGCTCCGCACATCCAAACCTTTACCGCAAGTTTCTCTTGATTTTCCCTTTTTGTTCGCCCACAATAGAGAGGGGCTCATCATGGCACTCACGAAACGGCAAAAACAGGTGCTGGATTTTATCGCCGGATTCCTCAATGAGAACGGCTACTGCCCGAGCTACGAAGAAATTGCCCGCGGGTTGGATCTGGCCTCACTCGCCACAGTCCACAAGCACATCTCCGTGCTCGAGACGAAGAGTTACCTGAAGCGGGGGTTCAACCAAAGCCGCTCGATCGAGCTGATGCCGAAATACCTGCAGGAGTACCAGCGCCCGCGGCCGGCGGCCATGGAAATCCCGCTCTTGGGGCGCATCGCAGCGGGCGCGCCGGTGGAGGCTATCGAGCAACGGGAGACCTTGAATTTCGCCGATTATGTGGGTAACGCCGACACCTTTGCGCTCGAAGTGCGCGGCAATTCCATGATTGACGACCACATCTGCGATGGCGATCGCATTCTACTGGAGCACGTCGCCGAGGCCAGGGATGGCGATATCGTGGTGGCGCTGGTGGCTGGCAGCGAAACTACGCTGAAGCGGTTCTACCGTGAAGCGGACGGCATGGTACGGCTGCAGCCGGCCAACTCGACGCTCAAACCGATTGTAGTGCCTGCGCGGGACGTGCAGATTCAGGGCCGCCTTCTGGCGGTGCTGCGCAAGTACAAATAACTAAGTACACCCATTTCATAAATGCAGTCTCGTATTCTGCGAAGAACGCTCCCTTACGGTCGCGGCTCTGATCGGAGCCGCGACCGTTAGCAAGCGGTTTTGGATACGTTAGCGAACTTCTGAAGTGACGAGGTCAGGCAGCGGAGGCTTGGGCGCGCAGTTCCTGTTCGGCGCGCAGCCAATCTTCCTCGGGAGAACCACCCCGATTGCCGCGAGCTTCCCAATACGAGTATGCCAGGTGAGCAATCTGTTCGGGAGCAGGAGCGGCGGGCGCGAGAGCGGCTGCCGCGGCGGGCTCGGCCGCCGAACGGCGCGGGCGCCGGGGGGTTGCGGGTTTGTGACGAACCGGCGCTGGGGCCGACACCACGATTTCTTTTTCCGAGACGCGCTTTCTAGCCATATTTGATTTGATAACTCCCGTGTGGATTAGTTGCTTTCATTGTATCTCATTGTGTGTTAACGTCCCATCAAAAGTTTCTATCAATTGGATTACGGGGCCTTTTTCAGACACCCTTGTCTGAGTAGCGTATACTAGGGTCTAGATTGCGCAGAATCGTATTTCCCGGAATTCTGCTTGCGTTCCTGGCGCAGGCAGCTTCCGCGCCACCGAAAGTCATTGCGGTGGACGTGGACGGGGTAGTGCACCCCATCACCGTTGAAATCGTCGCCGGCGCGATTGCGCAAGCCCGCGCCGAGAACGCTTCCCTGGTCCTGGTACGTCTCAACACACCCGGCGGCCTGATGGACGCCATGCGCGAAACCATCGAGGAGATGCTGGCCTCGCCGGTTCCGGTGGTCACATACGTGGCGCCCAGCGGCGGGCGCGCGGCCTCCGCCGGATTCTTCCTGCTGGAAGCCGGCGAGGTGGCCGCCATGGCGCCCGGCACCAATACGGGGGCCGCGCACCCGGTGGCCATGACCGGCGAGATGGATGCGGTGATGTCGCAGAAGGTGGAAAACGACGCGGCCGCCTACATCCGCAGCATTTCCTCCAAACGCGGCCGCAATAGCGAACTGGCCGAAACCACCGTGCGGCAAAGCAAGTCGTTTACGGAACGCGAAGCGCTCGACCAACACCTGGTGGACTTGATTGCGGCCAATGAAGGCCAACTGCTGGCGGCGCTCGACGGCCGCACGGTCACGCGCTTCGATGGCCGCGTGCAGACGCTGCACACGGCTGGCGCAATCGTGGAGGTCTACGAAAAGTCGCTCCGCCAGAAAATCGTCAGCTCGATTGCGGACCCCAATATTGCGCTGGTGCTGCTGGTGATCGGAGCGCTGTCGATTTATCTGGAGTTCAATTCCCCGGGGCTCATCGTGCCTGGTGTGGTGGGAGCGATCCTGGTGCTGTTGGGACTCTCCGCCATCTCCGTGCTTCCCATCAACTGGTTGGGCGCGGCGCTGCTGCTGCTGGCGTTCACGTTGTTCGTGCTGGAGGCGAAGTTCGCGACGCATGGGATTCTGGCCGTGGGAGGCGCGGTGTCCATGGTGTTGGGGGCCGTGATGCTGGTGGATAGCCCGGTTCCCGAAATGCGCATTCACTGGGGAACCGCGATTGCCCTGGCGGTGCCCTTCGCGGCCATCACCATGATGCTGCTTTCGCTCGCCGTGCGCGCGCGGCGCGGCAAGGTGGAGACGGGGAGCGAGGGCATGATCGGCCAAACCGGCTCGGCCGTCACCGAACTGGCGCCGGAAGGCAAGGTTTTCGTGCACGGCGAGTATTGGGATGCGGTCTCACTCCGCCCGGCGGCCGCGGGCGCTCGCATTCGCGTTACGGCCATCGATAGACTGAAACTCACGGTAGAGCCGGTTCCGGATCAAACAGGAGGCTGAAATGAACATCGATGTCACGAGTTTCACCACTATCGTTGTGGTGATCGTCGTACTGTACCTGATCAGTTCCATCAAGATTCTGCGGGAATACGAACGCGGCGTCATTTTCCGGTTCGGCCGCCTGCTGCCGCAGCCCAAGGGCCCGGGCATCATCCTGGTGTTCGCGCCCGTCGACCGGATCGTGCGGGTTTCGCTGCGCATCGATACCCTGGAAGTGCCCGCGCAGGACGTGATCACGCGCGATAACGTGACCGTGAAGGTCAACGCGGTGATCTATTTCCGGGTGGTGGAACCGCGCCTGGCCATAGTGGAGGTTTCGAATTTCCTCTATGCCACCTCGCAACTGGCGCAGACCACGCTGCGCAGCGTGCTGGGCGAAGTGGAGCTGGACGAACTGCTGAGCCAGCGCGAAAAGCTGAACATCCGGCTGCAGGCGATTCTCGACCAGCACACCTCGCCGTGGGGCGTGAAAGTGTCCATGGTGGAAGTGAAGCAGGTGGATCTGGCCGAGCAGATGATTCGAGCCATCGCGCGGCAAGCCGAGGCGGAACGCGAGCGGCGCGCCAAAATCATCCACGCCGAGGGAGAGTACTCGGCGTCGGAAAAGCTAGCCATGGCGGCCGAGGTCATCCAGAAACAGCCGATGGCCCTCCAGTTGCGATATCTCCAGACTTTAGTCGAAATCGGGACGGAGAAGAATACGACTATCGTTTTCCCCCTTCCGCTGGATATAATTGCATCATTCAAGGGCGCCCTGGACCGATACAGCAGCGGCAACGGACCGGGCACCCCACAGTCGTAAAACATGCGCAACAAGGAAACCGGCGAATTCGAACTGGTGGTGGGCGACCGGCAACTGCTCAGCGGATTCTTTATCGGAGTCCTGCTGCTGGCCGTAGTCTTCGCGATGGGCTACGTGCTGGGGCAGAACTCCCCCCGGTCCACCAAATTGGCGACGGAGGCGGTCGCGGCCAATACCGGTGCGCCCAACCGCCCGCTGCCGGCATCTCCAGCCGAGCCCAAACCCGACACAGCGGCCGCCGCCACTCCACCAGACGACGGGAAGGCAGGAGCCGCTGTCGCAGCCGATGCGCCGCCCCAGCCGACCACTCAACCGGCGCACGACCCGTCGGCGCCCGCAACCACGCAACCGGCCTCCGCAACCGCCGCGCCGCCGGCCTCCGCTCCGGTTTCGGCGGCGGAAGCCGATCCGCCCAATGCATCATACCTGCAAGTCAACGTGCTGGCGTCGCGGAGTTCCGCGGAAGCCGTGATGAAGACCCTGAAAGAGAGCGGTTTCCCCGTCATCCTGCATGCCAGCCCAAATAATCTCACGGCCGTCTGGGTCGGTCCCTATACCGACCGAAAGCCGCTGGCTGAAGCCAAGGGCAAACTCGAGAAGGCCGGACTCAACCCCATCCTCAAGAAGCCGTGAACCATTCCCTGGTCCAACTCGGAGCCCCCGCCCGGCCCCGGCTTCCCGAGTGGGCGCGCAAGAGCCGCACGCATTTCGAATCCCTCAACCACCTGAAGTCCGGATTCCGCCGCTTGAACCTGCACACGGTTTGCGAATCGGCGCGCTGCCCGAATATCCACGAGTGCTTCCATCGCGGCGCCGCCACCTTCATGATTCTGGGCGACCGCTGCACGCGCGGATGCGGTTTCTGCTCGGTCCCCAAGTTCAATCCGGCGCGCCAGGAACTGCCGCTCGACCCGGCCGAACCGGCCAACGTGGCCCGCATGGCCGCCGAAATGCGCCTCCGCTACGTGGTGATCACGAGCGTCAACCGCGACGACCTGGAGGATGGCGGATCGCGCCATTTCGCCGAAACCGTGCGTGAGGTGCGCCGCGCGCTGCCCGCTGCCCGCGTCGAAGTGCTGACGCCGGATTTCTGCGGCTCGCTCGAAGCCGTCGAGCGCGTGCTCGACGCCGGGCCGCACGTGTTCAATCACAACATGGAAACCGTGCCGCGGCTCTACGCCCGCGTGCGCCCGCAGGCCGATTACCGGCAGTCGCTCGACGTGCTGGCCTTCGCCCACCGGCACCCTGGCGGCGCTCTCACGAAATCCGGTTTCATGGTCGGGTTGGGCGAAACCGAAGACGAAGTCCGGGCGCTGCTCCGCGATCTGCACGCCGCCGGCGCCGGCGTTGCCACCATCGGCCAGTATCTCCAGCCCACGCGGCGCAACCTGGCGGTGGCCGCTTTTATCGAGCCGCGCGTGTTCCAGGAATACCGCGATTACGGCCTTTCCCTCGGCTTCCAGATGGTCTTCAGCGGGCCGCTGGTGCGGAGTTCTTATATGGCCGATGAGGTCAACGCCAACGCTTTGAGCGAAGCTGCCAGACGGACCTTGTGCTGAACCTTCTGCTCTCGCTCGCTTCGGCGGGGCTGCTGATCCTGTGTTTCCCGCGGTTCGAGATCGCGTGGCTGGCTCCTTTCGCGCTCACCCCCATGCTGGTTGCGCTGGCGCGCGAACGCCGGCCCCTGCGCCGTTTCCTGCTGGGCTGGAGCGCCGGCGTGGTCTTCTGGTTCGGCGTCTGCTATTGGATCCAGTTCGTGCTGGCATTCCACGGCGGTATGGGCGACCTGGTGGGCTGGTTGGTGTTCCTGCTCTTTTGTGCCGCCAAGGCGGTTCACATGGGATTCTTCGCCTTGCTGGCGGGAATCCTGATGCGCCGCTGGTGGGCCATTCCCGGAGTCGCCGCCTTGTGGGTCGCGGTGGAAGTGACGCACGGTCCACTGGGCTTCGCGTGGCTGGCGCTCGGCAACTCTGGCGTCGACATGGGCATCCCCATGCGCCTGGCGCCCTACACCGGCGTCTATGGGCTCTCCTTCGTGTTTGCGATGATGGCCGTTGCCATGGCGCTGGCCGCGCTGCGCCGCCCGCGCGTCGAACTCTTGTGGCTGGCTCCGCTGGCCGCGCTGCTGTTGCTTCCGCCCCTTCCACCCGCCGAGCCGGGCCATGATACGGCACTCCTGGTGCAGCCCAATATCTCCGAAACCGAGCGCTGGACCTTCGAATCGCTCGAGCGCGCGGAGCGCCGCATGGCGGCCCTGACTCTCGAAAGCGCCCTGGCGCACCCCGAGCAGCCGCCGTCCCTCCTGATCTGGCCGGAGGCGCCCGCGCCTTTTTATTACGCCGAAGACGCGCGCTTGCGCAACTACATCGGCACTCTGACGCGCACGGCCCATGCCTACCTGCTCACCGGCGAGGTGAGCCACACGCCGCGGGGAGCGCCGCTCAATTCCGCCGTCCTGGTTTCGTCCGCCGGCTCGCTGGTTAGCCGCTACGACAAAGTGAACCTGGTGCCCTTCGGCGAGTTTGTTCCGTGGCCCTTCGGCTGGCTGACCAGCAAGATTTCCACCGAGGCCGGCGATTTCGCCGCAGGCAAGCGCGTGGTGGTCTCGTCAGTAGGCGCGCACAAGATCGGCGCCTTCATCTGCTATGAATCGGTGTTCCCGAACTTCGTGCGGCAGTTCGCCGATAACGGCGCCCAGGTGCTGATCAACATTTCGAACGACGGCTGGTTCGGGCGTAGCGCCGCGCGGCGCCAGCATCTCAGCCTGGTGCGCATGCGCGCCGCCGAGAACCGGCGCTGGATTCTGCGCTCGACCAACGACGGCATCACCGCCACCATCGACTCCGCCGGCCGCGTGCGCGGATCGCTGCCGGCCTATGTGGAGGCCACGTCCTACACCGGCTTCAGCTACATCGCGGAGAAGACCGTCTACACGCGTTTCGGCGACTGGTTCGCGCTGCTCGCGGCGACGATTGCGATTCTGTGCCTGGTGGGGGATCGCGTGGCGTAAGGGGGACTCCGCACGATGCGAGCCGCGACCGTGAGGGAGCGGTGCCCATCCGTACCGGGGCGTCGCGTCGGTAAGCACAAGCGCGCAACCAGCTCAAGCCCGCTTGATGATGACGATCAGGCGGTCCACTACTTCGTTGAGCTTGGACTCGGAAACGTGGCCGGCACGATAGACGATAATGCCCGCATCGGCCGTGAATAGCCGATTTGGGCGAATGCGGCTGCTCTGGTTGAGCCCTCCCGAGACGAAATCAACCGCATCGAGACGAATCGAGTATTCATCCGCTCGAACTTGGCTGGTGACCTGGCACAGAATGACGTCATCGCCTGTCAGCGATGCGATCACGAGCGCCGGCCGCCGCTTTGTTTGGCTGAGGTCCGAGAAGGGGAAGTTGAGGACTACAATATCGCCTTTTACAAATTGGCCCAGGCCGTATCCTCCTCAGGCGTGAGCCAATCCTTAGCCAGTGACGATTCGGCGGCCAGCGCCGGCATTGCAGTCTCGGCATTTACGTCCTTGAGCGATCGCAGGAACGCCAGCAACTTGTCAAGATCCTGCTCCGGAATGTGATCCAACTCGCGGGCGATCAGTTCCCGTTTGCTCATTTCAGCCTCAATTCCATCGTAAGGCATTTTAGCGCGCCCGGGCGGCCCGGGCGCCGTTTGGTCTTGGCTAATTCGCTGGCGCAAACTGGGACAGTCCCATGGTTTCTCAGCACGGCGTGAGAAATGCGTCAGCTTTTGGCAAAGGGGGCGGGAGCAAAGCCCGGAGTCTACGTTCGATTACGACGCCAGACGCAAGGCCCGCTGAAGTTCGCTTGGCAACGTCAGTCTCTGGAATAGTCCGGCAGGATAGACGTAGTCCTCGCCCGATTCATCGATCACACGGATAAGATCGTTCGCTTCCGCGTCGGGGTCGGCAACTACCGGATACAACTATCTGACCTCAAGTGAGGCGCCAAAGCCGGCATTGTGTATGCACACGGCGAATCCCCGCGTTTTCATTCGACGAGACGGCATGGCTAATCTACAAATCGCTTGATCTTGAATTCCTTCTTGCCGATTCCCGATGCTTCGTACCACGACGGATTACCGGCTTACTGAAGACTTGGATCGTGTACCGGCCTGGCGTTGCTGTTGGCGATGAACACGTAGTCGGCGTAGACATCCTGTGTGTAGAATGGGCCGGCGCGCGGGGTGGGGTTCAGCATTTTTCGCATGGATGCCTTGATCTCATCCATGTTGACCACGCCGAGCGACCCTCCGTAGTGCCGCAGGATGGTGAGAAACGAGCGCGCAAACGGCGAGTGCCTGCCTGGGTCGCCGTCGTTCACGGCGCGGACACCGCCGGAGGCCAGATACATGCGCGAACGGCCTTCCATGGAGCGGTCGATGAGCTTCTGCTTGTCGCTCGGGTCGTCTCCGCGCAACCTGGAGTCGGCAATGGCTTTGTCAAACGTGCCGCCATAGCAGACGTCCAGCACCACCAGGATATGCTCGACTGGCAAATGGTCGATCATGTCGCGAAGCTCGGAGAAAGACGTGAACGAGGAACGGGCAACGTCATCGGCTGCGATCTTGGTATCGGCGCTGATCAGGTAACCAATGCCGGTCTTGGAAAAATCGCCGTGGCCGGCAAAATAAATCAGCAGGCGGTCCTGCTTGGAGAACTTGCGGTTCTGCAGATCTGCAAGAGCCGTGTAGACCTGTTCCTTGGTGGGATTCTTGGCGATGTCGGAAGGCACGTATCCGTAGTTCGCATCCAGTTCCTGCTTCAATATCTCGGCGTCGTAAATCGGATTGTTCAATGGGTCCCAGTGAGCGTATTGATCGCCAGCGAAGATCAAATAGTAATCCTTGCCCTGGCTTCCGGAACTGGCTTCGGTCTTATCATCCGCCACCAAGCCGCCGCCGCGCATGGCGGACGCCTTGGTCTTATCCACCACTTTCAGTGGCAGGGTGCGCATAGTCGACCGGCTCACCAATTGGACTTGAGAGGCGCCGTTGAGCAGCTTGGCGTTGATACTGGGGATTTTCCAGGTCAAATATCCTTCCAATTCGGCCTCGGTGATGACTCCATCGTGGTCCGCGTCGGCTTCCCCTTCAAGCCCCTTCAGTAGGGCGTAGGTCATCAAGCCGTGGCCGAGCTGTAGCACTTCCAGCTCCTGGCCTTCGAGTCCGAAAAGCGCGAATTGGCGGTCCACCGCGCGCAGGGTGAAATCAGGATCGGCATTCAAGGCTTCATGCAGCGACTCCAGAGCGGAATCGGAATCGCAACTGTCGAGAATCACTAGTTGCTTCCGCGCCGGCACCAGCTTGAGGAATTCGCTGAGGTCGCGCGAGGAAAGAGCGGACTCGTAGACATTGGCCTTGGGCCGCAGGATGGTGTCGGCAGTGGCGAACTGGAATTCGCGCTGGCCGCCTGCCAGTTTGGCGGCCTGGCCTGTCCCGGCATAGAAGAACAGCAGCACATCTTCGGGCTGGGAAGCGTCGGCGATGCGGCGGATGGCAGACTGGATTCCCGCGCGCGTCGCTGCGGAGTCTCGTAGCAGGGTGACTTCCACGCCACTGAAGGCCGCAGTCTTCCCGGCTTTTTCGAATGCCTGCGCCACGGAGACGGCATCGGCGACGGCAAACTCCTGGTTGGGCAGTCCGGACTCCGGCCCGTAGCGGTCGATGCCGATCGAAAGAACGTGCAATTTGGGCACTACTTCTCGCCGAATGCCGGCGCGCAGGAATGGCAGCGCGAGTAACGCCACGCTCAATCCAACGGCCGTCATGAAACGCCAGTTCCGCATCATTTCCTCTTACCCTCCTACTTTTTCTCCGCCGGTTTGGGGACGCTTCGTATCTGAAGATACTGTACACCCCAATCGGCGGTGATGGTCAGGCCGCCCGAGCGGGTGCCGGAGCTGGTGGAACGGAGGAGATCCTCGAGGGCGCTGCCGCCGCCGCCGCGCGTGGCGGCGCCTTCGAAGTTCAGCACCCCTGGATCGGGTAGTTGGTCGGCGGTGGTCAACAGCACGTAAGTATCCAAGCCGAAAGGCGCCCGAATTCCGAGTTTGTACCTGCCTAGCGGAAGGGGAATTTCGTCCAGCTTGCCGTCTTGGTTCGGGAACTGGTTTTCGCCGCCGGTCACCGGGAACAGGAGCGTGCCCTGGCCATTGCAGGCGATGGTGAACACGTAGACCCATCGGGGAGAAACGGCGCCCGGGCGATCCGACTTCAGCACCAGGTTGTATTCTTCGCCGTCGACCGCTGGCGCAGCGCCGGCGTAGACGCCATCGGATGCACGCTTCAGCGCGAGGTGGTAGGCGAAATTACTGCTGCCCTGAAGTCCAGGGGGAAGTTCCAGCCAGCCGTGAACCTTGGCCAGGCGGGAGGCGAGCTCGCCGAGGTCGCGGGCTGCCTCGTCGAGCGATGCGGCGCCGGTGGCGGGTACCCAGTCGGAGCGCAGCGGGTAAGGCGAGTCCGCCGAACAGACCGCTTCCACGCCGGCGGCCGCCGATGCTGTGATGCCTTGTTCCAGCGCGGTCCGGCGAAGCCAGGCGTATTGGAGTTGGCTTCCGGTGGCGGTTCCCACCAGCAGGTACGGCGCGGCGCCAGGCGAGGCGGCGGCTTCCAGAATGCTGGTGGGCCCGCCGATTTTCCACTTGGCCGCCATCTCAACCGGGGGCGGCAGATTCACCAGAAGCCTCACGCCGGCGGCGTTGAGGCGGGAGGCGACGGCTTGTGCGCTGGGCTTGGCGCCCAGGCTGGTCTTTTGCGTGGAGCCTGCCCGCGAGAGCACCCACTCGCGGCCATCCCAGGAGATTTGATGCGTAGGCGCCTGCTGCACCGGGTCGGTCACCCAGGTGAGGTGCGCCAGCCCGGGGAGTTGGGAGAACTCGCGCGCGGCGGCCTGGATGTCCTGGTAATGCAGGTTGGCGCTGCCGGTCCAAACGGCCAGGCGGCTGGCCGGCGGGGGAGCCCATTTGGTCACTTCGAAGAGGTCGCCGATCGAAACCGCCGCTTCTTTCGGATTTAGGATTTCGGCGGTGGAGCGCGCTACGCCCTCGAGGCTACGAACGCGGATCCGGGCTCTCTGCCGTGCTTCGGTGACCTGCACGAACTCGCTGCCGGGGCCGATATTGCTGGCGATTCCGGCATCCAGCGTAACCGAATTCCCATCGACCTGGAGGATGGCTGCGCGCGTCTTGCCATCTGCGGCGCCGGCGCCCAACATGGGCTCGGCCAGGCGGTTCGTCGAGTTCGAAATCATGGGCTGCTGGTTGGTGAGGCCCATGCCCTCCATCACGACTTTCACGCGCCTGTACACGTCGGCTGAGGAGGTATTGGCGGGAAGCGTGCCCAGCGCATCCACCAGCGCCACGGTGAACGCGCCATGACCTTCGTCTCCGAGCCACTTTTCGTGGGAAAGCTGGTCGGGCTGGGTGGCGGAGAAGATCAAGGCGGGGTTGTTGGCGCGATCTTCGGGAGCGGTCACTTCCTTGCCATTCTTCATGTCGGGCGGTTCGTTGATGTCGCGGGGGTCGTAGGCCAGATAGCGGGTCTTGCCTTCCTCGCCGAGAGTGACGCCGCGGGCGATGGTGCCGCTGTTGCAGCTATCGAAGATGGCGGTGAGGCGGATGCCCTTATCGAGAGCGGCGTTGAAGATGCGGGCGATTTCGCGGTCGCGGACGTCGAAAGCGCCGGAGCCGGCGTCGATGGGGACGATGGTGTTGTCGAGGTGGTTGGCGCGCTTGAGGGATTTCGAATTCTTACGCAAGGAGCCGTGGCCGGCGTAATAGAAGACTACCTGGTCGCCGGATTCGGGCTTGTCAACCAGGTAGGTGCGCATGGCGGCGAGGATGCCTTCGCGAGTGGCTTCCATCTCGGGGAGAATGTGGAGGTGGTCAGGGTCGCTCGGAAAGGCGAACTTGGCCGAGGTGAGCAATTTCTTTACGGCGTCGACGTCATTGAGGGAACCCCCGAGGTCTAACCACTTGGGGATTTCGAAGCGGCTGGGGCCGGCGCCATCACCGGGGGTGGCCTTGGGACCGGCGGAGGGTTTGTAGCCGGTGCTGTATGACTGGATACCGATCAGCAGGGCCCGCTTGTCGGCGGCGTGAGCGGACGGAACGAGCAGGAGCAAGAGCGCCGGAAGAGAGCGATAGGCCAGGGTGCGCATGGTGGTAAAGATCATATCAGTTGAGAAGCGCGCCATGTAGCAGCCGGCGAGCAGGAGAAACGGCATTGGTCCGGGGGTTTCCGCGAGGCAGTATCCTACCGCGGGCGGTTCAACTATCTCTGACCGCGAAGCAGGAGCCCGAGGAGGCCAGCCGTGTACCCGTCCGGCCTATCGCTTAACGGAACGATGCCGCCCTGGGTGTTGCGGAATATCCTCGTCCACGATTCGCGCGGTGCGTCGAAGCGGTCGTCCGGAGCTTCCACAAAAAGTGCCTGTGTACCCGGCACAGGTCTGATCCGCGCCAACAATTCCCCGGACGCGGCGTCGTAGATCTGACAGCCCCCTGTATTCGACAGAACGGCAAGCAGTCTGCCGTCGCCTGAAAACGCTAGTGCCGTCACGCTCGAATCGAGTGGGGCGAGAATGGTGGAACGATTGTCATCTTTCCCCAACTCTACAAGGGCGACCTCGCCGTCGCGGTCCGCGGCTGCAATCAGCCTTCCATCCGGACTGAACTGAAGCTGGCTGGGGCCGAAACTGGATGGCAGCTTTCTAAGCACCGAATGCTTTCTAACGTCCACCAGTTCGAACTCCGAGTTGGTCACGATGGCTGCCGTCTCGCCGTCCGGGTCGAGTGCGAAGGCCAAGATGCCGTTTAGGGCAGCGCCCTGTATGTCGACGATCCTTTCTTGGCCATTTGGTACCGGGTATACATGGACTGTCAATGCAGGCCCCTGCTCCATCGCGAGTGCCGGCTCGCCATCCGCCATGGTCCACTGCAGCGGCCCGCAGCCACCGTCCCTTGAAGAAGCCAGACGCTGTGCCCGAAACGCAGGCGTCTCCGCAATGAATAGGGAATAGCCTGTAGCGCCGGGCTTCGCGC
Organism: Bryobacterales bacterium; assembly: GCA_003167255.1. Lineage (GTDB taxonomy): Bacteria > Acidobacteriota > Terriglobia > Bryobacterales > Bryobacteraceae > PALSA-129. Next base: position 34,340 of record PMTR01000158.1, read on the forward strand.
ACCAGGCCAGCCTGCTGTAGTCGGCGCTCATCGCCGCAGTCCCCGCTTTGACCGGGATACTCGCCAGAATCTTGAGCGAGGCCGGGTGATAGGCGCGGATAGTGTTTCCATCAGAGGAGACTATCGCCGCGGAGCCATATTGGATCGTGGCGCCGGCTCTCTCTGCGGAGTGGAATTCGAATCCGCCGGCTCCCGCGCGGTAGGAGTACAGATCGCCGAAGGTAAGGCCACCGGATGCGCTGGTCACGCGCTGGCCTGCTATCGTGAGGTTTTCATTCGAGATGCTGACCACCTGCGCCGTTCCCTCCAACCTGACAATGGCGGTTGCCTCCGGCGTGCCTGCCTTCCACACGGCCAGTGAAGCGCTGCTTGCCGCTGCAATCGTCGCACCGCTCGATGCCAGATAATCGTAGCGCCACCCTTTGGAAACCGGCGTGCGCATGAGCGGCGCGCCTGGTCCGCCAATACTGCAAAGATCCCCCGTGTCGCCGGCGATCAGAAAAGCACCGTCGCGGAATAGAACGGTGTTGGGGTTCATCGGAATCTTCACTGGCTGGCCAGTCTCCCGCCCTTCGCGCACATCCCAGAAACGAACGAAGCCGTCAGCGCCGGCCGAAACCAGAAGAGATCTGGCGGGATCGTAAGCCGCCCCACGAAACTCCGGGTGCGTGCCCAGTTTCCGCATGTTGGGGCCCGCCGGGCCGGGCTGGTCGAGGTCCACAACGTAGATTTCGCCTCCCATGATTTGGTCCCCGATGCGCGCTCCATAGTTGGCCGCGATCAGCACATGACGGTTGCTCCAGATGGGCCGAAGACCGTACCGGTTCACGCGAGCCAATACCGTTCCTTTTGCTGCATCCAGTATCTCCACGCCATCCGCCAGACCCAGCAGGAGCGTGCCGGAATCCAACCATTCGATTCGCCCAAAGTTGGACAGCCGCGCAGGCGAGAGCGCGGTGAATCGCGAACGCTCCGCTCCAGAGGAGAGATCGACCAGCGAGACATCCGCTTCCGTTGTCAGACACGCGAGCGTCGATCCATCCGGGCTCAGGGCTGCCGCCATAATGCGGGGTGGCCCCGATATCGAACGCACGGGCAGCAGGTCCGGCAGCCGCCAGATACGAATTCGGCCCGTCGATTCCGCGGTGATCACCCAGTCCTCGCGCGGGCCGATCGCCAGCGCCTTTACGTCACCGGGGTTGGACTCGGGCAGAATAAACCGTTCGGGGATGGGTTTAGCAGCGCTCACGCGAGGCTCGACGAGCGAGCCTTTGACGGTCAAGGTTAGCGGATCGATGTCAACGGTCGTGGCGGCGACGATGAGAGGCGGAGCGCCGGGACGCCGTCTGGCTTGCAGCATGGGACGCTGCACCGTCGCGTTGTCGGGAGTTGCGCCGGGCGGCAGAATCAGTCCGGCGGCCCGTTTTGCGCTAACGGCTTCTTCATGCAACAAGGGGACACGCCAGGCGGCCCAACTGAGCCAGTCTCCCAGTTCCAGCCCATCGCCCGTGGCATTCAACGCGCGGCCCTCTCTGAGGCCCTCTTCCACCAGCGTCCACGTCAGCAGCCCGTGTTGCAGCCGTTCCAGTTCCGCCGCGCTCTGATTCGATTGGGAAGCGGCGAGAAGCAGAATGTCCTTCTCAAACGCGAACTGAGCAAGCCCATCAGCATCGATCGGTCCACGCCTCCAATCACCGGAAGTCTGCGCCGCCTGGCCGGATTCGCAGGCATCGATAATCAGAGCAGCGGCGGCCACGTCGAGATCCTGGAGCGCTTCCACGAGATCGCTGTCTGAAATCGCCGTCTTGCGTGTCGCCGCTAGTGCGTCCTCGCTCCGGCCCGGGAAGACTACATCCTGAGGGAACAGATAGTAACTCTTTCCCTCCGCGTCCCCGTGTCCGGCAAAGAAGAGGATGAATGAATCCCGCGGCTGCGCCCTGGCAACCGTTTCGCGGATCGCCTGCAAAATTGCTTCCCGTGTCGCCTCGGCGTCGGTGAGGGTCTGGACCTTAATCTCCCCCGAAGATGCCAGGAAGGACATCAGTCTTGGGTCGTGATAATCGCTGCCTGAGTTTTTAGCGCCTGTTTCAACCCGCCTCATCTCCCTGGCAAACTCCACAAGCTCGTCGCGCCCGCCACGCAGCGAGGCGGCGAGCATGCGGGCGTCATTGACCGCAAAGTTCAGCTTGAGGCTGGGATCGTGATATTCATTGATGCCGATGGCCAGCACATACAGGGTGCCCGGATCTGCGGGCACCGCCGCCCCACCCTGCACCTGCATCTCGGAAGGTTCGGTCCTGACACCGGCAGTGTTGAATCCGTATGCCGTGAAGACGTTAGTCCCGGACTCCAGGTGGACCTGGGCTCGCAGCTCACCACCGGCGGTTCCGTTCCAGCGGTGAACCAGCACGCCGTTTCGGAAGAGGCGAACATCGCGGATACCACCTGCCGGAGGCGCCGTGAGGCGGATATCGAGAGTGGTGGCGTCCGGGGCCGGTGTCGCGCCTGGACGGAATTCGAGAGGCGCGGTCTGGCGATCGAGCGTCTCGAGTTCAGCCGAGATCCGCGGCAGGTCGCCGCTCAAAGCCTTTGCGAACAGGCCCGGATAGAAGAAGTCGCCAAAGTATCGCGCCGCGCTCGAATAATCGAAGGTGCCGCCGCTCATCCGCCATACGACCTCGTTCCAGGTGGTTTCGCTTCCATCGAAGAAGCCGGAATCGGTGAAAACCATCCACGGACCGTCGTAAGACCGCAGGTACAGCGTCGCCTGGAGCCTCCCGGTTTCGACGGCGAAGATATGTACAAAGTTCGTGGACGTCGCGGCGAGCAGCAGTTTGCCGTCGTCCCGGAACTTCAGGAACTCGACCGGAGATCCGGCTTGGAGAGGCGCGCCGGACCTGTGCGAGGTGGCGACATCCCAGAAATCGATGTTTCCTTCTGAATTGCCAATAGCGAGACGATTGCCATCCGGGCTGAACTCGATGGCTCCGCCGTCCGCATTCGAATCGAACGTAGTTTCGAAGCTGCCTCGATCGACATTCCAGACCATGGTCCGGCCACGGCTATCCAAAAGGGCCAGTCTTTTGCCATCGTGCGAGAATGTCATTTGACGAACTCCGAAGCGGCGGCCAAGCACGATCGGGCTTCCCGGTCTTGCTTCTTCTTTCACTTCAAACGACGCCGATTCATGCGCTGCGGGTAGAGACCAGACGCGGATGACCACCGTTTCTCCGGGCGGTCCTGCGACGGCCATGGCGTTTCCCGCCGGGCTCAACGCATAGGCCGAATACCAATCGTCGTCGGATCCGTTGTAGGGAACGCTCCGTTCGGACTTGGCGCTGGTGTCGAAAAGGCGGAGCGCCTTCTTCCCCTCGCCCCAGCCGGCGGCCCAGCGACCATCGCCGCTGATGGACTCAGCCCAGGCAATCCGCTCGACCTTGTCTTCCTTATGAGTCACCACGTGGCGGAAGACCAACCCGTTCCCGTCGTTCAGAACGATGAACGGGCCTTCCACGTTGTTGTGGCGCTCGACTAAGCCGATGGGACGAGCAAGGCTTCCCTCGATCCGTTCGACTTTTGCGCCAAGCGACCAAACGGCCGCGGAGTCGTAGCGGGCGAGGGAATTCCGTCTGGGACGATCGGCCAGCAGAACGCCCTCGGCATCGAACAACGCGGCAAACGCCTCGATGCTACGTCCCGCGGACACGGTGCTGAGCGCGTTTTCCAGCGAACCGTCGAGCACCACCAGATCGCCGTTCACTGAGCCGCCGAGGACCACGCTACGGCCATAAACCGGCAACATGGACTGGGCGGAAAGGTGGGCGGGGTCCGACAGAGCCGTTCGGAAAGATCGGGAGGCAACATCGAGTATCTGAAACCGGCGCTCGAACGAATATACTCCGAGTGAGCTTCCGTCTGAAGAAAATGCAATCGAGAGGGGATCTTTGCCAACATCTGCCGTACCTGCTTCAAGGTGTTCATTCGATAACTGCCAGAGCTGCAAATTACCCTCGACGCCGACTACTGCCAGCGTGGATTCCGTTGCGTCGACGGCTGTGACAATACGGCCTCGATGGCCTTCAAATCTTGTGAGTTCCTTCCAGGTGGCGGTGTCATATAGGAGGACCATTCCTGGAAGCGAGTTCGAGAAATCCGCGGGCGCGTGTGCGGCCACCAGCAACTTCCCCCCCTTTAGAAACTGCATGTGTGAAACCTCAAAAGCATCTGGCAGAGCAACAACTCTTGCGGCCCGTCCGCTTTGCGGATCCACACGTAAAATCTGCCGGAAGCCGGCCAGCAGGTAACTGCCGTCGGGCGACCATGCCAGCGCATTCGCCTGGTCCGGAAGGCTTTCGTTCAATGAACTGACGGAGCCGTTTGAGGCATCGAGCAGGTCAACGGCAGAGCCGCGGCCGATCGCCAGAATAGCCCGCGACGGATGTGCCGCGATGGCTCGGGCGTCTCTCGCCGGAAAGGTGCGTAGATGGATTCCAGTGGGTATGGTCCAGATCTGAATGGCGGAGTGCGCTCCCGATGTCAGAGTGGCGAACCACTCGCCCTTTGGTCCAGCCGTCATGTCCGAAATGCCTCCGAGAGGCCGCAGAGGCACCACCAATCCGGGAGCCGCGCCGTAAAGACGCAGCGTGGCCTCGAGTGCGACGAACAGGACCTCGAGTTTTTTCATGGCGATATAATAACAGGAGTAAGAGCGCCGGCAGAGCGCGACGAGCCTGGGTGCGCTTAGCGGCAAAGATCATATCAATTGAGACGCGACCCTTGTAACAGCCGGCGGGCAAGAGAAACAGCACTCGTCCGAGAGTTTCAACCAGGCAGTATCTAGCCCGCTTTTCTCACCAGGTTTCGTTGCGAGGCGCGGCCCACCGGTGGGGCAGGCGCTTCCGCCTGCCAACCCTGATCACAGCGTGCACGCGCAACAAGCCAGTGGGACAGGCCTCCTGGCCTGTCGTTCCGGCCTTATCGCGCGCCCCGGCAGAAAGCTGATGAGAAATGCGGACTAGCCGCGGGCTACGTTCAATCATCTCTGCCCGCGAAGCAGGAGCCCGAGCAGGCCGGCCGTGTAACTGTCCGGCCTGTCGCTTAACTAATCCCATGACCGCGAGATTTTAGCCCATTGGAATACCGCTTCCTGAAGCGCGCGACTCGGATTAGAGCCGCGAACGTAAGAGAGCGTTGCCGGCCGGCGGAACAACTTCTAGCGGTCAAAGCACTGGTAAGTTAACCGTGCCTTATCACCAGCACGTCGCCATCCTTGACGATGTATTCCTTGCCTTCCAGCCGCAACAGCCCTTTCTCCCGCACACCTGCATAGCCGCCGTGATCCACTAGCGCTTTCCAGTTCACCACCTCGGCGCGGATGAACTTCTTTTCGAAATCGGAATGGATGGCGCCAGACGCCTTCACCGCCGGCGTATGCATCGGGATGGTCCACGCGCGGCATTCGTCCTCACCGGCGGTCAGGAAGCTCATCAGCCCGAGCAGCGCGTAGGTGGCGGTGATCAGCCGCTCCAGTCCCGACTCCAGCAGGCCGTAGCTGGCCAGGTAATCGGCCTGCTCCGCCCGCGGGAGTTCCGCCAGCTCGGCTTCGATCTTGCCGCATACCGCCGCCGCGGCCGTGTGCCGGCGCGCGGCCAGCGGCCCTTCGCGATACTCGCGCTCGCGGTCGTGCAGTTTGGCGGCATCGGTTTCGCCCAGGTTGAGCACGTACAGAATCGGCTTCTGTGAAAGGAATTGGAAACCGCGCAGGCGCTTTTCGTCGTCCGGGTCGAGCTCCAGTTGGCGCAGCGGCTTGTTTTCCTCGAGCGCCGCCTTGCACTTCTCCAGCAGCTCGAACTCGCGGTCGAACTCCGGATTCTTGATCTTCTTGCGGTCTTTGTCCAACCGCTCAAGCCGCTTCTCCACCACCACCAGATCGCTCAGCTCGAGCTCGGTCTCGACATCCTCCAGGTCGCGCAGCGGGTCCACCGACCCCTTTTCGTGCGGCACGGTATCGTCGTCGAACAGCCGCAGCACGTGCGCGAAGGCGTCCACCACGCGCAGGCTGGCCAGGTAACTGGGGTCGCGCAGGCATTCCTTCGAGATCGACGGCATATCCACGTATTCCACCGTGGCGTGCGTGACTTTGGGCGGCTCGAAGAGACGGCCCAGTTCTTCCAGGCGGGCATCCGGCACCTTCGCCACTCCGGTGCGCGCGGCCGTGGAGCCGATGCGGGTTTCCTGCTGGACTCCGGTGAGGATGGTGAACAAAGAGGTCTTGCCCGTCATGGGCAAACCGATGATGGCTGTCTTCATATGAGGGACTGTTTACAGGGGAACTTCCACCTGGCTCAGGATTTCTTCGATGACCCGCTCGCCCGCGTCGGCGCGGCGCGGCGCCAGCGTGGTGCGGGCATTGATCACCACGCGATGCGCGAACAGCGGCGTGGCCAGCCGCTTCACGTCGTCCGGGATGGCGTAATCGCGGCCTTCCAGCAGCGCCAGCGCCTGCACCGCGCGATATAGGGCCTGCGATCCGCGCGGGCTCACGCCCAGCGCCAGCGATTCGTGGTTGCGGGTCTTCTCCACGATCGCCAGTATGTAATCCACCAGGGCCTCTTCCACGGTGACGCGGTGCACGGCATCCTGCAGGTGCAGCACGTCGGACGCCACCAGCCCCGAGGGCGCCCCTTGCGGCAGCGCCCGGTCCGAATTGCGCAGGATCTGGCGCTCGCTGGCGGCGTCCGGGTAACCCACCCGCAGCCGCATCAGAAAGCGGTCGAGCTGCGATTCGGGGAGCGGATAGGTGCCGTGGTGCTCCACCGGGTTCTGCGTGGCGATCACCATGAACGGCCGGGGCAGTTCATGCCGCTTCCCGTCGATGGTGACCTGGCCTTCGTTCATGGCTTCGAGCAGCGCCGATTGCGTCTTGGGGGTGGTGCGGTTGATCTCGTCGGCCAGTAGGAAATTGCTGAAGATGGGGCCCGGTTTGAACTCGAAGGCTTCCGCGTGGGAGTTGTAAATAGTGACGCCCAGAACGTCGCTCGGCAGCATGTCGCTGGTGAATTGCAGCCGGTCGAAGCGGCACGCCACCGACCGCGCGAGCGCCTGGGCCAGCGTGGTTTTCCCGACGCCCGGCACGTCTTCGATGAGCAGATGTCCGCGCGCCAGCAGGCACACCAGGGACAGCCGCACGACTTCGGGTTTGCCGCGAAGGGCCGATCCGAGCGAGAGTTCCAACTCCGCCAGCCGGGCCAGAATTTGCGGCGAGACCCCAGCCGGCGGTGCGACGATTGAATCCCGCTGGGACATTACGTTCATGATACTAAAGTTCCGCGGGCCGAAGGCCGCGAGGCCCGCGGCCTTCGTGGTAGACTCGATACTTGGCGCGTCTGACGTTGAGGCGTCGCCGAAGCACGCCTGCTATTTTCGGGCGCGTAGCTCAGTTGGTTAGAGCGCCTGCTTCACACGCAGGAGGTCACAGGTTCGAGTCCTGTCGCGCCCACCATTGCATTTTCAATAACTTAAGAGGCCGGCTGACCGCCCGAGTGCTGAGTTTTGATACGGTGACCACCTGCTTTTCGCTTGAATTCTGCCGAACTGTATCAAAACTCCGGCGCAAGCAATCTTGGCCTACCTTCACCTGCCTTCCATCATCCACAACAAGCAGAAATCGAACGGATTGCGGATTCCGCGATCCCATGTGCGAAGACTCTCTTCGCGCCCTCTGTTCATTCAGGTTCATTCAGGCGCCAGCGTTGGCGGTGCATCAATAAAGTTGTAGTATTGTGTTATGGCCCAGTCTCACCGTGAAGCGTCGCGGCGGCTCTTCGAAATCGCTGAGCAGCAGCAGGGCTTCTTCACCACCAAGCAGGCCAAGGCGGCCGGATTCGCCGAAAACACACACCCCTATCACGTGCAGGTCGGGAACTGGGTTCGCGAGCACCGCGGTATCTACCGGCTCGCTCTTTTTCCGACTGCTGATCGGCCCGACCTCGTCCTTTGGGCACTATGGTCCCGGAACCGGAACGAGGAAGTCGAGGGCGTATACAGCCACCACACGGCGCTCAGCCTCTACGATCTATCGGATCTGAATCCAGCGAAGCTTCACATGACTGTTCCGTCGGATTTCCGGCGCAACAGCGATATTCCCAACATTCTCGTACTCTATTATGCCGACCTGCCCGGAAGCGACATACAGACTGCGCAGGGTTTCAAGTATACGCGCCCGCTGCGGACGATTCTTGACCTGATCGAGGCTGGCACGGTCGAGAAAAACTTCATCCGGCAGGCTCTAAGGCAGGCCGTTGACCGTGGCCTGATTACTCGTCAACAGATTCGAAACGCGCGACTGATTGGACCCGCGCGCAAAATAGTTGAGGAAGTGCTCCGGCGAGTTGCATAATGCCCTCACCAAGGACATATACGACGGCGGGAGCATTCCGAAGGGCTCTTGAGGAACACCTGAAGCGGGCCTCTATGGCCGATCAGGTCGATCTCAACCGCCTCCGGCGGCAGGTATCGTTCGACCGCTTGCTCGCAAGGCTGTTCCGGGAAGAACCAGCGCCATGGGCGTTAAAAGGCGGTTATGCCCTGGAGCTAAGATTCAAGGGTGCTCGATCAACGGTGGACATTGACCTGACGTTGCAGCGAGTGGCGGGAGCGACGGCGGGTGTTGACACAAACCATGTGGTACGGGAGATGCTTCAGAGAACGGCTAACATTTCTCTCAGCGACTGGTTCGAGTTCGTAATCGGGCCGCCAGTCATGGACTTGATGGCCGCGCCGTACGGTGGAGCCCGCTATCCGGTCGAAGCTCGAATGGACGAGCGGATCTTTGCCCGGTTCCATCTGGACGCCGGTATTGGTGACGTGGTTATGCAGCCGCTGGAAACAATCGTCTGCCGGGACTGGCTGGGGTTTGCTGGCATCGAATCGTCGCAGGTCCAGATGATTGCTCGCGAACAGCAGTTCGCGGAAAAGATCCACGCCTTCACGCTCCCGCGGAACGCTGCGAATAGCAGAGTGAAGGATTTGGTGGACCTGTCTCTCCTGATCGGGGCGGGTGGACTGGACAAGCGGAGGGTTCTGGATGCCCTGCGTCTGACCTTCGAGAGAAGAGGAACGCACGATTTGCCGGGAAATTTGGTTCCGCCGCCAGCGGATTGGCAGATTCCGTTTCGCGCCCTCGCGGAGGAGTGCGGCCTCTCGACAGATGTCGCCGCCGTGTTTTCGGCGGTACAGGAGTTTCTCGAAGAAGTGCAGGCACCGCGCACAGAGCGGTAGACGCCGTATGAGTGAGAACGGTTCTGAGTCTCTTCCATTCGAACCTCCCGAGCAGGAAAATATTCGTCTCCGCGAGGAGAATGCACGTCTGCGCCGGCTTCTGGCGGTTCACAGCATTCCAATTCCGCAACTGGCACCAGAGAATCCGCCCCCAACCAAAGCCGCTGGGCCGGCGTCCCCGGTGGATAAGGAGGAGCGCGCTAGAAGAAGGATCGCACTGTTTCGAAGCCTGTTTCGCGGGAGAGAAGATGTCTACGCACGGCGATGGGAGAATGATGATGGCCGAAACGGATATATGCCGGTGGTTGTAAAGGACTGGAAGGCGATCAACAGAAGCCGCCCGGAGGAGCGGAAGAAAGTCGACCAGAAGACACGAAAGTTCATCCCGCTGACCGACACCGTCATTGAGAACCACCTCTTGGGCAAGGAAACTGTCGGCGTATATCCACTCCTGCCAGACGAAACTTGCTGGTTTATCGCGGCCGACTTCGACAAGAAGACTTGGGAGTATGATTCGCTGGCTTTCCTGGAGACCTGCCACGAGTTCAACGTGCCCGCAGGTTTGGAACGCTCCCGTTCCGGGAAGGGTGGACACATTTGGATTTTTTTCGACCGTGCGCTTCCGGCGATCACCGCACGCAAACTCGGATGCGTGCTCCTCACGCGAACCATGGAGCGCCGGCACCAAGTCGGCCTTGATTCCTACGATCGATTCTTCCCAAACCAGGACACCATGCCCAAGGGCGGGCTTGGGAACTTGATTGCACTTCCCCTACAGTTTGCGCCACGCAAGTCGGGCAACAGCGTATTCATCGATCCCGACTTTCACCCGTACCCCGACCAGTGGCAGTTTCTATCGGCGATCCGACGAATGACTGCCGACACCGCGGAGGAGATCGTCGCGGAAGCGCAGCGCAAAGGCGATTTGATCGGAGTCCGGATGAGCCTAGCCGATGATGAGGAGGCGCACGACCCCTGGACGTTGCCACCTTCCCGCAAGCGGCGGGAGAAGCCGATCGAAGGGCCGCTGCCAAAGACTGTTCAGATCGTTCGCGCGAACCTTGTATATGCGGAAAGTGAGAATTTGCCGCCAGCTATGCTGAATCGGCTACTCCGGCTGGCCGCATTTCAGAACCCCGAGTTCTACAAGGCTCAGGCCATGCGGCTCTCGACGTACGACAAGCCACGTGTCATCGCATGCGGCCAGGAATTCATCCAGCATATCGCTGTGCCTCGCGGATGTCTGACGGAGACCTTGGCGCTTCTCGAGGCGCACAAAATCAGGCCTGACGTTCGAGACGAACGCTACGCGGGCACGGCGATTGAAGTGGAGTTCCAGGGTCAGCTTCGGCCGTTCCAAGAGGAAGCCGTCGCGAGGATCACTGCCCACGACGAAGGTATTCTCTGCGCTCCAACGGCGTTTGGGAAAACCGCCGTTGCGGCGTGGCTGATCGCGAAACGTAAAGTCAACACTCTGGTTGTCGTTCACCGGCAGCAGTTGCTCGATCAGTGGCAGGAGCGCCTTGGCATGTTCTTGGATCTGCCGGCGAAGTCGATCGGGCATATCGGTGGCGGCAAAATGGACCGGACAGGTCGTATAGACGTTGCCGTGATCCAAAGCCTTTATCGAAAAGACGAAGTGAAGGACTTCGTTGCTGAGTACGGCCAGGTGATCGTCGACGAATGCCACCACATATCCGCTTTCACGTTTGAACAGGTGATGCGGCAGGTGAAGGCTAAGTACGTTGTCGGTCTGACCGCCACGCCGACACGGAAAGATGGACACCATCCGATCATTTACATGCAGTGTGGACCCGTGCGGTTTAGCCTGAGTGCCAAGACGATGATGGAGACGACTCCGTTCGAGCACAAGGTTACTCCCCGCCACACAGAATTTCGCATGGCGCCGGAACTCACCGAGATCACGATCCAAGACGTCTACGCCGCGCTCGTTAACGATCCCGTGCGCAACGAGATGATCGCAACCGACATCGTGCGCGCCATCGAATCCGGACGCAGCCCACTGCTTCTAACCGGCCGGACAGAACACCTTCAGTATTTCGCAGCCAAGCTCGAAGGTGTTGCCAAGCATGTCTTCGTCTTGAAGGGAGGCATGGGAAAAAAGCAACGTCGGGAAATATCGGCAGCGTTGGCGGCCGTGCCGGAAAACGAATCGCGAGTGATTCTGGCGACGGGAAGCTACATCGGGGAAGGGTTTGATGACGCGCGTCTGGACACGCTTTTCCTGGCTATGCCAATTTCCTGGAAGGGCACGCTGCAACAGTATGTGGGGCGGTTGCACCGTCTCCACGACAACAAGCGATTTGTGCAGGTCTATGACTATGTAGACGGCTACGTTCTGATGTTGGCCCGGATGTACGAGCGCAGGCTGAAGGGCTATGCCGCGATTGGTTATGTGATCGAGCAGGAGACGAATCCACCCCACGCCCCGGCGGCACATGCATGATCCTGAACGTGTCACTTGATCGGTGGTCGGTCCGTCATTCACCGTATTGGAGAGACGCCGGCGAATTCTCCAAATCTCCCAAAGCACGCAGTCCGCGATCAGGCAAAGCCCAAATTGGATCGAGCACCAACTCCGGCTGGCTGAGGTAGCGGGGGAGAGGGGAGCCCTCCACGGGGTCGATGAAGAGTGGGGAGATGGTAAACCAGAAAAGCCCCGTCCGCTTGGCCGGGCCAGCGACAAGAGGATGGTTGACGAGTTCCATCAGCCGCTTGCCTCTGGCTTCGTCAGTCGTCTCGACCAGAACCGCCCGGACAGGGTGGATGCCAAATGCCTCCTTGTGCCGCTGCTGTTTCTTGATGAAGTGGTGGTATCCGCGAAACTTCCTCAGCATGTCGGTCAGGACCATCGTGCCGCGGTCAGCTTCGTAGAAGAAGTGAGCGAGTTGTCGATCCTGCGGGCGGTCATTGAGGCGCGGGGTAACGAGAGCATCCGGCTCAACCGGCACTCGCTCGGTCTCGTCGACTTCCTGCCAAAAGAACTCCCCGCCCACCTTGGATGATCTTACTTTCGGCACATTCACCTTGTGGCGAGCAATCTGGCCGCCCTGGCACCAGGCCTCCAGCGCGACAGCGCCACCGGATCGTTTGCATGCCATCTCGACCATGAAGTGCATCCGAGAAACCATAAGGCCGTGGTTCAAGCACCCAAGTTGCATGTGCTGGCCACGGACCGCAGCACCAGCGTAGTCCTTCTCGCGGTGGCTGCGGATCTCTTCGAGCATCTGCGGGTGGATTTGAAGAAGGCGCCGCTCGGCCAACAGGTCGAGCGGCTCACGGTTATCGAGGTAGTAATAGAACTCGCTGTGAGCGCGAAGGCCGGGGAAGGCCCAGCAAGCCACGAGGCTATAGGGGCGATAGGGGACAGACGCATTTTCTTCCCGGGCGATAGGGGGCGATAGGGGACGGCGACCGCATCCCAGCTATGACGAGCCGGATCTGAATCCCACCTACCGCGATCTGGGCGAGCACTACGGGGTGGCGATCATTCCGGCACGACCGTATCGAGCCAGGGACAAAGCGAAGGCAGAGGTGGGCGTTCAAGTAGTGCAACGCTGGATCGTCGCGGCCCTGCGCAAGCACAAGTTCTTCTCTCTGGACGAAGCCAACCAGGCGATAGGGGACGGCGATAGGGGACAGACGGATTTTCTTCCCGGCAGTCGGGAAACTGCGTCTGCTCCCTGTCCCCCCTAGCGACGAATCAGAGGCTCTCGATTACGCTCGGGAGAACCCATTTCCTGGTCATCCAAGGAGGCGAACTCGATGACTTCAAAGCACGCGCAGCTCCGGATACAGCAGCGTGGAATTCCGCCGCTGGTTCTCACTTGGCTTCTGGATTATGGTCAGGAACGCCATGATCACAGGGGCGGTCTAGTCCATTATCTTGACAAGCAATCCCGGCGTGACTTGGAGCGGACTGTCGGTAGTGGTGTCGTCCGCCGATTGCCCGAGTACATGGACAGCTATGCTGCTTCTTCCGTCCATGACAACGTAGTTGTGACCGTCGGTCACCGGTATAAGCGCCTCGGTGCCAGTTAGCCGCGAACCGATCTGAATCCGCCGCTTAGGAGGGCGTCCCAGATTCGATTTCACGTCCCTCGTTCGAGCCGCTGAATAATGGGTGAACGTGCTTCGCGGCGACGTAGCGCACTGGACGGCTCAGCTTTTTGACATGGCCCTCATCGCAGGCGCGTTTCAGCCACGCCTTGGCTTGCGCGGGAACAACGCCGAGCGCCTGTTCGAGGATCTTCTCGGTAGCAGGCTCCGACAGGGCCAGAAGCAAGTCGGGCAGGACGACATCAAAAGCATCGCGGGGTTGCGATGTCGGCGGAATCGGGGCTGCGGGCCCCGCTTCTTGCGTTATGTGCGGTTTCTCGAAAGCCATTGAGGCCGCGGCCGGTTCAGGTTCAGGCGCCGGCGCCGGTGCGAACAGCGTCGGCTCGGGCGCGACTGGCACCAACAGGGGTCGCAAATCCGCCCACGGCCCTTCCGGAAACGGACGCCCTCCGCGCGCCAGCAGCTTGCGATTGCCTTCCTTGACGCTGCCGTGCGCTTTCACGTACACCGTGATGCGTGCGGCGTTGAGCGCTTCCACGGCGCCGGCCCAGGTTCCGCCGTTCTCGGCCGCGGAACTCACCACCAGGGCGGCGTCGCTCAGTGCGTAAATCACCCTATTGCGCTCCATGGCGGTGAATGCGAACCAGCGCGCGTCCGGATCGTACGGCGAAATCAAAACCAGCCGGCCAGACACAAGTCCCTCGCGATATCGCGCTGAAACGGCATTTCGAGCGAGGCTGTCCGGCAGGACCCCGACCGCCTTTCCGCCCGCTTCGAATCCGGCCGCCATGGCTTCCAGGTCCACGCCACGCGCCCCACCGGAAATCACGGGGACATGCTGCGATGCGCACGCCGCCGCCACACTCCGGGCAAACTCGATATCCTCCTCCGAAGCATCGCGCGACCCCACCACCGCCAACCCGCCCGCCTGGAGCAATCCGGCATCGCCCGCGCCGAACAGGAGTGGCGGCGCTGCCTGTCCCAAGTAGCTCTTGAGACGGCCGGGGTAGGTGTCGTCACTACGGCTGAGCACCCACAGCCCGCGGCTAGTCCACCGTTCGGCCATGATCCCCAACGCCGCGCCGCGGTCGAGCAACTGTCCCAGCGTCTCCGGGGCGAGTTCCGCCGCCTGCAACTCCCCAAGCCGGGCGCGGCCGGTGTTCTCCAGTAAATCCGCCGGACGCATGGATCGCTCGCGCAGCCAGCGCGTCAGAACGCCGTACTGCCTCGCCGTCAGAGGCTTGGCGCCATTCTCGTCCTTCTGGCCCAGCCGGCTGCACAGCAGGAGTACCACTTGCGTGTCGGCGCTCAATCCTTCGGTCATGGTCATTTGCTACTCCCATCATCAGCCGAAGAGTCGGCCAAGGCAAATGGAAAGACCGGACCGGCACCGGCCTTCAGGAGTTTCCATGCCAAAACCGTGAAAGTCCAGCGGGAGTCCACCATATCGTCCACCAGCAAGACAGGCCCGGGCCGGACGGATTCCCCCTCGACCTCGAACGCATTTTCCAGATTGCTGGCTTGCTGAAAACTGTTCTGGCGTGTCTTCTGGAGGTCCGTCCCGCGGGTCTTCCGCACGCACTCGATGAAAGGCAGCCCCAGTTGAGCGGCCAGCCTCCTCGCAAACTCCGGGACCAGCGCCGGGTGCCGGCGCGAGGGAACACACGTCACCCACTCAGGTGTGGGCCTCGGGTTCCAGCGTTGGATTAAATCCGCGGCCGCGTCCACCAGGCGATCCGCGAAGTGCCGGTCGCGTTTGCCGTCGCGGACCAGGTCACCGAAGCCGGCATCGCCCCATTTGCAGAGCGCTCGGCCTTCGGCGGCCATAAACGCGGCGGCGATGCGGCCGCGCTCGCCTTCGAATGTGGCGGCTTGGGGCCACAGCTTCCTCGGCTCGACGATCAGCCAGAGCCGCTCCAGGAATCGGGCGGCCTCCTCCCCCAGGTGAGCGGGATACGTTGCCCCGAGACGCTCGCCGGTGCAGTTGGCACACTTGCCGCATGGCGCCGCCTCCGGGTCGCTCAGTTCCTCCGCCAGGAACTGCATCAGGCAGCCCTCCGCCTCCATGTACGCTCTCATGCGTGCCTGTTCCTGCCGCCGCAGTTGCGTGATGCGTTCGACCCGTTCGGCGGGCATGGCCCAAGCCACGGGCGTCCGCACATACGCCGTGCCTTCATGCGTGATGGGAGAAGGCGATTCCACCTCCAGGAACTTCAATGCCTTGGCCAGCTTGGAGGGCCGGATGTTCAGCGCCCGCTGTAATTCGGCGGCCTTGAGCGGTCTGGGCGCTGCCTCGAGCACCCGCAGAACCTCGGCCACCTCCTCCGCCGAAGGGAACGCCGTCCGGATGAAATAGTTCGCGATCTCGTCGTCCTCCGCGCCGGACATCAGCACCCCATATGCCTCGTCGATAGCGCGCCCGGCGCGGCCCACCTGCTGATAGTAGTGGACCACCGATCCGGGCCGCTGGAAATGGACTACAAAGCCGAGATCGGGCTTATCGAAACCCATGCCCAGCGCCACGGTCGCGACGAGCGCCTTCACCTGGTTGGCCAGCAACATGTCCTCCAGTTGCATCCTCTCCAACCAGCCAAGGCCGGCGTGATAGGCGCGCGCGTTGATGCCGCATTGTTGCAGCCATGCTGCCAGATTATCGGCGTCGCGGACAGTGAGAGTATAAATGATCCCGCTGCCCGCGAACTTTGGGACATGATCCGCCAGCCATGCCATTCTCGCGGATTGGGTGGGAATCCGCAGATTTTCCAGCCGCAGGCTCTCCCGCAGTAACGGACCGCGGATGATGCCCAGACGCGGCCCCAACTGCCCGGTGACATCGCCGACCACGCGGTCGTTCGCGGTGGCGGTGGTGGCCAACACAGGCAGATTCCGGGGCAGCGCTTGCAGGATGCGCACGATGCGCCGGTAATCCGGCCGGAAATCGTGGCCCCAGTCGGAAATGCAATGGGCTTCGTCCACTACGAACAGCCCCACGCGCGCGGCCACGGGCAGCAGGCAGCGGGTCATAAACTGTTCGTTCGCCAGGCGCTCGGGCGAAACCAGCAAAATGTCGATCTGGCCGGCCTGCAGCGCGGTCTCGACCGCCGGCCAGTCATCCGGGTTCGTCGAGTTGATGGTCTCCGCGCGAACCCCGATGCGTTCGGCGGCGGCGATCTGGTTGCGCATCAGGGCCAACAAGGGCGAGATCAAAAGCGCGCAGCCGGCGCCCCGGTCGCGCAGCAACCGGGTGGCGATGAAGTACACGATGCTCTTGCCCCAGCCCGTGCGCTCCACCACCAGGAGGCGCTTCCGGCCTTCCACCAATGCCTCAATAGCTTCCCATTGACCGGGATGAAACTGCGCGCGGGGATTCCCGACGGCCTGGCGCAGAAGTTCGAGCGCACGTTCTCTCATTACACCCAGACTGTAACTGCTTGCGGGTCAGGATTGCACACGTCAGCCAGCGTCCGACTCTGCGCCGCGGCGAAGGCTCTCACGCGCCCCGTTCAGCAATGCGTCGAAATCGTCGAGAGAAGCCGGTCCCGCGCGGCGCGCCTGCAACATTGCCAGCCGGACCTCTTCCGGGCGGTTCTCCTCGATCCAGGCGGCATGAATCTGATATGCGGCCGGTTGGCGCGGCAGAAGCGTGGCATAAGCCCGCCGCCCACCGGGCGCGACCCCGGCAAGCCGTTCGCACACGCCACAGGTGTAATACTGCGCCAGTCCCTTCGACCACGGCTCTGCCGCTGCGCGTGAATCCGTGCGTCGACCACCAATGGCCGTCGATGTCGGACCCCAGGTGCGTATAGGCATGGCGTGCAGCGAGTGGTCAGGCAGAGCCCATATCGGCTCTCCGCATCACCGGTACTCTCAGGCCAGAATATACTGGCGCTTCGGGTCGTGCGGACCCGTACCGATTTCGACAAGAAGGCCCCGCGATGTCATCGACTTTAACCGTGTCAGGGTGGCTCGCTGGGAAAGTCCGACGTGCTTCGCCACGGCCGCCGTCGACCGTGCAACTCCATCGCTGAACAAAGCGAGGATGCGCCGGTCCGTCTCGTCCGTATGGGGTTGCTTGACCCGCCCGCTGGAAATGGTCGCGCGGAAATGCATCCCGATCTCTTCCAGTTTGGGAGCCGCCAGGCCAGCCTCGTGGCAAGCAGCGGTCATCCGCTGAATCCCGCTGCCCCATTGCTCAATCAGGTGCAGTTCGTGGAAGACCCGCCCGATCACGCGATTCCGCAACTTGGAAACACCTTGCATAATGTCCTTGATCGTCAGGCCGAACGGCAGAAGACCGGGGTTCTCGATCTCGATCCGGTCGTCAAACAGAGCAATACGGATGGGCGATCCTTGCTGGGCGTAGTCCGCATGGACGATGGCGTTCATGAGCGCCTCCCGGATTGCTACCAGAGGAACCGACCAACGATCCTCCCTGCGGACGCCCTCGATGATCGATTCGTGCGTCAGGTGCTTGTGTGCGAATGCAATCGCTTCTTCCGCGGCGCGGGGCAAGAATGAGCGGATCTCCACTGAATCGAGGAGGCGCGCTCGATTCGTTCCGGCAAAGCGACCCGCCTGGATCCAGGCATCCGGGAACCGGGCGAATCGGTCCTTGCCGAAAAGAAGCAGCCCTCCGATGGTTGGCACCTGACGGCCTTGATGCTCCGTGGTGATGTGCAAGGTGCTCCATGCCTGGGCGGTCAGTTGCCGGTAAGGCGCGAATAACTCGGAAGCAGCTCGGAAGTCGATGGCTTCCGACTTCAGATCCGGGATGGCTTGCTCGTCGAACGCGGTTCTCCAATTCAGGCGTTTCAACTCTTCGATCTGCAGTGCCTCGGCCTTTCGATTGGTCGAGCCGACGCGGATGAAGACTCCGTCTTCGGATCCCAGCCGTTCCAGATAGTGCGGGCGCGTGTTGCTGGGGTAGACCTGCACGGCCAACACGTTTAGCTTCCGCCACGGAACTACCTCGATATCGGGAACGAGGCGTGGACGGATCGAATCGGAGACCAGGTTTGCGAGTTTCTCTTCCGCTCGAAGCACGTCGGGCACGCCGCGGACGTTCTTTGACCTGTCCTCGACACCGATGACGATGATACCGCCGGCAGTGTTCGCGAACGCAACCAGGCACTTGAGAATGGCCTCAGGGGATGACAAGTCCCGCTTGAATTCGAGGGTTTTCCCCTCGTGGCGTTTCAGCAGTTCGACGAGTCTCACAACTCCGCGTTCTACTCGGAAGTACTGCTCACCGCAAGGCTTCCGAGCGCGTCAGCCGATGTTCTCAATCGGCACGCACCCTTCGCGCCATTTGCACCTGATTTGTTGCAAAGTACAGCACAAACTGCAGCAGTTGTACTCACCGGTACATTTCAAGTTCTCGGCCCGCTTTTGGAAGGCCTGCCCCGCTTGCATCCGTCCAAGAGTCGCTACATAATTGCTTCAGCGCTCAAGGTCTTATTATCTCTCGGGCCCTTTGGTTGTGGCGCCCAAGTCCGCTGTTCTGCGGTCGTGCACCACCCCCGGATTGATATAAAAGGCGCGAGGCTGGATCGAGCCAGGCCTTCAGCTTGCCCTGAGTCGCGCAGCCACTGGGCTGCGAAGGAAGTGAACTATGCCAAGGCGAGGAAGGAGAATGGGCTCGGGCGCGACGGCCCTCCAAGAGTCGTCGGAAACCATGTCAAGCGACGCGGCAACGATGATGCCTGAAAGCAGCACCGTAGTTGTATCCGTGAAAACTGCCGCTACCGTTAGCCCAACTGAAAGTGAAATCTCGACGGTTGCATATCAATTGTGGCTGGACAACGGCTGTCCCGTTGGATCGGATCGAGAAGACTGGTTGCGGGCGGAAACGATGCTCAAAAACGCACTCGTCGCGCAGCGCGAAGATCTGTCGAGACGTCCATCGATCCCCCGCTTCGATACTCGCGCCGATTCCGAAATACTGGTCGAGTTCCGATGGGAGGGACATTGGGAGGTATGGGAAAGGGAATGGGGCGGCGCCCGCTGGATCTGGGATTAGGCCACTCCTGGTAGTGGTCCCCAAATAATGGACCCCAAAAACCTGGACACGAAGAAGTTCCTTTCTTAGATGGTGGACGGCATTGAAAGTGCAGCGGAGTCAATGCCCCGAACCCGTGCAAGTCACCCGCCCAGGCTGAAGGCCCAAAGTCGCCGTCCCACAGCTCCTCGAAGGACTTGGCACCCGGAATGCTGTAACTATCGGCAACCTTCACCGGCGGCCGGGGATTCTGGCAGCCAAAAGCGTGCTGAGAGCCGCGGAAACGGGTCGAGTACGACATCGCCGGATCTGGTGAAGGTCCTGGATAACCGACTTTAACTGACATGGCCTTCTTCTGGAACCGACCGTTCTTCCACAAGCTCCCCGAGACCGGTCCCGCGGCCAGCGCGGTTGATTCGCGCAGTGCTTCAGGACCGGCGGCCCTCGGCCCATCACACCGCCAACTCCCGAGATCCAATAACTGGGCGATGGTCATGCTGTTTGGCACCATCGCGGCGCTGTACTTTGCCCGCCAGATTCTGATCCCCCTGGCATTTGCTCTCATTCTGACGTTTATTTTGACCCCCGTGGTCGCGCTCCTGCAAAAATCGCGCATCGGCCGGATACCGTCCGTCGTCGTGACCGTCCTGCTAACCATGGCGGCGGCCGGCTGCCTTGGCTGGATCATCGCAATTCAGCTCGTTGATGTCGCCAAGGAGCTTCCCAGGTACGGCCAGAACATTCACGCCAAGATGGAAGCGCTTCGCATTCCCACCACGGGACCGTTAGGCCTTGCGGCCAACAGCTTGAAGGAAATTGCGCACGATCTTTCCAGCCCCGGGGCACCCCCTCCGGAACCAGCTCCTCCGGCGAAGAATCATACGCAAAGCACTGCGCCGGGTACTCCCGAGCTTCCTCTGCCCGTACAGATCGTGCAACAGCCGGCAGATGGATCGGAGTACCTCCGTGGTCTGATCCAGCACGTTCTTCGGCTTCTGGGACTGACCGGACTTGTCCTCATCTTCACGGTCTTCATGCTGATCAAAAGACTCGACTTGACACATCGTCTTTTCCGGCTGGTTGGACTCGGTCAGATCAACCTCATGACGCAAGCGCTCGACGACGCGGCCCAACGTGTCAGCCGATACCTGTTGATGCAGATCCTGGTCAATGCCGGCTTTGGAGCTCTGTTCGGATTCGGTCTGTACTGCATTGGCGTGCCCTATCCCGCGCTATGGGGAGTCGTCGCCGGCCTCCTGCGCATCGTGCCGTATATCGGCACGACGGTTGCCGCCGCGCTGCCCATCGCACTCTCGTTGGTGGCTTTTAACAGTTGGCTGCCGCCGCTGCTGGTGTTCCTGCTGTTTGCCTGCCTCGAACTGACCATTGCCAACGTCGTCGAGCCGTGGCTTTACGGGGCGAACACGGGAATCTCTTCGTTGGCACTGCTGGTGGCGGCTGTCTTTTGGACTATTCTGTGGGGACCCGCCGGTCTCATCCTGTCTACCCCTCTCACGGTTTGCGTGGTTGTGCTGGGCCGCTACGTTCCTCAATTCTCTTTTCTTCATATCCTGCTGGGGGATGAAGTAGTTCTGGGGGCGGAAGCTCAGATCTACCAGCGCTTACTGGCGATGGACCAGCCGGAGGCGCACGCGATAGTGGACCGGTTCTTGAAAGAAAAACCCCTGGTGGAGTTATACGATTCGGTGCTCATACCTGCTTTGAGCCTGGCCGAGCAGGATCGCCACAAAGGGGCGATTGACACAACCAGGGAGGAGTATCTCTTTCTCAGCATCAACGACCTGATTACCGAGCTTTCGGAATACCAACCGGCGCACGATTCATCCCAACCCGAAGCTGCCGCGGCAGATTCAGGCAAGGCGGAGCGTCTCACCACCAGAATCATCTGCCTTCCCGCAAACGATCGGGCCGATGAGGTCACGGCCGCTATGCTGGCGCAGCTCCTGGAGCAGGCGGGCCACGCGGCTCTGTCTCTTCCCATCGCCCACGCTTCCCTAGCGGAAATGCTGGCGTTGCTTGAGATCAGACAAGACGACGTCATCTGCATCTCCGCATTGCCGCCTTATGCCTTTACGCCCGCGCGGACCATGTGCAAACTGATTCGGGAACGCTTTCCCAAGGTCAAGCTGGTAATCGGAGTCTGGGGGTTCAGTGGCGATACCGAGAAGGCCAAGGCGCGTTTCGAACGAACCCAACCAGATCGATTGCTCACGAGCCTGGCGCAGGCTGTCGAGCAAATCCAGGAGCTGATCCAGCCCAAGGCGTCATGACCCGATCACAGTTGTGCACGCGCAACAAGCCAGTGGGACAGGCCTCCTGGCCTGTCATTCCGGCCTTATCGCGCGCCACCGACCGAAAGCTGGTGAGATATGCGCGCTAACCCCAATACTGTTCAGTTAAGTGGGACAGGCCATCGCCTTTTGTGGCCTGTCATGCCTCGCTGAAGCACGGGCGCTTGACAGACGACAGAAACCGATCGTCTGACCCACCCCCGACGCCGGCTTAAGTGAACAGCATTGGCGCTAACCCCAGCCATTCACGAGCCGGGATTTGCCATCTTCGCCCCTTCGCGTAGTGCGGCGATCCGGTTCTGCAGCGTCCGCAGGCTGATCCCCAACATCTCGGCGGCCAGTTTGCGATTGCCGCGCACGTGCTCGAGGGTGAGTTTGATGTAAGCCTCCTCGAGTTTCACTAGTGGCTGCCCAGGCTGGAGTGTGGTAGGCCCCTCAGAGCCAGGTGAAGGCCGTGTATACGGGCCCGGGCTTGCACCCAACGCAGAGGAAGAAAGGTCCGTCAGCCCGATCAAACCCTCGCCTGCCATGATGGCGGCTCGCTCCAGAATATTGCGCAGCTCCCGCACGTTACCGGGCCAATCATACCGGTGAAGAAGCTCCAGCACTTCGGCCTCCACCCCGGTTACCCGCGTGCCGTGTTTCTTGTTCAGATTCTGCAGCATCGCTTCGGCGATGGGTGGGATATCTTCCTTATGTTCCCGCAGCGGCGGCACTACGATCTGGAAGACACTCAAGCGATAGTAAAGTTCTTCGCGCAAATGCGTCCCCAGTTCCTGACTGGTCGCGGCAAGTACCCGGGCGTCTACCGCGATTTCGTGCTTACCGCCAAGTCGCCGCACTCGCAAGTCCTCGATCACCCGCAGCAGCTTTGGCTGCATGGCGAGCGGCATCTCGCCGATCTCGTCGAGCAACAAAGTGCCCCCGTGAGCCTGCTCAAAGCAACCGGCCGAACGCTCCATGGCTCCCGTAAATGCGCCCTTCTCGTGGCCGAATAACTCGCTCTCCACCAGAGTCTCGGGTAAGGCGGCGGCATTGATCGCGACGAAAGGCCCATCGCTGCGGGGGCTGCACTTATGGATCTCCCGCGCCACCAACTCCTTCCCGGTGCCGCTCTCTCCACAGATCAATACGGGCGCTGAAGTGGGCGCCACCTGCCGGATCAGCGAGAAAATCTGCTGCATCGCCGGGGAAGTCCCTACCAGGTCCCCCAGTACGCCGCGAAGGCTCAGGTCGCGCTTCAGCTCGTCGGCTTTCTGCAGGCTCCTTTTGTAACGAATCGCACGTTCCAGAAGGGTCTTGAAGGCGCGCGGTTCCACCGGCTTCTCCAGGTACCAGAATGCCTTGAGGTCATGGACGGCGGAAAGCGCCTTGTCCATGCTGCCGAAGCCGGTGAGGGTGATCGCCGGAGTGAGGTCGCCGCGTTCCTTCAGGTGGCGGAGCAGTTCAAAGCCGTCCATGCGCGGCATAATCAAATCCGCCACGATGACGTCTGCGTTGAAGGCAGTGAGCCGTTCCAGCGCTTCCTGCCCGTCGGAGGCGACCTGCGTGTCAAAGTCGCAATCGGCAAGCATGGCAGTCATGGCGGCACGCTGCCGCTCGTCATCGTCGACGATCAGGATCCGGCCCGAAACCGCAGGCTGTCGGGGCATCGCCTTCCATTCTAGCAAGCCGCGTCGGAACCGCCCGTGATTCGAATTGCGATGGGTGCGCGACCTAAAAGTGGGACTCCGGCTGGTTTGTATCAGGGCACGGCCTTTAGCCGTGCCGCAAGTCGCCGCACCAGAGGCTTTAGCCACTGTGAGTTTTCCGGGTGCCACAGGGGCTAAAGCCCAACTTTCCGAGCAACCCTAGGGCACGACTAAAGCCGTGTTCTGATACAAAGCCGAAGACCCAACCTCGCGTACCCCTACACTCAGATTCCTGCGAATTTCGCCGGATCGGGAGCTCCGCCACTTTTATGTCGGACACCCAATTGCGATCGTCTGCGTGCTGAACGAACTCGAGATTCGCTTCGGCTTGGCTTAGACGGCAAAACCTGCATGCTCCAGTAGATCCTGCACTTCTGGTGACAGCTTTCCCCCGCCTTCCCGTGCTTTCCCGGCGGGCTAAGCCCTTGTCTGCCGCGGAGCCCGGGAGGTCACAGGTTCCAGTCCTGTCGCGGCCACCATCAAACCTGAGATCTACGCCAGATTCTGTAACGTCCCGTCCCCTGGTATTCGCACGAGCAACTCGTCAACTCCCGTCTGGCTTATGTCAGCGTCTCCCGAGGCCGCTACGACGCCCAGATCTTTACCAACAACGCCAACAAGCTTGGCAACGAACTCAGTTGCAACGTGTCAAAACGTTCCGCCATCGACGGTGACCAGAGCGTAGCGAAGCTGCCCGAGGCGGAGCGGAACCGCGCCGAACAAATCTCTCCCGGTGGCGAAACAGGGCGTGCCCAGACTCATGCCGTGGGCAAATCCCATGGGCACGGAATGGAACGCTGACGCCAATCCCGTTGGCTCCTGCGAGAGCCCTCTGTGCGGAAGCCGGCACCGAATGGTAAGTGGCTCCAGAGCCTCAATAAGTCCCCGACCACGAGTTGAACGGAATGGACCGGCACGCGACCTATGGCGAAAAGAACGAACTTGCTGCTTCGTTTCATTGGCTTTATGCCATTGCCTCGCCGCGCGTTGGTTTCCACTCACGAGCCCGGCGCTGCGCGTCGGCGATCTGATGGGAGGTCATTTTCTTGGCAACAAATTCTCGCAACTCTGCATATTTCTCTTGCTCATCACCACTGGCGCGCGAAGCCGCAAGGTTTAGCCACATGTGCGCGGCGACATAGTCCTGCGGCACGCCATTGCCGTTGGCGTACCGATGGCCGAGGTTGTACTGAGCAGCAGCAAGCCCCTGGTCGGCAGCATCGCGGTACCAGCGAGCAGCCTCGGCGCGGCCCTTTAGCACCCCTTGGCCGTTGTCGTACATATAGCCGAGGTTGAACTGTGCGCGAGCGCTCCCCTGGTCAGCGGCTTTGCGGT
>PMTR01000069.1 GCA_003167255.1 Bryobacterales bacterium
GATGCGGTCGCCGGCGTTGCCCGACGGGTCCGTCTTCATGTCGTCGGCCTTGGCATGAATCACCAGCGCCGTCCCGCCGCCGGTAAACAGCGAATGGTCGCCCGAGCCCAGGTTCACCAGCGGATCCGTCACCGTAGCCTTCGATGTGCCGTCGGCCTTGACCGTGAAGTTCGGCATGTCGCCCGCATGCGGCCCCGCGGGATTCTGCAGGCCATGCAGCTTCTTATCGGGATTGAAGTGCCCGCCGGCCGTCGTGAATGTCGGCCCTTCGCACTTGGCCACCTGATGAAAATGTACGGCATGATCGCCCGGCGTCAGATTCTTGACGTTCAATTTTATAGTCACGCCCGATCCACCCTTGCCCTCGCTCAGCGTGGCGGATCCGACGCTCTGTCCATTCGTGTCTTTCAATACCACGGTGACAGGCTTTTCCGCGGCACAGACGGCGGCGGCACCCACGAGACCGGCAATGGCAGCGGCAACAATGTGTTTGGTCATGGTGTTCTCCTTCTTGAAATGGTCTCACAAAACTCCGGCGGTCCGCCTCCGGAAGTGTACTCAAGTATCCCTACCGCCGCGCGGCCTGCCCAATGGCGCCATCCGCCCCCACCGCCCTTTTCCTGCTAGACTGGCAACGGGAACACTCTTGGTAGGGCAGGGAAGGCCGGGTGTATGAAAAGTCTTTTCGTCGGTAATCTCAGTTTTTCGGTCACGGAACAAGCGCTCCGTACTCTCATGGAAACTTATGGGCCCGTGGAACGGGTCAGCATCATGACCGACCGTGACACCGGTCAGCCCAGAGGCTTTGCCTTCGTTGACATGACCAGGGATGAAGATGCCGCCAAAGCCATCAGCGCCCTGAACGGCAAAGATCTGGAAGGCCGCACGCTCAGCGTGAATGAAGCGCGCCCCAAGACCGATCGCCCAGGCGGCGGTGGCGGCGCCGGCCGCAAACGCTGGTAGCTTTCACGCCTTCTTGGCGGCTCGTTGCGGCTTCTCGGCTGCCGCCCGCTTCAACTCCCAGCGGCGCTTGGCGGCGTCGCTGATTGCCTTCCTGCCGGCGGCGCTCAGTCTCCTGCGCTTTCGGGCGGGCGCGGCCGCCTTGGCGGCAGCCTCCTTGGCGCCGCCCCCGAGCATTTGCTTCAGCTCGGCAATCCGGGCGCTTAAGTCCGCCTTCTGTTTTTCGAAACCGATCAGTGCCGCGTTCAGTATTTCGTCGTTGAGCTTGTTGGCCATGTAAATCCCCCTTAGATTGTACCTCGACCGCTCCTTCTGACTCGCGGCCTCTTGAGTGATACTATAACTCTACCGACATTGATTCCTCTACGGGCGGCCCGGATGACCTCTTTCCGGCCTGATACCCGCGGGTGACTTGCCGGGGAGAGGAGGGCGCCGGCACTCGGTTGGCGCTTGAGACCGGCACGCCTATGAAAATCCTGCTGTACAACCCCGATAACGGTGTCACCCAGAACTTCATGCCTCACCTCTGGATGTTCCTGCTGCAGGCTCTTACGCCCAGCGGCCATGAAGTGGTGCTGATTGACGGCAACACTCAGCCGATGACCGACGCCGAACTCGTCCGCTTCGCTCTCGATCGGCAAATCGGCCTGGTCGGCATCGGCGCCATGACCCGCATGATCGCCAAGGCCTATCGCGTGGCCGATGCCCTCCGCGCCGCCGGCATTCCCGTGGTCATGGGCGGACCCCATATCACCGAGGTCCCCGACGAGGCCCTCGGCCGCGACGGAGGCCCCCGTCACGCCGATTCGCTCGCCCTCGGCGAAGCCGATGAAACCTGGCCGCGCATCGTCGAAGATGCCGCCCGCGGCCAACTCAAGGAAGTCTACGCCCCCGTCGATGCCTTCGGTCAGGACCGCAAGCCTGACTTGCAGGATTACCCGGCCATTCCCTGGGATTCGCTCGACATCAAGCAGTTCAACCGCATCCCCGCCTTCTTCCGCCGCATCATGCGCCATTACGGCTTCGAATGGGAGACGTTTCACATCATCCCTATCGAGAGCGGCCGCGGCTGTCCCTATGGCTGCGAGTTCTGCACCGTCACCGGCTTCTTCGGCGATTCCATCCGCTTCCGCTCCAACCAGAGCATCGTCGATGAAATGCTCAAGCTCAAACAGCGCGCCCGCTCGACGCGCGGCAAGTTCGCCGTCTTCTTCGTCGATGACAACTTCGCCATCAACGTCAAGCGCACCAAGTCGCTCTTGCGCGACATCATCGCCGCCGGCGCCGGGATGAACTGGGTGGCGCAAATCAGCGCCAATCTGCTGCGCGATCGTGAACTGCTCGATTTGATCGCCGCTTCCGGCGGCAAATGGATCTTCATCGGCATGGAGTCGCTCGATCCGGCCAATCTCGCCAGCGTCAACAAGAGCTTCAACAAGCCGTCCGAATACGCCGGCGTCCTTCAGTCGCTGGCCAGCCGCAACATCTACGCCATCACGTCGTTCATCTTCGGGCTGGATAACGATACCCCCGGCGTCGCCGCACGCACCCTCGACCAGATGCGCGAATGGCCCCCGGTGCTGCCCGTCTTCGGACAAATCACCCCGTTCCCCGCCACTCCTTTATATACGCGCCTGCAGAAGGAAGGCCGCCTCACCCGGCCCAAACACTGGCTCGAATTTGCTCCCTTCCAAATGGCGCACACGCCGCTCAAGATCACCATCCCGGAAGTGCAGGTTGAAGTCCGCTACGCTTGGACCAACTCGTACAGCCCGGCCGCCACTCAGCGTGCGCTCGATTCCATCGCTCATGAACCGGCCGCCTATAAGATCAGCCACTTGGTCTCGCGGATCTTCTTCCGCGGAATTTATTTTCCGCCAAAGGGAGTCTGGGGCTGGCTAAGATTGATCGCGCAAAACCGCGGTCCGCTCTACAGTGTAGTGAAGGACTGCTTCACGCAATGGCACGGCACGCGCCGTTCTCCCGACCCCGGCTTCATCCCCGAAACCCAGCCTGAGCCCGGCTCGAACTAGTTTCGTGGCTCCCGTTGCGGCCCCGCTGCTTCGTATTACACCATTGCCAATTCTTCGCAGCCCGCGACGATTTTGGCGCGGCCCGAGTCCGTAGGACGAAAGAAAATAGCCCAGCGCGTCAGCGCTGGGAATAGGTGAAAGACACAGGGAGCCCCGGAACGGGGCGAAAGGGTTTCTACAGCGGCGCTTCTTTCGCCCCGTTCCGGGGCTGGTCAATTGGCTACGGGGACCCACGGCTCA
>PMTR01000023.1:0-19846 GCA_003167255.1 Bryobacterales bacterium
TCCGGTGCTGCCCAGCCCGCCCGTCGCTCCCCCACTTTCTCATGAAATTTCGCGGCCGCAGGCCCTCTCCAACAGACCACGAGAGCGATGGCCTGTCCAGGTCTGTCCCACTGACAGGCCAGGAGGCCTGTCCTACACCGGCACCATCGAGCGATCCTTACTTAGTAACTTGTGCTCGATGGCGAAGGCTTTCAACTCGCCTTGGAATCTTGGGTCGGCCACCTGCAGCAGCGCTTCGGCGCGCTGGCGCAGCGTCTTGCCGTGCAGGTAGGCCACGCCGTGCTCGGTCACCACGTAGTGCACGTCGCCGCGTGAAGTCACTACGCCGGCGCCGGGTTGCAGCATCATCGCAATCCGCGACACCGTGCCGTTCTTGGCGGTGGACGGCAGCGCAATGATCGGCACCCCGCCTTTGGCCCGCGCCGCGCCACGCAGAAAATCCACCTGGCCGCCGATGCCGCTATAGATCGTCTGACCCATGGAATCGGAACAAACTTGCCCGGTCAGATCCACTTCGATCGCCGAGTTGATGGCTACCATGCGATCGTTGCGCGCGATCACGAACGGGTCGTTGCAGTAGGCCGTCGGGTGAAACTCGAACATCGGATTGTTGTCGATGAAATCGAACAGCCGCTTGGTGCCCAGCACGAATCCGCTGATCACTTTGTTGGGGTGCAAGGTCTTTCTCTCGCCATTCACCACGCCGGCGCGGATCAGATCGATGGCGCCGTCGGGCACCATCTCGGAATGGATGCCCAGGTCCTTATGGTTCCCCAGCAGCGCCAGCGTGGCTTCGGGGATTCCGCCGATGCCGGTCTGGATGGTGGCGCCGTCCGGTATCAGGCTGGCGATGTTGCGCGCGATGGCGCGGTGCTGCTCGGTCACCTCGTGCTGCGGGTATTCGGCAAGCGGGTGCGAGGTTTCGATGAAGGCGTCCACGCGGCTGACGTGCAGGAAGGCATCGCCGAGAGTGCGCGGCATCTGGTCGTTGATCTCCACAATGACGCGCCTGGCGCACTGGGCCACCGTTATGTTCACGTCGATGGACGTCCCCAGGCTCATGAATCCGTAACTGTCGGGCGGAGTGCACTGTAGCAACGCCACGTCGATCAACAGTGCGCCGGAAGAGATCAGGCCTTCGATTTCGCTCAGGAAAACCGGTGTGTAATCGCCGCGGCCTTCCTGCACGGCCCGCCGCACGTTGCCGCCGATGAACAGGGCGTTGGTCCGGAAATGGCCTTCGTACTCGGGCAGGCTGTAATCGGCGATGCCCATGGTGGCCATGTGGATCACCTCGACGTCCTGCAAGGCGGGGCCGCGGCGTGTCAGGGCTTTCACCAGTTCGATGGGCTCGGCGCAACCGTTGTGGATGTAGACGCGCTGGCCGCTTCGCACCTGGGCGACGGCTTCATCGGCGGAGACCATGCGGGAACGATAGTCGTTGGTCATGGGCGCCTCCCGCGCAGCGTGTACAAGCCGCGTTGCAGATCCGAACAGGTGGCCACGGCTTCCTCCACGCCGAGGTCGGCGATGTTCAACACATAAGGCAGCATCGCCTGGGCGATGGCTACGCTCGAAGAGCGCCCCAGGTCGGCGGTGAAGTTCGGCACGCAGAAATGGGTCACGCCCTTGTGGACGAAGGTGGGTTGCGCCAGTGTGGTGGGCCGGCTGGTTTCGACGCAGCCGCCCTCGTCGATGGAGACGTCGATGATGGCCGACCCCGGCTGCATGGTCTCGACCATCGCGCGCGTCACCACGTGGGGCGAGCGGGTGCCCGCCACCAGCACCGCGCCGATCACCACGTCGGCTCCAGCCACGGCCTCGGCGATGGCGTCCGGGTCTGCCAGGCAGGTCTCCACGCCGCGCACGTGTTCGATGATGCGGCGCAGCTTGCTCGGCGCGACATCGAAGGCCATTACCCGCGCGCCGGCCGCCACGGCGGTGCGTGCCGCGGCCGAGCCCACCGCGCCCGCTCCCAGCACCATCACGCGCGCCGGTGGCACCCCAGGCGTGCCGCCCAGCAGGATGCCGCGGCCGCCCGAACTCGACCGCATCAAATGCGCGGCGATGGGGACCGTCATCTGGCCGGCGATTTCGCTGATCGCCGCCAGCACCGGCCGCCTGCCGTTCTCCAGTTGGATGATTTCGCTTCCGATGGCTGTCAGGTTGTGATCCGCCAGCGCGTCCAGCAGGTCCCGGTCGGCCACCGCCATGTGGTAGAAGGCCATCACCGCCGTGCCCGGCCGGCAATAGCGGATTTCTTCCGCCGTGGGCCGCGAGACTTTCGTCACCAGGTCGGCGCGTCCGATCACCTCCGCCGGCGAGTAGGCGATCTGCGCCCCGGCGCGCATGTACGCGGTATCCGGAAACATCGCGCCATCCCCGGCGCACGACTCCACCCACACCGTGTGGCCGGCGCCAGCCAGGCGGCGTACCACCGGCGGCGTGAGAGCCACCCTGCGGTCGAACGGACCCCGTTCCCGGACCACCCCGATATTCATCGGCGCTCCTCGCTTAGTAAGGTCAGTGACCGGCTCCCACCGGGGTGTATGTGTCCAGCAACTGCACGCGGATGGAGTGCAGCCGCTCCGCCATCACCGTGAGGATGGCACGCATCAAGGCGAACCCGAAGGCGTAATCCTGCTCGCAGGCGTGGCGCAGGCGCGTGCCATCGAAGGCCAGGGCATGCACTTCTTCGAGAGCCCGGGCCTGGAACTGCTTGCCCGTGTCACCGGTGAGCGACGACCATCCGAGGACCTCGCCCGACACCAGCGTGGTAACCCGTAACGGGCGGCCCGGCGCAACCACTTCCAACGCAACGTTGCCGGAAACCAGCAGGTAGAACAAGCTGGAATGATCGCCTTCGTGGAAGATTAGTTCCGCGGGTTGAAAATGGACTTCGCTGGCCATCCCGGACAGCCGCGCGATGTGGTCTGGCCAGAATCCCTGGCAGAACGGATGCTGCTGCAAAAGGTCCTTCACGATCTCGCTATCCATAGCACCTCTCAAGAGTGGTGGCGCAGGTTCCCTAACAATTCTATAATCGGACCTTTTGGGAGGAAATGCAAGCGGTGGGGGCGGCAGCGGTTGCGGGAGGGCGCCAAACCAGTTACCAGCCCAAATAGTACTTGGGATTCAGCCACTCCGGCCAAGCCAGGGCAAAGTGCTCCTGCAGCATTCTTTCCGCGACGCACAGCGCACCTTCCACCCAGCCTTGCTGATCGGAGTAGGCTTCGCCGCAAATGTGAATCGCCTCGGCCGGCTCCGGGCGTCGCATGTAGCGCATTACCTCTGCCACATTCACACCCGCCTTCCAGGCATGGTAGCCGGCGCCGAAGGGATCCTCGGTCCAGTTCTTGAAATGCGTGATGTACGGATCGGGGATGTGCGCGTTCCCATGTAACTCACGCACCTGGGCCATGGCCTCACGCACCATGGCGGCCGGAGCCTGGACGTCGAGGAACTTGTCGATCTCATGCTGCGGGGCGAGCGAAGTAGCCCGCGGCGTCCATCGCGCGTGCTTCTTCCAGGTCTGGGGCTCGAGCGTACGAGTGCCGATGCGGTGCGGTTTATGCGGGTGTGGATGCCAGTGCTCCAGGTCTTTCGACTCGAGCACGTCCCAGAAGGGAACGCTTTGCATGTCATTGTAACTGGCGAGGAAAAGCGAATGGGAATCGTGGGTGTCGGTTCCGAAATAGTAGCACTGGCGCATGGGCAGATCGGTAACGGACTCGCCGGACGTGCAGCCGAAGTGCTCCTTCCACCACGGCTCTTCGAAGCCCATGAGCAGCTTGAAAGCCGGCTCCATGATCACGGATGCCATGTGCCGATGGCGTTGCAACTGCGTTTCCGGGTCGAAAAAGAAATTGAACTGATTGAGGAGCTCGAGCGAACGTCGGGGCATCGCCAGGATGATGGCATCCGCGTGAACGGTCCAGGTCTTCTGTGATGGGCCATTGAATACGGTGAGCGAGTAGCGCCGCGGGCCTGCGCTGGTTTTTTCGAAATTCACCAGCCTGTTTTGCGCCCAGATCGCGCTCCCCCTCTGATGGAGAAACGCGTCAGCCAGCGCGTACGCAGTTTGGTCGTAACCGCCGGCGATGGTTTTATAGGCGGTGGCGGCGTTGGAGAAGTCCCCGACCATGTAAGGGAAGGCCTCGGCCGCATTCCAGTTGGCAACGTTGGAGTAGTAGCCGCCGGCAACGCCCAGGTATTCGAAGGCCTCCTCGCCCGCCTGGTCCTTGATGACATTCCAGAAGCCCAGGTCATTCACGTGCATCCCGTGGTAGGCGCCAGGAAAACAGTAAGTCAGGCGCGGCTTGATCGAGTCCCAGTCCTCCGCCGTCAGTTGAAACCGATAATCGTAGCGTGCGGGATTGCTCACCTTGCCGGCATAATTCTGGACAAACCAGGGATCCGCCAGCAGGACGTCGTAGACGATTTTGTTGAACAACTGGTCGGGGCTGAATCCGCAAAGATCGGGCCGCAGAAAGTAATGCGAATGGAACTTGCTTCCTTCCGCCTGGGCCTGTTGCCAGGCATTGGCGCGGAAGCGTTGCGTGCGCATGTAAAAGTAGTGAGTCGCCGGGTCGCCCATGGAGAAAGGCACCGCGGTCAACTGCGCGGCGAAGACTTTCTCAATCAGAGCGGTTACGATTTCGTGCTGCGTGGTGTACCGCATGCCGCCGAGTTCGCCCGGAATGTGCATGCCCGGAAGCTGTATGGATTCCAGGCGTCCGCCGATGCGGTCGCCCATCTCGAACACGTGCACCTTTTCCGGGCGATTCGGGGCTGTCAGGAGCCGCCAGCCGGAGTAAAGGCCGGAGGCGCCCCCGCCAACGATGGCGACATCCAGCTCCAGCGCGGGTTCGGAGCCACTATTGAGTTCCTGCAGGGATAACCGTTTCATCGCATTCGTGCCTTCTGGAGAGTACCCCCTGGTCCCATGACCGCGAGGTTTTAGCCCATTGGAATACCGCTTCCTGACGCGCGCGACTCGGATCAGAGCCGCGAACCTAAGAGAGCGTTGCCGGCTGACGGAACAACTTCTAGCGGTCAAAGCACTAGTTCTCTGATCGGGTGGTTTATTGCCTTTCCGCGGTCGCACCATCGCGCTTACAGCTCCGATGCGAGCCACGACCGTGAGGGAGTGGTTTCCCGGACAAGAACAACTTCTAGCGGTCAAAGCACTAGTTCCCGGCCGGCGGCAACTGGTTCGTCAGGCCCTTGGCGAGTACGTGTGGCAGGTCCCACATGGGGCAATGCCAGTCTCCAAAGTTGTTCTTGTAGCAGTATCCGGTGGCGGTGGGCATATCGGTCACGCTGCAGTTGTGCGTGCGGCCAAAAGCGTTCGACATTGTCGACAATTTGTAGCACGAGTATTGTGTGAAGCTGCCGCGGATGTCCCAAGCCGGCTGGTTGAGGTCGGGGGCCGTCGCGTAACTTGCCCGCGGATCTGGCGGGTGAGATACCGGAGCGACCTGCACCTTGACATTGGCAATCAGGGAAAGGAAGGTCTGAGCATCACCCTCATGATCGCAAATGAAGTACTGCCTGGCCTGCTCGGCCGAAGGCGCTCCCTTGGTTGGAGCGGTTCGGTTGGCGCACGTTGCGGGATCCCGAGTGCCGTACTGAGCTCCCACGCTATTCCCCTTAGGCTGACGGGCCAGGGCGGCGGCCGTTTCGGCTTCCACTCTCTTATCTTCCGCCGTGGCCGCGCGGGCGCGAACGTCTGTTAAAGCAAATGTTCCAACCTCGTTCGGGCCACAGAAGGCCATATATCCCCCAACTTTGCCACTGTACAACACGGTTTGGCTCACCGTGCAGGGAGCCCACGCTCCCCCCGTGTTGACGTCGACATAGTCGCCGACTTTAAATGTCTGGGCCTGGACGGAATGCACCACGCCCGTGAACAACAAAGAGGTCAATAAAACCACGTTTTTAGTCATGAGAGTTCCTTCGATTGAGTCAGCCCGATACCGTGCTACCGCAGCCCGGTTCAGTTCCCTTCCGGCGGCATCTGGTTCTGCTGCGTGTTGGCCGTCAGGTGTGCCATGTCCGACATCTCGCAGTGCCACTCGCCGGAGGTGTTCTTGTAGCAGTATCCCGTGGCGGTGGGCATATCGTTCATGCTGCAGTTGTGCGTGCGGGAATAGGCGTTGTCCCAGGTGGCCGCCTGGCTGCACTGGTATTGCGTGAAACTGCCGCGAATGTCCCATATCGGTTGACTGGGGTCGAGGTCTCCCCCCAGGATCGACCGGCTTGCCGGGTGAGATGCCGGCGCAACCTGCACCTTCACATTGGTAACCAGGAACAGGTGGCTCGTTGACTCATGCTCCGCATCGCAAATGAAGTACTGCCTGGCTTGGTCGGCCGAGAGGGCGCCCTTGGCCGGAGGAGTTCGGGTGGCGCATGCTTTGGGCTCCCGAGTGCCGTACTTCGCTCCCAGGCTATTACCCGGACGAGGCTGACGGGCCAGGGCGGCGGCCGTTTCGGCTTCTACCCTCTTATCTTCCGCGGTCGTCGCGCGGGCGCGAATGTTCTGCGGACTGGCGGCCACTCTATAGCTGTTCGGGCCGCAGGAGACGCCGTATCCGTTGCCTTGCAGAGGTGTGCTCACCGTGCAGGGAATCCACTTGCCCCCAAACTGGGAGTCGACATAGTCGCCGACTTTGAATGGTTGGGCCTGGAGCGACTGTACCACGCCGGTCAGCAACACGAAGCTGATCAAAACCACGTTTTTCGTCATCAGAATCCCTTTCAGATTCGTCTGTCCCCTCGGAGGTCCCAGTATTTTTACCCTCCAGGCAGAAATAGTCGCTGGAATGTAAGTCGTCCGGCGCGGCCCGTTTGTGACGGCGGGTGGGGCCAGGCTTTCAGCCTGCCGCCGGCTTTTAGCCGGCGTTCTTCGCGATTGTGCGAGACGCCGGGTAGAAGCCCGGTGGCAGGCTGAAAGCCTGACCCCACGGGCACGCCAGCGATCCAGTTTTATGTCGCACACCCGGTGTAGAGCGCTGGGCGATAGAACCAGCCGCAGTGGTGATAATATGAGGGGCTAATCCAAAGCAGCGTTATGGACCATATCCCTATCCTGTCGATTGTCCTCTTTGCGCCCCTGGTGGGCATGGCGATTCTTCTTTGCATTCCCTCGTCGAATGCGCGCGCCATCAAGTGGTGGGCCAATATTGCATCCTTCATCGGATTCCTGATTTCGCTGCCGCTGGTTTTCAATTTCGACCACACCAGGGATTATCAATTTGTCGAAAGGGCCGACTGGATTCCAACGCTCGGCGCGCATTACCACCTCGGCATCGACGGCCTCGGCCTCCTGCTCGTGATGCTCACCA
Organism: Bryobacterales bacterium; assembly: GCA_003167255.1. Lineage (GTDB taxonomy): Bacteria > Acidobacteriota > Terriglobia > Bryobacterales > Bryobacteraceae > PALSA-129. Next base: position 7,347 of record PMTR01000023.1, read on the forward strand.
CGCTGCTCGGCTTCATCAGCATCCTGTCGAGCTGGAACGCCATCAACACCCGCCTCAAGGAATATTACAGCTTCTTCCTGCTGCTCCAGACCGCCATGTTGGGCGTCTTCATGTCGCTCGATTTCCTGCTGTTCTTCGTGTTTTGGGAAAGCGTGCTGGTGCCGATGTACTTCATCATCGCCATATGGGGCGGCCCGCGCCGCAGCTATGCCGCCATCAAGTTCATGATTTACACCTTGATCGGCAGCGTGCTGATGCTGCTCGGCATCCTGACCCTGTACTTCATGCACTATTCCCAATTCCAGGTTTACAGCTTTGAAATTGCCGACCTGATGCGCACGCAGCTTTCTTCCAACGTGCAATGGTGGGTCTTCTGGGCCTTCTTTGTGGGCTTCGCGGTCAAGGTGCCGATGTTCCCGTTCCACACCTGGCTACCCGACGCGCATGTGGAGGCGCCCACCGCCGGCTCCGTCATCCTGGCCAGCGTCCTGCTGAAAATGGGGACGTACGGATTTCTGCGCTTCTCGGTGCCGTTGCTTCCGGATGCCGCCAAGAATCCTACCGTCATCACGATCGTCTCGCTGCTGTCGATCATCGGGATCATCTACGGCGCGCTGGCTTCGCTGATGCAGAAGGATTGGAAGAAACTGGTGGCCTATTCTTCGGTGAGCCACCTGGGTTTCTGCACGCTCGGCATTTTCGCGCTCAACCCCGCGGGCATTTCCGGTTCCATCATCCAGCAGATTAACCACGGAATTTCCACCGGCATGCTCTTCCTGGTTGTGGGTATCGTGTACGAACGGCGCCACACCCGCGAGATCTCCGAATACGGCGGCCTGCTGAAGATCATGCCGATCTTCACGCTGGTCTTCGGCATCGCGGCCCTGAGTTCCATGGGGATGCCGCCGCTCAACGGCTTCATCGGCGAAATCGCGATTCTGCAGGGCGCGTACCAGATGTCCATCAACTGGGCCTTCTGGGGCTGCGTCGGAATCGCGCTGGGCGCGGCCTACCTGCTGTGGCTTTTCCAGCGGACCATGCTCGGCGACGTGAAAGAGAAGAATACCTTGTTGAAGGATTTGTCGTGGCGCGAAATCGCCGTGTTTGCGCCCCTGGTGGTTTGGGCTTTTTGGATTGGGCTGAATCCGCAGCCTTACTTCCGGATTCTGGAAAGGCCGGTGGCGCAGATCGTGGAGCGCGTGCACCCGGGATATTACGCCGAGAGGCATTTGCCGAATCCGCTGGAGCAGGCGCCCACGGCGTCGTTGCGGTAGTCGCCCGAGTGGGACAGACGATCGGTCTTTGTCGTCTGTCCGGCTCTCGAGCATGACAACTAACCCGATGGCCCGTCCCACCGCTCAGTCGTGATCGTCACCTATACGATACTATGGGCCATGTAGCCGCCCTGCAACGGCGTGCGGAACAACCTGCGTGCCATCACACCGCCATACAACCGTTAAGAAGCCCGGCGGGGGCCTGTCCGGCAAGTGGCTGCTGGCGGCCATCGCGGCCATCGCGCTGGGCGTGGGCGGCGGCGCTCTCTCGCTCCATTGGAAGCGCCGCGCGCCGGCCGCGCCCATCCACAAAGGCGGTGCGGCGCTGCTCGAGAGCAACGGCCAAGTGACCGTCTCCGGCAAAATCCGCCCGCAGCACATCGTGCCGGTGAAGGCCGGGATGGATGGCGATCTCGATAGCTTTCTGGTGGACGTGGGACAGGACGTCTTCGAAGGCCAGGCGCTGGCGCGCATCGGCGCTTCCGGGCTGGAGCAGGCACGCGGCGCGGCTGAAGCCGCCGTGAGTGCCGCGCAGGACCAGGTGGCGCGCGCCGAGTCCGCCGTGGCCGCGGCCCGTATGGAATCGTCCCGCGCCGATGCCAACCAGCAGCGCTCCCGCATGGCCGATGACCGCGTGCAACAGGTTTGGGACCGCCAGCAAACGCTCTTCCGCGCCGGCGCCGGCTCGCGCCAGGCTTATGAAAAGGCGCAGCATGATTTCGAAAGCGCGCGCCAGGATTCGGAAATCATGGACAAGGCCGTCCGCGCCTCCACTGAACAGCTCACCTCTTCGCAAAACAGCCTGACCGCCGCGCAGAAGAACCTGGCCGAGCGCAGCCAGGATCTGGAGGCCGCACAGAACAACATGCAGTCGGCCGAAGTGCGGTCGCCGGTAGACGGCTTGGTGGTCGAGCGCAACGGAGAACCGGGCAAGCCCGCGATGGGAGACTTGTTCGAAATTGCCACCGACATGTTCGCCCTGGAAGTAGTCCTCGAACCGCCTCCGCCCGTTGTGAACCGCCTGCGGCCCGGCCAGCAGGCGCTGGTCCTCATCCCCGATTTGCAGAGCGCGGGCATTCCCGGCACGGTGAAGGCGATCAACGGCGGCGAAGTGGTGGTGGAGTTCGAATGCACCCTTCCGGCGGTTAAGCCGGGCATGCTGGCGGATGTGCGATTCAAGGTGGAGTGAGCCCGAGTGGGACCGACGATCGGTTTGTGTCGTCGGTCGGCTGCCGTGCAGTCGAAAAAGCGCCGGCCGAGTGNNATCCAGGCTCCCCCACTTTTTCCACGAAATTTCGCGGGCCGAAGGCCCTCTGCAACAGACCACCCAGAGCGATGCTCTGTCCCACTTACGCCAACGCCGCCCGGCAGATCCCGTAGACCGCGAACGCGGCGATGCCAAGCGCCCACAGGCGCGCGCGCCACGGGCGGTTCCAGAACAGCGACAAGATCATCACCAAGGCCAGGGGCGTGAGCGCATTAAAATGAATCGCGGCGCTCCATTGGCCCTTGGCCAGCGCGAAGAGGCCGCGCGTGAGGCCGCAGAGCGGACAGGGGCGCCCCGTCAGCCAGTAAAACGGGCAGAGGCGGAACTTCGGGTCCGCCGGTACGGAGACGCATACCAGCACCACCAGCACGGCCGCCGCGCCGGCGATGCGCAGCCACGCGCGCGATGCCATGGCTACAGCGCGTCCACCGTCTGCGGCTCGAATCCGACCAGCTCCTTATAGGCAATCGTGATGGCCGCGAACGTTACCGGAATAGTGACCAGCAGTCCTACGAAGCACAAGATGAATCCCAGCAGGTTCACCAGGAACGCCAGCAGCAGAAACATCGTGAAGCCGAAGTAATCGTTCTTCACCACGGCGTGGCTCGCCTGCATGGCGGGCCAAAAATCCATCCGCTTATCCACGATGAACAGGTAAGTGAACTTGTACATCGCCGCCACCACCAGCCCCGGAATAATGCACAGCAGCGTGCCCGCGAAGGTGAAGATCCCGATCAGCAGCGACGCGACCAGGGTCGGCACAAAGAAGTTGAAGCCTTTGAACAGGTCGCCGAACTCCGCATTGCGCCCCATCAGTTTCTTCATGGTGAAGATGTGGAAGCCGGCAATCAGCGCGCCCTGAATCAGCGGCACGCCGTTAAGCAGGAAAAAAATCAGCGAGATCAGGATGTAGTTGCCCAGGTCTTTCTTGACCAGGTCGAATCCCTCGCCGATCCACCGGCCTCCCTCGGCCTTGATCCCGGCGCGGGGCACCCACGGCGCGGACGGCGTCGCGCTCGCGGCTAGAGGTGATCCCGCAACGGACTGGCCGCATTTGGGACAGAATTGGACATCGTCGGGGACTTGCGTACCGCAATTGTGGCAGAACATGGTGGCCTTTCGTTGATGGATACGTCGATTCCGCGGCCCGGGTTCGTTTTCTCTTTCACCCTCGCCACGCACGCACCATCAGGGAGGAATGATACCACTTGCCCGCCTCGCGGCGAAAGGGGTTTACAGATTGGCGGGCAGCGTCAGTCCGGCTTTGGCCAGCGCGCGCGCGAGCACGCTGATGGCTTGCAACTCCGAAACCGACCGCGAGATCGAGATCTCCGACACCAGCATGTGCCGCGAGCGTTCCAGCATTCTCTTCTCCCGGAAGGAGAGCGGCTTGTCCACATGAAGCTGCAGGAGGCCCTTGAGTACCTCGGCCGCCCGCAACAAATCCCCGCTCTGCATGCGCTCGGCATTCTCTTTGAAGCGCACTTTCCAGTCCGATTTGATCTCGCACCAGCCGTCGGAAAGATAAGAGAGCACGCGTGCAATCTCGCGGTCTTTAGTTACCCTTCTTAAGCCGATATTGGCGGCGTTGGAAAAAGGTACCAGCACGGTCATGCTGTTGCACCCTAAACGCAGAAGATAGAATCTTTCGAAGGCAGATCCGAAGGTACGGCTGCTGATATTTTCTATGGTCCCGATTCCCTGGTTAGGATAGACCACTTTGTCACCGATCTGGAAAGTCATCCGGGGTCCCCCACAAACCACCGTGCTCAGGTGTTATTGCATGGTAACGCAACAACTCTAGAATATTAAGCCTGTAGAGGGTTTCTGTCAAGAGAAAACTGCTGTAAAAGCGGACACTTGGCGTTGAATTCTGCAACTAGAAGGAGAGTTGCCTGCGAATTCTTGGCAGACGATAATACACCTTAAGCAGGTGGCAGTGTTGCCACTCTTGGTCCGCGAGTTTTCACACCCCTCGTGCTACGCGGTGCCGCCGGCTGCGGCAACCCGTTGTTCTTCCTGCGATGGCAAACTGCGCTCCGCCAGCAGCAAACGCCTCAAAGTGCGAAGATCGTTGAGGATGCGCCGGCTGGAGGTGATATGGAGATTGAGTTTGGCGAGATTGAAGGCAACCAGCAGCAGGGCTTCCTTGCGCCGGTCGGCGCCGTCGCGGTCGGCTGCTGCGATTTCCGCCTCGATATCACGCCGGGCTTCATCGAGGGCTTCGGCGAGCAACGCTACGTACTCGTTCGAGCCTTCAATGTTGTCAAACGGCGTTTCGGCTTGATAGCTCACAAACACGCCTTTCCTGACGCCTCCCTTCGCGGGTGGCACGATATATTAAGGTTTATTTATTCTCGCACAAATGCCGGTTTGGGAGAATGCTAATGTTACTGCCGGGGTACATTAATTATGTCGGCGACAAATCTTTAGGGCTATCGAATGGCCGGCCAGAGCCGGGGAAACGACGTTAATTCATTGATGGCAAGCACTTTACGAGCTGTGATCGTAGATGACGAGGAGCTGGCTCGCCTGTTCCTTCGGGAAATGCTCCGACCACATCCGGAAGTGGAGATCGCGGCCGAATGCGCCAACGGCTTCGAGGCCGTCAAAGCCATCGGGGAAACCCGTCCGGACGTCCTCTTCCTCGATGTCCAGATGCCTAAGCTCAATGGTTTCGAGGTCTTGGAGCTGATCGAGCGCGGTCCGGCCGTCATTTTTGTGACCGCCTGGGACCAGTACGCCATGCGGGCCTTTGACGCTCACGCCGTCGACTACCTGCTCAAGCCTTTCAGCGCGGAGCGCTTCGAGGTGGCGCTCGGCCGGGCCAAGTCGCGCCTGGGGGAACGCCGCCTTCCCGCCGGTCTGGCGCAGGCCGCGCGGACCCCGGGCCAGTTTCCGCAGCGCATCGTGGTGAAGGATGGTCCGCGGGTCCACATCATCCCCATCGACAAACTGGATTACGTGGAAGCGCAGGACGACTACGTGGCGCTCCACAGCGCTGGCAAGAGCTATCTCAAGCAGCAGCCCATTGCGACGCTCGAGGAGTCGCTCGATCCGGCCCGCTTCGTGCGCATCCACCGCTCCGCCATCGTCAACCTGGACCGGATTGCGCGCATCGAACCCTATGGCAAGGAGAGCCGCATCGCGATTCTGGCCGATGGCGCTCGCCTGCCCATCAGCCGCACCGGCTACGCCAGGCTGCTCGAAGCGATGGGCGATTCGCAAGGAAACCGTAACACCACCCTGTAGAGTTCCCCGTAGGCCCGCGCGTCGAAGGTGGCCGGTGCGCATGAGGAGTAGGTGAAACAGCTCGCAGCGCGAAGGAACTACCGGGCCCTCTCCATAACCGTACGCAGGATACTGTTGATCCGGGTCGAGTAACCCGGGCCATACTGCATGAGCCAGTCGTGAACTTCCCGGTCGATGCGAGCGGCCACCAGCACCTTTGGCATCCGGCGGAATTGCGCCAGTTGATCGTCGGTCAGGCGAGGGATGTCCGAGTAGTCTATGTTGGAATCGTCTCCGGCGGCCTGCCGCTTCGCGATCCGTGACAAGACGGTCTTTTGCTTCTTACTCAGCGGTTTGCTGAACATAGATTCGGCGCTCACGCTGATTCGCTTCGCGGGCCGAGATGATGCGGATGGTTTCTTCTTCGCCATTTTCATCCTCCATGCAATAGACGTGGACGACCAGCAGCAACGCCCCTTGTACGGCTCCAATGGCAAGCCACCGCTGTTCGCCAGCCACGATGCGATCCTTGCGGAACATTGCTTGGGGATCGTCGAAAACGAATGCCGCAATCTCGAACGCGATGCCACCGTGCTTACGTTGGTTGATCCGGTTCTTTTCGCTGTCCCATTCGAACCGCATCGTTATACAAACTGTATAACGTTTACTGCGGGGAAGTCAACGACTCCGAATGCGAGCGGTCTCGCCCCGCTGGTGGGGCCTTCCCTATAGCCTCCGGCCTTGAGACGGTGCTGGGAGCGGGTGGCTTCTCACCTCGAAGCGATGGGCGAACACAAGGAAACCGTAACACCACCCTGTAGACTTCCCCTAGGCCCGCGCGTCGATACCGGCTCTACACGCTAGGGCAAGGCAGGCGTACACTGAACAATAGAGGAAGCCATGACCGTTACACTGACCTTGAAACCCGAGGTTGAAGCTAGACTCGCGGCCCAGGCACAGGCCACTGGAATGACCGTGGAAGAATACCTGCTTTCCATGGTGGAAGGTGTCGTGCTCCCGGCAACGCCGGCATTATCGCCTGAGCACCGAGCCGCCGCCTTTGAAGCCTGGTCTGCCAGCCATCGCGTTACCGCTCTGCTCTCCGACTACGCCGTCAGCCGCGAAGCCATGTACGAAGACCGCGACCACTGATGCGCGTCCTGGTTGACACCAACATTCTTCTCCGCAGCGCACAGCCGAACCATACTCTCTGCTCTCAAGCTACCCACGCCCGCCTACCCGAATGCGCCATTGATCTTTGTAGCCTTTCAGCTTCTTGCATCCGGCGGGCGGCGGGTTGTCGGACAGGGCCAAAATCTTACGATCTATCCGGGCGAACAGCGGATCGCGGAGCGCATCCAGTTCCCTTTGCGCCGACTGCTTGATTTCGAGAGAGTACTTAGCCACGCGGATGGGTACGCTTCAGGCGGCTTGCCCGGTATCGCTCATATGGAATGGCCTTTTCTTTCCGGCGCGATTCAGACACCAGACCGTCCCAGAAGTCCTCCCAGACCGCCCCGTGTTTCTTCAGGTCGATAAGAACGCCCACCTTGCGCCCCTTCTCATCGGTGACAAACTGGATTCCACTCATGATTTCATTTTCCTTCAATTCAACAAGAATTTTCCACCTCAATTTCCCCTGCTTTGAATCACTTACCATTTCCAATTTCAGACTCCATCCCCCTGCGCCCGCTACCGTGGAGTCGCATGACTCATCCAGTCGCCACACCCAAACCGGCCGCCGCGCCACTCGTCACTGGTCGAAACTGCCGCCGTCGCCGCCGAGCGCCAGGGTAAGAACGCCCGCCAACTTCTCGAGACCGTGGCGTTGGAAACTGGCGACGAAGGAATCGCTGTTTCCCGGTCCGAACGTCATTCAGCTCTAGCGGCAGCTCGCGCGTCTCGCAAGGCCCGCTCCGGCTACGCCAGGCTGCTCGAAGCCATGGGCGATTCGCAGGGGAACCGCAACACCACCCTGTAGAGTTCCCCGTAGGCCCGCGCGTCGAAGGTGGCCGCTTCACCGTAGCGGACTTCCAACCGCCGCCGCACGTGGGTGAGCCCCATCCCCAGGCTGCGCGGCGGGGGCATTTCCGCGTCGAAGCCGTTTTCCACGGTGATTGCGACGGCGTCGCCCGAGCGCTCCACCGCCAGGCGGATGGACCCGCCTTCCACCAGTCCGGCGATTCCGTGCTTCACGGCGTTTTCCACCAAAGGTTGCAACAACAAAGCCGGCACCGCGCACTCCCGGCATCCCGCTTCGATCTCTTCCACCACGCGCAGCCGTTCGCCGAAGCGCACTTGTTCCACTTCCAGGTAGGATTTCGCCAGCGCCAGCTCCTCCCCCAGCGGGATGCTGTCGCGGCTGCCCAGTCCCAGGCTGGTGCGCAGGAAATCGGCCAGCCGGATGCACATCACGCGCGCCCGGGCGCCATCCTGGGTGGCCAGCGTGGAGATGGAATGCAGGCTGTTAAACAGGAAGTGCGGGTTGAGCTGTGTCCGCAGCGAGGCCAGTTCGGCTTCGCGAGCCAAGGTGCGCGCTTCGGCGGCCCGCCGCTCCGCATCCCGCGACTCCATCATCGCCAGCGCGGCGTAGTGCAAACCCGAGGACAGCAAATAGAGCAGCACACCCATTCCCAACAGCAGCCCCAGGTGGCCTTCGAGCCGCTGCTCCAGGCCCGGCAGCACTTTCAACTGCACCAGCGCCGACGCCGTCATCCAGGCGCCGCCCACCAGCACCAGGCTGCATACCAGGGCCGCGGCGCCGAAAGTGGCCAACAGCCCCTGCCAGTTGTCGAACCGCAGCGGCTGGGTGCCGCAGAGGTACCACGGCGAAAGACACGCGAAGGCGTAAACCGCGCAGGCCGGCGTCAGCACGGCGGCGCCATCGGTCCACGTCATCTTGCCCGACGCCCACATCACATACGTGAGCAACCCCAGGATGGGCAGCCACGCCGCCATGTAGAGCAGAATGCGCCGCGGCGATTCCAGAATCGGATGCATGACGCCTCAGTTCTTGATGCCCACGCCGCCGAAGATGGCTGCACCCTTGACGATCAGCCGCTTCATTCCGGGGACGACTGGCGGATGAATGGAGTGGTCGCCGAAGCCGCCGAACATGCCGAAGCCGCGCACTTCCGCGCTCCACGTCGGCGGGATCTTGATGGCCACGCCGCCGTAAAGCGCCGACACGTGCAGCACCGCGACGTCTTCCGCCATGCCGGCGCCGGTCAGATCGAGCGTTACGCCGCCGAAGATTACGGAAACCTTGCCGCCGCGGAAATCCTGCGCCACCACTGACCGCTTGGAGCCTCCAAAGATGGCGAATTCGTTCACGCAGCCGCTGCTGGTGGTAAAGTAGCCCGCGTTCATATCCGGCCAATTCCAGCGCTTGTATTGTCCGTCTGCGGTGCGGTGGCCGGCCAGCCGGCCGATGGCGTCAGCCCGTGTGATAAATCCGGCGCGGTTCAATAGCATCATCACTCCCACGCCAATCAGGATCAGCGGCCAGAGATCCCAGATCGGAAAGTTGATGTATCCCAGGTTGTCGGCCAGGAACAGCCCGCCCACCACCAGCATCACTCCGCCACCGATCCGCCCGCTGGAGGAAGTGGAATCCACCAGTTGCACCAGTCCGATGACGATCGGGATGACCGGCCAGTACGAGATCCAGTCGGTCCCGCGCACGATGTGCAGGTTTCCCAGCAGGAACAGCACGCCGATCGCGACCAGGATCAGCCCGCCGGTGATGTGCGACGAGCCCATGTGAAAGCCCACAATCATGCGGCGGCTGTCCGGGGCGCCTTCTTGACGAGGATTATCGTTTTCCATGCTCTGAGCCTAACCGCGCTGCCCGCCCGAAGCCCGCCCTTTTCGGCGAACGCCCGCGGCTTACCGGCGAACGCAGGCCGGCACTGTGTATGATATTCTCCTGAGCCTATGGACAATACAGCCATCTCCGCCGCTTTGGGTCTCCTGGGGGTAGTTCTGGGGGGCCTGATCAAGACATTCGAAGACGATATTCGGTCGCTGCTGCCAGGCAGATCGAAGGACCACAAGCGCTGGTTGGGCGGGTGGAAGTGTACCTGGCACACGCAACCCGAAACCGGCAACCAACCGGATCAACCGATCCGTGATGTCGTCGTGATCGACAAAGTGAGGGGCGAGCACATCACGGCGACGGGACAGAGCTATGGGGGCGGGAAGTATCACCTCACTGGAAGAGTTTCGCCTTCCGATCTGGTCACTTTCTTTTACAAAGGTGAGAGTGAGAAAGAGTTTCTGGGCGGCGTCATTATCTTGCTGCCAACCAAGATGACTCGTGGCGAGATGACCGGGAACTGGTGGCAATGCACGGAGGACGGCAAGTTCATAGGCGGCTCAGTCGAGTGGGAGAAACAGCGCGCCTGAAAATCTGATGGCTTCCGGCTGAGTGTCGACACCCAGCCAGATTGGCGGAAAAATGCCCCAGTTCAGGCAGTCCCCCCGACGCATGGCAAGCGGCCTCCCCTATCTTGACGCCAGACTTCGCGGGTCCTGCGCCGCCGCGTCATACTGGTAGCTTGTCCGCCCCTCTCATCAGACCGCCGCGCGACGCCTGGGCGCAGTGGATCGGCCCGGAGACGCTCATCGCGCAGGTTCGCAACACGGCCCCATTCCTGGCCCCGCGGCTGCCCGCCACCGAACCCGGCCGCCTCATCGAACTCGGCCACTCGCCCGACGGCTTCCTCCGCATTCTCGCCAATTGGGAGAACATCCTTCGCCCCAACCTCAGCACCGGCGAGCAGTTGCAGGACTACTTCGCCTTCTGCCTGGCCTGTCACCGCGCCACCGTCGCCACGTTCGTGCCTACCGATGTCGATACCAAAATCCGCGGCATTGTCTGGCGCGAATCGCGCGACCCCGATGTACTGCGGCCCATGCTGCGCCTGGCCCTCGCCTCGCGCTTCTGGACGGAAGACGGCATTTCGATCCGGGCCGTTCGCGGCGTTAGCGGCCATAATGGCGAACAGTGGAGCGCTGTTGCGGGCGGCATGGGCTACCTGCTCGAACTCGGCGACACGGATTCCGCCGAAGAAGCGCAAGCCGCCATCGAAACCGAGATCGATCGCGAACGGGCGGTCTTTGATGAAGCGGCCGCTGAACGCGGCGCCGAACTCGATCTGTTGCGCCTCTCCATGACGCTGGCGCACAACCGCGGCGATCTCACTCAAGGCATGGGTTTCTGGAAACGCACTCCGCTCACTGCTCAGGCGATGGCGCATCTCTCCGAGCGCGGCCGCTTCTCGCTCGCCGTTCGGGTGTATCAACACACCGGGCTCTCCGCCGAAGGCCACCGGCACTATCCTCTACGCGAGGTGAAGGCGCTGCGCCGCTCGCCGGCCACACTGCTGCCGCTGTGCCCGTTTCTGGACGAGTGGGGCGGCGTGGTGGCGCAGCTCGAAGAGAGCCACGAAGTGCTGGCGGCGCTGGTGGGAGGTTGCCAGAAGGTACAGGGGCAGCAAGGCTACTACCGCGCGATCGCCGGCATGCGGGCCGCCTCCTCCGGCGCTTTCGACCGCGCGGCCGCGCGCATGCCCAACGCCGCGCAGCGCCAGCTCCGCGACGCCGAACTGCGCAAGCTCATCGACGTGCCGCGCGTTTCCTTCGAATCCATGATGCGCAAGCGCGCCCGCGCGGCCCTGGCCAGGTTTAGCGGGATGAGCTCAACGGGATGAGCTGACCCATGCTCCTCTGCCCCGTTCGCGACTGCCACATGGCGCTGGTGCGCGAGGCGCGGCGCCTGTTCTGCCCGCGCGGGCATTCCTTCGACGTCGCGCGTAGCGGATACATCAACCTGCTCCAGCCGCAGGACAGGCGATCCAAGCAACCGGGGGACACGGCGGCTGCCATCGCCGGGCGGCGGCGCTTGCACGATCGCGGCGTGACGGAGCCGCTGCTTCACGCCATCGCGGCGACCATGGCCGCATCGCCGAGCGACCTCGTTCTCGATGCCGGCTGCGGCGAAGGTTTCTACCTCGGCGCCCTCGCCCGCGAGATCGGCTTCGATGCGCATGGCGTCGACATCTCGATTCCGGCCGTTGATGCGGCGGCGCGGCGCTACCCCGGGTGCGAGTGGATTGTGGCCAATGCCGATCGCTTCCTGCCATACGCCGACCGCTCGTTCTCTTTCGTCTTGTCGATCACGGCGCGGATGAATGCGGGCGAATTCCGGCGTGTCCTGCGCGACGACGGACGCCTCCTCATCGCCCTTCCCGCGCCTGAGGATCTGGTCGAGCTGCGCGGCGCGGGCCGCGACCGCGTGGCCCGAACCGTCGAGACATTCGCGGACGGCTTCGCGCTGGCCGATCGGCGCCGCGTCACCACCGCGGCCGATCTGGACGCTGCCGCCGTTCACGACGTCCTGCATTCGATTTACCGGCCCATGCGATCGCAGCCGGCCGAAGCAATGCGAGTGACGTTCAGTCTGGATCTGCTGCTGTTTCGGCAAACGGCACGGAAGACTTAGCGCGGAACGGCAACAGTGGCCGCCATTCGAGTTCGAATGTTCGAATCGCATTTCAGGCCGAGCCTCCGCATGGCCTCTTCATGCGGAATGCCTTTGCCGCCGCGGCGGGCGAGCCATTCGCGCGCTTCGGCAACGGTCAGCCTGTTCGAGCCGCGGCTGGGTGGCAGGAGAGCGTCTACTTCACTCCGTAAGAACATCGCGGGGAGTTTCGGGGACAGGCTAC
>PMTR01000023.1:19966-20164 GCA_003167255.1 Bryobacterales bacterium
CTGGGCCGGGCGCACGTGGACTATGCGCGGTGGCTGAACCTGCGGCGCGGTGAAACCGGCCATGTGTGGCAAAACCGTTTCTTTTCCTGCCCCATGGACGATTGGCACCAGTGGGAGGCCTTGCGGTATGTAGAGTGCAATCCGGTGCGGGCCGGCATGGTGTCGGAGGCGCCGGAATGGCGGTGGTCGAGTGCCGAG
>PMTR01000042.1 GCA_003167255.1 Bryobacterales bacterium
GCCGGCGCTACCAGTTGGTCTTGCCTGCGATCCGCGATTTTACTTCTTCGGCGGATCGGGCAGTTGGTTGGCAAGGCGGCGCTGCGATTCTTTCACGAGCTGATCTCTGACGTCGTTCAGTGCCTTCTCGAGCCTGCGCGTCTTGGCGGCCTGGAATTCCAGGTCCCCTTTCAGCTTGGTGGCTTGCTGGCGCAGATCGTCGCGTTCCTTCCGCACGGCCGGGTCTTCGGGCGGCGGTTTGTGCTCGGGAAGCTTGCCCAGGAAACTGGCTACGTCCTTGATCTGGTCTCCCACCGCCAGCCGCACTTCCACACGCTCCGCCTGGCGGCTGTAAGTGAATGCGCCGGCTTCGAGGTGCGTCTGGTCCAAGGGAATGGATTGCACGGGGGCCGCTCCGTCGGTGATCTCCAGAACGCCTTGGCCTGCCTTCTGGATGGCCGGCGACTTGCCATCCCAGTGAATGCGCAACTGCCCATTGTCGTCGGCCGCGCCCAGCTCGACCGTCGGCGTGGCTTCTTTGGGCAGCCCCGGACGGATGCGCGCCATCATCGGCGTTACCTTTTCCAGCACGGGAGGCAGCCACATCTGGCGGGCCTGGTAAGCGGCGATACCCAACCCCGCACCCAAGGCCAACAATGCCACAATCTTCAACCAGCGCCACGACCGCTCCGGCTTGATCTGCAAGAAGTGCGGCGCCGGCAGATCCAGCGATTCCGGTTTCCGTTCCGCCGCCTCTTCCTCGGGCGGCACGGCCTGCGCGACCGGCTCGGGCGCGGCTGCCGGTACGGGCTCCGGCTCCGGCTGCGCTTCAGGCACGAGCGTGATCACCGGTCCGCGGACTTCGGCTTCTCTGTGCAGCGGTTGCGGCGCGGGAGGCATCTGCGGCGCAGCGCCCGAAGGCACCTGCCGGATCGGCTGTGCCTCCACCACAAACTCCTGGTAGCTGGCCGAGCCGCGCATCGATCCATCGGCTTCGCAGAAGAAGAAGCCTCCTCGGGTTGGTTCGAAGGTGCTGGGTTTCAGAACCAGCGCTATTTGCCATGGCTCCGGGAAGAACCGCTTGTGGATGTCCTGGTCCGCATCGGAAAGGAAAATATCGCTGCGGGTGTGGGAGTGGTACCAGCCTACCGGCCGCATGCCGTCGGGGTGCTGGTGTGCCGCCGCCAGGAAATCCGCGAGTTGCGTCTGGTCGTTTTGCGAAAGCGTGAAGGATGGCCCCATGGCGTGCTCGCAATCGAGGGCCTGGTACTCCATAATCTGGATCCGCCCATCCGCAAACCGCCCCAGCAGGATGCCGCCGATCTCCGCGCCGCCCCGCGGCAACGAATAAAAGGCGTCCACCACCGCCAGACGAATGTCGTCCAGCACCCGCGGCGAATACTCAATGGTGTACGGGCACTCCGGGGCGCTCCACGTCCCCACCGCGCTTTCCGTGCTGCTTTCAATCATGCGATTTTCATTTCCGTACTTTAATTGTAGGGTATTCCCGTGTTCAGAATACCTGCAATTCCGGCAGTAGCTCGCAGTTGCCTTCGGATAGCGCCGGCCGAATCAGCAAAGTCGGGCTGCTACACTAGATAATCGTGGCCCCCCTTTACAGCCGGGACGAATTGGTGCGCCAGCGCGCCCTCTGGAAACAGCAGGGTAAGACCGTGGTCTTCACCAACGGCTGCTACGACCTGCTGCATCCCGGCCATATCCGGTCGCTCGAAGGAGCCCGCTCCCTGGGGGATGTACTGGTCTTGGCGCTCAATTCCGATGCCGGCGTGCGCCGGATGAAAGGCGAGTCGCGCCCGCTGCTTGGCGAGCGAGAACGCGCGGAAATCGCCCAAGCCCTTCTGGCCGTCGACGCCGTGACTTTTTTTGATGAAGAGACACCCCAACCATTGGTCGCGGCCCTTCTGCCGGACGTCCTTGTGAAGGGCGCCGATTGGTCCCATTTTGTCGCTGGAAGGGAAGAAGTAGAGGCCGCCGGAGGCCGGGTAGAGACGTTGCCCCTGGAACCCGGCTACTCAACAACTAATCTTGTAGAAGTAATTCTGAATCAGCCTTGATCCATCCTGCCGTTCGAGACCTCTTTCTGGACCTGGGCAAGCATCCTTCCTTTCAGGATGCTGTTCGCCGCGTTGCCACAGGCAATGGCGCGTCCCTTTCGGGCCTGTCCACCACCGCGAAAGCTCTCTATTCGGTTCTTTTGTGGCAGACCACCGGGCGTGCTCTGATAATAGTAGTAGATGGTAATCGACAGGCGGAAGAGCTGTCGGAATCGGTCCACACTTTCTTCAGACTACTGGCCGCCGAGGACCGGACCGGCCCACAACTCCTGCCGGCGCTTGACGTTTTGCCAATGCAGAACCTCTCGCCGCACGCGGAGATTTGCGAACAGCGGGCTATCGGACTGTGGAGCCTGGCTACCCAGCGAGTGCCGATCACGATCCTGCCGGTAGCCTCCGCGCTGCTGCGCATCGAGCCGGGCGATTTCTACCGGCAACTCGCGCTCAAGCTGCGGGTGGGCGATGAACTGCCGCTGGAGGAAGTGATCGCGCATCTGGAAAGCATTGGTTACCAGCGCCGCGAGCCGGTCGAAATGGTGGGCGAGTATTCGGTCCGCGGCGGCATACTCGACGTTTTTTCGCCCGAATCGGCTAAGCCTGTGCGGATCGATCTTTTCGGCGACCAGGTAGAATCCATCCGGCGCTTTGACGTGGAATCGCAGCGCTCGGTCCTCAAGATCGAGGACTGCACGATGCTTCCCCTTACCGAATACCAGAAGTCGCGCGAGGTGCTGCTGGAAGTGGGCGAACTGATGCGCGAAGCCGCGATTCCCGGCCGCGACCTTGCGCCGCCGGGCGAAGCCTTCGCGGGCTGGGAACTCATCGCGCCGATGGTGCACCCACGCAACGCCTCGGTCTTCTCGTTGCTCGATCGCCCCATCGTGGTCTGGGACGAGCCCGACCAAGTGCAGGCCGCGGCCCAGCGCTTCTGGACGCGGCTCGATCAAATCGAGCGCTCTCCGGCTTACGATCCCGATCGGGTGTTCTTCCGATGGGAAGATCTGGAGCGGCAGACGGCCGCTCCGCGGCTGGAGATGAAGGAGTTGGAGATCGCTTGGGAGCCCGCGCGAAACGAACCTGATTTCCGCATCGCCACCCGGCCCTCTCTTTCATTCCACGGCAACATGCAGGTGGCCATCGCCGAGGCGCGGACTCTGGTCGAAGCCGGCAACCGGGTGGCTTTCTTCGCTCCCTCGACGGGCGAGGTGGAGCGCCTGGCGGACGTCTTCAACGAATACGGCGTCCCTTACCAGCTCGGCCTGGAGCAGTCGGAATCCACGCCCGCGTATCTGGCGGAACGCGCCTATATGGCGGGGCCGATGGCGAGCGTCTACCTCATCAAGGGGCTGGTCCGCCACGGCACTTCGTTTCAAGATTCGAAACTTGTAGTTTTTGGCGCCGAGGACCTGTTCGAGACCTCCGAGCTGATCGCCCGGGGTCCAACATCCAAGTCGGCACTGGCCACTTTCTCCGCGGATTTGATCGATCTCAAGCCCGGCGACTTCGTGGTGCATGCCGAGCATGGGGTGGCGCAATTTCTGGGTCTGCGCGAGATTTCCCAGGGCGAATCGCAGGGCGACTACATGTTGCTCGAATACGCCGCCGGCGCCAAACTCTACGTGCCGCTGACCCGCATGGACCTGATCCAGCGGTTCCGCGGCGGCGGCGGCGAGGCCAAGCCGGCGCTCGACCGCATGGGCGGCGTCACGTGGATCCGCACCAAGACTCGCATCAAGGCTAAAATGCGCGACATGGCCGACGAGCTGCTCAAGCTCTATGCCCAGCGCCGCATGACCGAAGGTTTCCAATTCTCTCCGGACAGCAACTGGCAGCGGGAATTCGAAGACGCCTTCGAGTTCGCCGAAACCCGCGACCAGCTCACCGCCGCCGGGGAAATCAAGCGCGACATGGAAAGCCCGCAGCCCATGGACCGCCTGCTGTGCGGCGACGTCGGTTTCGGCAAAACCGAAGTGGTGATGCGCGCCGCCTTCAAAGCGCTGGGCGACGGCAAACAGGTGGCGGTGCTGGCGCCCACCACGGTTCTGACCTTCCAGCACTTCGAAACTTTCAAGCGCCGCTTCCAGCCGTTCCCGGTGCGGGTGGAAATGTTCAGCCGGTTCCGCTCGCCCAAGGAACTGAAAGCGTCGCTGGCCGACCTGGCGGAGGGCAAGATTGATATCGCCATCGGCACACATCGGCTGCTTTCGCAGGACGTGGTATTTAGCGACCTCGGGCTGGTGGTGGTGGACGAGGAACAGCGCTTCGGCGTGAAGCACAAAGAGCGCCTCAAACACTTGAAGAAGATGGTGGATGTGGTGGCCATGAGCGCGACCCCGATTCCTCGGACACTACATATGTCATTGCTTGGGCTGCGAGATATGTCGGTGATCGAGACGCCGCCCAAAGACCGGCTCTCCATCCATACGGTAGTCGCGCCCTTCCAGCCCGAATTGATCCGCTCAGCGCTGGAAATGGAGTTGGGGCGCGGCGGCCAGGTCTATTTTCTGCACAACCGCGTGGATTCCATCTGGGCGCGCGCGGCGATGCTCCAGGAGTTGGCTCCTACCGCGCGGATCGGGGTCGGCCACGGCCAGATGGGAGAGGCCGATCTGGAAAAAACCATGCTGCGCTTCATGCGGCACGAGTTCGACATCCTGGTTTGTACGACAATCATAGAAAATGGGCTGGACATTCCGCTGGCGAACACCATGCTGGTGGAAAACGCCGAGCGGTATGGTCTCTCCGAACTCTACCAGTTGCGTGGCCGGGTGGGCCGCTCGAACCGCCGCGCCTACGCCTACCTGCTGGTGCAGCCGGATACCGAACTGACCGAGATTGCCCGCAAGCGCCTGGCCGCCCTGAAGGAGTTCAGCGATCTGGGCGCCGGCTTCAAGGTGGCCGCGCTGGACCTGGAACTGCGTGGCGCCGGCAACCTGCTGGGGGGCGAGCAGCACGGCCACATCAACTCGGTCGGCTTCGACACGTATACTCGCCTGCTGGAAGAAACGGTCCGCGAATTGAAGGGCGAGGAAGTGATTCCGGAGATTCACTCGGCGCTCAACCTGGGGCTGGACATCCGCATCCCAACCGGCTACGTGGCCGACGAAAACCAGCGATTGCGCGCCTACCGGCAAATCGCCAGCGCGGCCGATGCGGCGGCGCGCGACCGCACCGAAAAGGAACTGGCGGATCGATACGGCCCGGTGCCGGAAGCGGTTCGCAATCTGATCGAATACTCGGCGCTGAAGACCGCCGCCGAACAGATCGGAGTGGAAGCCATCGATCGCCGCCACAATATTCTGAACATCAAATTCCACAAAGAGGCGCGCGTGGACCCGGCGCGGCTGATGGGAATCGTCGCCGGGACGCGTGGCGCACAATTCACTCCGGCGGGGGTGCTGCTGCTGCCGCTGGCGGGGCAGACGGGCGCTGGCGACATTCTGAAATTCCTGGGGGAAAAGCTGCGGCAGTTGCAGGGGTGAGGGGGGGCGGGGGCGGGGAGAATTGTACTATTGCTTGCTCGCAGAAATCAGGGAATGGTCCGTTCAAGGACTTGTGGCCCGGAAGGGGACTTCGCAGACGCGTGGAACCACATCCGCGAGTCTGGCGTTTTTCGGCCTTGTGGCTGTGGATAGCTCGTAAGTTGCGGGCGCAAAGCATAGTAGGATCTAGAGAACGCGTGAAACCAGGAGGAGACTATGGATCGACCGGACCAGTTCATCCCCGAATTGATCGTACGCGGCGGGCTCGCCGCGCTCGACTTCTACAAAAGCGTCTTTGGCGCAGAGGAGGTGCACCGAATGATCAAGCCTGGCAGCGAGAAGCTCATGCACGGCGAATTGATTTTGGACGGACATAAGTTCTTCGTCTGCGACGAGTTCCCTGCGAGCGAAGGCGGAACCTGCAAGTCGCCGGAGTCGCTCGGGGGAACGGGCGTTCGCATCACCCTCCTGGTGGACGATGCGGACGGGATTGTGGAGCGCGCGGTGGCCGCCGGCGCGCGCGTGAGCATGCCCGTGCAGGACATGTTTTGGGGAGGACGCTACGGGAAGATCGTCGATCCCTTCGGCCACGAGTGGGGGATCAACCAGCAAGTGAAGGAGCTTAGTCACGAAGAGACGCAGAACGCGGCCGACGAATTCTTCGCGAAGCGGCAATAGACGGAACGTCGTCCAGATCGTGCTGGCACGGTTTACGAATCCACTTGGCTGGTTTGTCGCCATTTCGGACTTCTGCCGCTCAGGGGTCCACATAGGCGTTCTGGGAAGCGTCTGGGAGACGGGTCAGTTCTGGAGGCGCAGGCGTCAACGTGGAAACCAGGGGACGGGACATTTCCAGTCGCTATGTACCAGCCATTCCTCCCGTGATACGCCGATCCATGAAACGCTGACGCGATGGCCGGTTTGCCGCCGCTAGACGAATGCCCATCTGGAGAAAGTAAACCGCCCGGCGTTCCCGTCAAGCGAACTCGCCGCGCGCCAGGAGCGCTGCCCGCAAATCGAGGCGCCGGGCGTCGTTCATGCCGAGCACAACGACAGTCACCCGCCCGATGGCCGTCAGCCCTTCGATACGCGGACCCCGCCAGGCAAAGTGCTCGGTCCACCGGTCGCGACGCGGGTGAAATAGTGGCACGATACCACCGCTCTCCCGGTCGAACCCTGTCAGATTCGGTCCCTTGCAATGGTTGCATCGGTGGCAGGCCAGGGCCAGGTTGGTGGGATCGTCGGATCCACCATGCTGCTTCGCAACGATATGCTCGACATGGTGTGCGAGATGACTGTACTCTTGACGGAGCAGGCAGTATTCGCATCGGTTGTCCGCCCGGCGGCGGACCAGGTTCCGCGCGGCGGCATCCATCACGCGCCTGGGTTCGACTCCAAGTTACGCAAGGCCTTGAGCTTGAGGATCGCGATGAAGTCTGACGCGTTGACAAATGCCTCATACTCGGCCCGCTCGTCGTCGGTGAGAAGGCCTTCGTTTGCGCGCTCGGCGAGGGCATCCACCCTGTCCTGTACATTCGCACCGATGCGGAACTCCGCCACGCGCCGAGCCGACACGGTATCCAGACACCGGGTAAACGGGTCCAGAAGACTGTCAAGCACGCCCGAAGCGATCCCGTCGCTCATGTTCCCACGTTAGCACGCACGGGAGTCGGCCGGGAG
Source organism: Bryobacterales bacterium (assembly GCA_003167255.1). Classification (GTDB taxonomy): domain Bacteria; phylum Acidobacteriota; class Terriglobia; order Bryobacterales; family Bryobacteraceae; genus PALSA-129. The sequence continues at coordinate 7,217 of PMTR01000042.1, forward strand.
ATTCGTTCCTGGTGAACGCCGCTCACGGCAGCAGGCAGACAGGAAATCTCCAACTCACTTGGCCCCGTAGCCATTTCGGACTTCTGCCGCTCAGGGGTCCACATAGGCGTTCTAACAGGGTGCTGAAAAAAGCCGAATCAACACTAGCCGCCAATGACCGCCGATAAACGCAGATTGAAAAGAATTGGTTTATCCGTGTTCATCGGCGTTAATCGGCGGCTCAAAATGCCTTTCTCTGACTTTTCCAGCAGCCTCCTAGGAAGCGTCTGGGAGACGGGTCAGTTCTGAAGGCGCAGGCGTCAACGTGGTCCGCATGGCGGTATCGCCGACACACAGATTCGGGTCCATTTCGTGCGTGTCACCACCGCGGTTCGCGCTTCGGCTTGGCCCGGCTACAATGCCAGGGTCGCTCGTAAAGCTGCGTCCAGCTCGCTCAGCCCGGTGAATGCCCCGATGACCTGATCGATTTCCGAATCGTGGATGGTCGCGAGATTGCCGGTCATGATCACCGAATCCATCAGTAGCCCCGATCCGCTCCCGCTCTTGTTCTTCATGCGCACCACTACCCTGCTCGGGTGTCGCGCACGGGCCATATTGCTAGTGCCTTGACCAAGTGATTTGGTGCTAGTGGAACTCCGCTCCCTTACGGTCGCGGCTCGGTGAGGCGGCGTGGGCGGCTCCAAGAGCCAAAGGCTCCGCGGGACGAACCAACGTAACGATGACGCGCGAACCCGCAGCCCCCGCCAGCGGCTCCAACAACTCCACCTTTCCGTCGCGGTAGATCCCTTCGACTGACTTCACCATGCCCTTCAGTATCCCGCGAGCCGCGCCGCGTAGTCCAGCGGGGGCTGCCTGGACCTCGCGCCCTTCACGGCTGCATAGTCGCCGGCTCGCGGAACTGGCCGGTCACCGGCGGACTTCTCGTAAACGGCGTTCCGGGGGCGCGCCGGGATGCCACCGCTAAAGTGAAACCGTATTGCGGCCAGGCATGGGGAAAGGTCGACAGGCCAGGAGGCCTGTCCCACTCTGGACTGTGCCGAATCGCAACTGGCGGACCGATCCGGCCCAGGGCGGGCTCGGAAAACCGTGGAGAAAGTGGGGCTGGCGGATGTGGCACCCGTATTGCTAATTCTGATAGATTGGCCAGGGTGGCCCCGGCCACATCCGGCAGTTGGTAAGATGGAGATCTCATTATGTTTTGGAAGTTTGTAGTACTTTGCGGGGCGGCGGTGGGCGCTGCCTCAGCCCAGACGCAGTCGGTGCGCGTGGTGGAAGAGATCGCCGCCAAGGTGAACGGCGATATCGTCACCCGCGGGGAGCTGGCGGAAAAGGACAAGGAGATCGAAGGCAGCCTGCGCGCGCAGGGCCTGACTGGAGCCAAGCTCTCCGGCGCCATCCAGGAGAACAGCGCAAACGCGCTGCGCGACGAGATCGACCAGCTCCTGCTGGTGCAGAAGGCCAAGGAGATGCCCAGTCTGAACGTCGACGCGGACGTCAGCAAATTCTTTTCCGAGTGGCAGGTGCAGGCCAAGATCACGGATCCGGACAAGTTTCACGAGTGGTTGCGCGCGCAGTCGGGCATGACTTTCGACGAATTGAAGGACCGCAAGAAGAAAGAGTTGATGGCGCAGCGCGTGGTGGGGTACGAAGTGGCCTCGCGCATCGCGATTCCGGAAGGCGATCTGCAGAAGTTTTACGACGAGCACAAAGCCGAATTCGTGCGCGAGGAGCAGGTCTTCCTGAGCCAGATCCTGATCTCCACGGAAGGCAAGACGCCCGACCAGCAGACGGCGGCGGAAGCCAAGGCCAACGACATCTCGGCGCGGGGGAAAAAGGGCGAGAAGTTCAGCGATCTGGCTCGCGACAATTCGGACGATATGGGAACGGCGCAAAACGGCGGCTACCTGGGCGCGCCCAGCAAGAGGGGCACCATGCGGCCGGAACTGGAAGCCATCGTCTTCAAGGAAAAGAAGGGATTCGTCACCCTTCCGATCAAGCTCACCAGTCCGCCGGGTTTCCTGATTCTCAAAGTGGAAGAGCACTTCGAAGCCGGGCAAGCCTCCTTCGAGGAAGTGCAGGAGGACATCCACGAGATCCTGGTGGGGCCGAAGATGGGGTCGAAGGTGCGTGAGTTTCTGACGCAACTGCGGCAGCAAGCCTACCTGCAAATCAAGGACGGCTACGTGGACAGCGGCGCGGCTCCCGGCAAAGACACACGCTGGCAGGAAGTGGCGCTGCTAAAACCGCCGGTCACCACCAAAGAAGAAGTGGCTGCGCGCGCCAAACCCCACAAGAAAATCTTATTCGTGCCGATTCCGGGGACCAGGGCGGCCCTCAAGGTGCGCAAAGAGCCGAAGGCCGCCGACGATTTGCAGGCGGTGAACAACCCGCCGCCTCCGAAGCCCAGCAAGAAACCGCTGCCGGCAGCGGCGGCCGTGACGCCCATCAAGCAATGAAGTCACCCTACGTGAACGACCTCCTCGAGCCGGCGAAGGAGCCGGTCACCAGCAGCTTTCTGGTGCGCTCGAAGGAAATCCGCCAGAAGAAAACCGGCGAGCTGTATCTTTCCCTGATGCTGGGGGACCGGACGGGCGAACTGGACGCCAAGATGTGGGACAACGTGCCGGAGGTGATCGACAGCTTCGAGCGGGACGATTTCGTGAAGGTCAGGGGCATGATCCAGATCTTCCACAACCGGCCGCAGATGACCATCCACAAGCTGCGCCGGATGGACGACAGCGAGATCGATTTCAGCGATTACTTTCCCTCTTCGCGGCGCGACCCGGATGAGATGTGGGCGGAACTCTCGGGAATTATCGCGGGGGTGACGAATCCGCATCTGAAGGGGCTGCTGGAGGCGATGTTCGGCGACCAGGACATCGCGCGGCGATACCGCCGGGCGCCGGCCGCGAAACAGATCCACCATGCGTTTCTGGGCGGCCTGATGGAGCACGTGCTTTCGGTGTGCGCGCTGGCGCGCATGACGGCCACGCACTATCCGAATATCGATTACGACCTGCTGATTACGGGCGTGCTGCTGCACGACATCGGCAAAATCTACGAGCTGAATTACGAGCGGGGGTTTTCCTACTCGAACGAAGGTCAACTGCTGGGCCACATCAACATCGCGCAGCGTATGGTGGGGGAGAAAGTGGGCAGCCTGCCGGAGTTTCCGCCGGAGTTGCGGGCGCTGGTGGAGCACATGATCCTGAGCCATCACGGGCACCTGGAATTCGGCTCGCCGAAGCTGCCGCAGTTTCCGGAGGCGCTGCTGCTGCACTACCTGGACGATATGGATTCCAAGATGGAGTGCATGCGGGCCTTGATCGAAAACGACCGGCAGGTGGAAGGCTGCTTCACCACGTTCAGCCCGGTGCTGGAGCGGCCGGCCTTGAAGAAGGATCGTTTTTTGAAGGGCGAGCCGGCGCCTGAGCCGCAGCCGCCACCGGCGGAACGCGCGGCAGAGCCGGATAGTGCGTTTGCGGCCAAATTGAAACAGGCTTGGCAGCCCGCTACCAACGGCCAGGAGAGCTGATGCCGCGCCATGCCCGCGAGGTCCCGCCGCCGCTCGAACTGATGTGCCTGCGGGCGCTGTGGTCGCTCCAGGAAGGCAACGTAAAGGCGGTGCAGCAAGTGGTGGCGCAAACGCGCCCGCTGGCTTACACCACCATCATGACGGTGCTCGACCGGCTGGTTCGCAAAGGCATGCTGGCGCGCCGCAAAGTGGGCCGCGCTTTTGTTTACGCGCCGCAAGCCTCGCGGGACACCATGCGGCGCGCGGCCGTGCGGGAACTGCTGGAGGGCTACTTCGACGGCTCGGAAGAGGAGTTGATCCGCTTCCTGCGCGGCGAAGGGCAACCGGCGGTGGCGCGGCGGGATTCGGACGAGCGGATTGACACGGTGCTGCTGTAGCTGCTGTCCTGTCTCCTGTAAGAATTGCGGGGCGGGCAATCCTGCCTTGGCTCCATCCTAACTTCCTCAACTTCTAACTGACTTCCATATCCCGAAGGGATATCAACGGCGCCAGCCCTTGTCAGTTCATTCCGCACATCCCCGGGTTTCCGCACATCCCGCCGGGACACCTTGGCATTTCAGCCGGCTTCGAGCCGCTGGAGACATGCGCGGCAAAAGTGGAAAGCTCTTGCGTCAAATGTTTTTCGCCGCACTTGGGGCACTCCACGCCCGGTGCGTCTTCGGCGCGCCGCACCAGCTTCTCAAACTGCCTCCTCGGGGGAATCCGTGG
>PMTR01000163.1 GCA_003167255.1 Bryobacterales bacterium
CCGCGTGCTTCTTTCGCCCCGTGCCGGGGCTGGCAATTTTGCTGTACGGACCCTGGGCTCTCGCGCTGGGCTATTCTCTTGCGCCCTCCGGGCTTCGCAAACATTTTATTGGTTGCGGCTATGCCGCTATGCGGGGCAGCCAATCTTGGCTGCCGCCGCCTTTCAGGCGGCGCTCCGGCCAGAGGGATACCACCCCGCCCCCTTGCTAACCACTTCGAAACCCTACAGTCTAAAGAACAGCCGAATGGAGCCGAGCGACGGTACCTATGTAGCCAGAGCGCGGGCGGGTGATTCCGACGCGTTCCGCGTGCTGGTGGAACGTCACAGCCGGTCCATTTTCCGTTTGGCTTATCGTATGACTGGAAATGAACAGGACGCCGAAGACGTAGTGCAGGAGAGCCTTCTCCGCGCCTACAAACAGCTCGGCAAATTCGACGACCGGGCGAGCTTCGGCACGTGGCTCTACCGCATCTCGACCAATTGTTCGCTCGATCTGGTCCGCGCCCGCAAACGGCGCGGCGAGCACCTGGCGCCGGCGACCGATGCCAATGGCGAAACCGAAGACGCCGTGCTCGCTCTGCCGGCTTCCGGTCCGACGCCGGAACGCGCCGCGCTGAGCGGCGAAGTGGCCCACCACATCAGCGCCGCCATGAATGAACTGAGCTCGACCGAACGCACGGCCTTCGTGCTGCGCCATTTCGAAGGCATGCGCATTGAAGAAGTCTCCCGCGTTCTGGAATGCCAGCCCGGCGCGGCCAAGCACAGCGTATTTCGGGCTGTGCAGAAATTGCGGCGGGCCCTGGAGCCCTCAGTGAGTACATCCAAATGAACCACCTCAGCGAAGAACAACTGATCTTGCATTACTACGGGGAAGAGTCCGGCGCGGCGGACGCCGAAATGCACCTGGATCAGTGCGCGGAATGCCGCGGGTTGTACGGCTCCTTGCAACGCGTGCTCAACGTGGTGGATACGCTTCCGGTGCCGGCGCGCTCGCCGGAATACGGCACGGAAGTCTGGCGGCGGATTGAACACCGTTTGCCGGCGCGCCGCCGGTGGGCCTTTGCAGGCCCTTGGCGCTGGGCCGCCGCCGCGTTGGCACTGGCTTCGTTGCTTGTAGTTGCGTTCCTGGCCGGCCGCTTTTATCCGCAGCCGCGCGGCGCCGGGGCGATGGCCTCAGCCGCCGATCCCCAACTCCGCGAAGGGGTTCTGCTGGTGGCCGTGGGCGACTACCTGGAGCGTTCCCAGACGGTCCTGATCGAGCTCGCCAACGCCAGCTCCGACGGCCCGCTGGACATCTCTTCGGAACAGGAACGCGCCGCCGATCTCCTCACCGAAAACCGCTTGTATCGCCAGACCGCGGCCCACACCGGCGACACGGCCGTAACCAGCGTGCTGGAGGAGCTGGAGCGCGTGCTGATGGACATCGCGCACGAGCCATCCAGCATGCCCGCCGCGGACGTGGAACGGCTCCGCGGCCGCCTGCGCGGGCAAGGCATTTTGTTCAAGATTCGCATCTTGGATGCCAACGTAAAGAACCAGAAGGAACCGGCCGGGCTGGTGGGGCAGCCCGGACACAAATTATAAGAGGATTGAAAACGATATGAAGAACTTTCGCGACATTACCAAAATCGGGACCACAATCGGCGGCCTGTTTCTGACCGCCGCCCTGGCCCTGGCGCAGACCGCGCCGCTGGCTCCGGCCGCAGCGGCGCCGCAGGCCGCTCCCGCACCGCAGGCCCCTGCGGCTCCGCCAGCGACCCCGCGGCCCGCCACCGCACCGCGCGCTATGGATCTGGATATCGACGTGCAAACCCTGGTGGATCTGCAGCTCGATAAGCTCGACAAGTTTGATTTCAAGTTCGACGAGAAGTGGGCTGACGCGCAGGACAGGATTTTCGAAAAAATGCAGGAAGCGCAGGACAAAATGTTCCTGGCCGACGGCAAGCTTCAGGGTTTGGCATTTCAGCTCGACCAGATGAAGACCCCCAGGGCACTGACCACGGCGCCAACGATGCCGGCCATGCCGCCGATGCGGATTAACGGTGGCAGGGGTTCCGATGACAGCATCTACCAGCGCGGCCTGGCGGCCATCGACGCCCACCACTACGACGAAGCCGTCGAGGCCTTCAACCAGGTGGTGGCGCACGCCGGCTCGCGCACGGAAGGCGGACTCTACTGGAAGGCCTATACGCTGAACAAGCTGGGCCGCAGCGCCGACGCTCTGGCCGCCATCGACCAGTTGCGGAAGGGTTATGCCAGCAGCCGCTGGCTCGACGACGCCAAGGCGCTCGAAGTGGAAGTGAAGCAGTCCTCCGGCAAGGCGGTCTCGCCCGAAGGCGAAACCGACGAGGACATCAAGATCCTGGCCCTCAACGGCCTGATGCAGTCGGATCCGGAACGGGCGCTGCCGCAGGTCGAGAACCTTCTCAAGACTTCGCACTCGCCCAAGCTCAAGCAGCAGGCGATTATCGTCCTGGGTCTCAATAGTTCTCCGCGCGCCCGCCAGGACCTGGAACAGATTGCGCGCGGCGGCAACCCCGACCTCCAGCTCTATGCGATTCGTTACCTAGCGCGGGGAAAGGACTCCAACGCCGGCCAGCTCTTCTCGGAGATCTACGCGGCTTCGAGCGATGTCAGCGTGAAGCGCGCCATCCTCAGCACCTACTCCGCCACCAAAGACAAAGACCGTCTGACGCAGATCGCCAGGACGGAAAAGAACGCCGACCTTCGCAACTATGCCATAGGCGCTCTGGGCGAGATCGATGGACAGCCCGAGATCTGGCAGATCTATCAATCCGAAACCACTCCGGAAGGCAAGGTATCTTTGATCGGTTACATGCAGCAGAACGGCAACCTGGACAAGCTGGTGGAAGTGGCCCGCACGGATAAAGACGCCAGTGTCCGCCAGGCCGCGGTGCGCGCCATCGCTTCGCAAAGAGCCGGCAACCCCAGCGCCGCGCTGGTCTCGGTCTACACCGCCGAGCAGGACCAGCAGGTGAAGCAGTCGATCGTCAACAACCTGGCCAACGCCCGCAACGGCAAAGCGCTGGTGGACCTGGCGCGCGCCGAGAAGGACACCAGGATGAAGCTGTACATCGTCAATCATCTTTCAAACATGGCCAAGTATTCCAAGGAAGCGCAGGACTACTTGCAGGAGATCCTCAGCAAATGAAACCGGCGCTGTGTTTGATGGCGGCGGCGCTGGCGCTGGCCGCGCAGCCCAAACTGCTGGTCAACGCCAAGGTGGACAGCCGTTCCGGGGCGGCTCTCGACCGGGAGTTCAAAGCGCTGGTCGCCGCGCAGCCGCAGCCGTCCTGGATCATGTATGACGTTCCGGCGGTGCGCACTTCCAGCCTGAGCTGCGAATACGTGCGCGACGGCTACGCGTCGCCCGGCGTCATTCATCTGGAACCGCCCGACCATGCCGTCATCCTGTTCCGCGTGGAAGGCAACACGGTCACCAGAATCCGCAGCCTCTCGCCCGATTGCGAGATCGACGCCGGCGGCCTGCCGGTGCACTGGCTCACGGACGTGGCGCCGGCTCAAAGCGTGGCGCTGCTGGCGAGCTATGTGCCGCAGCGGGAGTTGGATGGGAACGGCGCTGTGAGCGCCATCGCCGCCCACGCCGACGCCTCGGCCGATGCCGCACTCGATCGCCTGCTGGCTTCCACGCAGCCCGAATGGCTGCGTCGCTCCGCCGCGTCGCTCGAAGCTTCGCAGCGCGGCAGGCACGGCGTGGAAGCCGTGAAGAACCTGATCTCGAACGATTCGAGCGACAACGTCCGCCAAGCCGCCATCAACGGCCTCGCGCGCAACAAAGAGCCGGAAGCCGTCGACCTGCTGATCGCAACCGCGCGCACGGACCGCAACCCGTACATCCGCGCGCAAGCCATCTCGGCGCTCAACCGCAAGCCGGGCCAGCCGGCGCTGGACGCCATTCAATACGCCATCTCGAACGACGCGGACGCGACGGTGCGCCGCCGCGCGGTGGACGCCCTCGGCTCTCTTCCCGATGGCGCCGGCATCCCGATGCTGATCCAGTTGGTCAAGACGTCGAAAGACGCCGAAGTGCGCAAGCAAGCCATGAACAAGTTGGAAGCTTCGCACGACGCAAGAGCGCAGGCGTTCTTTGAAGAAGTGCTGAAGTAAGTGGCGCACGCACTCGTGCGACGCACTCGTGCGTGCTGTGTCGAGAGACTCTTCTCCACACCCGGTAGCGGGTCAGTTTGAAAGGCCAAAGCCATTTCCCAGACTGTATCTTCCGTTGGGTCCCCCTCGGCGGTTCGCGCGTTTCTCGGCCAAGCAGGTGGGTCCGACGCGCACCAGCGGACAGAAGCCGACTTGTCGTTCCCTATCCGTCAACTTCCCCCAACGCCGGACACCTTCAGGATTGCCGATGGTTCGTGAGTTTGCGTTACACTCTTTCGTGAATACCTAGCATTTCGTGGAATGTAGCATTCGATCACCGGAGCGTTGGTGAAGTTCAGTAACCGTTCCGCTCCGGGTAATCGTTGCAAACGAACGTCGTTGGACGGATGAATTTTGACGGAGGTCGAATCGATGCCGCTCCTCGTTAAATCTGCACTCTGGCTGGCTTTGTTTCTCCTTGCTGTCGGCTCCGTGCTATTTCTCTTGAAGCGTCGTAAGAAGCTCTCTCTCGCGCGCGAGTTCGCCCTGGGAGACTTGGCGAACTTCGTTGCGGTCCTGTTTGCTGTGTTTTCGTTAGCGTTCGCCATTGCGTCATACCAAGATGCGGCAAAGTCCTCAGAGCAGCAGGTAGCAACGCTGAACAGCTCAAGAGCAGCTCTGGAAGTGGCGGTTGGTATCGCCCGCGAAGAGAAGGCGCAGTTGGACGAGTCGGTGAAGCTCTCAAAGAAACAGATTGATCAACTTACGACGGCAAGCAGTGCGTTGCAGTCGCAGTTACCTCTGGCAAATCAACAACGGAAGGAAGAATTGGCCCGCCTAGCGAAGAAGCCATTAATGAAGGTGAATATCAATGTTTTCGATCCGCCTTCCGAGACAGCCGGTCCGGTCGAGTTCATAGTCGAAATTCGCAATGAGGGGTCGGCGAGCTTCCAGAGCCCCAAGGTTTTGGTGGAGTCGGCTGACGAAGATCTATCTGACGCGTCGGCTGCTCGGCAGCATCGTGCGAAAGGCGAAGTCGCCGGCAACTGAATATCTTGACGGAACGAGCTAGGGACGAGAAGGTTTCGAGAGAGCTATTGAAAACAGGCACCTTGCAGGCTGTTCGGTGCGTGCGATGGCCCGAGGCAGCCATCGTCAGGCTCTGCCCACGCTCGGAGGGGTCATTCGGCTCTCGGAAAAGCAATCACTGAAATCCCTAATGATTTCCTTGCGCACGATGTTGTTCTTATGGTACAATTCTCAAATATTTAGGAGCAATATTCCAATCAAGAATGAGTTAGTTTTGCGCGGAAGGCCTCCGCGAGTCCGTCACAGGCATTTTTGAAAGGGTTGGGTTTCCAAGAATGTGCGCTCCTCCAAATCAACTCTTTACGGGCGTTGTACAGGTGACGCCGGCTGGCACTGAATGCCTTTCCTTGATCGGCCTCAATCAGTGCGTAACCCTTCAACCAGGAGGATTTCCTCTAGGCAAAATACTCACCTGCTGCGGCGTTATAGTCCCAGATCCGAATACGAATCAACCAGTACTCCAGGTCAACCAGGTGATCTCCATCCAGTGACCTACTCTTGGCCTTCAATCGTCAGATATCTAGCTATCATTTGCGTCGCGGTGGCTGCCTGCTCGTGCCGCCATAAGTCCGCGGGAAGTCCAACTCCGACCCCGCTGAGGGTATCCAAGTCGGATCCGATCTACCAGAACGGCGGGAATTATGATAACGGAATCTGGGTTCAGGCGGCAAAGACGTACAGCAGTGATTCCCTCGCGGCATCGCTATCCGCTGCTTCGGCGAGTCTCTCGCAAATAAACGCGTTTGGGGGTAATGTAACCGGCCAGATCGCGACCATCCAAGGCGCAAAGCTGAATCAATCGGTCAATTCTGTCCAGGTATCCAGCCTGCCCCAGGGAACCGTAAATCCAAACAATCCGACGCAAACGGCTCCTGCGGCGCCAACGTTACCATCGAATCTGTCGCCCTCGGCCGGCGATTTTCTGAACGACGAGATGCAGCTTAGCTTGCAGATTGCCAATCTGCAACTATTGCTGGCGGGCTCGCTGGATGACAGTTATTCATCCGATGGTTCGCCTAGATACAAGACGACTTTAGGCTTCCCCATCATGATCAGTGTGCCGCCGGGATTCAAATATCAGCAGGCTGTCGCTGAAGTAGAAATTTCGGTGTGTGCACCCATAGACTCCGACGTTCAGCCAAATCTGTCCCTCCTTCTTCCGCAGGAGAAAACGTACAACGTGGCGAGCCTGGTCAGCAAGACATCCTCAATCAGCGGCGGAGCCGTGGCGCAGATTGTCAATGTGGGTGGAGGCTTTCTTCGCAGCAGTCAGTCCTATTACCTGGTTCGCGATCAGGACACCCTCGCTCTCCAGCGGCCTCCCGCGACAGATGTGGCCTGCCAGTCGGGTTTACAGCCTGGCCAGTCGGGTTTACAGCCGGTCACCTTTGCGTGGCAATTCCGGCCCGTCCTGGGAGAGCAGGTGGTGCGGAACGGACTTAGGCAGAGCTTCGCGCAGATCTCCTTCGGCGACAGAGCGGTGGACTGCGGATCGCGGGTGTTCGTACGTACCGGCTGGCGGCACTATGATTCCCGGACGGGCCGCGTTGGCGACCCGATAGACTTGTTTAGGCTGAACATGCTGGTGCCCGGCGATTTTACCTTCCCATTAGAACCGAGATCCGTCCTTGCAAACGACAATGGCGATGGTAGTCTCACAGTGATCGCCCAGGGGCCCTACCGGTCGACGCCGACGGTTCGAATCGGGCAGGATGTGGACGACAATACCACGAAGTATTTCATTCAAAACAGCCAATACGTAAAATTCAACGCGCCGGCACTGTCCCTGGCGGCGAATGGGGCATTCCTCCTGTACTCGAACGGTGTGCAGAAACTCGTGTACGGCGACGACCGAACTTATAGTTGTCCGGCGACGAATCATTACTCGATTAAGCTGCAGGGAACCGAAGGTACCCAAATTCCACCGACCACCGCCCCTAAGGAAATTACCGTAATCGTAACCTCTCCAGCCCGCATCCCGCTAACCAACACTGCCAACGGTCCGACAAAACCGTTGTTTTCAAGCCACTGTAGCGGGCCGGTCAGACTCTTATCGACCAAGGACCATGACAACCACCTTGCCGGCACTGTATTGAAGATAACGAGCACCGAAAAGGACAGTAGCTTAGCCTTTTCCTTTACGGTCAGCTCGTCAACGCCTGAGGGCGAGTATGACCTGGAATTGCCGACCACTGTGGGATCGTTAGTTTGGAAGAAGAAGTTTAGTATAGAGTCGCGAACCACGCCAGAGGTCCAAGCGATCCTCGATGCCACGCCTATTCAAAGCACGGAAGCGCCGCAGCAGTTGGTACCGTATCCGCTCGACGTCCTGGTGGATGCCCAACATATACAAATTCCACAGACTATTGCTCCTAGGAAGATTACCGTAACAGTGACCTCTCCGGACCGTGTCTCACTAACGAATACTGCCAATGGTCCGACATTGCCACTATTTTCAAGCGACTTTTCTGGGCCAGTGAAACTCTTATTGGCCAAGGACCATCGTCAATCGATTCCAGGCACCAACCTGAAGATAGAGAGCTCGCAAAAAGACAGCAGTTTGACCTTTTCCTTTCAGGTCAGCTCGTCAGCGGCCCCGGACGAATATGACTTGGCGTTACCGACGGCCGCCGGAACATTAGTTTGGATGAAGCAGTTCAAGTTCGTTCTGGCGCCGTCATATCAAAGCTACAAAATGTCCCTCGAGTCCATACCTACTGTAAGCTACAAAACGCTCCTCGAGTCCACAAACACGGAAGCGCCGAGGCAGTTGGAGCTGTATCCCCCCGGCGCGCGGATCCTGGTCGCCGGAGAGTCACCGAAGATCTACCTTGGCCTTGCCGCTGGCAACGGGTTTGGCAGTTCTGCCACGGCTCTCACGATCCTTCCCGGCGACGATACGCGAGAAGCCCAGGCGAAGTTCACGTTCAAGAGGTTCGGCTCAGAAGATAAAGGGATCACCGTATTGAGTTCCACCCCGGCGAATCCGGACACTAATAGAAATTATCATGCGTTAATCGTGCAGCTACATGTAGCGGCGGATGCGGTCGGCGGGCCTAGAGATATCGTGATAAATGGCACCCGCTATACTCTCACCAACACCGGCACGAGTGACGTGGGCCATGTTTTCAACACATTTTTTGTAAGGGGTGCACCGGATATTGTACCGTTTGACGGTTCGACATCTCGGGCTACCCTATATTTTGACCCTGACGACCTTCACGCGAAGCCCCAGCCCGGAACCAACCCGGAACCTCCGAACCATCCGGAAGTGGTTGTCATCGGCGCGGGTTCCAGCGGGAAGGCCTACGGCCTGAGCGATGCGCCATTTTACGAAAGCACGGACGATCACATATCGCTGATAGTTCCGAACAATCTCATTCAGACGTACCACAAATTCACCTGGACCAAATTATTCACGGCCGATAACTCCACCCCTCCAAGCCGCTATAAGACCTTGTCCTGGAACGTTCCATTCCATCCGGTAACACCTCCGGGACATTCGGATTTCGACATTCAGATCGCCGCCCCAACCCAACTTTCGTCATCGGGATCATCGTCGTCCGGCGATAATCAGTCGTTCAGCGCCAACATCACGGTCGCTTCCGGCGGAACGAATGCGGTTGGGACGGGCGTCCTTACTATCGGGAATGGGACGCCCCAGATCACCGGTTTGAGTGTGGCGCCAGGACAGAACACGGCGACCGCACAACCAGGGGAAACGCTGGCGAACGTCATCCTCGCGGGAGCGTTTACGCATTTCACAGCCGCCGCCCCGTCCGTCCAATTCAGCGACGGCACGGGCGCGGTCACAGTGAATGCGGTCACAGTGAATAAGGTCATCGACGATAGCCATTTAGACATCACGTTCACAGTAAACAGCCCGGCAGTAGACCACCCGGTCAAGGCGGGGCCGGTCGATGTTACGGTTCGGACAAGCAGCAGCGAGGTCGCCGTCGGGACCGGCCTGTTGACGATTGGCAAAGAAACGGCCTACATCACCAACCTGAATCCCAATATTTTGCCTCCGGCCGCAGCCCCCGTGAACATCGTCATTACTGGCGTCGGGACCAGTTTCTCGGCCGCGTCTCAAGTTACGTTTTCGAACCCTAATTCGAACCCTAAGGTGAAGGCCGGTGTCCCATCGCTGCCCGCCGGCCGCCCCGGCCCGCAGATGACGGTGCCCGTGACAGTACCTCTCGGCGTCAATCCCGGCCCCATGAATGTTACCGTAACTACACCGGGTGACGGAGCCGCACCGGCACAAACGGCTGTCGGAATCGGCCGGTTCGCCGCCGGGCCGCTGGTCACCGGTGTGGACCCCGCCGGGCTGAGACCCGGAGAAACCGAGACCCTGATCGTCACCGGCAGCAGCTCGTTCGCCGCCGAAGCGACGATTAGTTCCAACGTCTCCGGTATTCACTTCGGCACTCCGGCACTCGTGCCTGCGCACGCGAACCAACTCAGCGTAACCGTCAGCGTGGACGGCAACGTCACTCCCGCTTCCGCTGGTCCGGGTTCGGCTACCGGATCATCCAAAACGGCCAACACCTACGTCATAACAGGATCCAACTTGCAAGGCCTCAAGATCCTCGATCCGGCAAACACGGCTATCAAACCCGTAGACGGTGCGACGACCATCGCCACGTTCTCCCTCACTGACGATCAGGCCAAAAACTATAAGGCGATCCTGGTGCGCCGCGGCAGCGATGAGCCCATAGCCCTAACCCTTCCCGCGGCTCCTTCTGCGTCGTCCAGCACGCCGAAGAACGGGATCGATCCGCAGCCGAAGACGGGGATCTCGCCGACGCTAAAGAATGTCGATCTGACGGGAACCGGGATGAGCCAGGTGGTCAGTGTTCGTTTTCAGGACAAGCCGATGACGTTCACCTCCAGCTCGGACAAGGCGCTCAACCTAAGGTTGGATAAGTTAGCCGATGGAACGCCCATCACACTAGCGAATCCGGGTATCGACGTGATCTTCGTCTACGCGGACAAGTCGATGGCTCAATACTTCATCCCGGTGCAAAAGGCCGGAGGTCAATAACATGGCGAGAATGAGAGTCTCCGTGCTAGTGCTCGGATTGCTGTGCTGCGGTGCGGCCGACGCGCAACTCAGGGAGTTTATCTTTTTCGCGCCGGGCAGCGAAACCCCGGGAATTTCGCAGGGTACCAACAGCGGGTTTATGCCGCCGCCGATCTACACGCAGCCGGGCGGAAGCGGCAACCAGCCGGTGTATGGCGGGGGCGGAGGCTTTGAACTCCGGCTGGCACACCGGTTCGGTATCGGAGGAGAGATTAGCTGCATTGTGACTAGCAGGCAGGCCTCGGATTCGCTTGGAAACTTCTCGGTAGGCCCGTATGTTCATTTGGGGAAGCGCGATTCCAATTTCGATCCATATGTGACGGGCGGCTACAGCGTGATTTTCCGAGACTTCACAGCAAATGGATACCACATTGGCGGAGGGTTCAACTACTGGTTCCGAGACAGGATGGGCTTGGTGGCGGGGTTCACTTTCGAGCATGAATTTGCCACGGCGCAGAACCTGCACACTGATTTTTACATGGGGCGCCTCGGCGTGACGTTCCGGTAAGGGGCGACCGAAGGAAAGGAAAGACCATGAGATTCGCATGGCTAACCGTTGTGGCCGGGCTGGTTTTCAGCCAGGCAGCGACGGCGCAGACGAGCACCACAACGACCACGCCGGCTCCTACTTTCGATTCCTCCGGCGATGCGCTGCTGAGCGGCAGTTATTACTTCCGGGACATCAGCTACGTGGCGGCCGACTCGATGGGTGATCTGAAGGAAGCGGCGGTGATATACGGGACCCTGACGTTTGACGGCAAAGGGAGCTATACGATTAGCGCGACAGGCGCGACGCTCAACGATTCTAGCCAGCCTCCGCAGCAGCACTTGCCAGCAACTACCGGGACGTACACGATATCCGCCAGCGGCTATGGATACGTCAGCGATCCGCTCTCGCCACGGGACAACATCTACGGCTTAGCGACGAAGTTGAGCCCTTACCAGCCCAGCGTTTTTGTGGGAAGCGCCACGGAAACGGTCAACGGGTTCAACGACTTTTTCATTGCGGCACCGATGCCGGCGTCGCCCGCGACGGATGCGACGCTCCAGGGGACGTACACAGTTGCCTTTATGAACCTGCCGATGACGAATCTGACGCCCGCCAAATTCGCGCCGTCCAGCGTCTACGAAGGCTATTTTCAATTCACAGCGGACGGCGGGGGTGTCATTGGCACAGTTAACCTGAGTCTTTTTCAAGGCGCTTCGGCGAAAGCTCTGACGATTGCGGAACCCTCAGTGAGTTACTCGTTCAATAACGGCATCGCGAGCATTGTTTTCCCAATGGATTATACGCTCCCAATCTGGGGAACAGAGGATGTGTTTGTTTCGCCCGACGGAAACTTCTTTTTTGGCGGTTCGGCAGGGCTGACGTATGACGGCGCGGCGGTTCCAGGGGGCTGGGACATGATGATCGGTGTGCGTTCCACGCCCGGATCGAGCTTGGGAGGCCTGTATTACGAAGCGGGCATGGACGAGGATCTGTCGCAGCTAACTGCCACGCCGGCGGTAGCGAGTCTCGATACTTATTATGGCGCATTCGATGCGGTGAGCGGAGGCAGCACGGGCAGCGGCACGATCGTAGGCGACCAGCGAATGCTGCCGGCAGGAACTGCCTCGCCGCATCACCTCACCTACACCGAGCCGTACAAGTTGAACCCGGATGGAACCTACTCCGAGGCGAACACGAAGTACGCGACGGGGGCGAATGGGGCGATTCGCGTCGGTTACGGCCTTGGACCGCATCTTTCGCTCAGCCTGGCGCTTCAGGCGCCGTCATTCAGCCCGGGGACCAGCATCACTTCGGCCACCAGCGTATATCTGAGCCCGGCCGGCGTGGTGAACTCGGCGAGTTTTGCGCCGTTTACGGCGGGCGTCGCGCCGGGCGAACTGATTACGCTGTTCGGGGCGAATCTTGCATCCGGCGCGCCGCAGACCGCTTCGATCCAACCGCTTCCGACCATTCTAGGAGGCACTCAGGTGACCATCAACGGCACGGCTGCGCCGCTCGTTTACGTGAGCGCGACACAGATCGACGCGATGGTGCCTTACGCGACGGTGGGGCCGGTAGCCTCAATCCAGGTGATAAATGGCACGCTCAGTTCCAATACCGTGACAGAGTTTGTCAACGAAACGGCCCCGGGAGTGTTCACGGAGCCGTCTGGAGGAGTGTGGTACGGCGCGATTCTGCACTCCGATTACAGCCCGGTCACGGCGGCGGCACCAGCGCAGGTCGGCTCAAACGTGCTGATTTATGCGACCGGTCTTGGGAACGTGACGGCTGCGGTGTACCCCTACGCGATGACTAATTACCCGATCACGGTATCCATCGGCGGGATAAATGCCACGGTCCTTTACAGCGGCACCGCGCCGGGATTTGAAGGTTTGTACCAGCTGAACGTCACGATTCCCACCGGTGTTACCGCAGGTAACGCGACGTTAGCGATTTACGGACCGGATTCGGTGACGATGGAGACAGTGATCCCTATCGCGTGAGGGCGACTCGAAATTATCTGGCGGACAACGCCGATTCAAAAATGTGGCTGGTCTCGGAGATGACCTGGATGCGGGCCGCAGTCCTCCGCGCAGTGCAGGGCATGACGCTGGGGCGAAAAGGGGACGCATTTTCCCGCGATTCCCTACTCCTGAAATTCTCGGAAAATGCGTCTGTCCCCTTTCCCCCCCGTTTTATCCCGTTTTATCCCGTTTTATCAGCGGACAGACTTATCGTTCTTAATCCGTAGCAGGTTGCGCGCTCTTTCCGGAAACTTCTCGGATTTGAGGTCCGTATATCTTCGATATGATGGATTCCGTGCGCTTTGTAGTGGCATCGATCTCAAACTGCCTCCAGCCAAGGGCGCCATTGGACTCTGGGCGGGTCCAGGCACCGACGGCTACTTTGCCAACTTGCGCCTAACACCGAAACCATGAAGAAGCCTGGCACACGGCATCTGCGGACGTCGGCAAGCACGAGGGCGACACGACGCGGCACCACGTTTCTGTTCGCATTCTCGCGTGAGTTGTCAGGCCGCCGCTACACGGATACGCGCCCCTGTGGCTTCGAACTCGCACGGCGGTCCCTCACGTCCGGAACAGAGGCCCCCTGACGTGAAGCCGGCTTGCGAGGAAAAGACGTGACGGAATTGCTGTTGGCCAACAACGCCGACCCCAACGCCAAGTGGAACGACGGCTCGACGCCTTTGCACATGGCGGCGACGAGCGCCCAGAAAGGTCCGACACACAAACCCCCCTGGGACAGCCGGTGACGATTCATCACCTGATTCGGCCCGCAGAACCTACCGCGCCAAACCGGTGACACGCTGAATAGGAGAACTGCCGCTCATCGCGTGGAAGCGCGGCGTGCCGGCATGGTCGTCAGTAACGCACGGAGAACAGCGTTCACTGACGCGGGACTCTTGAAAACTTCGGCAACGTCTGGGTCCAAGAGTACGGCAACAGACCCCTTACGAATTCGTCCAGCGAACCGGTTCGGCTTAGCCTCGCCATAGTTGAAGCGATACTCGGGCTTCGGTTGATCCGATGGTTTCGTTCTAGGTCTGGTTCGCGATGTACTCTTCATAGTCGTTCTTCTCTGCCTTCGTCACCAGGCGCGCGCCGATAATCCGGACCTCATCCTCAAGCGGCTCTGTGAAACATACCAGGAGAAGTCTGCCGGCCATCGAATGACCAATGATAATCTCGCGGGCCTCCTCCGCAGAGTGGGCGGGGTCGTCGAAAATCCGGGCCAAGGGGTCCTCGAAAACCGAGACCGCCTCGATGAAAGTCACCCGGTGCTTCCGCTAATTCGACCGAGCTTTGTTTTCGTCCCATTCGAATGCCGGGGGCATTGTATCCCCTTCGAGGATAAGCGAAGCGCAAAAGGGAAGTACAGCCGCCCATGTCGTTCTACTCGAACCAATAATCTGGCCGGCTGACGTTCACCTTCGCGATAGATCCCTAACGCCCCTGCGGCCGTTTATGGCCTTCCGCGCGGACGCCTTGCCGCCGATCCTCCCTGGCAATTCCATTCACAAAAATTTTCAACTTTCTTTCTCTGATTCCAAACCACTTCCCGCTTCCACCCGCCATGTCCCTCCAGCCGCCATGCTACCTCTGAATTGAAAGGCAGCTCCGCATGGCCACCGACAAACAAAACGCCGCCAACCGCATCAACGCTCAGAAATCCACCGGCCCCCGTTCCGCCGCGGGCAAAACCCAATCCGCCCTCAACGCCCGCAACACGGCTTTGCCGGCTCCACCTTCACCGTCGTCCGCCTCGAAGACCTCAAGGCCCTCGACCACCTCCGCCAGGACGCCGTCGACCTCTACCGCCCCGTCAACTCCCAGGAAATCTTCGCCGTCGAGCGCATCGCCCTCTGCCAGATGGCCCTCCTCCGCGTCGCCCGCCTCGAGTCCGGTATGTTGACCAGTTGCCTCGACAGTACCCTCGGCCCTGATGGCGAGCAGCTCTGCTTCATGTCCGCCCAAATGGCCGGCGATGGCGATATCGAAATCACCCGCGCCCAGAATCGCAATTTCGCGCTCTCGGCCGGCTTCCACATGAACACTCAGAAGCCCCACACCTGGGAACTCTTTCTGCGCTACCAGACCCAGACCGAACGCCAATACCGCCGCGCCATTGAGGACTTCGAACGCCTCCGCGCCCTGCGCCCCGAATTGGACGAATTGGAAGAAATACCGAACGAACCCAATTCTCCGCCCCAACCCGAAGCAACCAAACCAGATCCCGTTCCCGAATCGAACCCAATTCCGCCCACCACCACCATCGATCCAGCCAGCGAGGGGGGCGGCCAATTATGGCCGCAGCCGGCTTCAGCCGGCCCGCCCGCCTCCGCTTGATGTACAATAGCTCCGATTCAGGGAAACTCTCATGCCTTCAAGAAAACTGTCACCGATCTCTATCTTCGCCGCCGCACTGGCGCTTTCGGGGTTGGCCGCTAGCGCATTCGCGCAGTCGTCGTATGATACTGCGCTGAAGAACCTGCGCTTCCGCTCGATCGGCCCCGCCGTCATGGGCGGGCGCACCGACGACATTGCCGTGGTCGAGTCCGATCCCCGCATCATTTATATCGGCGCGGCCGGCGGCGGGCTCTTCAAAACCGTCAACGGCGGTGCCACCTGGCAGGCGCTCTTCGAAGATCAGCCCAACCCTTCCATCGGCGACATCGCCATCTCTCCGTCCAACCCCGCCATTGTCTACGTGGGCACCGGCGAGGCCAACAACCGCCAGAGTTCTTCCTGGGGAGATGGCGTCTACAAATCTTCCGACGCCGGCGTGACGTGGACGCATCTGGGTCTTAAGGAGACGCACCACATCGGCCGCATCGTGGTGCACCCCACCGATCCCGATACGGTCTACGTCGCCGCGCTAGGTGACCTGTGGGGGCCCAATAAAGAGCGCGGCGTTTTCATGAGCAAAGACGGAGGCGCCACCTGGAAACAGACGCTCGCCATCAACGAAGACACCGGCGTCTCCGATATCGCCATCGATCCGCAGAGCCCCAACATCCTGTTTGCCTGCGCCTATGAGCGCCGGCGCACGGTCTTCGGCTACAACGGCGGCGGTCCGTCGAGCGGCCTGTACCGGTCCACCGATGGCGGTTTGCATTGGACCAAGCTGGGCGCCGCCGGACAGGCGGGGCGTGGCTTGCCCTCGGGCGATTGGGGCCGCAGCGCCGTGGAAGTCTATCGCAAGAATTCCAACATCGTGTACACGTTGGTCGAACACTCGACGCTCGGAGGCGTCTACCGCTCCGAAGACCGCGGCGCCACCTGGGCTCGCATGAGCGATACCAACCCGCGCCCGTCTTACTTCAGCCAGCTCCGCATCGACCCCAACAACGATCAGAAGATCTGGCTCGGCGGCGTGAACATCTATATGTCCGAAGATGGCGGCCGCACTTTCTCGCAGGCCCGCTTCCGCAACGTCCACAGCGACGTGCACGCCATCTGGATCGACCCCGCCAATTCCGACCACCTGCTCAGCGGCAACGATGGCGGCGTCTGGTCCACCTGGGACAGCGGGCGCAACTGGGAACACTTCAACAACATCGCGCTCGGCCAGTTCTATGAGGTGGCCTTCGATTTCCAGAAACCCTACCATGTCTGCGGCGGCTTGCAGGATAACTACTCCTGGTGCGGGCCCAGTTCCTCCACGCAGTCCACGGGAATTGGTAACGCGGACTGGATTACGGTGGAGGGCGGCGACGGTTTCTACAACCGCATCGATCCCACCGACCCGAACCTCATCTACGCGGAGTCGCAGGACGGCAGCCTTTCCAGGCGCGATCTGAAGACCAACGAATCGAAAAGCATCCGGCCGCAGGAAGACAACGACCAGTCGCCGCGCTACCGCTTTCAATGGAATTCGCCGCTGATGATTTCGGCGCACGATCCGAAAACCATCTACTACGGCGGCAACTACCTCTTCAAATCCACCGACCGCGGCGATAACTGGATCCGTTTGGGCCAGGACCTCACCACCGGAGCGGACCGCGACAAGATGACCATCCTCGGCAAGGTGATGGACCGCGCGGGCGCCGCGCTTTCGCGCGATGACGGCGTGGCCCAATGGCCGTGCATCACCGTGATTGCCGAATCGCCCGTGAAGGCCGGCGTGTTGTGGGCCGGCACCGATGACGGCAACGTGCAACTGTCGCGCGACGATGGCAAGACCTGGACCAACGTGGTCTCCCATATCATGGGCCTGCCCAAGATGAGCTACGTGAGCCGCATCGAGCCCTCGCGCACGGATGCCGGCTCCGCGTACGTCACCTTTGACGACCACCGCGCCGGCGACTTCGCCATCTACATTTACGCGACCAAGAATTTCGGTGACTCGTTTACCAAAATCACCAGCGGCATTCCACCGGAAGCCGGCACGGTGCACGTGGTCCGCGAAGATCCGGTCAATCCCAACCTGCTGTTCGCCGGTACGGAATTCGGGATCTTTGCATCGTTCGACAAGGGCGCCAACTGGAATCGTATGAAGAACGGCCTGCCGACGGTGCCGGTGTTCGACATTCAGATTCACCCGCGCGAGCACGATTTGATTCTCGCCACCCACGGCCGGTCCATCTGGATCATGGACAATATCTCGGCGCTCGAGCAGTTGAACGACCAGGTGCTCTCGACCGACCTGAAGTTTTTCGACGGCCGCCCCGGCATCCAGTGGAAGATGGCCAACTATCGCGGGTTCGAAGGCGCCAACATGTTCTTCACGCCCAATGCGCAAAATGGCTTGATGCTGGATTTCTTTGCCAAGTCGGCCGGACAGGTGCGCATTGCGGTCACCGACCAGGCCGGCAAGCAGGTCCGCCAACTGCAAACCAATGTCTCCCAGGCGCAGGCCGGCTCCATCGTCCGAACCACATGGGACATGCGGTTTGACGCTCCCGTGGCCCCGGCCGGAGGCCGGGGAACGGCGGCTGGCGGCGGAGGCGGCGGGCGCGGCGGTGGCGGAGGCGGCGGTGGTGGTGGACGCGGCGGGCGCGGTGGCCGCGGCGGAGCCGGAGGCGCAG
>PMTR01000168.1 GCA_003167255.1 Bryobacterales bacterium
ACCGCCAAGCCGGAACTGGCGGTAGCGCTGACCGCGAATGGCGCCGTACCGAACGGCTGGTTCGAGAGTGCCCCGAAGGTGATGGTCTGAGGCGCTTGCGTCACCTGGAAGCTCTGGTTCACCGGCGTGGCGGCGGCGTAGTTGGTGTTGCCGGCCTGCGTCGCTTGAATCGTGCAGGTGCCGACGGAGACCAGCGTCACCGTGGCGCCCGATACCGTGCAGACCGATGTCGTTTGCGAGTTGAAGCTTACCGCCAAGCCGGAACTGGCGGTTGCGCTGACCGCGAGTGGCGCCGTACCGAACGGCTGGTTCGAGAGCGCGCCGAACGTGATGGTCTGAGGCGTTTGCACCTGGAAGCTCTGGTTGACCGATGGGGCGGCGGCGTAGGTGGTGTTGCCAGCCTGAGTGGCTTGGATGGTGCAAGTGCCGGCGGAGACCATCGTCACGGTCGAACCCGTGGCACCCGATACCGTGCAAACCGCTGTTGTCTGCGAGTTGAAGCTTACCGTCAGGCCGGAGCTGGCGGTCGCGCTGACCGTGAACGGCGGGGTACCGAGTAGCTGGTTGGAAAGCGCCGCGAACGTGATGGTCTGGGGCGTGTGCACTTGGAAGACGATGGTGAGGTCCGAGGATAGGTCGTTGGCCGTGTTGATCTCACCCCCGCCCGACACCCTCGCTGTGTCGGTCACATTAAACGGAGGCGTATAACCCACGTTTACGGTAAGCGACAACGGGAAGCTGCCGCCCGCGGCCAGCGCGTCGCTGCGCGTGCACGTCAACGTCGCCAGCGTGCAGCTCCAACCTGCTCCAGACATTGCCGTCGCGGTCATCCCCGCCGGCAAGGTGTCCACCACCGTCACGGTGCCGCTGGTTGGTCCCGTGCCGCTATTGGCCACGCTAATCGAATACGTTGCCCCCGTCTGACCCTGCGTGAAATTCCCCGTATGGGACACGACCACCGTCAGGTCCGGCATCGGCGAAACCGTAAGCTCGAGGGTGAACGGCTGCTCCTGCGAGCTATATCCAGACGCGGTATCCGTCGCGGTAATGCCGAAGTTGTACGGACTGCCGGCGGACGAAGTTGGTGTGCCACTGATCGTCCGCGCCACGCTGTCGAGCGAAAGACCCGGCGGCATCGCTCCGGAAGAAATCGACAACTGCCGGGTTGCCGGGTTGCCGCCGACCGCCGAAATGGTCGCGCTGTACGCCGTGCCCACCGCGAAAACGCGCAGCGTGGCCGGCACCACGTACGGCTTAGTCTGCCCGCTGACCGCCGACACCTCGAGCGTCGAGTTGTCCACTACTTCCAGATCGCTGACCGAGAACTTCTTAATACACGCCAGGTCGTCGCCGTCCCATCGAACATCGGGAACGCCTCCTACGTATCCGGTGCCTCCGTGATCGCTCATGTAGGCGCCGTATTGCTGGAGCGCTTGCAGAATAGTAGCGGCCTGCGGATTGCTGCTCACCGGGCAAGTCGCCTGCCAGTTGACGCTGGCTTTCAGCCGGTAGAGCAGCCCTTGCGGAGGGCCACTCCCCGCGCAACAGCCTGTGCCGGGCCAAACATACCAATTGGTGGGGGACGGAAAGCTGATGCGCAGCGGATGTTGCGCTCCGAGCGGAACCTCGCTATACCGGAGCAGCAGCGGCACCATCGGTATTCCCGCGGAATCCTGTGCCTTGTTGTCCAGCGCATCCGTGGATGCCGCGATTTCGTTGCTGGTCAGATCGTAGTGAACGCCAGCCGACATGGACCACGTCTTGCTGCCCGCATCGTACATGCTCGGGACATCGCTGTTCTGATAGGTCTCGTATAGCGTACAGGCTCCGGACTGAGGGCCGGTGATGTTGTCCGTGCTGGATTGCAGGATCAGGATGTGGTGATCGGCCCCGGCTCCCCCATACGCAGTTCCCTCGATTACGGCGCTGGGCCACGGCGGGAAGGGCCACGCATATACGCCGGCTGGGTCGATCTGGCCGTCGCCCGCCAGACTCACGTTGGACAATGGCTGGTTCGCGGGGACCCGCATCCACGGAATGCCGCCGGTACCCGGATAGAAGCCGTGTCCGACATCCGGGTGGATCGGATAGGTCAGGTACGCCGACGGAATCTGATGTTCCGGGTTCATGTCGACCGGCAGTTGGTAGGCCGGCTGGTTGTAAATCGAGTCGGGCGGATACATCTGGCAGCCGGCGAAACTGGTGTCGCTGTTGACGCCGAAGTCGAGAATCTGCGTGGCGACACCCGGGCTGGGTGAGGCGCTGTCGGTGACCTGCACGGTTATCTCGTACCCGCCTTGACCGTTGACCTGGGCGGCGCTCACGATTCCACTGGAGGGATCGAGGCTCATTCCCTCCGGAAGGCTGACACCGGTCGACGACACTACCGACCACTGATACGGCGGGGTGCCGCCGGACGCCGACAGCGTGGTGTTGTAGCTCTGATACTGGCTGGCCACAGGCACGCTGCGCGTAGCAATTAGGAGCGGGCCGGGGCACCGCACTGTGATCGTCGCGCTGGATTGCAGCGAACTGCTGTTGCTGGCCATAACCGTTGCAGTGTTTCCGTAGGCCGCACAGCTTGATACGGAGGTGCTGCTCGTCACGTGGACGGTGGCTGAACCGGCCGCCGCCAAGTCCCCGAAGCTGCAGCCCAGCGTCTGGCTCCCAACCGCACCCGTGATGGTGCATGTCCCCGGGCCGCTGTAAGTCGGGCTGATGCTCCAGTTCACCCCCGTTCCCGCCGGCAGCGGATCGTTCAACACGACCGATGTCGCCCTTGCGGTCCCCGTTGCGGAGCTGTTGCTCACCGTCACCATGTAGCCGATCGCCGTCCCCGCCGACACGGTCGTCGTGTCCGCGGTTTTGGAAATGCTCAGATTGGGCGCGGAAGTGAAATTGAGAAGAGTCGAGACTTCCGAGGCGGTCAATGCCCGGTTATAAAGCCGGACTTCATCCAGAGCGCCATTCCACGCCCCGCTGCCGTCGGGGGCCAAACCTATATATAAAGGAAGCCTGGCGTTCGCCGAGGCAGTGAATGTGTCGCTGGCCAGCGCGACGCCATCCAGATACAGGATGGCCGTAGTGCCGTCGTACGTCCCTGTCACCAGGTGCCAACCGGAGGTGACCGTGCCGCCCATCGCACACCCGAGGCCCTGCCCACAGGTACCGGTCGAGCCGGTTCCGTTATTGACAAGGAACTGGTACATTGTGCCGGTTGAACCCGCTTGCAAGGAAAAACCGGAGGAGTTCGTCTCGGCGATTCGCGCGTAACTGTTTTGGGGGCTGATTGCCGGGTTCACCCATGCGGAGATGGAAAACGTGTTGGTGAAGGCAATGGACGGAGTGACGCCTTCACTGTTAGAGCCGTTGAAGCTCAACCCGTAATTAATCTTCCCTGTGGTCCAGGTGGTATTGGTAAGCGTCGCGTTATTCCCATTCCCCGATTCGTCGTGAGCCACGTTGCCCGAATCCTCGTCAAATGGCCAATAAGCGAGCAAGCCGGAGGTCAGCGAGATTCCGGTAGAGAGCTGAAGGAAGACCGGTGTAGAGCCGGTTGCGTTCACGATGACGCCGTTGAGGGTCACACTGCTATACCCAGAAGCCGATGCGGTAACGGTATAAGTTCCAGCGGGAATCCCGAACGTGGAGAAGCTCCCGCTGGCGCCTGTCACCTCACCGCCGCTGAAACTGCTGCTGGTGAAATCGATATGGGCACCGGAAACCCCCAGCCCGTTTGCGTCGACCACCGTCCCGGTGATATTCCCCAACGTGGACAGGGCCAGGTTGACCGTTGCAGTCCCGCCGGAACCCACTGCCGTGGCGGAGGAAGTCGTGTCGATGTAGTTGGGGGCCGAAGCCGTCAGGGTGTAGGTGCCCGGCCGCACCGTGATGGCGTAGGCGCCGGTGGCATCCGTTGGCGCGGTACCCTCATTGAGTCCTCCCGATATGGCCTCAACCACCGCGCCCGGAACCGCGACACTGTTGTGGGTAACGGTGCCGGTAAACTGGCCGAGAGTGACTCCCATCTGGATCGTCAGCATGGTGTCGGCGCCGGCCACTACGGCGGCTTGCATCGTGACCGCGGAATGGCCCGACGCCGTGACCGTGATGGTGTACGTTCCCGGGCTCAAACTGGCGATGCGGAACAGCCCATTGTCATCCCCGGTACTTGGATCGACCGCCGTGGTGAAGGACTGGCTGGCAGCGGTCACCACGGCGCCGGTGATGGGTTGACTGGAAGGATCGACCACTTGGCCCACCAGGCTGCCTTGCGTGGCCGCCGACGGGGTTCCGCTCAAGGCGGCGCCGGCATTCACTACGCCATATCCAATATGTTGATCCCACCCGGCATAGGGCGTCTGGGCTGTTTGCTGCAACCGCTGGGCAATGTCCGCCACCGAAAGATTCGGGTAGAGCATGTACAGCAAGCCGCCGACGGCGGCGACGTGAGGCGTCGCCATGGACGTTCCCGACAGGATGCCATAGTTGACGGCGAACGCATTGGAATACGTTGGCAGGGTGGAGAGCACATTGACGCCGGGTCCGGCGATTTTGATCCAGTTGCCGAAAGTGGAGAAACCGGCGTACGCATTGTTGCTGTCGGTGGCGGCAACTCCGAGGACGTGGTTACCCCCGCCGGGGTACTGCAAGGTGTTGTCGCCGGTGTTGCCCGCGGCGGCGACCACCAGCACGTTGTGTTGCCAGGCCCAGTCCATCGCCTGCTGCATGGTCTGCGAGTAGCCGGGGCCGCCCAAACTCATGGAGATGACCTGCGCACCGGCGCTGACAGCGTCGTCGATGGCCGTCGCGATGTCGGCATCGGTCGCATAAGGGCCTTGGCTGCTCGGTTGAAACACCTGATAGACAATGATTTGCAGCGGATAGCCCACGGAAGCCACCCCGGTGGAATTGTTGGTGGCGGCGGCGATGCTTCCGCCGGTGTGCGTGCCATGCCCGTAAATGTCCTCCCAGGGGCATGCCGGCGAGGAGACGGTAGTGGGTTCAATTGCCTTGCTGAGCGACCACGACAACTGGCCGCCCTGCGCCGAATCCGTGGAAGTGCCGCCGGCATTCATGAAATCCGGATGGGTGCAGTCGACGCCCGTATCGATCAGTGCCACTTTCACTCGACCGGCGCCGGTGCCGGCGGTGGCGGCGGTCAGGTAGTGGTCGGGCAGGTAACTCCAGGCCTGCACCGCCCGGAGGGTCGTCAGGTCCCACTGCTGCGTAATCATGGGGTCGTTGGGAGGTATCACGGTGGTATGGCGGATCCGGTTCGGTTCTACATATTGCACCAGGGGAGAGGCGGCCAGAAGGCGCGAGACGGACGTCTGGATTCCGGGTGGAAGGTTGAGCAGGTGCGTATTCCAATGGCTGCTGACGAGGCTGGCCGCCGCTTGGGGGACCAGGGAAGTGATGATCTGGTTGATATCGGCCCCGAGTTGCAACCCGACGATGAGTTGGTTCGGCACGACTTGTTCGCCCGGGCCAGCCAGAAACTCCTTCCCGGCGAACAGGCACTGGCCGGCAGACAGGACCACCAGCAACGCAACGAGCAGTCCTCTACTCCTCGCTGCGCTGCCGAACCCGGAATACGGCACACCGCGCCAGAGGCTCCTGTCTGTGAGCGGTGGGAGCTTCATAGTTTCATGCTAGCTCCAGTCCTCTACCCCGGTTTTTCCGGGGGAGGGCAAATCGTTCCCTTCAGGCTGCCGACACCGCATGGAACTCGACCGCGAGGTCGCTGGCTTCACCGTGAGGAGGGCCCTGCCTGGCGTAAAAAACGTGCCATTGCCGGTGGGACGGGTGGAGCGCGCTCGTCGGATCCCGACGACGCTTCTGACATGATTCACGGGATCGATCCACCAATTCGCCAGATATGGATTGCGGTTCCGTGGATTGGGAGTCGGCCAAGCTCATTCTACGATAAGACGGTCTGCTATTGATGCTGAGCATGTTCATTCGGCCTTCCAAACACTCCCGACCTGGTTTACAATTTGTTTCGGTGCCAACCACCGCCGAACAAGATGGTCATCTCCGGTACGCCAAATGGACTGAAATCAGCGGCCTTCGACGATGGAATCGATGCTGGCTATGTTCCCGAAGCTTTTGTCTTCGTTATCGCGGTTTGGACATATCCAATTTCCGTAGCAACCGCGTGCTTTGGCAGGAGGAGGGTGCCGCTGCTCGTGTTCCTGCCGATCACGAATCTCCTGGGGATTGCTGCAACCCGGCAGTTCGCGGGAAAATGAGGCTCATGGCTCGGGTTTTGACCCTGCTTGCCCTCGTCTGTGCAGCCGACGCGCAGGATCTTCTGCCGGTCGAACCTGGGAAAGCATTCTTCGCCCAGACCGACCTTCTGCCGCTCCAGTGCGAGGTGCAGCCGCTTCGGCCGGATCTCGATTTCAGCTTCCGGTTTCACACCGGGTACGATGTCATGGTGCCCCTTCGCCAGTACCGCGGGCCCGATCATCACTGGACGATCATGCTGCGGGTGCAGCCCGAAACCGGCGCGGCTCCCGTATACCTTGAGGATCGCCTGGATCTGCCGAATGTTCCGGATACGGACTCGTACGGCCAATATTCAGGCAGCTTCCTGGCCGGCGAAGGTTTCTACCAGATCTCGTTCCTGCTGGTGGACGATCAGCAGCGGGGGTGCCGCTCGGAGTGGCAGATTAGGGTGAGGCGTGGCTTTACCAATCGCGGCCTACCGCTTTCCATGGCGCCCGGCACGATTCTCCCGACGAGTGCGCCCACCCGTGCCGGCGGACGAACCCAGGTCCCGGCGCCGGTTGGAAGACTGACGGTACTGTTGGATGCGGCTTCGGGATCGCCGACTGGGCCGACTATTTCGACGATGCAGTTGGGATGGCTGCCGCCGCTGCTCGAATTGGCCCGGGCGCGGTCTATCCGGCTCGTCGCGTTCAACATGGACCTTCACCGGGTGATTTACCGGGAAGAGCATTTCACGCTGGATCATCTCAGCAACTTGCGCCAGGCGATGTTCGATACCCAGATTGGCGTAGTCGATGTGGAGACGCTGAGAAGTCCCATGGGCCATATCGCGCTACTGGCCGACCTGGTGAAGCAGGAATTGCACTCGCCCGAACCATCGTCTGCGGTGGTGTTTTTGGGCGCGATCGCATGGCAAAAGGACAAGCTCTCCCCCAACGCGGTGGAGACGCCGGCAGCCGGCGCGCCCCTGTTCTTCTATCTGCAATACCGACGCCCAATTCCGATAACCACAATCCTGGAGGCACAGCGCCGCGTGGCGCGCGGGTTGCCCGATGCATCCGAATCCATCCCACACCCCACCCGGGTTCCGACTGGCGACGTGGCTCCGCGCGGCCCAACAGACGTGCGATCAGGGCCGCCACCGGACACGATCGAACACCTGATGGCGCTGCTTCATGGGAGGACGCTGGTGGTTCACACGCCGGCCGAGTTTGCCAAAGCGATGCAGCAGATCGCGCCGTCGAAGCACTGAACCCAGCCGAGTACCCGTGCGTCGACGATATCCAGATGAGATCCTTGCGGTCTGGCAGGCGCGCGATGGCTTCCAGCGCCGCAGCCGATCGATTTCAACAAATTGCCGGGTGAAACTCCGCCGGCAATTCGCGGTCTGCCGCGCCGCTGCCTGGATCGCAACGCAAAGAACCGTCTCCGCGACATCGGCGAGGCGAGGGTCGCGATCGAGGTAGCGCTCGTCGGTGAGGCTCCGCAACAAGTGGTCGTGGAGCCCGGCGGTGTTCGCTGGCTCTGGCCCGTCGTGGCGGTGGCGCTAGCGGTGATCGCGGGGACCTCGATGTGGGGCTGGCTGCGTCCCGGGCCGCTAGCGCCGCAGAAAGTGGTCCGCCTCACGGCGTCCGTTCCTCCCGTAACGATCAGCGCCCCCAATACCCTCGCGATGTCTCACGACGGATCGCGCCTGGCTTTCGTAGGCGGACCGGTACCGCGGCCTCCGGCATGGGGAACACCGCAAAGCGCTTGCCGTCCGGCGCCAGAGCCAGGTTCGAATGACCGGTGTAAAAGATCTGCTTTTCGGACCAAAGGCGCGGCTTGCTGGGCGCGAACGAATCGCCGTTCACCGTGTAATCCACCACCATGATGCGATGGTCCGCAGTCTCGAAGAAGAGTTCCCGACCGTTGTTGGACCAGATTCCGTACAATCCGCCTCCGGTCGAGATCTGCCACCTACCGCCATGCCCGCTGGAGAAGGGCCGAACGTAGACCTCGGCGGTTCCCGTTTCATTGGATCGATACGCGATCCAACGTCCGTCGGGTGAGAACATCGGTACAAACTCATCCGAATGGGGTTGCCAAAAACGGCTCCAGCTTGCCTGGTTTGGGGTGGTCGGAATCGCTCGTGTCCAGGGTTACGGTCCCAATGTCGGAACCGGTCTCGGAATTGCTTAATGTGTGATACGCCAGGAGCCGTCCGTCCGGGGAGAAGGACCACGGGAACAGCGTCGCCTCGGCTTTGCATCTCCGCCAAGGGCGCGACCCCTCAGCGGACGCGGCCAGATTACCACGCCCTCCTCGAGGGCTTGACCCAAACCGGAACTTTCTACTTTGCTGGAAAGAGGAACTTTCTACTTTGCCTTGACACGTAGATCCGCAGCGAACGAGCGGCGAGCCACTCGAAAACTGGCCACTGGCCGTGAAACGCCTTCTCGTAGAGTGGACCGACTGGTCAGGCATCGGCGACCCAATGGAAGCAAAGCCCACGTCAAGTGGGCGGCGCTGGCGAACATTACGGCGTGCGGGAAGACCGGCGCTGGAGCCGCCAACTGAACGGATGCGCCATGATTCTGGCGCAACCATTCTCGATTCAGTACACTGAACTGGATACAAGCCCATGCCGCTCTCTCCTGGAGAGAAACTCGGCCCCTACGAAATCCTCGCGCCTATCGGCGCGGGCGGCATGGGCGAGGTGTATCGCGCCCGCGATACGCGCCTGAATCGCGACGTCGCGCTCAAAGTCTTGCCCGAAGATTTCGCGCAGGACGCTGCCCGCCGGCGGCGCTTCGAACAGGAAGCCCGCGCCGTGGCGGCTCTGAACCATCCCAATATCGTTGCGGTCTACGATGTCGGTGAGAATTTCCTGGTCAGCGAACTGGTCGATGGCCAGACCCTTCGCGCTGGAGGCAAGCTCTCGCAGCGGCAGACGATCGATCTCGCGGTCCAGATCGCGGAAGGGCTCGCTGCCGCGCACGCGGCCGGTATCACGCATCGCGATCTTAAGCCAGCAAACATTATGGTGACCGGCGCTTCAAGCGGGAACGCGGGCCGCGCCAAAATCCTGGATTTCGGTCTCGCAAAAATGACAAATCCGCGAACGGCGGGCTTGCCGGCGTCCGAAGCGTCCACGCAGACGGATGAGGGTGTGGTGGTGGGCACGGTCGGCTACATGTCGCCGGAGCAGGTGAAAGGGCTGCCCGTCGATCACCGTTCGGACATCTTTAGTTTCGGGCTGGTGCTGTACGAAATGCTTGCGGGCCGGCGCGCGTTTTCCGGCGGATCGTCCATAGAAGTGATGAGCGCGATTCTCAAAGACGATCCGCCCGACCTGGGGGCATCGGTCGCGCCCGGACTCAAGCGAATTGTCGAGCATTGTCTCGACAAGGATCCCGACCGCCGTTTCCAATCCGCTCGCGATCTCGCATTCGCCTTGCAGGCACCGCTGCCGAGCGGACCACAAGCCGCGCCTGTGGTGCCTCTGCGAGGGCGCAGATTGAGTCTCATGGCTGCCGCCGGCGCACTCTCGATCGCGGCGATTTCGATCATAGCGACCCGCCTCCTGTGGCCCACACCCGAGCCACCATCCTGGACCGGCATCATGCTTGGAGGTCCGGAGATGGCGCTCAACTCGCGGCTGTCCCCCGACGGACACCTGCTTGCGTTCGCGGCCATGGTGGATGGTCTGACGCAAGTCGCAGTCATGAAGCCTGAGTTCGGCAACTGGTCGATCCTCACTCGAGACCGCACCCGCGGACAGGTCTTCGACATCAGTTGGTCTCCGGATGGAGCGCTGATCTACTACAACCGTTCCAACGGCTCGCTTAGGGGAGTCTACAGTGTGCCTGTGCTCGGCGGCGACGAGCACTTGGTTCTGGACAACGCCGGCAACTCGGAGGCGTTGCTGGACGGAAGCTTAATCGTCGCCAAAGTGGACGCCGAACGAAAAAGGAAATTGTACCGCTTTTGGCCCAGCACCGGACGCTTGGATGAACTCGCGGTCCAGACAGGACTCTCTCCCTCCGAGAATACGGCGTCCAGGGCGTACCCGGATGGCAAGACCGCATTGGTATGGGGCCAACGGATGGGGCAAGCGGCGTCGGCGCTGGCCTTGTATGCGGTCGATCTTTCGTCCGGATCGATGAAGCGGCTGAGCCCGCCGGGATTTAACGCCGCCGATGTTACGGCGTTCGCGGTTGCTGCTGATGGGAGGTCGGTTTTAGTCGCCGTGAACTCAGGCACTCTCACAAGAGTCATTTCCTTTCCGGCAAGTGGTGCGGCGACGGAGCGGCCTCTGTTCACCGTCACAAGTACTGTCTGGTATTTGGACGCCGGTCCCGATGGAAGCGTCTACGCCAGTATGTTGGACCGCCCCTCGGATCTTGCGCGGTTCGCGGTTGACGGAAGCGGATATGAGAGACTTGCAAGCTTTCCGCTGGTTCCGGAAGATGCCGGCATCATGACGATTCTTCCCGACGGCCGTGCCGTGGTTGCAGTCCGAGCTTCCGGCCAAAATCGGCTAATGGTGGTTCAGAAGGGAAAAGACCCCGCGCCTTTGGTCAACACGGCCGAGGAGACGATGGCGCCTCTTGCCACGTGCGGATCGGGCGAAGTAGCATTCATGATCGGACCGGCGCCGCATGCAACGATCGCATTCACCGAACCGGCGTCCGGCCGGGTCGTGCGCAGGATCGCGCCCGGTAAGGGTCCGGTTACGTCGATTTCGTGTTCGCCGGACGGCGCGACATCGTATTTTTCCGCGGGCGGGGTGATCTGGTCGATTCCTTCCTCGGGAGGCGAGGCTCGGAACGTTCGCGGAGGCCAAAGCGTCGTCGCCGATCCTTCGGGCCGGCGTCTGATTATTCAAGTGTTCGAAAGCTCTCAATTGCGCCTATTTAGCGTGCCGCTCGATGGTAGCCCGGAGCGCGAAATCCCGTTGGACCAGTCCATTCGGGTGACCCGGTCTCAGCTCTCAACAAGTGGTTTGAGCGCCGATGGCAGGCTGCTGGTGCCGCTCGCTCCACGCGACTCTTGGTTCAATCCTCCCGGCGTGATCGACTCCGCGACCGGCCGCATCACGCGGATTCCGTCCGACAATCAGAGCGACTATCGATCCATGGGCTGGACGCGGGACGGCCGGGTGATCGCGCTCAAGAACGGACTGCGCGCGACGTTGTGGAAGTTCCAACCTGCGTCGCACTGAAGGTTGGGCTGGAGTCCGCTGGAATATCCATCAAAATTGGGCTCTTGCCCGGCACTGGATCGGCCGCGGTTAAAGTTGTTCTGCGGTTACACTCTACCCCGAAGCCGGCCGATTTCACGGCGATCGCGCTTCGATGGCTTGCCTTGCCGCACCGCTTCGAAATGCGGCATCGCCTTGCGCTCTTCGGCCAACTTTAGCCGCAACTCCCGGCTCTCCTCTGTCTCACGGTAGAGCGTCTGCGCAATCGCCGCTGGGCCCCGCATCTCACTGAGGACTAGGATTTCCACCTGGAAGTCACCGCTGTCGTTCTTCACCTGTAACCGGTCCCCGGCTCGGACCTCGCGCGCAGCCTTGGCTCCGTGTCCGTTGGACTCGATCCTGCCAAGCTCACATGCCCGTGCAGCGAGCGAGCGCGTCTTAAAGAATCGGGCGGCCCAGAGCCACTTGTCCATCCTCACGCCGGACATGATCCCATTCTCGTACCAGGGCAGGACCTCCAGTGGCGAGGCGCTTGGCCACTCGGCGCTTCCGGAGCGGCTCATCGGTGCGTGCTTCAATTCACCCCGCCTCAATACGGCCGCTTCCCAACCCAATTCCCAGGCGGATCGTAGTCGCAAACCCACACCTCGCGCCCGCCACCTCGCGCCACCGAGCATCCCACTTCTCTCGCATCGCCCCAAACAATCTGCGTGTAGTACCCGCACACTCTGTTACATTTGTTTGATCCGTAGTCATAGTTGCGGGCTTCCGCCGCCCATCCCTCCTGGCAGGACTTGCGGACTTCTGCTTTTTGCCAGCCATGGTCTTCATGATCTCCGAAAGTCCTTACGGCGGGCTGCTCCATAGAACATATCGGTGGTAAGATAGCGTGCCATGATACGAGCAATTCTAATGACAGGGTTGTTGCCGTTTCTTATCGGGGCCGCCGATTTCACGGTTGGCTCCGCGACCGCGCGCACCGGGCAGAAGGCCACCGGCTATGTCGGCGTGCCGGCGGGCGTGGACGCAGCGGCGAGCATCCCGGTGATCGTAGTCAACGGCGCCAGACCTGGGCCTGTGCTCGCCCTGGTAGCCGGATCTCACGGCACCGAGTACGCGTCCATCCTTGCGCTGCAGAAACTGGCCAACGCTGCCGATCCGGCGGAGCTTTCGGGGACGCTGATCATCGTGCCGCTGATCAATGTGCCATCGTTCGCGCAAAAGGTCCCGCACTTGAATCCGGTGGATGGCAAGAATATGAACCGCTTCTATCCGGGCAGGCCGGACGGTACGCAGACCGAGCGCGTATCGTGGGCCATCGCCACGCAGGTGGTGGAGAAGTGCGATTACCTGATCGACCTACATGGTGGCGATCTGGATGAGAACCTGCGGCGCTACGCCTACTGGGCCACCACTGGGAAAGAGGCGCAGGACGCGGCGTCACGCGCCTTGGTGCTGGCCTTCGGGCTCGATCACATCATCCTGCAGGACTTCCGGACCCCGGTTGCGCCGGGCGGCGCGGTGACCATCACACGCTTCGCGGCCGGGCTCGGTAAACCTTGTGTCACCGCAGAGGCTGGCCATGCCGGCATCAGTGATGCGGACGATGTCGATTCATTGATTCAAGGCTGCTGGAACGTGGCACGGCATCTGAAGATGCTGTCCGGCCCGGTCTCCCCGGTGGAGCATCCGCTGTGGCTCTCGCGCGTTTCCATTGTGACCAGCGAACTGGATGGCGTCTTCTATCCGCTGGTAGGTCCGGAGGCGTACGTGTCGCAGGGCATGAAGATCGGCTACGTCACCGACTATTTCGGCAAGAAGGTGTGGGACGCGACGTCTCCGATCGCAGGCGTCGTGCTTTACATCGGCGCAGTGCCGTCGCTAAAGAAGGGTGACACGATCGCGCATATTGGGGAAATTGGGAAGTAGGAGAACAGCCCGGGTTGTTTCCAGCGTTATCCTGCCTGTTCCTTTCGCTTCGCCCGGCGCAGCGCGGTTGGCGGCGCAGGCCACGAGCAGCGCCGCCAGGCCCACCTCGCGCGCTCCGCTTCACCGGCGACGTTGTCGTAGGACCGCCGCAAGAATAACTTNNGCGTGCCGCGTCGACACTCGTGTCGACGCCTCGCGGGCGGTGCGACACGACGGCAACTGCGAAGTTATTATTGCGTGAACCCTTAGGCCACGGGCGCGTCTGCGCGCGGAAGAGAGAACTCGCCTGGCGCCGCGCTCGCGCAGATCCGGCGACCGTGGGCGGCGGCGCAGAGCACGAGCCGCGCCGCTCGGGCCCCAACTTCGCGTGCACGGAGGTCTCGCGGGCACGCCGTGGCCGCCGGGCCGCACGCGCTTCCGACCCGACTTTCACGGCGCGCTCAGGAACGGAGCGCGCCGCCGGCGCCGAGCGAGGAGAAGAAGAGGCGGCGCCGCGCAGTGCGATCTCGACGACGCTTCTGCCGTGTTAGGGCGCTTCACGAATCTATCGCCGCAGTGGGTGGCTAGCAAGCTCAAGCTTCCCAGATCAGGACTTCTGGCCAGCGACGCCCAAATCTTTCTCCGAGTGGTGCGTGATACGACCGGAGCAGGCGCCAGACGCTCAAATCAACGAGATGCCTACGATCCGCTCGGAATCGAACAAACACCTTTTGTCGTCTGCGTTCCGACCCACTTCGTTTTATCATCACTACTCAGGAGGTACGAACCAGTGCGCCTCGACATTCCAAGTCAAACTATGACAAAGAAACTGGAGCCCCTGCTCAAGGACGAGCCCGGCACCTTCAGTCACCACCCAACAGTCGTCAGCGGACTCACCCAACTCCAACGCTTCAAACGAGCCAATATCGCCTGCCCCGATTTCACAACCAACCTCAACGAGGCAAACCAATGGGTACAAGCCGGCCCTCTCGTATTTGGCCGAAACAGCAACCACGAAAAAGGTCTCGACATCGTCGCACCCAACTCTCCGGAATGGGCCAAGAAGGATTTCTGGACCAAAGTCATTCCCGTCGAACGCGAATATCGAATCCACATCTTCGACGGCCAGCTCATTCATCAGAGCCTGAAGGAGCTCAACCCAAACGCCAAGCCATCGAGGATCGACGGTCTTCCAATCCGGAACACCTCTACCGGGTACAGCTACAATCACAACTTCAACCCGCCCCCTGCAGCCGTCGAACTCGCGAAACGCGCCGTCGCCGAACTTGGCTATCTCTGGGGAGCAGTTGACATTCTCGAAGACAAAACCGGCGTTCCATATGTACTTGAGGTGAACAGCGCACCCGGCATGGGCGACCCTACCGCCAGCGCCTACGCCAACGCAATCAAGCACTACACCCAAAAGACCCGCGCCGGCACCCGCTAGCGCCGTAGCGCAAGGTTCCCAGCCCGGCTATAACCAGCGGGGCACGCAAATCGTCGTGCTTTCTTCATCGTCATCATCGCCTCGAAGGCACGCTTTGCCTCACCGCCACCAGCCGCAAGCGCATCGGCAACGGCGTTGGAGGAGTCAGCCGCCCGCCCGACAAGCCGTAGCTCGTGCCCCGACCTACCTCGCCCGCTTCAGGGTTTAATCGCCACCGGCACGTGGCTCTCCGGCGGCTTGTTCAGCTTCAACAGGTTGTCCGGTGTGAAAACCGCTGGACCGGGACTGCCGTCAGCGTTCCAAATTGCCCGCTCGGGAGCCCAGTAGAAAACGCCCGCCCCGTTGGGCCCTTTGCGCACGGTATTCACCATGTCGACCATGAATTGCAGTTGGCCTTCCGGCGTGGTCGGCCAGAGGAAATACCTGGACATGTCACGACCGGCGCGACCACCAGGGGCCGCGGCAGGAGCTCCGGCCTGCGCACCGGCGACGGGCGCGGCGCCACCACCAGCCGCGGCGACCGCACCGCCTGCGCCGGCAGCCGGAACAGCACCGGCCGCCGCGGCTCCGGGAGCTGCAAGGGTGCCGCCGGCGCCGCGACGCCCGCCACCAGAGCTATAGCCGGTCTCGACAACTATGAACTCCTTATTCTTGTACCGCCGGGCGCACTGGACCATGTTGTTCAACAGCTCTTCCGGGGTCGCGTGGCCATACTGCGGATAGCAACTCTGCGCGATGATGTCGTACGGAACCTTGGCCGCTTCCACATGATCGAAGAACCACTGGGTTTTGTCCCAATGGCCACCCTGGTCGATATGGATGGCGATCTTTAGCGGGGACTTGCCCGCTGCCGCTTTCGCTCCCTTGACTCCCGCCTTCAACAGGCGCGTCAAATTACTCCACTGTTTGGCATCGTCATAGTCGGGAAACGGAGGGGCCTGCCCTGCTACGGGAAACTGAACCCGGGCGATGGGCCACGCGGCGCCATTGGTGATTTCGTTGCCGATCTGGATCATGTCGGGCATCGCCCCGGCGTCCTTCAGCGTTTTGACCACGTCGTAGGCGTGCCGTTCCCATTCCTTTTCCAGACCGTTAATGTCCTCTCCCTCCCACGCCATGGGAATATATTGCTTGCCAGGATCGGCCCACGTGTCGGAGAAGTGGACGCACAAAAGCAGCTTCGCGCCGAGGTCCTTGATGTGCTTGGACAACGCCACTCCGTTCACCAGTGGATTGTTGGGAGCACTCCTCACGGGAGGCACGAAGATGCGAACTCGAAAAGCATTCCAGCCATGGTTATGCAAGATGGTCAGTTCGTCGCTCGGCTTGCCGTCTTCCTGGTAAGTGAAAGGCGCCCTGCCGGCTCTGCCCGCCGCGCCACCGGCGCCGGCCGTTGCGATTCCCCCGGCAGCACCAATCGCGCCACCGGCAACAACCGGTGCGGGTCCCCGGGCAGCGACACCTGCGCCGCCGGCGCCGGCCGCCGCGGGTCCCACGACACCCCCACCCGCGCCACCGCCGCGAGCGCTCACAATAGGCGTGCCGGGTCCACTGCCGGCCGGAGCGCCGGAAGGAGTGGTCTCAATTCCGGTGATGTCCGCGCCTAATAGGAACTTACCAAGTTCGGACTTCGCCGGGGACTGCGCCGCCACGGGAAGAATGCCTACTACGAAAAGGGTGATCGCGGCGAACGCTGCTGCCAGGCAGGCCGCCTGAAACACCCTCGATTTTGACCTTTGACATGGATCGCTCAACATCGTTTCCTCCCTCGAAATAACGCCGCAAATGGTCTCTGAGGACGGCAGTGAATGCGCATTCCATGCCTCGACGGGCACCGAAGGAAGCCGAGTTTCGCCCGACCCGCTCATCTGCCGTTCGCAGATTAGCATGCTTACCACCTGTCCAATAGATCAGGTCGAGATACGGCGTTGGAGGAGATGAGCATCCGACCAGGGTAGACTGCCGAAAACCTCAATACTGCCGCGGCGTCTTCCAGAAAGGGAATTCTTGAGCGCATGCTGGAGCCACAAACCGACCTAGGGTTGTAGCGTAGCCGTTTCTGCACAAAGCTCCTTCGCCAAGGCAATGCAATCTGACACATTGGTTTGCACCTCCCTGTCGATTTGATCGCCTGCGCCTGTCCCGCTTTCGTTCTAACGCCTTGTCGCATGGCGCCGGTTACCGCGTCGCCATCGCCGCCTCCAGCGCGAGATACCGGTTGCGGTCCCCTTCAGGTTCGGCTTGGGACTTCACGTCGATGCGCATACGCTGGTAATTGTTGTCGGCGCGGTAGGCCGGCCAGCTCGGCAGGCCGGGGCCGTTCGGACTGCCAGTCTTGATGAAATTCACGAAGTAGGCCTGCATCGTTTTGGATACTTCGTAGTCGGCGGGCTCCCAGGTGTAGCGCTTATCAAGATCCAGGTTGCCCATGGCATATTGGATCTCGGCGGAATGCGCCGCGCCGCGTGGGGGCGGGGGTTGGTGGGTGCCGGGCCCAGAGGGCGCCCCGCTGCCCGCATTGTCGCCCCTGCCGGCCGCGGGTGCAGCCGGCGCGGGTTGGCCAGGCATGCCGAGATAAGCCGGACGAGGACGGGCGTACAGGTAGCGGTATACTGGTTTGCCGCCGGTCTTCATCTGGAGTTCCGTCCACTTCCATGTGCCGTACGAGATGAAGCGGGCGCTGGCCAAGTGCGCGGCGGCTTCGTAAACCTCATCGGTGGTGTTAGCGGCGTAGGCCTTCAGCACCGCATCGGCCTTCTCACCGTAGAACCTCCTGATGGCGTTGGCGAGGGTTTCCGGCGTAGGGTCGCCGGCGGCCAGAACGGAGCGCGCCGACTGCTCCTCGGTGTTCGACCCCGCC
The DNA here is from genome assembly GCA_003167255.1 of Bryobacterales bacterium. Lineage (GTDB taxonomy): Bacteria > Acidobacteriota > Terriglobia > Bryobacterales > Bryobacteraceae > PALSA-129. The sequence goes on from PMTR01000168.1 coordinate 17,638, forward strand.
AGCAGAGGGACCTTGGCCTGCTCGCCCGCTTCGAAGAGCGCCGTCAGGGACTTCGAAAGGAAATAGCCGTCCATGGCTGTGCTGAAGCGGACGCCCTGGGCTTTGGCGGTGGCATCCTGAATCTGCTCCGCGGTCATCGCGCGAAGGGCGGCAAGCGTGTTCACGCCGGCGGCGGCAGCGAATTTGACGCCGTTCTGTTCGGCCTCGGCAAGAGGCTGCGGCGGCAGGCTGGCAATTGCGGCGCCGCTCTCGCCGATGGCGCCGGCGATCAGGTTCCTGGAAAGCGGCGAAGCCATGAGCGCGCTGACGGAGATCGAGCCGGCCGATTCGCCGGCGATGGTGACGCGCTTGGGGTTGCCGCCGAAGGCCGCAATGTTCCTCTGCACCCACTCGAGGGCGGCCACCTGGTCCAATAGACCGTAGTTGCCGGCGGCGTGGCGCGGGGACTCCCTCGTCAGGTCGGGATGGACGAAGAAGCCGAAGATGTTGGTGCGGTAGTTGACGGAGACCGCGACCATGCCCTGGCGGGCCATGTTCTCGCCGTCGTAGCGCGGCTCCGAGCCATCGCCGTTCTCGAAGCCGCCGCCGAAGATGTAAACCAGAACTGGCAGTCCTTCATGACCCGATTTGGCGGGGGTCCAGACGTTGAGGTAGAGGCAGTCCTCGCTCATGCCGTCGCTGCGGAACCAGTAGTCGGCGCCGGGTGAGGTGCGCTGCATGCACCGGGGGCCGAACTTGTCGGCGTTGCGGGTGCCGGTCCAGTTCGTGACGGGCTGCGGCTCCCGCCAACGCAGGTCGCCGACGGGCGGCTGGGCGAACGGGATGCCCTTGAAGGTGCGCACGCCGTCTTTGGGCGCGGCGGTGGATTCGAGAATGCCGTTCGCGGTCTTAACGCGGTTGGCAGCGAAGGCCGGCAATACCGCGGCGGTGCAGATAACGATGGCGGGGAAGAGAAAGCGCATAAGAGGCCTCATCTGAGATTTCCGTTTTGGAAACCCAACAATTGAGTGTCGCCGATTGTGTATCCGGGGTCAACGCAAGTGGAGTTGGCTTCTTGGGAGTGCATCGCGCCGCGATCGGGTCGCCGACAAGCTGGCGGATGGCGCAAGCGCTTGGGAAAGCTCTGCATGAATCGTCGACGCTGCGGAAACCGGCCCCAAACGGCGTTCGCGTCATCGCAATCGGCGGGTCCCCCCATACTGAACCCGCGGCATAGGAGGCCGCTAGTATGGCGCGCAGGCAGAAGATAGCGAAACGGCCCAAGCCTAAAACGGTGCTCCGGCTTCCCGACCTGGAACAATCGAAAAACGCGGTATTGAATTCGCTCCCGGCGGCGAGTTCCCAGGAATCGTACGGTCACGCGATCGAGGAGTTCATCGGCTGGTACTACTCTGAGCCTCGCCTTGCATTCAACCGAACGGTGGTTCTGCGATACCGCTTCTCTCTGGAGCAGAGAAACCTCGCACCCGACAGAGCTATACCTTGGCTGCAAGCGGCGGCTGAAGAATGCGGTTAACGACAAAATCGGTCTTGAGCCGGGCGAATCGTGAGCCGTACCCGCCACGCTGGCCGACTTGCGTGTCATCGATCGCGTGGAGAACAAGGATGGCGGCGGGTGTATACTCAACAGGGCCCGGGAGTCCAAAATGGAAATTTCGGCTCAACAGTCATGGAACCTGCTTCTTACCCCGATCACTTTATCGGCCAAAACCGTGAAGTTCCTCAGCGGCTATGGGCGCGGTGCTGTTCGGTCAATAGGGGGGCCATGCAGTGGAGCCGGATTTCCTCAATCGCCGCGGTCCTCACCGTCACCTTGGCGCCCGCACTCGCCGCCTCGATGCTGGCGGATGACGCGTCCTCTTCTGCCGACGGCAGCCCGCCACCGGCCTCTAAGTGGTTTGCCGACTGGTCTCCGGTAGGAAAACTGCCGGCCTGGTTGCAACTGGGCGGAGAGATTCGTGGCCGCCTCGAGAGCACCTCCGGGACTTCACTCACTAACAACGCTCCCGACACCTACTATCTGAACCGCCTGCGCGTCCACCTCGGCATCAAGCCCACTTCCTGGCTCCGCTTCTACGCCGAAACCCAGGACGCGCGCGTAGAGGCCTACAACCCGCCGGTCGCGCCGAGCACCATTTACAACCCGTTGGACCTGCGCCAGGCGTTTGTCGAAGTGAGCACCCACGGCCCCCTGAATTTCGATCTGCGCGCCGGGCGCCAGGAACTGCTGTTTGGCGGCCAGCGCCTGATCGGTCCGGCCGATTGGGGCATGTCACGGACCTTCGACGCCTTGGATCTCGGGGTGACTCGTGGTAACGCGAAGGTGGATCTGCTCGCCGGCTCCGTTGTTCTGATCGACCCCACGCGAATCGACCGCCACAAGCCCGGCGAGCATTTCTATGGCGCCTATGGCTCTCTGAAAAACCTCCCCGCCGGCATCAACCTGGAGCCTTACCTTCTCTTCAAGCAGACGCTGCTCATCAAGAGCGAAACCGGCGTTCTCGGAGATGCCCTGGTGGTCAGTCCCGGCGCGCGCGTATTCGGCAAAGCGCCCGGGCGTCTGGATTACGTCGCCGAGGTGGTGGTGCAGCGCGGCTCTTATTCCTCCGACCGCATCCAGGCACTGGGCCAAAGCTATGTGCTCGGCTGGACGATCACCGACAAGACGTGGAAGCCGCGCGTCAGCGCCGAGTACAGCTACGCCTCCGGCGATCCCACCACCAAAGACGGCCTGCGCGGCACCTTCGACCAGTTCTACCCCAGCAACCACAGCTATTACGGAATGATCGACCAGTTCGGCTGGAAGAACCTCAAGAACTGGCGCGCCGGAATCGACCTCCAGATCACCAAAAGACTGAAGCTGCTGAGCGATGTCAACGACTTCTCTCTCGCCACCGTGCAGGATTCGCTTTACAACTCCAGCGGCAGCTCCGCGGTGCTGAACCGCAATACCACCAGTTCCCACATCGGCTGGGAAACCAACACCGTCGCGCTCTACCAGTGGTCCAAGGTCTGGAAATTCGGCGCCGGCTACGGCCACCTGTTCGCCGGCCAGTATCTGGAACAATCCAAGGTCACCTTCGGCTACACGTATCCGTACCTGTTCTTTACCGGTAGTTTCTGACTCGCGGAGCTACTTTTTCCGAACTTCCAACTCCACCGGCCGCGCTACGGAGCTCACTTCCGGATCGTAGTGTTTATGAGGCTCCGCAGCCGGAGCTTCACCGTGACGGTGTCGCCGGCGGGAATGGAATCGAAATATCCCGTGCGTGTGATAGATTAATTATCACGCGCAAAATGGGTGCACCTGTCACCGCGAAAGGGATCGACGGCCTTCATGCCGACGGTCGGGACAGCCGACTGCCCAACGACAGGCGGCTGGAAAGTAGTCCCAGCCGGCCAAGGGCGGCTGTATGGATGCGGCCTGCCTTGCGACGCATCATCCGCAAGATGCTGGTTCCGCACCTTCGCGTCGGATCGGCCGTGTTGGAAGTCGGCGCCGGAAGCGGCGAGTTATCCATACTCATAGGAGATGCGCTGCCGCCGGGAACTCACTGGATGAGCACCGATCGACATTCGATGCGTCCGGGCCAAACTGTGGCGACGTTGCCCGGTCTTCCGGAGATTTCGGACGGGGTGGTGGATGTCGTGGCTGAACTTTCCGTCGCTGATGCGATTGTATGGCCTGTCCTGGTCGATTCCTTCGCAGGCATGTGGCGCGTACTCAAGAGTGGCGGGACGCTCGTCCGCATCTTGGACCTCAGGGAGGAGTCTGGTATCCTCGGTCCCGATGCCGCGCAGCGAGGATACATCCCGCTCCTGTACACGGACGACTGCGAGGGCGGCCAGGAATTTTCCAGGCGATTGGTATTCATTCACCGTGATCGTCTACGGGCGCAGCTCCCGGCTCTTCGACAGGGAAGCCTTTCTTCCACACAGGTGGACAAGATCGAGTCCTGGCTCGACGTTCCGGAGGGAGTGCTGAGCGATGAGGGCCCGCCTTGGCAGAGAAATCGTTTGCTCGCGGAGCTTCGACAATTGCAAATCCTGGCAGCGGAAATAGACCTGGCGGCATACGCACAGAATCGGCTGGCGGAGGCGCTGGTTGAAGCCAACCGTATGCGAGGTTCCGGCTTTGAAATCGGGTATTGCGGTCCTGTTATAGAACAGACGATGGTGAAAAGGGACACGCTAGCCGGTCTTCCCAAAAGAACGGCTGCCGTCGTTTCGCGTTATGGGCTCATCAGGCTATGGGAAAACGATCCCTTTGGCCCCCACAACAATAAATACGTCCGCATACGCTCCACCGCGATTGTACTGGTAGCCCACAAGCACGCAGCCTGACGCGCCGCGACGGCTGAGATTCCGGCGGCCCGCTAATGGACGCTACTTTCGCTCTCCGCCACGGCTCGCAGACAGCTTTTTCGCGAGATCCAGGGTGACGTCGACGATCATATCTTCCTGACCACCGACCATTCGCCGCCGCCCAAGTTCCACCAGGATGTCTCTTGTGTCCACGCCGTACCGGGCGGATGCAGACTCCGCGTGGCGCAGAAAGCTCGAGTACACGCCAGCATACCCCAGCGAAAGGGTTTCGCGATCCACTCTCACCGGCCGATCCTGGATGGGCCGGATCAGGTCCTCCGCTGCGTCCATCAACCTGAACAAATTGCAGCCATGTTCGAGTCCGAGGCGGTTCAGCACCGCAATCAGCACCTCCAGCGGAGCGTTTCCGGCTCCGGCGCCCATTCCGGCAAGCGATCCATCGACGCGCGTCGCACCGTTTTCGATCGCGACAATCGTGTTGGCAATACCCAGACCCAGGTTGTGATGTGCGTGCATGCCTTTCTGCGTTGCCGGGTCGAGCACCTCATTAAAGGCGCGGAATCGCTCCGCCACTTCGTGCATCAGCAAAGCACCCGCGGAATCGACGACGTAAACGCAATGAGCGCCGTAGGATTCCATCAGTTTCGCCTGGCGGGCCAGTTCCGCCGGGGGCGTCATGTGAGACATCATCAGGAACGTGGCCACATCCATGTCCAAGGCGCGGGCGTGCTCGATGTGCTGTTTCGCAATGTCGGCCTCGGTGGAATGGGTTGCTATGCGCACGCTGCGCGCTCCTGCCTGGTACGCGCTATGAAGGTCCTCAACCGTTCCTATTCCGGGTATCAGCAGGGCGGTCACTTTCGCGCGTTTAACGTTTTCGGCGACTGCTGCAATCCACTCGAAGTCCGTGTGAGCGCCGAAACCGTAATTGAAGCTCGAACCCGCGATGCCGTCGCCGTGGCTGATCTCGATGGCGTCGACACCCGCCTCATCGAGCGCTTTGGCGATTTGAACCACCTGGCTAATCGAGTACTGATGCCGTATCGCATGCATCCCATCACGAAGGGTAACGTCCTGGATGTAGAGGCGGGACCCGCTCATTGCGTCTTTCCTCCGTTCGCTTCGGCGAGCCGTTCGCCCGTGCGCAATGCAGCCGAGGTCATGATGTCCAGGTTGCCTGCGTACTTGGGAAGATAATGTCCGGCGCCCTCGATCTCAAGATAGATGCTTGTTTTGAGCCCGTGGAACGTACCCATACCTGGAATCGCGACGGGACGATCCCCTCCGATCCGGTCAAATTGCACGCGCTGCTTCAGACGGTAACCCGGCACGTAGCAACGGACATCGGCGGCCATGCTCTCGACCGAGTGCTCGATCTCATCGGTGTCGGCATCCTCAGTCAGGCAAAACACCGTATTGCGCATGATGAGGGGAGGATCGGCGGGGTTCAGAACGATAATGGCTTTCCCACGGGCCGCGCCGCCCACCTTCTCGACCGCCCTGGCGGTGGTTTGCGTGAACTCATCGATGTTCGCGCGCGTGCCGGGTCCGGCCGATTTGCTAGCGATGCTGGCGACGATCTCGCCGTAGAGGACCTTGGCCACGCGGTTCACGGCCGCGACCATGGGTATGGTCGCCTGGCCCCCGCAACTGACCATATTTAAGTTAGGCGCCCCCAAGTGCTCTGACATGTTGGCCACCGGCACGACATATGGACCGATGGCCGCGGGAGTTAAATCAATGAGTTGCTTGCCGTAAGGGCGCAGGAAGGCTTCGTGCTTATGATGCGCCTTGGCCGACGTGGCGTCAAATACGATGGATATTTCGGCGAAGTCCCGCGCCTTCACCAGACCATCCATGCCCTCGGCCGTCGCCGGCACGCCCATCCGGCGAGCTCGCGCCAGACCATCGGATTCGGGGTCGATACCGACGAAGGCGGCCACTTCCAAAACCTTGGAGGTTCGGAGGATTTTGATCATCAAGTCGGTGCCGATATTTCCCGTGCCAATAATCGCAACCTTGACCATAGGATTTGCCCGTTGATCTATCATTTTACATTTCTTCTTGCTTTATCGTCAAGCTACGATATAAAATCATATCCTGGGGGATGCGCTGTTGGAAGATGACACGTCTCGAAGCCGCTTGGAATCAATTGTTTCAGCCCAAGGCGGCGCTGGCGAGTGGGCTTCCACCATCGGTTCGGAGCCACCGGTCGGCGATCGGGCCACGCACGTCAGGTACTACGTCTTGGCCCTGAGTTTCCTGATGGCCTTCATGATGTATATGGAGCGCGGCGCGATAGGCGTAGCCGCCCCGGCGATCATGCGGGAATTCCAGATCAGTAAGATCCGAATGGGTTGGAGCGTTTCCGCGTTCAACTGGTCCTATGCTCTGTTTCAGGTGCCAGGTGGGTGGATGGCAGACCGGTTTGGGCCTCGGATCGTGCTGGCGGGCGCCATGGCATGGTGGTCGTTGTTCACCGCCGCAACGGGATTCTCCGCCGGTGCGATTTCTTTGGGAATCACCCGTTTTTTGTTTGGGATGGGCGAAGCGGCGGGGTTTCCCGCTGGTTCTCGCGCACTGGTACCGTGGCTGCCGGTGCGGCGGCGGGCCTTCGGGCAGGGTTTTCAGCACTCAGGATCCCGTTTGGGGGCGGCGGCCGCGCCATTATTAGTAGTGTACCTGCTGAGGATCGCAGGCTGGAGATCGGTTTTTTGGATATTCGGCGCGGCAGGTATTCTTTGGGCACTGGCTTGGTATCTTTATTATCGCAACGTGCCCCAGGAGCACGCCGGCACCAACCGCCTTGAACTGGAGTTGTTAGCAGCCAATCGCTCGAAGACACAGCCTAAACGGGCGGTGCCTTGGCGGCACATTCTCCGTACTCGTGACCTGTGGTATCTGAGCGCGGCCTATTTCTGCTACGGGTGGGTTGTCTGGCTGTATCTGGCGTGGTTCCCGACGTATCTGCGGGAAGCCCGGCACTTCACCGAGCTGAAATCCGGGCTTGCCAGTCTCCCGTTGCTGGCCGCAACCCTGACCAACGTGGGCGGGGGTTTGTTGTCCGATAGACTGGTGTCCAAATGGAATAACCTGCGTCGTGGCCGTCTCGCGGTTTCGCTTTTCGGGTTCGTGATCGCCGGGCTCGCGCTTGTTCCAGGAGTGCTGACGAACAACGCACTCTTGGCCCTCGCGTGCCTGACCATCGCGCTCGCCGGCCTGGAACTGACCGTCGCTGTTTCGTGGGCGATGTGCATCGATATCGGAGGGAATTTCAGCGGCTCTGTTTCATCGGTAATGAATACCTGGGGAAATCTCGGAGGAGCGATTTCGGCGGTAATGGTCGGCTACCTGGCCACCCTTTTGGGATGGAAATCGCCGTTCATATTGGCCAGTGCTTTCTGTCTGTTTTCGGCGCTGCTGGTCAGCCGTATCGATCCCCGCCGTTCGGCGGTTGGGGAATCGCTGTAAGAGGAGGAGGAGGAGTCGAACCGTGAAAATCAACCAAGATAAGTGTGTCGCCTGCGGGAACTGCACTTACGTGTGCCCTATGGGCGCGATTTACATCGACCCGGTCGTCAAGCGGGCCACCGTCAACCTGCACGAATGTGTCGAATGTTATGCCTGTTTCAACGGCTTAAGTCAGGAGCACCTCAACCCGACGCTGATTCGAACGGTCCGCCGGATCTTCCAGATGCTGCGCCTGCGGTTCGAGCCCGAACCCGACGTCTGTCCGACGGCGGCGTTCGAGCCGGAGGAACTGACGTGGCCGCGCGTCGTGCGCCGGGCTTTCTCAGATCCCCGGGTGCCGCACGAATCAACGGGTGTGGAAGGCCGCGGGACCGAGGAGGTCAAGACCAACGACATCAGTGGCCGCGTGAAGGTGGGGGAGGTTGGTTTTACCATCGAGTTCGGCCGTCCCGGCGTCGGCGTATGGATGCGGGAAATCCAGGAAATGTGCTGGGAGTTGGCCAAGGCCGGTGTGAGTTTCGAGAAGAAAAATCCGATCACCTCGCTCATGTCGGATGTGGCGACGGGGACACTCCGCGAAGACATTCTCAACGAGAAAGTGATGTCGGCGATTGCTGAAGTCAAGGTTCCGGTCGAACGCACAGAAGAGATTATCCTGCTGGTGCGGGAAGTGGAGAAGCGGCTGGATACGGTGGTTGCGCTCGGCGTCGGGACACGGTGCGATGCGGATGGGGAGGAACGGGTTGTGGCGCCGATTCTGGAGCGTCTCGGATATAAGCTGGAGCGCGCCAAGACCAACACCGGACTCGGGAGAATCACGAACGCGGCGCCGGAGACAGTTAAACTGGAGGTACTCTCGCGATGACTAACACCCTACACCGTTTTGGAGATGCTGAGAGCTTTCGAGACGACTACGTCGTGATTGCCATCAGCAGCAAAGGGCGGAATGATGAAAATGCGGTTCCCAGGCTGCGCCGGTTCCTGGAAATCGCCCGCCGGTTCAACCCAGTGAATCTGGGCGATGGCCGGCACGGCGGCGCGCTCCGGCCTACTCAGTCCATCAATCCGCTTTCACACTGGAGGCGGAATATGACACCTGACTTCGACGCCGTAATTGCCGGTCTGGACGTGGCGACTACGGCCGCGGCGGTCTTCGACAATCGCGTCGCAGCGGAAGATTTCCTGAAGGAGGTCCGGGAAGCCGACCTCGGATTGAGCGTCAATATTTCCACGTCCATTGACGGCGCTGAGCAATGCTGCCACGCGGCGGGGCTTTGCCGCCACAGCGTTGGATACTCGCTTGGCTTCGAGGGGAAGACCGGCCACCTCCCCAACGAAGATGTGTTAATGCTGTCCACCATGTGCGGCCACGGGATGGTGAGTTCGTCTTTGGCCAAGAAAATGATCGACTGGGTTAAAGAAGGACGCCGGACGCCCGGGCAGGCCGTCACCTATCTCACCCGTTTTTGCTCCTGTGGCGTGTTCAATCCCTCACGGGCCTGCCGCGTTCTAGAAGAAGCGAGGACGAGGACCAAATGAAACGCCTTCTCCTGGGCCTCCTGCTGTGTTTGCCCGCCATGCCTCAAGGCATGGTTTTCAAGGGCTTTACGCTGATCGACGGGCGCGGGGGCGCTCCTGTATCCGATGCCGCGATGATCGTGGATAGCGGCCGGATCACGTGGGTAGGACCCGCCTCGCAACTCAAGGTCCCGGCTGGCGCGAGCGTCAATGACGTGTTCGGCAAGTACGTGATGCCGGGTATCATCAACCTTCACGGCCATGTCAGCGTTGCTTCGGGGCTCACCCAGGATGTGAAGCGGTTTTATACGCGGGAAAATGTCGAAAAGAGCCTTCATCTCTATGCCAGCTATGGTGTAACTTCCGTCGTTTCCATGGGGACCGACCAGCCGCTGGTCTATCAAATCCGCGAGGAGCAACGCCGCGACCGCCCCTCGGTTGCCCGTATCTTTACCGCAGGTCGCGGCTTTACCGGCAAGGCCGGATACCCCAGTACCGCGCCCGGAATGGCAGGCGTGCCGTACGAAGTGGCAACCTCTGAACAAGCCTCCGCTGACGTGGAGGAACTGGCCTCGCACGCCCCGGATCTGGTCAAGATCTGGGTGGACGATCATCTGGGCAAAGACCCAAAGATCCCGATAGAGGTATCCACCACAATTATTCAGGCAGCCCACAAACATGGCCTGAAAGTGGTTGCTCACGTTTTTTATTTGCAGGACGCCAAGCAACTGGTGGCCGCCGGCATTGACGGACTTGCCCATAGTGTCCGCGACAAGCCCGTAGACGATGAGTTGATTCGGCTGATGAAGCAGCACGGCACATGGCAAATGGCAGCCACGCTCTCGCGCGAGGCGTCCATGTTCGTGTACGCCAAGCCCGCGCCTTTTCTCACGGATCCGTTCTTCACTCGCGGAGTTTCTCCCGAGGTGATCGCCACCCTGCAGAGCGCGGAGTATCAGAAAAGAATTGCCGCGGACCCGGATTTGCCCCGGTACCCCGCGTTTCTTGAGACGGCTAAGCAGAATCTGAAGCGCTTGGCCAACGCAGGCATCCGATACGGCCTCGGTACCGATACCGGCCCTCCGGCGCGTTTTGCCGGTTATTTCGAGCACTGGGAAGCGGAGCTGATGGTGGCGGCGGGGCTGACTCCCGGGCAGGTGATCACGGCCGCTACCAAGAGCGCCGCGGAGTTCCTGGGAGCGAAGGACCTGGGAACCGTCGAAAAAGGGAAGTGGGCCGATTTTCTTGTACTGTCGGCAAGCCCCTTAGCCGATATCAAGAATACCCGCAAAATCGAATCGGTGTACATTGCCGGCAATCGGGTCGAATGACGATGTCACCGTGCCGGGCGACCTCTGCCAAGTAGCGATTCAAGCGTCTTCCGGAGGCTGCGAATCGGCTAAGTGCGGCGTCGCGGACACCCATCGCAAGGCGAAGGCGGTGAACGTTCTTCGAACGATGGTTGAAAACTCGGGTTCTGGAACTGACCGCAGCGCGTCGATCAGAGCGCTGTGCTCGCGTCCCATCGAAGCCGTCAGGGGCGCTTCGCTCGCCAGCACCACAAATGCGAAGAGCGGCGCCATCAATCGCTCCAGGGTTTCAGCCAGGAACGCATTTCCGGAGAGCCTCCAGCACCAGCGGTGGAATTCGAAGTCGCATGCCAGGAATTCCCGGCGGTTGCCGCGTCGCCCGGCCTCGACCAAACGATCGGCAAGAGCTTGCGCTTCCTTCAATTCCGCTTCGGTCACGCGCAATCGCGCCCACTGCATCGCGAGAGTTTCCAGTTCGATGCGCAATTCGTAGAGCTGGCGCACTTCGGCCACCGAAAATGCCGTCACAAAGCTGCCTTTGTTGTTCACGCGCCGCACAAATCCCTCATGTTTCAGAGAGATGAGGGCTTCGCGCACAACCGGCGTCCCTACATTCATTTCGCGTGCGATCTGGCGTTCCACGATGGTGTCGCCGGGCCGAAGCTTGCCCGAGAAAAAAGCACTCTTCAAAGCGGCAATCACCCGTTCGGTCAATGAGATGGTTTCAATCTGTCCAAAACCCAAGGTTTCCATAGTCTTTGACTCATGATTTATCAAATTATGGTAACACGGTCCGCGTTCGGAACGCTCGGCAGCGCGCTCGAATTCGTTGATTCGCATAGGCGCCTGACGGCCAAACTCTTTCTTGGCCCAGCCAGTTCGGCCTAAATCCCTCGGCCCCCTGCAAACTGCCCGCCCCTCCCAGTTTTGGGGGCCATCTACAAAAGCCTTGACACAAGGTCGCTTGTGTGATAAATCATATGTCGCGTACGATTTCAGGGGACACGTAACAAAGGGGAGAGGTAAGGACATGAGAATTCTGTTTGTGCTGACCGGTTTCACTGTGGCAACTCTGTTGTTTGCCCAGAACGACCGCGGGGTCATCACGGGTACGGTTACCGATGCAGGCGGAGCCGTCGTACCCAACGCGGCTATTGCCGCAGTCAACAAGGAAAACGGCGAGCAGTTCAAAGTCGTGACGACTCCCACGGGGAATTACACGTTGACGCAAATGCCCGCCGGGATCTACGATGTCAGCGTCGAAGTTCTGGGATTCAGTAAATTCATCCAGGTAGGCATTCGGGTATTTGTCGGGGAGACAGCGCGCGTCGATGTCACGATGAAGGTGGGCGCGGCCACCGATTCGGTCACCGTGATGGCCGACGCCGCTTTGCTCAAGACGGAAAGTGCCGAGCAGAGCTCGACCATCGCGGTTGAGACGCTGAACGATCTGCCCATGAACTTCGGGGCAGGCGGCAACAGCTCGGCCGCTGGTGTTCGCAACGCGCTGACTCTTATCACCCTCGTGCCGACCGGAGTTTTTTCCGGCTATTCTTCCATCAATTTGAATGGGGCGCCGCAGAATTCATTCAACATCCAAATTGAGGGAATGCAGGCGAATAATAGCCGCCTGGCGATCCGCCAGGACCAGGTGCAGCCTTCCGTGGAGTCGCTTCAGGAGGTTTCAGTTCTGACCAGCAACTTCGCTCCCGAGTACGGTCAGGTGGCCGGCGGCTTTTTCAATTACGTCGTCAAGTCCGGCAGCAACCAGGTCCACGGCAGCGTGTTTGAGTACCTGGTCAATGAAGACCTCGGCGCGGGAATCCCCTTCACCAGTAGCGGCGTAGGAGGACACTTGCTTCGCCCGCCCAACCGGAGAAACGACTTCGGCGGCAACGTCGGCGGCCCGGTGTGGATACCCAAGCTCTACAACGGCCGCAACAAGACTTTTTTCTTTTTCTCCTATGAGGAGTTCTACCAGTCGCAAGGCCTAACCGGTTTAACCAACGTCCCCACTGCTGCGATGCGAAACGGGGACTTTAGCGCAGCGCTCACCGGCAAGTCGCTCGGCAAAGACCCGACCGGCGCGAACATTGCGGAAAACACCATCTACGACCCTACCAATTTCGTGACGACGGCCAGCGGCCAGGTGGTAACGATTCCGTTCCCCCTCAATCAGGTCCCCCAGCCTCGCATGGACCTGGTTGCCTTGAAAATACAGGCGTTGATCCCGCAGCCCACGGGGGCTGGAATCCTCAATAACTGGACTCAGAATTACACCGCGTTGACCAAGGAGTACATTCCTTCACTGAAGATCGATCAGTCCTTCAACAATCAGGGGAAGCTCTCGTTCTACTGGTCGCAATACAAAGGCCCCCACTACAACGGCCTCGACGGCCTGCCGGTCCCCATCACGCAACAACGTTTCATTCAAACGCTCACCAGCACCTATCGGCTCAATTACGACCAGCCGCTGACTCCCACCTGGCTGGTACACCTCGGCGTTGGCTACCTGGACCACTACAATACAGACTGTGGGCTGCCCGCCGTGGAGGGTTACGACCCCGTTGCCGGCCTGGGCCTGGTGGGCGCAGTCTATGGCAAAGGCTTCCCTGCTATCAGCGGCCTGAATTCGACCAATGGTGGCGGCATGGCCTTGGGCATGGGCTCGGTAAATTGCCAGCCCATCGAGGTATACAAGCCGACGGCTGTCGCCAACACGTCTTTGGTCCACGGCAACCATACCTTCAAGATCGGTGGCGATTGGCGAATCGACGCCCTGACCTCGGGCACCTCCGGAGCCTACGGCAGTTACACCTTCAGTGGCGCCCAGACCGGGCTGCCCTACACCCAGGGACAGACCATCGGGGGCAGCACCGTTGGATTGCCATATGCTAGCTTTCTGCTCGGCCTGGTGAATACCGCCAGCGTCTCCAACCCCGCCCTGCCTCAGACCCGCAAGGCATCCTGGGCCGGATACTTGCAGGATAACTGGAAGGTGACGCGCAAGCTCACGCTCGATTATGGGCTTCGATATGATTTGCAGGGCGCCGGCGACGAGATCCACCATCGCGTCAGTGCTTTCTCAGCGAGCATTCCAAACCCCTCCGCCGGCGGGCTGTTGGGCGCCACCGTCTATGAGGGATCTTCCCCGGGAGCTTGCAACTGCATCTTTACTAAACCCTATCCTGACGCTTTCGGCCCGCGATTCGGCGCTGCCTATCAGATCGCGCCCAAGACGGTGTTGCGCGGCGGATTTGGCTTCACCTACGCCCAAACGGGCGGTGGGCAGGCGACCAATCAGGCCACTTTGGGCGCCGGCGGTTGGAATACACTTGCCTTTTCAAACCCAACGTATGGTTCTCCGGCGTCGTTGCTCAAGAACGGTCTGACCTATAAGCTCAGCGATTTATTCAACAGCACGCTGAATGCCGGCGTCCGGCCCCAGCCCGGTCAAATCCAGAGCCCTTCGGCGGAAATCGACCATAACGCGGGCCGCCCGCCGCGTGTGAGCCAATGGAATGTCTCGCTGCAGCGTGAAATCACTAAGGATCTGGTCATCGAGGCCGCCTACGTAGGCAACCGCGGCGTCTGGCTGGAGCAGGACGCTCAGGAAAATTTGAACGCGCTCACGCCGGCACGGCTGGCTACTTTTGGCCTGGACATCACGAACGCGGCCAACCGGACGCTTCTCACGTCGACAGTGGCCTCCGCGGCAGTTATAGCAGCCGGATTTAAGGCGCCATACGCAGGATTCCCGACCACCCAGACGCTGGCTCAGGCCCTCCGGCCGTACCCACAGTTCTCAACCATTTCGGTAGTGGGCGCAGCTCTGGGTAGGTCTTGGTTCGATTCCTTGCAGATGAAACTCACCAAGCGCCTTTCCCACGGCTTGGACGTGCAGTCAAACTTCGTATGGCTGAAGAATGAGGGTAGCGCCAACAACAACGACATATCCAACCTCCCAACCCAAAAGGCGATAACCAGCAATGAGCAGCCGTTCGCCCTGGTGGTGGCGCTCAACTATCAGCTTCCAGCGGTTAGTTCCAGCCGCTTCTTGCGCGCCGCAGTCCGCGACTGGACCCTTAGCACTATCGTGAAGTACGCAACCGGCCTGCCCATTCCGACACCGGCGTCGACCAACAATCTCAGTTCTGTGTTGTTCCAAACCGCCACTGTCAACAGGGTGGCAGGCGTGCCGTTGTTCCTGCAGGACCTCAACTGCCACTGCATCGATCCCTACCAGAATCTCGTGCTGAACCCCGCCGCGTGGGCCCAGCCGGCCGCGGGGCAGTTCGGAACAGCCGCCCCTTATTACAACGACTTCCGGTATGAACGGCGTCCCAGTGAACAGGCGTCGCTCGGCAGGATCTTCCGTATCCGGGAAAAGATGAGCTTGCAGATCCGGGCGGAGTTCTTTAACATTTTCAACCGTACGTACATGAACAATCCAGTTGCCACCAATCCCCTGGCGACAACCACCCACAATGCTGCGGGGCAACTTACCGGAGGGTTTGGCTATATCAACCCCGGAACCGTGCAGGA
Organism: Bryobacterales bacterium; assembly: GCA_003167255.1. Taxonomy (GTDB): domain Bacteria; phylum Acidobacteriota; class Terriglobia; order Bryobacterales; family Bryobacteraceae; genus PALSA-129. Next base: position 32,808 of record PMTR01000168.1, read on the forward strand.
TAATCCGAGAAATGGACAGATTGTGGCCCGATTCCGCTTCTAAAACCAATCGAGGAGGGCCAAGGCCCGCTGACCACCAGTGTGATGGGGGTCAAGCCCTCCTCTGTTCTTGAAAGGACGATTGAACAGAGATGCGGTTAAGACCTCACTATTTCATAGTTGGATCTCTTTTGGTGTTGAGCGCCTCCCTCCATGCGCAGAGCAAGCAGGTCAAGACCGAAAACATTCAACCCACTACGGCCCGGACAGGCGCCGACCTGTTCCGCGAATTCTGCGCCGTCTGCCACGGCGTGGACGCCAAAGGCAACGGCCCGGCCGCCGATGCCCTGAAAACCAGGCCTTCCGACCTGACGCAGATCAGCCGCCGGAATGGCAGCAAATTCCCGACTGTGCGGATGCACCGGTTTGTTAGCGGCGAAGACGCGGTGGCCGCCCACGGCAGTCGCGATATGCCCACCTGGGGCAACGCGTTCAAGTCCATCAGCGCGGATGCCGCTTCCGCCGAGATGCGCGTGAACGTCCTGGTGGAATACCTCCAGAAGATTCAAAAGTAGGCACCGGTTAAGGCCGTTCTTTTCCGTCCAGGGGCGGGGAGGTTGCAGGAAACCGGGGGCAGTCAGCGGTCTGGAGACTGCGGTAAGCTGTTGCTCGAAGCATCGAAAAAAATGAGATTGACACGAAGGAAGCTGGCCCAGATGGCAGCTCTGGGCGCAAACTCCGCATTCCTCGCCAAGAGCCAGGTTGCCGACTTACGGCAGAGCGCGCCGGCCGCCGATCAAGAAGGGCTAACTCGCAGAGTCGCGGAGTTCATCGTCCGGACCAAGTATGCCGATTTGCCCCAAGAAGTGCTCGACCTGGGCAAGAAATCCATCCTCGATGGCATCGGCCTGGCACTAGTGGGCTCGGTGGGAGCCATTGGACGTCTCACGCGCACATACTTGCAATCGTTGGGCCTCGCGCGCAATGAGGCGACGATCTGGGGATCCTCGATGAAGTTACCGGTACGGTTTGCCGCGTTTGCAAATGGGACCGGTATCCACGCCGACGATTACGACGACACGCAGTTGGCCGTGGCCCCGGATCGCGTCTATGGCCTGCTCACTCATCCCACCGCGCCTTGTCTTTCGGCGGCATGGGCGGTGGCCGAAGCAAAAGGGATGTCCGGGCGAGACCTGATGCTCGCCTACCATCTCGGGATGGAAGTCGAATGCAAAATCGCCGAGGCCATTGCCCCGCGTCATTACGAAGATGGATTTCACTCCACCGGGACATGTGGCACATTCGCAGCCGCAGCCGCTGCCATGAAGCTCCATGGCGCTGACGTGCCGGCCTGCGCCCGCGCGCTGGGCATCGCCGGAAGCCAGTCCGCCGGCTTGCGCGAGAATTTCGGGACAATGACCAAGCCCTTTCACGCCGGTCGCGCCGCGGAGTCTGGCATCGTCGCAGCCGATCTGGCCACGCTGGGCTGGACCGCCAGCGAACAGATCCTCGAAGCGCCAAGTGGCTTCTTTCATGCTGCCGGCGGAAGCGGCTATGATGCCGGCGCGATCAAGCTGGCACAACCCTGGACGTTGGTTTCGCCAGGAATTTCGATCAAGCCGTTTCCCTCCGGTTCCCTGACGCATCCGGCTATGACCGTATTGCTGCGACTCATGCAAGCGAACAACATCACCGCCCAACAGGTCGCACGCCTGGACGTCGGCGCCAACCGGAATATGCCCAGTGCGCTCATCCACCACCGGCCTAAGAACGCGCTTCAGGCAAAGTTCAGCATGGAATTCTGTATGGCGGCAATCCTGCTTTACGGCAGGGCGGGGCTGCGCGAATTCGCCGACGAAGTCGTCAGGCGGCCGGAAGTCCAGGCGATGATCGAGCGCGTCCATTTCAGCGTTCATCCCGAGGCTGAGAAGGCCGGCTACAACAAGATGACCAGCATCATCGAGATCCGGCTCGTGGACGGCAGGACCATTTCCGGCCGCGCCGATTTCGCTAAGGGGAACCCGGCAGACCCCATGACCTACAACGAAGTCGCCGCCAAATTCGCAGACTGTGCCAGATTTGCAAGCTGGCCCAACGACAAGATCGCCGCCATTGTTGAGAACGTGCGAACGCTCGAAGAAGTCCCCGATGTTCGGACTGTGACCAGGCTTTTTATTGGTTAGCCGACGCCCGGCCACCCTAATAGCCGGGTTAATGCAAGATCATCGGGGATTTAGCAAGCTCCCGCGTATTCTTCCAGTTGCGTTTGGTTCGAACTGGGTGGTCGGCGTGAGGATTTCGCTTTAGAATATGCATTTTCCGGTTTGTTTTTTAGTCCCTGCATTTTTTGGCTTGACTCAAACGTTGATCTATGATAGAACATTAGCGGACGTGAGGGAAGCACGCTAGTCTCCACGAGGGGTAACAAAGCAGGTTTTTCGCCGGACGATGCCCACCCTGGGAGTCCCCGGCAGCTTGATCGGGATACGTGAAAGAGCGGACTCGGGGTTTCTGCGGCGAGCGCGGTGGTCCCAAGTTCTTGTCAAGGAGAATCGATGATGAGACGCAGAGAGTTTTTTGGGTTGGCGGCTGGTGCAATTCCGTTGTGCGCCGCAGGTATCGACATCACCACCATTAAATCCCGCGGCACGCGGAAACCGGAGATTGTCTACAAATCGCCGTATTCCAAGCCGAACGCGCTGCAAGCGACGAAGGAAGGGTTGTGGGTCCAGGACCAAGGTGCCTCACCGGAACACGTAACTTTGGTGAACTACGCGGACGGCAAAACTATCCGTGATTTCACCGCGGATATCGTCGGCGCCAGCGGCGTCACGGTCGATGACGACGGCGTGATGTGGCTCACCTCGACCCACAACTCCCTGATCGTTAGCTGCAGTCCGCAAGACGGGAAGACAATCGCAAAGTACTGGACTCCGGGCGCTGGCAGAATTTACGCCAAGAAGGGCGATCCGCCGGCCGCACGCAGCCCGCTGACCTCGCCCTTCCCACCTCCTGAAGGCCGGGGCGGTGGTCAGGGTCAGGGTCGTGGCCGAGGTGACGCTGCTGGTGCCGGCGATGCCGGTGGTGCTGGCGCCGCCGCCGGTGCCGGTGGCGCTGCTGGAGCTGGTGGCGGACGGGCCGGCGGTGGCGGACGGGGTCGTGGCGGACCTCCGGGACAATTGGCGCTCGACGCAACCACTGGCCTCTCTGGCACGGGTGCTCATGGAATTGAGCACCGCGACGGGCTTCTCTATTTCGCCAACCCGCCGGCGCGGCACATCTACGTCATGGAACCGAAGACGTGGGTGGTGCAGGACTGGTGGGAAGTGCCGGGCAATCGGCCGCACGGCGTCGGCTGGGAAGGCGACACTCTGTGGAACGCCGATTCTAACTTCAGGGCCTTCTTCCGGTTCGATTACAAGACCGGGAAGATCGTCGAGAAGATTCAATTGACGGAAAAGGACCCGTTGATTCACGGCGTCACGATTCACGACGGCTACATGTGGTATTGCGACGACGTGGGCTACATCTGCAACTTCAAGCTGTAGGACCCGCGGTCAATCAAGAGTAGCAAATGGCTTGCGTGTCTGCAGGTGGAAATGCTCGACGCGCTACAGGTGCCCGCTAAGGCAATGTGGGCGCGGTTGCCTGGTATTCGAAAAACAAACGGCGGAAGCAAAACTCACGAAGGGGGACGAGATCTGCTCCACTGGAAGATTCGCGCCCGTGAAATAGCTCGGGGGCTGTCCTGTCACGCGCTGATCGATCTTTTATCTGCTGGGATTTTTCATCGGTAATGAACCGGCGTGGCCGGGAGTCGGAGCTGGTCCACATGATCCTGGCCGGCAGGGGAAACCGAAACACAGCGCCGGCTGAAGGCGTTTCTGGCCGGCGGCGACACCCCGGCGCGGTGGGCATCCACACCGTGACGGCGTTTCTGTACAACGGACTGGCGGCCCGCCCCTATTGGAACTCCTCGATCCTGGCGCCCCAGTTTCTGGCATCGGCTTTCTGTTCCGGCCCGGCCATTCTGCTGATCATGATTCAGGTGCCGCGGCGGTTTTTACGCGGTTTGAAATTCAGAACGAGGCCATTTGGAAGATCGCCGAGCTGATGGCGTACGCCATGTTCCTTAACCTCTTCCTGCACGGCGCCGAAGCCTTCAAGGAATTCTATTCCAACACCCAGCACACGCTGTACACGCGTTACTGGTACTTTGGCTTGGGCTCGCACCATACGCTGGTCCCCTACGCCTGGGCGGCGGTATTCTGCAACGCGTTCGGGCTGTTCATCGTCCCCAAGGCCCGGCGCAACTTTGTGACGTTGAATATCGGCTGCCTGGCCATCTGCGCGGGAGTGTACATCGAAAAGGGCATGCACCGTTCTCCGCTACCAGGCTCTGCGCGCCACTTCGATCGCCCGTAGGCAGACAGTGGCGCCGGCGCGTCCGACTCGCGATATTCCCCGCGGACTCCGTCGAACACGTAATCGTCCCGTAGTCGAAAATACCGAGCGTTCTGCTGCTCCTCTCTATCTGGCTGGCCGGTGAGATTGTCGGTAAAGCACCCCAAAAGGGTCTTGATCTGTTGACGATCCTTCTTGGCACCATCAAATGCACGCGCGGCGTTACCCGTCCTCACGTACTGCGCCTCCATCCCAGCCGCCACAAGCCGCTTTCCCCCCGGCGAGAACGCCGCGGAGAGGATTCCACTCCGGTACCGGGTCGCTTCGAGACCGGACGACCCCGCATTTGTCCGCCTCAGTCGTGAACCGCGCTGTGGTAAGTTCACTTGCATGGGTCTTTCGTCGAGAATCGGAGGAGTCCTGGCCGTAAGCCTGCTCACAGACGGAGCGGGTGATCGGCAACGACTGGGTGGTGCGGTATGAAAATCGATTTCTGCAAGTGAACCGGCAAGGAAATCATGGGGCGCCGGCCAAAGGTAAAGTGGCGGTGTGCGAGTGGCAGGACGGCCGCGTGGAGATCCGGTATCGAGGACAGAAGGTGGACTGGGAGGAAATTGCAGAGCGGCCGCAACGGGCGGAGACGGAGGCAGCACACAAGGTCGTCATTCCGTACGGCGGCACTCCACCGACAGCAAGCCACCCATGGAAACAGCGCTACGACGGGATGCCGGAGCAGAGCCTGGCGAAGCACCAGATCCGCGGCGCGGAAATTGTTCGAGTGGCTCCCCGCGCTACGCCCTAAACGCTCGGCTTACGGCCTCGCAGGGCTTCGCTTCGGGAGCCGCCATAACAATTGGAAGAGAACCAGGCAAAAGGGACATTTCTAATGAGTTAAGACAGGGGACACTTTAAACGAGGCTTGACAACGCTGGCCGGCTTGCGAGTCGAAAAGTAGCGAGTGAATGTATACTGAACTGTGCCGGGAAGCTCACAATGGAAATCCCGGATAATACCCGAAACTCTCGTATCGGAGGCTCGATGCGATAATGACGAAAGCCGCTGCTGGAGCATCCAGGCACGTGGTGCGAGATGTTGGGCGGGCGCTTGCCGGATGTGTGATCTGGTTGCTGATCGTATCCGCCTTGCCGCGGCAGGCGGCGGGCCAGGGATGGTCCATCGCCTTACAGGGTTCGAGCAGTTCCATCCGCAGGGACGTCTACCTCCGGGAAGGAATAGGAGATGCCGGAATAAACCCGGCAAGGCAAATAGGATGAACATGAAAACGAGAATCGATCTTGTGCTAATGCTCGCACTGGCGCTCACGCTGATTGGCGCCACGTTGACGATGGCCGAACAGGCCGGTGCCAATGTCCCTCCGCCCAGGCCGAAAGGCCCATGTGACATCTACGCCGCCGCCGGCGACCCCTGTGTGGCCGCCCACAGCACCACGCGCGCCCTGTACGCCTCCTACACCGGCCCGCTCTACCAGGTCCTGCGCCAGTCGGACGGCAAGACCTTGGACATCGGCGTCGTCCAGCCCGTCGCGTCGCCGTTCCCAAATTCAGGCGGAGACGCGGGCGGATACGCCAACGCGGCCGCGCAGGACGCGTTCTGCGCCAACACGTACTGCTGGATCACCACCATCTTCGACCAATCCCCCAAGCATAATAACCTCACCCAGGCGCCCCGCGGCGGATTCAGCGGCCCGGCCATGGGTGGGTTTAACAACCTCCCGGTCGCCGACATGGCGCCGATTACGATCATGGGCCACAAGGCCTACGGCGTCTTCATCGCGCCGGGCATGGGCCTCCGCCAGAACGACGTGAAGGGCACCGCAGTCGACGACCAGGCGGAGGGGCAGTACTGGGTCATTAACGGCCAGCACTACAACAACGGCTGCTGCTTCGACTACGGCAACGCCGAGATCGACAGCCGCGACGACGACAACGGCACCATGGAAACCACCTACTACGGCAACGCCACCGGCTGGTATCACGGGCTCGCTCCCGGCCCGTGGGTGATGACGGACCAGGAGAACAATCTTGTCGGTTGCGTCAACCCTGATGGATCCAAAGTCTGCGCCAACCTGCCGAACATCACCTGGCGATTCGTGAGCGCGATGGCCAAGGGCGAACCGCACCACTGGACCTCCATGGGCGGCGACGCCCAGCGCGGCGCCCTGTCGGTCATGTTCAACGGGCCGCGCGTCGACATCACCTATGACCCGATGCGCAAGCAGGGGGCCATCCTGCTGGGCAACGGCGGCGACAACAGCAACGGCTCGCAGGGCACCTTCTATGAAGGCGCGATGACGGCCGCGGGCACCTTCCCGACGGACGCCACCGACCAGTTGGTGCAGGCCAACGTCGTGGCTGCCAAGTACGACGTGCAGCGGCTGAGCCTGGCGCCGGCGTCGGCAACTGCCACTCCGCCAGGACTCCAGACGTTTTCACCGGGGTCCTCGCAGGACACCACCGTGACGTTCACGAATACCACGGGGGCGCCCGCCGTGGGCGTCCAGTTGGGCATTTCCGTGCCCAACAGGCAGTGGACCTCCTTCGTTTCGGGCACCACCCAGACGTCGAAGATGTTCGCTGACCCGGTCGCGCCGGGTGCGAACGTGAGCGCGACTTTCAAGGTCACCTCGGGGCCGGCGGCGTTCAACGGCGACCTGGTGGGTGCCGTCTCGTGGACGAACCCGCCGACCGGCGGGAAGCATTCCGAGACGACAGCCGAGAAGGTGCGGAACGTCAGCCCAATCAAGATCAACGAGTTCCGCATTAGCGCCGGTTCTCCCGCCAACTCGACGAACTCGTTCATCGAGCTCTACAACGCCGGCGCCAGGGACGTCGACATCTCCAACTGGACCCTGACCGAGCACCCGACCCAGCAGGCCATTTTCTCGAACGTGAAGATCCCGGCCGGGCAGAAGCTGGCGGCTCGCGGCTTCTACCTGCTCGGCCTCTCCAACTCCGCGCTCGCGGCCCCCGCGCGCAAGGGTGATACCACCATCAGCGTCAGGAGCACGACCGGCATGAACGTCGGCGATTCGATCGACATCGACAGCGGCTCCGGGGTTGGCTCAAACGCCGAGACCCGCAAGATCGCCGCCATCGGGACGGCGGCCGGCAACAATACGACGCTGTGGCAACCCCTCCCCGACGGTCCGGTTATCACGATCCCCGCCGGCTCGACCAACGTGCCTGTCACGAGCGTGGCCGGCTTCGTGGTCGGCGAGAAGATCGCCCTCGGTTACGGCGCCACCTACCCCGCCGTCGCAAAAGCTCTGGAGCGGTACGAGGTGGCCACGGTCATCGCGGTCGGCAAGCCGGGCACGCAAGCCTTCCTGGGGGCGGACGCGCCCACCGGCGCGACCAACATCAAGGTGACGTCCGTCGCCAACATCTCGGCCAGTGACAAGATCAGGTTGGACATCGACAGCGTCGGCCATGGGATCGAGACCGTCACGGTCACGAAAGTCGGCACGCAGTCGAGCCGCACGGCGCTCTCGGCTAATGCGAGCGCCGGCGCGACCAATATCAATGTCCGCGGCGTGAACGGTTTCGTTGTGGGCGACAAGCTGACCGTTGGCACCCCCGCGAACCACGAGACGGTTACCATCACCGCCGTCGGCGCCTCGAGTCCGGCCGGCGCCAGCGTCGACTTTACGCCGGCCCTCGCCCAGGCGCATGCCAACCGCGAGTGGGTGGTAGCTCAGGGAACGGGCCTCGACCTGGCCGCCCCGCTGAAGTTCAACCATGCGGCCAACCTCCCCTTCAGCGTTCGGGGAACGGGGATCAGCTTCCAGCCGGCGACGGCCTTTGCCCACTCGAGCAACGAGCCCGTCCAGCCGCTCGGCGCCGGCATCACGCTCGACAGCCCCCTGGCCAAGGACCACGCGATCGACGCGGTTGTGCGTGACGCCCAGGTGACGACCGCGGGCTACCAAGGGACGCCGGTGCCCAACCAGTGGTTCGGTGGCCCCGCCCTCTCCACCAGCGCCGGCAACATGGTGCTCGGTGACGCCGCTGGCCTGGTCGTCGACAGCCTCAACTACGGCGGCCTCGTCGACCCATGGGCCTCCAAGGGTTACCAGGCCACATCGGGATCCGGAGAGAGTGGCTGCCGCGTGCCAGTACCCGGCCCGGGCCGCGGTGGTTTCGGCGGGCCGGCCGCTCCGGCCTCGAGCGCGCCCGATAGGAGCGCGGGCCGCTTCCCGGACGGCCTCGACACCGACAGCAACTGTAACGATTTCCTGTTGCAGCCCGCCACCACCCTGTCGGCCGCTTCGGCCGCCGGCGCGACCAATATCAAAGTCGCCAGCGTGGCAGACTTTGCCGCCGGCCAGACGATTATGATTGATACGGGCGCGAACCTCCAGACCGCCGTCATCGCGACGGTTGGCACGGCAGGCGCCACCACGGCGGGCGCCGCCACCAACGCGGGCGCGACCGTTATCCCTGTCGCCGGCGGGGCAGGCTTTACCGCCGGCCAGACCATCACCATTGACAGTGGCGCGAACCAGGAGACGGCGGTTGTCGCCGCCACCACCGGCGGCGGCAGAGGCGGCCGTGGCGGCGGCCCTGGCGCCGGTGCCACAATCACCGTCGCGGCGCCGCTCAAGTCTGCGCACGCGGCCGGTGCACAGGTCTCCGGCACCGGCATCACCCTCACTGCGGCATTAACCCAGGCGCATGCCAGTGGGGCGCCGGTCGCCAGCGACGTTTCCACGCCCGGTGCGCCCAACAAATATTACAGGCCCCGGTCGCGTATGTAAACCCGGCTTCGGCGAGTGTCACGCTCTGGACCACCAGCTTTGGTTATGATTCCTATGCGACGATTCAGGATGCGGTGAACCACGTCAACACGGGCGCAACCGTGAACATCGCGGGCCGGTACTTCCGGCTCAATTCACTTCTTGTTTGCAGCCGGCGAAGCGGAGGAACGCTCGATGCTGACATTGGAGAAGCCCACCGTGGTGAGCCCCTCGGCATCATGCGCACACACTCCGATCCCGACGTAGACCGGATCTTCCAGCGCGATGGTCGTGTTGGAAAAGGCGGTCACTTTCCCGCTGGCGGACCCCGTGTAGGCGGTGAAGCGGTCGCCGCTGCGCTCGATGCGAAGGCGCGTCGAGCCATGATCAGCCGCGGTCACGTCCACGGTCTTTCCTCCCGCCGTCGCCCGGTATTGCAGCGTGATGTGTCCGTCGGCGTGGATCGCGACATCGGCGTAAGGCGACGCCGGGTCGAGGCTCTGACGGAAGATCAAAACAGCCTTCTCCAAAGGGGCCTTACTGCCCCAGGGGAACTGGATGTCGGCGGTCAAGGCCGCGTCGCCGGACACTCGAACCCAACTGAAATGGAACGCATCGGCGGCGCCCCACATATCGGCTCCGCCGCCGGTCACGCGATAGATGCCGTCGGCCGGCCCGTAAACCGTCGAGCCCGCCCATGTCTTTCCGACATCGGAAGAGGCCTCAAAGATGCTGCGTGAGCTGCTGGGGCGTTGCTGCGCCACAACCAAGCTCGCGCCAGCCAGTGCGAAGGCGACGAGCTCTTTGATGCCCTGCTGAAAGATCATCATTGGAAGTAGGACCAAGTTCAGTATATAGGAGCGACCTGCCGCGCATACCAGCGGCCTGTACGTTCATTCGCGAGGAGGCGGCTGAACTGCACCGAAAAACACGCCGATGTATCCCGCTAGATGGGACGGGTGTACAACTCGATACCCTCTTTTTTCCCGAGGTTTCTTGAGTATTTCTTTTCGACCGCATTATTCCAATGCTCATGAACGCCCAAGCTGTTGCACTTCGTCCCATCCCGTTCCGGATCGTAGACTGTCTTGGACGGAGGATCGTTTGCCAACGCCGCCTCGCGCATGTAGTTATCGCAATAGGAGAGGTCCGCCAAGTGGGGCCATTCGGATCGCAAGAAATCCAGACCCACGGAATCAATGGCGACTCCGTCTTGCGAGGCAAACAAACTTCCGGGCCAGTCGCCGTTGAAGGGAGCCATCTTCCATTTCAGGTGTGGCGGATCGTCCACGAGATCGTTGGCATAGAGCGCGTCGATAAGGAAGAGCATTGTCTTTCCGCCCAGATCCTTATGACCCAGGAAATCGGTAAACGTCGAGTAGCTGGGAGTGCCATCGCGGTTTTGATTGAAATGATCGTGCGCATTCTTGCGCCAGTCCGGGTTGATGCTGGTCGCTCCGAAGAGATTCTTCGCGGAAAGGGTGACGCCGGATGCAACGTGCCCCTTGAGGAGGGAGGCATCAATCAAGTACGTGGCCTCAACCGCAGTGGTCGCGATGCCGGTAGCGTTCTGGCCCGCAATCGAAAATGGAATCGCATCGACCTTGAATTCCGCTTTGAGCCGCCCGTCTCCTCCGATGTGATCTACGAACGCCACGTCCGGGTAAAGCCTGTGAATCTTGTCAAAAAGGTTCGCCGGAACGAAACGGCTGGGGTCGAAAACCGCAATATCGGAGGGCTTCACGTGCGCTACCTCGATCAACTGCTTGACCAGAGACAACGTCAGATGCGGTGACGTGTTGAGTCGATTGTTTGTACCATGGTCGGTCGTATTGTTGAGATTCACCTTGATGGCGACCTTCTCCCCGGGTTTGTAGCCCACTCGCCCCCGGCCATGGGACCCATTGAAGTACTGGAAGAGAGCGTTCCAAGCCCTCGCATCGCTCTTTTCATTAGATAACCACTGGATAGATCGTGACAGCATGCCATCAATCGCCTGCTGGTTGTTGCAGGTGTCGTCCCACCAGGATCCGGTCCCGTTCCAGGAGACCGCCTTCGGATCTCGCACCCACACGACCCTACCCGGCGAAATACCCCGGCCAACGCCGACCGGCGAAAGGGGACCGTCCAAGAGCCGATAGGGCGGATCAGCCGCGTCGAATGCTCGAAGTGCCGGTGAAGGGCTCATCAGCGACCAAGCCGCAACTGCGCACATCGCAAGCGCGGCCAGGAAACCCGCCGAGCTGAGTCTGCCGGCGTCAAAGAGCGTCCGCGCCTTTCGCGACAGCGTCAGAGGCGCCGCCAAGCCGATCAGCCAAGTGACGAAACCGGCCGCGAGGGGAGCGCTCGCCTGCTGACAGGGATAGGCCGCGCGGCTCGGTTTTGGAAGCACTCGAATCAAGAACCATGCCAGAGCAGCCAGTCCTATCGCTGGAAAATACCACCTCATGTGACGGTGCCTGGTTGGCTTGTCCAACGGCATACCCGTCTTAGCGCAAATGCGTAAATCCTTCTTCATATTGCAGTGCCCCATTGTCTTTCATCCATATTTTGCGGAGGACGCTGCTCTCGCCGGCAAGTGCGTTGCGGGTACGTCCTACGCTGTAACCGCGCCTACCTATTCTACCCGGACACGGAGTGGGGGGTGCGGAATAGTCCAATGAAGATCCATGTTCGGCGAATTGACTCGCTGGATACCCTCGTAGCATATTCCAAAGTTGCTGAAGGCCGTGCTGTTCCTTTGTTGACGTTGCGGTCGGCCCTTACTATAGCAACCGGACGGGTTCGATACTACCCTCGCCGAAGCTGCCGCTGCAATCGTCGAGATTGAGGCGGCCCCGATTCTGCTCCGCCTTCAGCGCATTAGGATTCTCCAAACGCGCTGGGCTCCTGAAAAACAGCATTGGTCCGCAGCGGCTGCCGCTCGGGCTCGCTTGCACGTGCACGGGAGTCTGACGGGCCCTGGTCTCGCCTTGACGGGGCGTTCTCGCTGGGATAAGCTCGTTGCCTTGGAGGCAAGAATGAAAACCGTGCTCAGGTTAGCGAGTCTTTGCTCCTGCTTGGCTGTACTACTCTTCGCCGCGGATGTGGCAGGAGTCTGGAAGGGCGCCTTCGATTTCGAAGGCGGCAGCGTTCCGCTCACTTTCAATCTGAAGACCTCCGGTGGCGCCCTCACTGGTACCGCGGAAGGCCTCCCGACGTCGCCCGCCGAAATCCACGACGGCAAGGTGGATGGCGACACCATCACATTCTGGCTGATGACCGATTACGCAGGACAGACCTACAAGCTGGTTTACAAAGGCAAAGTTTCGGGCGACCAGATCCAGTTTACGTTCGGCACCGAGGACGGGGGCTGGAGCGCCGAGCTAACCGCCAAGAAGACTCCGTAGCGCCAGCAGCACGCCGGCCAAAACGGCGACGGCCAGGCCGAATCGGGTGAACACGGGAACCGGCATAAGTATACTCTATACTCTGAAACTCCGCTGCAGGCGGCAAGCCAGTTTCCTGGGGAGGCCAGCGTTCTAAATCACGTTCTAAACCACAAAGGGATACCTGTGGCGGCTGGGTGTATACTGAACAGAAACCTGGTAGTCCAAAATGGCAGTTCCGGTCAAAGGCATCCTGCGCTCGGGGTTAGGGTTGCTGTGCGGAATGCTGCTGGCGCAGCCGTCCGTTCCGCGGACGGAAAAGAAAGTTGCGCTGGTCATCGGCAACGACGCCTACCTGTACGTGACACCCTTGAAGACCGCGACTAATGACGCCCGTTCGGTGCAGGCGGTGCTGCAGGGGCGGTACGGCTTCGAGACCACACTGCTGCTCAATGCGACGCGGTCGCAGATTGTTTCGGCGCTAAACGCCTACCGCCGCGACCTGGGGCCCGATTCCTCCCTGCTGATTTATTATGCGGGCCACGGCTACTACGACGAAAAGATGGGCAAAGCCTACTGGTGGCCGGTGGATGCGCAGGACAACGACAACACTAACTGGATCGGCGCGGAGGTCATCACGAGCAACATCAAGGTCACCGCATCGCGTCACGTGCTGATCGTGTCCGACAGTTGCTATTCGGGCACACTCCGAGGCGTGAGCGTTCCTCAAAACCTGAATGGGCTGAACACGGACCGCGCGCGCACGCTTCTGCGGCTGGAGCAGCGGCCGTCTCGTGAGCTGATGGCGAGCGGCGGAAACGAGCCGGTAGCGGACGGCGGAGCGGGCGGCCATTCGGTCTTCGCTGGCGCCTTCCTGAGCGCGCTCGAGCGCATGCCAGCGGCGCAATTCGCGGCCCACGAACTGTTTGACGAAGTCCGAACTTTCGTTGCCGGGAATTCGGCGCAACTCCCGGAGTTCGATCCGCTGAGGGACTCCGGAGACAATGGTGGATCGTTTGTGTTCTCGCGCGCGGCGGGAGCCGCTCCCGTCACGGGTCCGGCACCGGGACCAACGCGGACGGACGCTGCTACCCCGACGCCAGCCCTGCCCTCCGCGGCGAAAAGCGATGACGCCGGCGTGGCGCGGGCCAGAGAGGAACTGCGCAGCCAAGGGCTTGGCATGGATATTGCCGGTGCGAAGAACGCTCTGCTTTCGGCTGACAACGCCACGCTGCGATTGCTCACCGCCGCCGCGACCCGGCCGGCGGTGTTCGAAGAAGCGCTCCGGCAGAAGGCCGGCGACGGCGATGCATCGGTGGCGCGCCGCTTCTTTGAAGCCACTCTCAATGCGCCCGATGCCATCGCCTGGCTTGACGACGAGCTGACCAAAGGATTGAACCCGAACCTTACCCTCGCCGGTTCCTACTACCCGAAGGAAGCCCTGCTGTTGGAAGCCATGCGCGCCTCCAATGCAGCGGCCCTGAAAACCCTCCTCAAACACGGCGCCAGCCCGCACGCTTACCAGGATCTTTTCCTGACTTCCTATGCGGACACGAGGTTTCTCTTCCCCCTTCGGTTCATCGCCAATGACGACCACATGACGCTGGCGGAAAAACAGGATCTCATCAAGGCGTTTCTCGAAGCCGGCGCCGTCGTGCCCCAGCCGATTGCGCCGAAGGGGGGCATGGGGTGGCCCTCGGTGATGTACGAGGCCAAGAATCTCCAGGATGAGGCGGCGCCGAAACTCGGCATGAAGCTGGCGCCGACTCCGACGCTTTGTGAGCAGCCCGCGAGTGCTATCTGCCGGAGCGCGTCCGAGCGAACCAAGGAAGACTGGTGCTCGCTGGTTGCGGCGGTGCCAAAGAAACTCAATTTCGTCTACGGCAAGAGTTCCCCGCTCTACGATGTAACCCTGCCATACCTTCTGGGCATCGACCAGAACCGTATGTATTTTCTCGGTCTCCAAGTCAACAGCGTGGACACCGATTACCTCCTGGTGGAAGTGTCAAAGGACGGTAACAGTTGGACTGTCTTGCGATTCATGTCGCCCGCGAGCGCAATGGGGCTGTGCAGGAAAGACCCCGACGGATTCCAACCGAACGACTGCTGGCGCAGGGTGACACTCCACCGGGTGCCGGGAACCGACGAAATGCATTTCGACGATTGGGGTCTCGCCTGGAAGATCAGCGCGGACGCATGCGCTCCTGCGCGATGAGGCGGCCCACGCTCACACCTGCACATCGCGGCGCCGCCGGACGCGTCTGCGCGCGGATGAGAAGACGCGCCGCGCTGTCGCGCCCTCGCGTGGCGCCGGCGCTGGGGCCAGCGAAACACCAGCGCGGGCGGCGCCGAAGACAACCCTGCTGCGAGACCGGCCCCGCCATGGCGAGGCAGACTTCGGTGCGATGCTGGTGTATACGTGACGTGTCGAAAGTGCAAAGTCCCGATGAAAGAGTTCAAGGGGCACATCTACCACAAGCAGCGGAAGTGGAAATGCCCGAAGTGCGCCAAGGTCAGGATGCAGAAGCAGAAGTAAACTCGTGAACGCCGGCACCTAGGGGTGCCTTCGGCGACGCGCACGCCTGCACGCGGAAGGCAGAGTGCGCCATGCTGCTGCTCCCTGGTGGACACGGAGGGGCCAGGCTATGGGAGGGACGCCAACGCCGTTCTGGCGCCAACCAGGTCGGGGCTTATCTGGACGGCTTGGCTGAGTTCGGCTTTGGCGTGCGCCTGGTCTTTGAGGCCCAGGTACCCAAGACCGGCCAGGTAATGAGCGTGGGCAGTGCGGACGCGCGGTGAAATTTCACGTCCGGCGCGGCCTCCACGGCTGTCGGCCTGAGGCACGGGCTGTTTCAAGTCATTCTGCCCGGATTGCACCAGACCTTGGAATAGCTCTTGGGCTTTTTCCGTTTGACCCAACTTCTGGAAGGCGAGGCCCCGGTAGTAGGCTTGAGCGCTGCCGCCGGCCGCGATGCGACCAAACTGGTTGGCACGGCGCTCCGAACCGGGCTCGGGCGTCGCTACCGCTCGCTTAAAGGACTCAGCGGCCCTCCGGGTGTCGCCCGAGCCTTCATGGGCGACGCCGGTCCAGTAAGCGAGTTCCGAATCACGCGCGGTGGCGCCACCGAACCCGGAGCTCACGGGCAGGTTCACCGGGATGGTGGCGGCGGCTTGTAGATCGGCGAGTGCTTCCTGATAGCGTTTGGCCTGGATTTCTGTTTGCGCGCGCAGAATGTGGGCATCGGTCCAGTGATCCGCCACGTTGAGATTGGCGCCTTCGGCCACGGCGAACGTGTGCGTGGTCATGGTGCGGATGGCGTCGTCGATCTGGCCGGTGGCCACCTGCAGAGCAACGGCCCGGTTGAGGGCGTCATCCCGGCGCGCCACCACAGAGGCATTCTGCTGGAACAACGGCAGGCGCTTCTCCAGCGGAATCCCGGCCTGTTCGTAGAGCTCGTCGAGTTCGGTAAAGTGCAGGGCGTACTTGTGTTCGAGAGAAACGGCCTTCTCCAACTCGGCAATGGCCTTATTGAGGTCGGCGCCCGATGCCTGGTGCATGTAGGCGGTGGCCAAATTGCGATGGGTGATCGCGAACGAGGGGTCGAGAGCGGCCGAGGCCTCCCACATTCGGGTGGCTTCCTCCGGCTGCCAGTCATATAAGACGTTGCCTAAGTAATAAGGTGCACGTGCATCGCGCGGATTGGCGTCGATCGCCTGACGAAGCACATCAATGGCTTCGTTCTGGAAAGGAAAGACGTAGTCCGGCGGTATCGACATGGCCTGTTGGTAATACTGGGAGGCATTCCGGGTTTGGCCTAGCTTCTGCGCGAAATAACCGAGGTAGTAGTAAGCCATGGGGTGGATGCGGGACTTGTCCGGCGCCGCCAAAGTCAATTGCAGAAGCACGTCTGTGCCGTCCTGCCAGAGTCCCTCATTGAGGTATTCGGCGGCGGTCTCTTGAGCTGTCGCGGGATGATCGTTCATGGTGGCGGCCAGCCTTTTGGCGGCCTCCTTGTCCCTGGAGGCCAGGTACGTCTCAGCCATGGCGCGCACATCCAGCGGGTCCACCGCGTGAGACGCGGAAGCCAGCACCTGCAATGCCTCCTGGTTACGGCCGAGATGGCGCAATACTGCGGCTTTGAGGTTTTGCGCCCGGATGTTCAGTGCGTTGGAATCGATCGACCGGTTCACAAAATCAAGCGCCGCGGCCATGTCGCCGCGGGAGGTCGAGATCTGCGCGAGCGAATAGTAGCCCGCGGCCTTCCAGGCCTGGCTCCAGGTGGCCTTATAGAACGACGTAAACGCTTCGCCGGTTTTGCCTTCGGCCTTGAGGGTGGCGCCGAGGTAATAAACTGGTTCGGCATCCTTTGGCGTAGTATAGCGGTCCGTGGCACGCTCCAGAGCCTTCCGCAGGTATCTCTCCGCGTCGGCATAGCGGGCCTTCGTGAAGGCCGTGATGCCGAGAACCGTGTTTACCCGGGTGTCGCCAGGGTCGCGGCGCAAGGCCTCCTGCCAGTAGAGGAGAGGATCCACGTTGGGGTCGTGGAACTGCTGGGCGCGCAGACCAACGAGATAGAGTTCTTCGTTGGTCTTAATTTCCTGCGGGGGCGGCGGCGGAGTGACTGCCGGAGGAGCCGATTGGGGCGCCAGACGGATGGGACTGTACGAGACGAGTTCCCTGGTGCCATCCCAGAGCGAGGCAACCAGGTCATGTTCGTCGATGCCTGCCGGTACGGCGACCTGTTTCACGTAGGGCTTGGCGGGGTTGATGGCTACGCTTTCCTGCAGCAGCACCTTGTCCCCGGCTTTGAGCACGGCGCGGGCGGCGGAGTGGGCCGACGTGGCATAGAAGCCCACTTTCGCGAGGCCGGCGCTGACATCGAGGTTCACGGCGGCATCCAGGTTGGCCGCTTTCACGCCGCCAATATCCCGGAACGGATACCAGTTCATGTTGAACGACCGGGTTTCGTAGGGCTGGAGCCAACTGTAATCGGGTTGATTATCCGAGTAGGCGCCCACCATCAGCTCGATGTAAGGGCCGTCCTCATCGGTCAGGGTAGCGTCCCATCGCTTGCCGCTGGGGCCGTTGCCCCAGGTCCAGAACTTCTTGCCGGGTACGATATTGTGGTCGGCCACGCTCATGGTTCCGGCCTCTTTGCCGTGGTCATAGCCGGCAAAGAAATCATCCTGGTAGTTCCAGGCGAAGACCGAATTCGCCGAGATGTGGTTTTTGTACCAACTGATATCGATGCCCTTGGAAAAATCCGCACCGCCATAGGAGGAATGGGAAATCGGCCAGTCTGTGAATTCGCGCTTGGCGTGGTGTACCCCAAACTGCGTGCTGGGCGGGAAGATCACCTGGTAGTTTTCGTTGGCGTGGACCGCCAGGTTGGCGAAGCCAAGCATGGTGTTCACTTCGGGTGTGCGGTTGAGAATCCGCACGGAGGCCTCCAGGTACGCCTTTCCCGGCCGCAAGGTGTACCCCACGGCCCAGCGCATGCGCTGGCGCAATTCCAACTCGCCCACCCAGATGGTCTTGCTGCCATCGGCATTTCGCTCGATTTTGTATTGCACCGGAAGGAAAGTGCTGGCGCGGTGATGATGCGGGATGTTCCATTCCACGCCGCCGGAGATCCACGCGCCGATCAGGCCGATCAAAGCCGGCTTGATAACGTGCTGGCGATAGATGAAGTTATAGTTGTTGGTCTTATCGACGCCTTCGAAAATGCGGCCACCGACCTCCGGCAGGACGCCGATCCGGATGTATTCATTTTCCAGATAGACCACGGTATAGGACTTGTCGACTTTCTTGCCCGTAAGGGTGTCGTACATGGGATAGGGGTAGACCGGCCCCTGCGCGCCCTGGGACTGGCGGCCGAAAAAGAACATCGGGTTTGGTTCGGGATCTCCGGCCAGGTAAGTGGGGATGACGACTTTGGTCTCCCAGACCTTTACCACGGAAGCATCGGCGGCAAAGGAGGCGGCAGCCGTAAGCAGCAATCCCAAAACAAGAACCATGAAAAGCGTTTGCCTACGAGTCACAATGGATCTCCTTCTTCGAACGCTAATGAATGCTCGGCTTAAGACCGTGATCCTCATCCGTCGACTGGCACACCGCTTAGTGTCTTCCACGTCGCGGCCGCGCGCAACCGGCGGTCCTGATCGCGAACTTGGAGGAGTCCTCCGACTATTGGCGGACGCCCCAGGCCCCGGCGAAGGCATAGCGCGTGGGCGCTGCTGCCACAAGACATGGGTTGAGATTTCTGCTCTGTCCGGGATGCTACGCGTTCCCCCGGCTTTACCGCGAGCCGGCAAAGCCCAGCCGCGAGACCACCGCCCCCAACTCGCGCTGGTCCGACGCACCCGGCGGCATTGCGCGGCTCAGTTGGAAGGTGACCCGCACGGCGGGGGCGGTCAACTGGCCCTGGGGCACGGACTTCGCCAGGCGATAACCGCCCGGTTGCAGATAGGTTTCCCGGGTTAACAGCCGGCCGTCCAACATTACGGAGACGGTCACGGGGCCGCCGGCCCGCTGCATGAAGCCCGGGGGAAAGAAAAGCTGCATCTCGAAGACCGGCGCCGCTTCCGCCGGCACGCGCAACACCGCCTCGGCTTGTTTCGACATCCAGCGCCAGCCGCCATCCTCAATGCCGTACCAGCCGGAACCGAGTTGCGCCTTGCTGCGAATGTCACCGAGGTTTAGATACGACAGCTTGGGCTCCGCGCCCGGCGCCGGCGGACCGCCGGTTGCTTGCGGTAGATCGTCGTCGCAAACCAACTCGCCCCAACCGGCCCGCAGCTCCGCCGGAGCGTTCATCGAGAGAACCGCTTCGCGGAGGCCGGCCAGTGGCAGAGTGTGGACCTCCCAGAGCTCGCCTTGGACCGGCACGGTTCGCTCGAAGACGCTCTCGCCGGACAGGCGTGCGATCCGAAAAGTCGCCGTTCCGCGCCCTCGGCCAAAGAGAGCGAACCGGAGTGTTCCCCGCGAGTCGAGCGGAAGATGTACAGGCGCGCCGGGAATGGGCAGGTAGACCAGGCGGCCGGAGAATTGCGTAGGGGTCCAGGGCCCCGGCGCCTCCAGGAACGAAGAGGTTCTGGAGTACGTGATCCGGTCGAGCGGGCGGAGGGAGAAAGAGAAGGGGAGCAGGCCGGCGGACGCGGCCGAAAAGCCCGAATGGGCGTAACGGTCGATCAGGCGCAGCGGCGTGCGCACTCGCAGGTCCGCGGTGCGCAGCGGCACGGCGGCCTCTTCGGCGAGGCTGTCGTAGTGTCCCCCCAACGACAGCTCGGAGGAGACGATCCACTCGCCCGGAGCGGGAACGCTGTTCTCGTCCAGCGTCCGCCCACCGTGCGCCAGCATGTAATATCGAAAACCCCAATCGCCATCCACGAGGAACGTCCGGCCAGGAGGCGCCTGGACCTGGGGGTACACCCGGGCAAACTCATAGGCGGCAAATGAGAGGTTCAAGCCCAGCAGCAGATTCACTGCGAGCGCCAGTGCCAGCCGGGCGGGCCGCTGGCTGAATTGGAGCACGAACAGCAACACCATGGGCGCGACCAGAGCGAGCAGATAGCGGGACGCGCCGGCGAAGAACACCGTCACCGCGAACGCGAAGTACAACAGGCACCAGCCGGCCAGCAGCGGGTTGCTGCGGCGCGCTTCCCACAGCCAGAGCAGCGCATTCACGCCGAGCGCGACGAAGACCGCCAACAGGGCGCGTTCCCACCAGGGATAGTCGTGCACCAGAAGGCAGGCCAGGAGGCCGGGAGCGAGGCACCACAGGCGGCGCCGCGCCAGGGGCACGACGATCACCAGCACGCCCAGATGTTGCAGCAGCGCCAGGCCGCTAGCCGCCTTCAGGCCGAGCCGGCTGAAGCTGGGGGACTGCGCATACGCGAGCAACACGGCTCCGGGCAGGCGATGCGTCAGCCCCCACTGCAGCGCCTGCCAGGCGCCGACTCCGAGATACGGCCCGGCCAGGGCCAACCAGGCGGCGCGCGATGGCCGCTCGCGTTTCACAACGTACTCCAGTAACAGAATCGGAGACAGCGCCAGCGCCTGCAGCCCCGTCAGGCCGGACAGCGCCAGTGCCACGCCGGCCATCCAGAACCGCCGCGCAAAAAAGGCCGCCGCGCCCGCCAGCAGGAACGCCAGCGCCGGCGACTCCGGCCCGGCCAGCGTGTTGGTGTTCACCTGCACCAGCGGCGACGCCGCTACCAACAGCGCACCCCAAAGCGGCCGCGAGGTGAAGCGCGCCGCCAACGCATAAGCCGCGAAACTGATTCCGAGCGCAAACAACAGGTAAAACAAATGGAAGAAAAGCACGGAAAAATGGCCACGCACGATCCATGCCAGCGCCAGCAGGTAGGCGTTCAAGGGCGGGTGTGGGTGGCCCGCCGCGTCCACCAGGTGGCCAAGAAAAACGTACTGGAAGTTCAGCGGCGTGAGCGGCTGGCGCAGCACGTGCCGGGCAATGTCCAGATAGGTGACTTCGTCGCCCTGCACCGGCTGCGTCAGGAACGGTACGTGCAACAGCACCGTGAAGGCGGCCAGCAATATCAGGTCGCGACGCGCTTTTACGCCGGCTTCCATCGCAATACCGGTTTGCGCGCGGCGGCCACTTCATCCACCTGGCTGGTGCGTGTGCCGTGGGGCGCTGCCTTCGCTAAGATGATAGCCGGGTCAAAAGGCACTTTTCTCCTACCGCTGGCGGTGCTCATACGTCGAATGGAACTGTGCACACATCAGCCGGAATTTCCATTTTGGACTCCCCGGTCCTGTTCAGTATACCCCCAGCCGCCATCCTTTGATCCGGCGAGTGGCATTCCTGCGAGTTGCATTTTCTGCTCGCGAGCCGTCTTCGTCCCCGCAACGCGCACTTTTCGCTTTGCCGGAAAGACTCGGATCGGCGTGGCGTGTCGGTCACGCACCAGCGCCGCATCGGGCCGGCATCAGGGAACGCCAGTGTTAGTGTCCAGGAATTAAGTAGACAGACCCAGGTGTGTCTAACCCGCCACTGCTGGGGCCTCAAGCGGCTCTGGAGCCGGGAATCCAAAGACAATACGCTTCCACTCGACTTTGGGCTTCTGGAAATTGACCAGAAGACAGACGGCGAGGCCGGAGGCTCGGAGGTAATTGAGGCACTGCGCGGTGTGCTCGCTGGCGAGCCGCTCCGCACATTTCAACTCGACCACCAGCACGTCTTCGACGAGGATGTCTGCAAAGTATTCTCCGACGGAGTGGCCCTTGTAGCTTACTGAAAAGGATGCTTCAGCGGTAGCCCGGATGCCACGAAGCCGGAGTTCTGTGAGCAGAGCCCGTTGGTAGACTTTCTCGAGGAATCCGGCGCCCAGCGTGTTGGAGACGTCAAAGATTGCGCCCAGCACGCGCTCGGTCAGCAAATCAAATCTGCGTTCATCGGTGTTCATCGGCGGCTCAAATCTTATGTGCCGTCGTAAACCAATACCTCTCAAGATTATTATTAGCCGCCGATAAACACCGATGAACGCAGATTTATGGGCTGCCTGGCTGGACTTTAGTTGTCCACTTAATTCCTGGACACTACGCCAGCGATAATTCGAAATAACGCTGCGGTTTGCGGTACTCGAAGGCTGATCCCGGCGCGCTGGGAAGAACCCCGTCTGGGGCCGCTCTTATATAACCCGCTCGCCGCGATTCGGTTCCTTGTACTCCTCCGATCGCACGGGCAACCCTCCGCTAGTGCGTGACGATTACCGGAATCGCGCCGAGATCTCGAATCGCGCCTTTGTTGCTTTCGGCCTGGAAAACGATCTCGTGCTTGCCCTCGGGCAGGGAAGCTGCGTCCAGATCGACGGTCCAGCCCGCATGATCGCCTTGTGGGAAGCCTGGGATCGCCTGATTGACGTCCGGACGCATCGTGCCATACGTACAATTCATCAGAAAATTCCGGTCGACAAAGACGGATACCTGCTTGATTCCATCCTCTGAAATAACCCATCCGAAGGCTGTGAACCGGCCGCTGATGTTTTGATTCGGCTGCGGCGTATCGACGACGCCTGATGGCAAGCGGGCTTTCGCGCCGGGACCGGAACCGGAGCCACAGCCCCAAGTCATGATGGCGGCAACCGCCAGACAGGCGGCCGCCAAACACCGCCGGGAGACTGGCAAGAATCTCCCGGCTTCACGAATCTTCCCTTGGCCAGATGCTACCATCCGATGCACTTCTCAATGCCCTCCATTTCAGAGTTGACTATAGTAGGTGCGCCGCTTTCGCGTGCAGTTCGGTCTACGGCCCGCTGTGCAACGGCCCGCCGTGCAAGCATTCGGCTTTGGGAGGTATGCTGCAATCCGATATTTCAAATCAACAGAGAGGAACCGCTTGGCCGGCGGCGGCACAGTATTGGCCGTGAAATGGGCGCCTGTCACATAGCCGAACGGCAGATCAGACGAACGAGCCTGCGGCGCAGTCCAAATCCGATCAGTCCAATGCCGGATAGCACCATGAGCGCATTCGATGGTTCAGGCACCCCGTCGTTGGGGCCGTTGAGCTGAACATTATCGATGAAGTCGGTCCGATCCCCGCCTAGAGGATTATATGCCTCAAACTGTAGTGAGCCACTGGCCGCCCCTGCCGTGAACGAAACCGTGGGCTCCGCCATGAAGGTCAAGTCCCCCGCCGGTAGGTTGTCGAACTGAATGAAGTCAATCACGCCGCAGTTCACGCCCGCTGGGCACCAATAAACATAAAAATCCAGCCCTCCTCCAAAAAAATCAGAGCCATTAGTCGTCGGGCGTTGCGCAGCCTCGAAGGAAAGCGTGTAAACCGTGCTGGCGTCTAGCCCGTTAATGGTCTCAGCTATGTTGCCAGCGATTGAAAGTGGGTTGCCAGTGTCGTATTGGAGAAAAGCTGCCTGAATACCGTCCGGGGCTTGATTGCCGTCCCCGGATTCGCCCAGGTTGAAAATCCCCCCGTTGGAGGCAATCCCGGAGCTTCCGATAAACGTCCAACCCACACCAGGTTCACCGGGGTGATATTCGCAACCAAACTGACCCGGCTGACCAGCGCACAGTAGGCCCGACACGGCCGGGACCTCGAACGAATAATTCCCAACAGCGATGGTGCCCGCCCAGCCACAACAGCTCAGTAGCAATAGCATGCCAGCGGTTTTGTGAAAACCCATACGTTGCTCCCGATTATCCGGACTTTCCATTTTGGATTCCTGGTCCCGGTTTAGTATACACGCAGTCGCCATCCCTTGATCCTGCGAGTTGCGTCTTTTTGTCAAGCCTCGTTTAAAATGTTCCGTTTAGCACATTAGAAATGTCCCCTTTGGCTGGTTCTCTTTCAGTCTCCGCGCCTCGGATTTGGTGCTTCGTCAGACTCTGCTCCGGCATCCCGTTGTAGCGCTGTTTCCGTGGGTGGCTTGAAACCGGCGGCGCGGAAACTTGATATCGATTGGGTGAACTGGCAGGTGCTCCGGCGTTCCTTCGCAACCTGGCTGAAAATGGGCGGGGCCGATGTCAAGGACGCTCACGCGCTCATGCGGCAGTGGCCAGTGCCCGCGAATACTGCGCGCTGCGTCCTTGCCCTGGTGAAACAGAACAACTCGTCACCAAATAATGGAACGCTGCAACCGCCGTGCAAGCATTCGGCTTTGGGAGGTATGCTACAATCCGATATTTCAAATCAACAGAGAGGAACCGCTTGGCCGGCGGCGGCACAATATTGGCCGTGAAATGGGCGCCTGTCACATAGCCGAACGGAAATGAGCGGCTTCATTCAAAATCTGTATGCCCGATCGAGCGCAATCGCGGGTATCGGGTTCAGAATGAAGCAGCGTTTGCTGATCCGAAGGATCATGCAGTCGGGCCTCTTCGATGCCAAGTTTTACAGGGCGACCTACCGGGACGTTCGGGAGGCCGGCGCCGATCCCATAGTGCATTTTCTTCGCACGGGGGGCCGCGAGGGCCGGATGCCGAACCCGCTGTTCGATTCCGCCTTTTATTTGCGGGTCTATCCCGAGGTGGCGGAAGCGGGCGTGAATCCACTCGTTCACTACATCGATTACGGTGCTCGGGAGGGTCGGAATCCTCACCCGCTCTTCGATACCGCCTATTACCTGAAACAGTATCCGGATGTCGCCGGCGCCGGTCTGAACCCACTCGGACACTACCTGGCAGTCGGCGCCCGCGAAGGCCGTAAGCCTAACCCTCTTTTTGATACAGCCTATTACCTGCGAGAGAATCCCGGCGTCGCTGCCGGTGGTTCGAATCCGCTCTATCATTTTTGCGCCCAGGGAGCCGCCCAAGGTAGAAAACCGAACCGGCTTTTCGAGCCTTTGTATTACCTGAGCCACAACCCCGATGTCAAAGCCGCCGGGACCAATCCGCTCGCTCACTTCCTCTGGAATGGCGACCGGGACGGGCGGCGGCCATGCGCTCTGTTCGACCCGGAGTTTTACCTGCAAGAGTACCCCGACGTGCGGCAAACAGGCATGTCTTCGCTGGCGCACTATCTGCTACACGGCGCAGAGGAAGGCCGGGCTGTCAACCGTTCCCGGCGCCCTGTTCACGTGGGACAGAAATTTTCGCCGGCGCGCCTTGCGGAAATCGAGGAGGAAATCAGGCTGTTTCGGAGCCATCCCAAGATATCGGTGCTGGTGCCGGTGTATAACCAGACTTCGCGATGGCTCGAACGCATGATTGCTTCCGTGGAAGCCCAGGCCTATCCCGATTGGGAACTCTGTATGGCGGATGATGGCTCCACCAGCGCCGAAACAATTCAAACACTGAAACGTTACGCAAGCCCGGATGCCGGGCGGATCAACATCGCGTTTTTGGGCCGCAACCTCGGCATCGCAGGCGCCACCAATGCCGCCTTGTATCTGAGTTCGGGCGAGTTTGTGGCGATGTTGGACCACGACGATGAACTCGCGCCCGAGGCCTTGTTCGAAATCGCCCGAGCACTCAACCAAGAGCCGGATCTGGACGTGATCTATTCCGACGAGGATAAGTTGGACCCGGATGGCTGGTTGGATCAGCCTTTCCATAAGCCCGACTGGTCACCCGAGTTCTTCCGGCACGTAATGTATGCCGGTCACCTGCTGAGCGTCCGCCGTAGTCTGGCGATTGAAGCTCGTGGCATGGACGGCCGCTTCAACGGTGTTCAGGACTTCGACTTCCTGCTGCGCATATCGGAGCGAACCAAGCGCATCCGGCACATCCCCAAGATTCTTTACCACTGGCGGCGCATCCCCGGCAGCATCGCGCTCGGAGAAGACGAAAAACACGGTATCGCCGACCTTCAAGTCGCTGCCGTGAACGCGCAACTGGATCGCTGTGGCGTCCCGGCGCACGCCGAGCGCCACCCGACCATTCCCCACCGGGCGGTGATCCGGCCTCTGCCTCGCAGCGAGCATCCGCTGGTCAGCATCGTCATCCCGACTCGCGACCAGCCTCAGCTCCTCGGCACCTGTCTGCGGAGCATCTTCGAAAAGACTACCTATCCGAATTTCGAAGTGATTCTTGTCGACAATGGCACTACCGACCGGGAGGCACGGCTCCTCTTTGAGCAGTATGACACCACCATCGTTCCTTTCCCGGAGCCATTCAACTACAGCCGGGCGAACAATCGGGGCGCGGCTAAAGCTCGTGGCGAGTACCTGGTTCTGCTGAACAACGATACCGAAGTCCGCACCCCGGGCTGGCTCGACGAATTGCTCTTCCATGCCGAAACTCCGGATGTAGGCGCGGTCTCTCCGCTTCTCTTGTACCCGGATGAAGCGGTGCAGCATGCCGGCGTGGTTCTCGGAATGCGGGGAACTGCCGACCATATTATGCGTGGATTCCCCGCCGGCTCGGACGGCTACTTCGGCTCGTTGAGCTGTGCCCGCGAGGTTTCTGCCGTAACGGCCGCGTGCATGGCGCTGCGAACGGAAACCTTCCTGCAAATAGGCGGCTTCCGCGAAGCCTTCCGGACCATTTATCAGGACCTGGACCTCTGTTTGCGGCTGCGCGCGCTGGGAAAGCGGATCCTCTACACCCCCCGCGCCGTTCTTTACCATTACGAGAGCCACACCCGCGGCAACAGGTACGATGTTCTGGACCGCGCTTTGATCCTCGACCTCTGGGGCAAAGTGATCGCGGACGGGGACCCCTACTTCAACTCCAATCTGGATGCCAGTTCCCCGTCGTATGAGTTGCTGCAGCTCTGAGGCCAAATGAACATCCTATTCGTCAACTACGGCGGGTTCGAGTGCATCAACAGTGCAATCCACATTTTCCATCTTGCCAACCAGTTGGTTGAGCAGGGGCTCGACTGCGCCGTAGCGGTGCCCGGGGCGGTCGACAAGGTGGAGTTGCTCGGCACGCCGCGGTTCCGCTGTCTGACCTATGATGAGGCCGAAGCGGACGAGTTTGATTTTGAGGATCATGGGCCGCCGTCGTTGATTCACGCCTGGACCCCTCGCGAGCGCGTGCGGCGCCTGGTCCAACACGTTTCCCGCGTATATGGGTGCCCGTATATCGTGCACCTCGAAGATAACGAGGAAGAGATCACGGCGGATCATGCCGGCCTGCCCTTTGAGAAGTTGCTGGCTCTGCCGGCCGACCAGTTGGACCGCCTGATTCCGGAAACCCGCTCTCACCCCGTTCACTACCGGGAGTTTCTGGCGAAAGCGGCCGGCGTGACGGTAATCATGGACCGGTTGCTGGAGTTCAAGCCCGACGCCACGCCGGGGGAGGTGCTCTGGCCCGGCTTTGATCCCGCATTCGCCGCTCTGCCTGCGCGCAATCCGGAATTGCGGTATGGCTTGAGTATTGGCGAGGACGAGTTTGTGCTGGTTTACCCGGGCAACACCCACGCATCCAACGTAGAGGAGATGCGCAGCCTGTACACCAGTGTCGGCCTGTTGAACAACCGCGGGCACAAGGTCCGCCTGGTCCGGTTCGGTACGGATTATTGCGACCCGTTGGACGGCAACCGGGAGTTTGTGCGGCCCTATTGTCTGGAACTGGGCTTCCGGTCCAGGCAGGCGCTTCCGGGGCCGATGGCCATGGCCGATGCCCTGGTGCAGCCGGGAAGGCCAAGCCGTTTCAACGATTACCGGTTCCCCTCCAAGCTGCCCGACTTTCTGGTTTCCGGCAGACCCGTCATCCTTCCGCGCACCAACCTCGGCCGTTTTCTGCGCGATGGCGACGAGTGCCTGCACCTGGAGGAAGGCGATTCGATCGACATCGCGAGCAAGCTCGAAGCGCTGATTCGCGACCCTGTTTTGCGGGGGCGGATAGGCGCCGGCGGCAGGGCTTTTGCGCAACGGGAACTCAACTGGGGGCCTATCGCCGCCAAAATTCGCCGCTTTTACGATGACGTGCTGGCTTCGCAGCCCAGAGGTCCGGTCGCCCGCCTGCCTGGTGCCCCGGTCCATCGCAATCGGGAACTGCCCGCTCGCAAATGGCCGCCTGCGCCTCTCGCGCGAAACCCGCGCTGGTCCCGCATGGACTCGACGGCGCTCGAAGCCGCGGCTTCCCGCTATGCCGGATGCTTCCCCGTTTCCGCGCTGAGCTACGCAACCGTGCAGGATTTCTGTGACAGCTACGACCACTTGCAGGCGCTCGCCACGGAAACTGGCGATTTGAAGGATTGCCAGCGCCCATGGACCTTCAAGGCGATTCTCGGCACTGTGCCTTACGGCGGCCGGCTGCTTGAAATTGGGGCGGGCGAACCCTTCGTCGCCGAACTGTTGAGCTGCCTGGGCTATGACGTATGGGTAGTGGATCCATATGATGGCAGTGGGAACGGGCCCTTGGAATACGAGCGGTTCTGCGAACAATATCCCGAGATTCACATCGTGCGCCGGCTGTTTACGGAGGACATCGACGCCTTCGATCCCGGAACATTCGACTGCATCTACTCCATTTCCGTTCTCGAGCACATCCCGGTACCGGGGTTGACGGGGGTCTTCAAGGCAATCGACCGGCTGCTGAAACCGGCGGGTCACTCGATCCACGCCGTAGATTACGTCGTCCGCGGCGCCGCGTCGGATTGGCACAAGACCCATGCATCGCGTGTGCTGGCACTCTCCGGATTTTCGCAAAAGAAATTCAAAGGGCTGGAGGACCGTCTGGCACGCGATCCGGAAACGTATTATTTGTCCGCCGAGAGTCACAATACATGGCGTGGACCGAGGCCGTATAGTGAGTTTCCGATGCGGGTCGTGGCGGGCCTGCAGATATGGAGGAAACAACCTGAACATGGTAAACCCCTGGGACCAAGATGAGTCGTATGATTACTCCGACCTGTGGCTGGGAACAAAAACGGTTTCACGGCACATCAATCATAAGATCTCCGGCAACGAGAGCGTGAATTGGGTCGAGTATGCGCTCGCTGCGTATATTGTCCGGGACGATCCGCACAAGCGCTGCCTGGTTCTTGGAGCGAGCGAGGGTCATGTCGAACGGACCTTACGGAAGGGGGAATACTCGGGTTATATTCTTTCGACCGATATTGCCGATCGTGCTCTCAAACGCGCCCGGGAACGGAGCTGCGCACTTGGCTACTCCAATATTGAATATCGCGTTGCCGACCTCAATATCGACCGATTTGACGGACCATTCGATTACATCATTGCTGAAGGTGTGCTTCATCACATTGAACGCACTGAAGAATGCCTGACGCACTTACGCGACATCCTGGCGCCTGGAGGGCTCTTGATTGCCGTTGAATTCGAAGGGCCCTTCCGTTTTCAGTTGACCGAACCTCAGGTTCGATGGATCAATGCGGCGCTTTCCATCGTCCCGCTGGAATTCCGGCCACTGAGCGGCAACGTTTCCGGAGTGCCGGCTGATATTGAATATATGCAACGCGTCCACTACGTCGTGGCTTCCGAGGAATCTGTCAGAAACATAGATCCATCTGAAGCCGCGGCCGGACCAAGGCTGAAACTGCTGATGCCAGCGATATTCAATATCGTTGAGAGGAAGGGTTTTGGTGGAACCCTACTGTCCTATATGTCGGGGCATTTCCCCTTCGATCAGGCCAACGCCGATGCCCGCGTGGACCGCTGGCTCCAGGTTCTCCTGGATATTGAGGACGCCGTCATCGAGACCGGGCTATTGGAAGACGAATTCGTGTTCTACGTCGCGAATGCAAAATGTGGTGTTTGAGTGAAGCTATCTCTGCCCCCCACCAGTAGCGACCGCGATGGTGATGGTCTTACTTGGTGCCAACTGGGCCGTTCCAGAGGGACCGGAAGCCGTCGCGGTCACTGTATGCTTTCCAGGGCTCAGTAGTGATGCTGACATTTTGAAGTTCCAGCCGCTATTGGAGTAGTCATTCCTGTTGTAATAATTCTCCACATCCCGGCGCACCTGCCCCAACGTAGCTGCTCCCGCGCTGATACCATCCACATACACCATCACTCGATCCACCGGCGCTCCCTTCGCTGTGTCCGCCGCCCAACCGTAAACCAGCAGAATGCCGGCTGTGGAGACCGTCTCAGCCCGTTTGGAATCTCCCGCCTCGTCTACGAAACCGATTTCGGTTGGTGGCGTTCCGGGCGCGCGGAGGTAGGGCACTATGACCTCATTCGGGAGCGGGCACATCGATGTTGTATCCTCCAGCACGGCGAAAGCGCGCAACTTGCTCCCGGGGGCCGCGGTGGCCTCCCCTTCCCAGCCAGTGTTGATGTTCGTGACGTTCTTATTGACGGCGCCGACGTCCTCGCGCGGAATCCTCATTTCGCCGAATCCAACGACCCGCCCGTCAGGCAGGGCGAAGACAATCTTCCGCGGAGGCTTCCGCGCTTCCCGGTCCCACGCCCACCCCGTGGCCACAACCACGCCGGGCTCCTGAACA
This sequence comes from Bryobacterales bacterium, assembly GCA_003167255.1. Classification (GTDB taxonomy): domain Bacteria; phylum Acidobacteriota; class Terriglobia; order Bryobacterales; family Bryobacteraceae; genus PALSA-129. Next base: position 63,152 of record PMTR01000168.1, read on the forward strand.
CCAGGTTCGAGACCGTCAAGATAGCCCAGGCAACCGTCCGTGGGGACCACTTTGTAGCCGGCCCAATTCGGAATCGGCGCCGGCCCCGAGACTCTGGGCAACCCGGCCTCAAGCTCACGGGGGTCGGGACCCAGGTTATGACTGCGCAGGTAGGCGCACCAGACAGGCACCATTGCGACCGCCGGGTTCAACGCGCCTGCAGCCGCCTGGTCGGCCGGGTTGCGTGTCACCGCGACATACGCACGGCCTATGCGGATCTGCAGGCCTGCCGCGATCCGTTCGTACGAGTTGAACCGTCCCGCGCTCGCCACCATTAGCACCAGCAGACCGGCTTGCACTCCTGCCAGGACGAGATTGCGTGGATGCCTGCCGGCGGCCCACGCCAGAATCAGGGTTGCGACAGCGGCCCAAAAGAGCAGCGCCACGCACTGATAGCGGCTGCTGGCGGCCTGTGCAACGCCAAAGTTGAGCCGGCCCAGGCTAGTGATCACGGCCGTGGAGAGCGTGAAAAGCATGATCGCGGCAAGGAAAGTGCGTAAGAGATCGGGCGTCGATCGCCGCAGACAAAGATGACGTACGATTGTGGTGACAGCAATCACGATTGCCAGGATAGTCAGGAATTCGGAAATCCCGACCCCTGCCGATCGTGGTGCAAGCAGAGAATCCCAGCTTGTGGCGAAATACGTTATGACGTACCCCCCGATTGCGATGGGATTCGTAAGTTCACCACCGGGGGAATAAGAGCCCCAGAAATAGATGGCGACCGCTACGGTCCCAAAGCCCCCGATCAGGATGCGGGTCTGTCTCGGGAACCGAAGCGAGAAGCCGAGCACAACGAGAATCGGCCAGACGAGTAAACCGTGCATACGACTGCATTCCGCAAGGACGGCGGCAAATAAGGAAAGCGCCAGTGGCCCCGACATCCAACGCCGGTCACCCGCCGCTACCCTGGACGAGTGCAGAACGGCGCCGGCAAAGGATGTGACGGCGGCCAGACCGGCGAAAACAAAGTCGACCTCAATGGGAAAGGTGAAGTCCTCTATTTGGACGGGGCAGAGCGCGCAAAATGCAATAAAGCCAGCGGCAGTCGCCAGCGCCGCACCGCGCAATTGCCCTGAGCGACGAATCATCCAGATCAAAACCAACGCAAGGCAGACTGGAACCAGACAAAGCTCAATCAGCAGCGAAACATTCCTGCCTCCGAAGAAACGCAGATCCACGAAGCCTGCTAGCCGGCCGACGACGAGCCGGGAGACAACAAAGGGTGCCCAAAGCCGGGACAAGGACGGCCAGCCATGAGAATGAAGCGCTACGTCGACGTAATCCCACTGGTCCCAGAATATGACCCCGCTGTAGGTTCGATGGACAATCAGGGCGGTGGCAGCGGCTGTGTACAGCCCCATACCGAGGACAAACAGCGACAAGATCGCCGGAGCCCACGACTTCACGTCGCGGTAATCGCCGACACCGAAGGGCGAGCGTGATCGAACCGTGCGAGTCAGGGAAGCGACACGCCGGAAAAAGTCCATGAAGACATGGTAACGCGTCAGTCCGACGGACGCTGGGCTCCCGGGCGGCGGTGGCGGCTGGGCCATGGAATTCGTTGCAGGAGTGATGTGCTACAACTAATTGTGCGAAATCAGATTGGCAGAGGCGGAAGGGAATTCGCGCAACATGAACTGAACCCGTCCGCTGCTTGCAGCAGGGCGCCACGTCTCTACAAGCGAACTCTAGGTTCCTCCACAAAACGGGTGCCGGCAAATGAGGCGTTCACTCGGTGACTAAACTATCCATCGAGAGTAAACCGCTCGGGAACCTTCCAGAGCCGCCTTCGCACGTGAGTTCGTACGCAATCTTCAATCCCATTCTGGCCTGCGTGGCGTGTTTGGTGACTGCCTGTATCCTGATCACCAGTTTGATCATCGTTCACAATGCCTATTCGCCGCTGCCGCTTATGGATAGCTGGAGTCTTTGGCAGTTGTATAAACAAAACGGAAGCTACCTGGCATTCCTATTCCAGCAACACAATGAGCACCGGATTGTGGTGACGAGACTGGTTTATATTATCGATCGTTTCGTGTTCCACGGGCGCAGCCTCTTTCCGCTTGTCTGCAGTCTGCTTCTTCAAGTCGCCACGGGAGTATGGCTCTACAGGATTGTGCGTCGAACGGGAGAGGCAAGCCGGCTGTCACGCCTTCTGCTTGGATGTGTGATCTGTTCAGCGCTGTCATCTGCCCAACAATTCCCGAACCTCGTGATGGGGTTTCAGATCCAGTTTACGATGGTGTACTGCGCATCCTGTGGTTCACTTCTTGCGTTGATGCATGCGGCCGAGTGGTGTCAGGAGGGTCGCGATGCTGAGCTGTGGTTTGCGGTCAGTTGTGTTTCTGCGGTGGTGGCGACGTATTCATCGGCAAACGGTCTGTTGCTCTGGCCCGTTCTGCTGTTGTTTGGGCTGTGGCTTCGGCTGCCATTCAGGTTCCTTTCGGCGCTTCTGTTGGACATGGTCCTTGTCAGCATGTTTTATATGCGAGGCTATGGTACGCCGTCCCAGCACAGCAGTCCGTTTGAAGCGCTCACCCAGCATCCGGGCCGCGTCTTGATAGTTGCAGCGGCTTTTGTCGGTTCTCCGTTTGACACGATTCGTGCGGTATTAACGGTACCGTTCGGCGCGCCGTCTGATAACGGTCGAGTTGCTTTCGCAGGCGCTTGCGGCGTGATTGGTGTGTGCGTTCTTATTTGGAGTGGAGTTCTCCTGTGGCGGCGCAGAGATCGTTATACGAGAGGCCATGCCGCGCTGATCCACATCGCAGGTTTCGTCGTTCTGACCGCAGTGTTGGTGGGCCTCGGCAGAGCGAACTTTCCTTTAGTAGCTGCACTGGACTCCCGCTATGCGACCCACGGCCTTGTGTTCTGGATAGCCATGGGTGGTTTCTATTGGTCATTCGTCGAACGCCGGCTGGCTGCCCTGAGTGCGCACTGGTACCAAATCGCGTTCAGCGGTGTCGTTCTTTGGATGATCCTGGGACTTGCCATGAGACAACCGTTCTGGATTCGATACTCGAAGGACTACGCTAACGCGCTCAATCAGATCCAGGCCGCTATTGTGTCCGATGTCTTCGATGAACCCATATGGCACGCATCTTATCCTTCTGGCGAAGCGATCCTCGGGGGGGCGGACTATCTTCGGCAGAACCATCTCTCGGTGTTTACTGAAGCGTGGACGACCTGGGTAGGAAAGCCTGTTGAAGGGCTCTTCACGCTGGATCCGGCCAGGAGTTGTATTGGAGTCTTCGAAAGCGCCACCCCGATATCTTCCCAGATCAGACCTGGGTGGCGTGTTTCCGGCTGGGCATGGGACAGGCTTCGGCAGGCCGGGCCAGGTACCGTGATTCTCGTCGATCCTACCCAACGGATCGCCGGAGTTGTAAAGAATCCAATCGAGCGGGGAGAGGTCCATCTTGCGATTCCGGAAGTCCGCTCTTCGCGTGTAGGCTGGAGCGGCTACGTGGCTGGCAGTGCACCGAGGACACTGAGGGCGTATCTTCTAGAAAGCGATGGCCGTTCATTATGCGCCTTCGGAACACCGTTGACGTTGGCCCGCGGCGGGGAAGGGAAGATCTCAACGGGCAATCCAGGCGACCAGGCCACAGTCCGTTTGGTTCAGCATGGGAGTAGCTGGTAAAAAGGATTTCATATGAAGGCCGCCGCGTTCAAATCGTGGATTCTTTGCTTTGCTGTTATTCCGGCCCTTCTGTTGGTTATGTACGGTATCGAGCAATTCGGTAACATCGTTCGACTGCGCGCGTCTGGGAAGCCATCCGAAATCGGCTGCGTAGACCGGGCAGGAGGTTCCAAAGGAGCTGAGACGGTCTCCACAGCGGGGATTCTGTATATTTGGGGTTGGGCGGCGGACACAGCGAAAGGAGCGCCGGTGGATCGGGTGATGGTGAATGTGGATGGTATAAGCGCGGGACCGGCTATGTTGGGGACGCCGCGCCGGGATGTGGAGAAGTATTACAGCAGGAGTGACTACTCCAATAGCGGCTGGAGCTTCCAGATGTCAGCATCAAAACTCAGCCCTGGAAAGCACACAGTGACCGTGACGGCTTCCGGTCCGTCCGGAACGGCCCAACTGGCGCCAGATAAGACCATTACGATCACGGCGGATACTGATGGGGCGCGGAGATAGGTAACTCACGCACCGCGTTCTGAAGAGGGGCTGCTGGATGTGGACGTCGTACCGGGAACGACGGGGCTCGACACGGAGCATCGTCGGGAAACCCGCCGTTCAGATCACCCTGAACTGCGGATTCCTGACCCACGCCCAGGCGAAATTCGGAGATTCCGAGCCGGGGGCCATAACTCGAGCTTATCTCTTCGCGACTGACATGGTATAGTCAAATTTTGAAACGGAGGGCATTGAGCAGTGCATTGGATCGTAACGCTTGGGCAAAGTAGAGCTCGTGAAGTCGGGCGATGCTTGCTAATCCCCCGGCGATATGTGGGGGCCGCCTGTCTGGCGCTTGCCGCCATCATGACTTGGGGCTGCGGCTCCGGGTCCGGGTCTGGTTCCGGGTCCAGTCTCAGTTCCGTTCCGGGCTCCGATTCCGGTTCCGGTTCCGGCACGAAAACCCCCGCACTGCGGAACTTCATCGATTCTCCGAAGCCGAATCAGACGATCACCGGTAAGTTCGTCGCCTTTGGATGGGCTGTTTCGGAGGATGGGATTAAGCGGGTGTCCGCCTCGATCGACCGGAATTCTTGGATAAATTGTGCCTACGGCGGGAACCGTCCGGACGTCAATAGGTTGATCCCGGGCTTCCCACAAGGCGATAACGCTGGCTGGTCCTGCGTTGTGGACACAGCCTCCCTGCCTGAGGGCAAGCACCAGCTAGCTTTTGAGGCTGAAAGCAATAAGGGCACGGTACGAGATCTCGGCTCCGTTCCCGTCGTCGTCACGCGTTAGCGAGATCTCCGACGACCGCGCTAACTTTAGTTGAAACCCGCCGTTCAGATCACCCTGAATTGCGGATTCCTGACCCACGCCCAGGCGAAATTCGGAGATTCCGAGCCGGGGGCCATAACCGTCGATAGCTCCAGGCTGGCCGTAGAGAAGGTTCGGGGAAAGGTCACCTGCCAGTGTACGGTTTCCGCCGGCTGCACTTCCCGGGTGCTTTCCTCGATCGTCAGGCCGCTCTCATCGCGCAGGTGAAACCGAAAACAAACGGGCGCGGATTCGGGATGGTCGACGCTCAAATCGGCTTCAAAGCAATTGTGGCCCGCCAGCTTGAGGCCCCCGAACCGGACGCGCGGCGGCGCGGTCTCTTTAGGGCCCGGATGCAGAAATACTCCATTTTGCTCCGGGACGAGTCGGGTCCATGCACCGCCATCGAGGGTGATGGGGCCGGAGTCGATTTCCCCGATCAGCGGAAGCCGCTGGCGAACCGGCGGACGCCGGCTCCCGGCGATCGCGCCCCGCAGTTCGCGATTTTCGGACGCCTGTCGATCGAGCGACCGGAGCAGATCGCTATACAACGACGCCAGGCGGGGACGGCCCCCACAGAGGCGCTGCACAATATCCACAAACTCTCCGCGCCCGCTGGGCAGCACATAGCCGTTGGGACCAAGGGGGAAAGCGTTGGGAAAATCAAGAGGCAGGTCGATGATCCGGGGCGCCTTCAGTCCTTCCGCAATGGCAGATGCCAGGCCGGGGTTGCCTATGAATACCCCGGCCTGTTGGATCAGCCGGGCCATCTCCAGAAAATCCGCACACTGCCGGACCCGGCCCGGGATGCCGGCCACGCTCCGCCACTCGTCCGGAATCGCCAGGATCAGTATGTCGTCGAAATAGAGCATCAGGTCGCGCAGGAATTCGTCCGTCAGGTTCCGATAGCGAGGCGTCAGAGCCACAACCACTTCATTCACCTCCGGCGTTTCCACGGGAACCCGGAGAAACGGCGCGTTGGCGTCTATTTCCGCGTGCACGGCTTTAGCGTGGGCGTGCATCAGGTGAACACGCTCGGTGTCCTCGTTTCGAAAACGGTCTAATACATAATCGACATCGATGCACCCCGGATCCACCGATTCGAGCGGCACGCCCGCGGTGACCAGGGTTACGCGATCCAGATAGTCCTGCGCCAGCAAAAGTGGCGCCAGCGCCCGGGCGTTCTGCTCGGTCAGCTTCCTCAACGGGTTGGGATCCCGGTATACATTGAGGATGAGATGGCGAATCCCCAGCGCCCGGACTGCCGGCAATGAGTAGATCACATCGCCGGCGTTCCCGCTGTGGATCCCGGAGACCTGCGGGGCGGCCCGGTGGTTCTTGCGAAAATCCTCGATCGTCCTGAACTTAATAGAGACCATGTTCTTGGAGGCCGCCCCGGAGAATCTCCAGGTACTGCGCTTCCTGGTTGCGTTTCCAGTTGAAGAGATTTCTCGTGACCGGGTCGGGCTCAAAGTGCTCCAGAAACCCGGGCACGTCCTCCGGTTCGCGAACAAAAATGTACGGGCACAGTGCTACAGCCGAGCGAATGCGTGGCTCCGTGTTCGTCATGATTGCCGGTTTGAGCAGGGAGTTGGCAATCAGCGCGCTGTGCAACCGCGTCGAGATCACCATGTCGCAATCGGACAGCAGGCGGAAGTATTCGTCCGAATCGTACGAATAACAGACCGGGCAGTCGATACTCGAGGAAAACTCGAGGTACTCGTCGATGTAATTGCAGATGATCTTAACGGAAAACCGTGGTTGCAGCACAGCCAACATTCCCAACATCCGGGCCTTGAGCCCGGCGGAGACGGCCTGGTTCGCGATGCGGTCGCTTTGCAGGACGATTCCGATGTTCTTGAGCGCCCTCGCCGGGTACTCGAAGGGCGCCGAAAACAGCGCCGGGCACGGCAGCATGTGGGCTTGGATTCCCAGGGCCTGCAGCCCCTGCCTGGCCATGCCGCCACGAGTGACGATCAGGGCTCCAGAGAGCATCCGGACGTCGTCGGGGCTGCACGGCAACTCCGTGGATGGATAGTCGATCCCCAGGTAGAACACCGGCGCGGCGGAAGTGTGACGGATGCGGGCCAGCGGCTCCAGATGCGGGCCCAGCCATTCCGGCGTGCCGGCCATAACCACCAGATCCACCGCCGGCAGTTCCTCCCCGGGCTGGTATGAGTTGCCCAGCAGATGGGGTTTTCTTGCGGGCTTCACCCAGGGCTCCAGAAAACAGTCGGGGCTGCGGTCGTAAAGGATCCAATTCACCACCCTCTCCGGGTAGAGAGTACGGAATAAGCGTCGGATTCCAAGCGCAATCCACTCGTCCCCGGGATTCCATTGACGTGTAGAGCAGCAGAGTATGTTGAGGGGCCTCACTCTAGACCAGTCTAGCTCCAATACTGTTCATTTAAGTGGGACAGGCCATCGCCTTTCGTGGCCTGTCATTGCCTCGGCCAAGCACCGCAGCCCGACAGAGTCGAAAAGTGGAGCGGGCTTCCAAGCCCGCAACGCCGACATTCTTGTCGGCGCTTCGGGCCGCGCACCGCCGCTCCGTATTACACCTCTTCAAATTCNNAGCACTGGGAACGGCGTGAAAGACAGGCGAGCCCCGGAACGGGGCGGAAGAACTGGAGCCGCGTGCTTCTTTCGCCCCGTGCCGGGGCTGGCAAATTTGCTATACGGACCCAGGGCTCGCGCGCTGGGCTATTCTCTTGCGCCCTCCGGGCTTCGCAAACATTTTATTGGTTGCGGCTATGCCGCTCCGTATTACACCATTGCCAATTCTTCGCAGCCCGCGACGATTTTGGCGCGGCCCGAGTCCGTAGGACGAAAGAAAATAGCCCAGCGCGTCAGCGCTGGGAATAGGTGAAAGACACAGGGAGCCCCGGAACGGGGCGAAAGGGTTTCTACAGCGGCGCTTCTTTCGCCCCGTTCCGGGGCTGGTCAATTGGCTACGGGGACCCACGGCTCA
>PMTR01000135.1 GCA_003167255.1 Bryobacterales bacterium
GTCTGGGAGTGGCCCGGCGCGGGCCGCCGCTCCTGTTCGCGCACACCACCGGTTTCCACGGCCGCATGTGGGATCGCATCATCCGCGCGAGCCACCGCGTTCATCCACAATCGCTGGAGGCGCTCAGCAGGAGGCGAGCTTGTGGAAGAAGGCCAGAGACTGCTGGGCGTTGCGTTCCCACTGAAACGACGCCGCGCGCAAGCGGCCGCGTTGCCCCAGGTCCTCCCGCAGCGAAGGCGAAAGCGCGAGCCGCTCCATTGCCGCCGCGATCGCGTCCGTGTTCCTGGGATCCACGAGGATCGCGTCTTCGCCCGCGACTTCGCCGAGCGACGAGTCGCGTGACGTGATTGCCGGCACGCCGCAAGCCATCGCCTGGACCAGCGGCAGTCCAAATCCTTCGTACAGAGATGGAAACACGAACGCAGTGGCACCCGCAGTGAGACCTGGGAGATCGTCCTCGGGCACGTAACCCAGGTACCGGATTCCCGATTCCGGCGCCCGGAGCCGGTCTCTGGTCGCCTCCGAGCACCACCCGAGCGGCCCCACGATGACCAGCTCGTGCTCCTTACGGACTGGCTCGCAGATCGATCGATACGCGTCCAGCAGGCGATCAATGTTCTTTCGTGGCTCGATCATGCCTACGTAGAGGAAGTAAGGTTTATCGAGCCGGTGTCTCTTCGCGGCGGCCTGCGCCTCCGGCCGCTGCACGGTGAAGAATCCCTCCGCTACGCCGGGGTAGATAACGTCGATCCTGTCAGCGGGCAGCTTGAGTATCTCGACGGCGTCCTTCTTACTCTGTTCGGAGATCGCGATACACGCAGCCGCGCGCCGCAATACCTCTCCGTACTGGCGGGTGGCCGCCACGTTTGCAGGGACGTGCACCTCGGGCATGAGCCAGCAAGTCATGTCGTAGATCGTTGCGGTCAGTCGCGTGGCCAGGTGCGGAGGATTCCGCAGGTGCTGAGATGCGTGAAACACCTCGGCGGCGCATCCGACAACCTCCAGTACAGGATTCCACTTGATATTGGCGAAATTCACGATCAGAAGGCCTAAAGCGGTCCGCCGTCTTCCGACCGAAGAACTCTCGTGATCGAGGCCCGTGAGCCCTCCGAAGAATGGGAACAAGCGGATTGAGTCCTGAGTCGCGGCACGCTGCAGCGAACGGATCCAGTAGTATATGTAGGTTTTTACGCCGGCGCTGCGCAGTAGCTGGCTGGTCGCGTCGATCATGATCCGCATTGCTTTTCCTCATAGCCGAAGCTCCGGCTGTGGCGCGGGACGACACCTCTATTCGGAGCCATTTCTATTAACGTCCGGCCCGCCAAATTCCCTCTCGTCGCGACGACGTAATCGTCCGGTTCCGGCGGTTGAAGCATTAGCCGCCTCGCTCCCACATACTCGCGGCGTGCCCCCAGTCACGCTGCACATCCAGGGTGCCCAATCGCAGCTCGTTTTGCCCGGGATTTCCATTTTGGACTCCCGCGCCCTGTACAGTATACCCCAGCCGCCATCCCTTGATCCCTGCGAGTTGCAGTCTGCAAGTTGGGTGTGCGACACAGAAGTGGATGATATGGAAGCCCCAATCNNTTGCGTAGATCTCCCACTTCCGTGTCGCACACCCCTGCGAGTTGCAGTCGCTGACCATCGAGCTACAATGTGGGAGATGTTCCGTTCTGTGATCAGCATCCTGGTTCTCTCTGCGGCGGCGGCCGCGCCCGTGCAAACCCCCGCCGTGATTAAGATGCTGGACCTATTCCAAGCACTGCAGGCCTCCCAGAATCACGACTCGAAGCACGTCAGCTTTTCCTTTGCCGAATCGGAACTTAACGAGTATCTGTCTTATTCGTTGCAGACCATTCCCAGGCCCGGAATTCGATCAGTCACCGTGAAAGTGTTCGCCTCTAACTACATTTCGACCTTCACCGTGGTAGACTTCGATGCCATTGAGCGATGGAAGCCGGGCGCTATCCCGGGGCTCCTCCGGCCGGTGCTGAACGGCAAGAAGGCCATCTGGCTTGACGTCCGCTTCCAGGCGAAGAACGGCACGGCCACGTTCTCCGTGGAGAAGGCCTATTTCCAGAGTATTCGCTTGCCGGCATTCTTCGTCGAGAAGATGATCCAGATTGTGGCCGCGCGCCAGCCCGAGAAATACGACACCAACAAGCCCCTGCCCTTGCCTTTCGGACTCAAGCAGGTTTCCACGAAGGAGCACTTGGTGACCGGCGAAAATTGATGTGCGGGCCGCTCTCAGGGCGGTGTTGGGCGCACGAAAAAAGATGAGCGGAGCATCGGCGGACGCGCCTCTGTTGCGATCTCGCTCCCGGAAATATTCCACCAGCCCCACAAGCTGGTGAACTGAAAGAGAGCGATCGCGGGGTATGATATACTGCTATTTCATTTTGGTCCCGCGCGGACTCAGTTCTTATGTGGAACGGCGAATACAGCTTCCTCATCCCGAACCTGATCGAGAAGGACTTTAAGGTCCGCTACCGCAACATGTCGCTGGGGGTTTTCTGGTCGCTATTGAATCCGCTGGTGATGATGGGGGTGATCACGTTTGTTTTCACCAGGGTTTTCGCCAATGGGTCGATTCCGAACTTCGCGGTGTTCGTGCTGTGCGGGCTGGTGCCGTTCAACTTTTTTACCATCGCCTGGCTGTCGGGGACAACCTCGCTGGTGGACAACGCGGGGTTGATCAAGCGGGTGGCGGTGCCGCGCGAGGTCATCCCGCTGGCGGCGGTTCTGTCGAACTGTCTGCACCTGCTGATTCAGATCGGGCTGCTGATCCTGTTCGTGTTGATTTTCGGCGGCAAGCCGAACCGGCACTGGGTCTGGCTGCCTTTACTCTGGGGTCTGGAGATCGTGTTCGTGTGCGGGATTTCGCTGATCACGGCGTCGTTGAACGTCTTCATCCGGGACATCCGTTACGTGGTGGAGTCGATCAACACGGTCCTGTTCTGGCTGGTTCCGATCGTCTACTCGTTCTCCATAATCCCGCCAGCCTACAAAGAGGTATACCAGTTCAATCCGGTGGCGGCGCTGGTGATGGCGCTGCGGAACATCCTGCTCGACGACGCGCCGCCGGCGCCTTTGCTGGTGATCAAGCTGACGGTTTCTTCTCTGGCGATGCTGGGTATCGGCTTGCTGGTGTTCCGGCGGCTGAAGCCGAAGTTTTACGATTACCTGTAGACACGCATGACGGCGATTGAGTTTCAGAGCGTTACGAAGTCCTTCCACTGGCATACCGGGCGGCTACTGCTGCGGCACCGCCTGGCGACCTGGTTCAGCGGGCAGCCTGCGGAGCGGTTTTACGCCCTGAAGAACGTCTCGTTCGAGTTGGAGGAAGGGGAGGGCTTGGCGGTGGTAGGGCCGAACGGGGCGGGAAAGAGCACGCTGCTCGGGCTAGTGGCGGGGCTGGCCACGCCCGATACGGGCACGGTTACTGTGAACGGCCGGATCGCGGCGTTGTTGGAGCTGGGCTCGGGGTTCCATCCGGACCTCACGGGCGCCGAGAATGTCCGCGTCAACGCGTCGCTCGTCGGGCTGAGCCGGCGCCGGACGGCGGAACTGTATGATCAGATCGTGGAATTTGCCGGCATCGGCCACTTCATCGGCGAGCCGCTGCGCACTTATTCGACCGGGATGATCATGCGCCTGGCATTTTCGGTGGCCATCAATATGGATCCGGAGATCCTGCTCATCGACGAAGTGCTGGCGGTGGGAGACCAGGCGTTCCAGGCCAAGTGTTTCGAGCGCATCCACCGGTTCCGGCACGCCGGCAAGACTCTGCTGTGCGTCTCACATGCGGCCGGCATGGTGCAGGAACTGTGCGACCGCGCCATCTGGCTGGATCACGGCGAACTCGTGATGAGCGGCCGGATCCGCGACGTGATTGAAGCTTATGCAGAGCATCGGAGTACCGCCACGGCGTAACGGCAGCCGGCCCTTGTTCTCATGCTCGTTCCCGCTCTCGCCTGTATGACTACGCTCTCTGACTTCCAGAATCCGCGGGTCTCCGCCAATGGGGCGGTTCCTCTGAACACCAAACCCGGCGGAAATGCCGCTGTTCTATTCCGGCACTGGCAGATGATGGAACGGACCGGGCATCGACGGATGGTAGCGGAACGCGCTGATTAGCGGGTATAATAAGGGGCTTCAAAATTGGCTGGCGAGACATCGGCTGGGGCTATCGGATGCCAAGGTATAGACCCACGGCCCCCCGCGAGGCCTTAAGATGATTTCGCGGAGTCGCAATGGGACAGACAGGGCTCGCCAAAGCTGCTCATTCCATTACGCACTGCACTCTGCGCGTTAGTGTGTGGTTTGGGAGAATTCGCATTTATGCTGCGCCGTAAGTTCGCCGTGATCAAGCTGTGGCCGCACCTCAAGACGGCCGAAGACGAATGCATTGCACGGTTGAAGATTGCCGCCAAGTCTCTGGGATTGGAGTGCATCGAGGTTGATTCCTTCGCTCGCATGGTACGTCCCCCGCACGCCCAACTTACAAAGGAGGACGTCGATTTCGTCTTGAGCCTACACTTCGAGACTCCCAAACGGTACGACATTTTTTCCTTCGCCGCTCTTTGGAATCCCTTGCAGTTCTTTCATGATTGGGGCTATCGCAGGCACAGCCGCAATTTACTGACCCACGACGATTTCCTCAGTTGTGCGTCGCCATGGGCTGACGATCACGTGCGGCGTTTCATCTCAAACGATCCGATGCGGGAAGGCCCACAACTTCGGCTTTATCACAGCCTTTCGGAGCCGATTCTTACGCCGACCACTGGCGAGCAGAAACTCTTCTATACGGGCATCAACTGGGAGCGACTCGGCAAAAAGCCGCCGCGCCACCAAGCGCTCCTGAAGCTGCTGGATGCGAGCGGAGATCTGCGGATCTACGGCCCGAGAAGCTTCCAAGGCGTAAACGTGTGGGAGGGTTACAAGAGCTATTCCGGGCCCATTCCGTTCGATGGTGTTTCGATCGTGCGACTGATCAACAAGGTGGGTATTTCCCTGGCTCTTTCTTCGGAAGCACACCAGCAATCCGAATTGATGTCGAATCGGCTCTTTGAAAGCCTGGCGGGCGGCGCGGTTATTATTTCCGACGAGAATCCCTTCTCTCACCGCTTCTTCGGCGATACTCTGCTGTACGTGAATACAAATCTCGCTCCAGAAGAAACGTACGAGCAAGTTCAGACCCATCTTGACTGGATTCGATCTGAGCCAGACAAGGCGCGGGAGCTGGCAAGAGCCGCTCAAGAGATCTTCCGCAAGGAGTTTGCGCTTGATCGCTGCCTCGAAAGAGTTTATGAGGAGTTCCCTGCCCGCAAGCAGAAGCTGACTGATCTCTATCGACCAAAGAAGCCTGAAGAACGTATCGCCGTGATTTTCCTGATGCCGGAATTCGAGCTGCAAGTGTTGGAGCAACACATCGCCAGTTGGAAGGCGCAAGAAGGTGTCGACACCCGAGCTATTTTGGCGATGGACAGCGCCGACCTTGAACTCTTCGGCGACCGGGTGCGGACCCGACTCAGTCAACTGGAAGTCCCCATGACCGTTGAACCCATCGAGTTCTACGGCCGCCACTCAACTGGATCCATCGAATTCCGGAGGCGCACTGGATACGTGATCGACCAGATTATCAAACTTGTCTTGAGCGAGGACTACTTCTGCATAGTCGGTCCTCACGAGCAGCTATTCTCCGACCATCTGTGTTCCCTTCTGCGGACCCTGCAGGACCACGAGGACGCGGGTTGCGCGTGGTCTGACATGCTCCTCAAACATAAGGCGGACGGCAACCAGCACGCCGACCTGGCAGAGAAGCCCGACATCCACAGTTACCACAACAACAGGCCGATTGGGTTCGGCCGCCTCTTGTTTCGAAAGACAGCTCTCCGGCGGGACCTCCACACCGCGCTCGTGTATGTTGACGCTCTCGCCATGGATTTTCTTTACGGAATCACAAACAACGTTCCCACCCGGCGATGCACTCTCGTAATCGACATTCAGAATCCCTTCAACGTGCAATTCGCCAGCGTTCGGACCGAGGAGGAACGTGAAATTCTTTTCGACTATGCGCCCGACATCTTTGGCAAGCCAAGCGGACCGGACGCGGACCACCTCGAACCAGTTTCTCTGTCCCTCGATCGAATGAACGAAGCCGGGAAGACGAAGATCGCGGTTGAATTGGCGCACAGCATTCCCGTGCCGGGCATTCTCAAGAAGATCGGCTTCGGCTTGTACCGGCGATGGTATCGCAGCGGTGCCAAGTAGGAACACCCGCCGGCTTCCGGTGTGGTTTGGCTCATGCCCTACCGATCCCCCCTGTCGGAAATCGCCATGTTAAGGTAAAATAAAGCTTCGTTAAAAGGTGAAGGGCGATTCCTGCGAGTTGACGCGAGGTATGAAAAAAGCTCTATTGACGGGATGCACGGGCCAAGATGGCTCCTACCTAACGGAGTTCCTGCTAGCGGGCGGTTACGAAGTCCACGGTATTAAGCGGCGCTCATCGAGCCTCAACACGGACCGGATCGATCATATCTATCGCGATGTCCACGAGTGCAGGACGCCCTTCTTCCTGCACTATGGCGATCTGACGGATGCCAGTTCGCTAGCGACGATGCTGCATGACATTCGACCGGATGAGGTCTACAACCTCGGAGCTCAGAGCCACGTCAAGGTGAGCTTCGATATTCCGGAATACACGGCCGATGTGGTGGCGACAGGCACGTTGCGCCTACTGGAAGCAGTTCGCCGGACTGGGCTGAAATGCCGGTTCTACCAGGCATCTTCGAGCGAGATGTTCGGGAGTGCCGCGCCTCCGCAACGCGAGAGCACCCCATTCCATCCGCGAAGCCCGTATGGCTGTGCTAAGCTGTTTGGCCATAGTATCACCGTGAATTACCGGGAGAGTTATGGCGCGCACGCGTCGAGCGGCATTCTCTTTAATCACGAGTCGCCACGACGCGGCGAGACGTTTGTGACGCGGAAGATCACACGAGCACTTGCCAGGATCAAGTGCGGGATTCAGTCCAAGCTGTATCTGGGGAACCTGGAGGCGCGACGGGACTGGGGCTACGCACCGGACTACGTCCGTGCCATGTGGCTAATGCTGCAACAGGACACTCCGGATGACTACGTGGTGGGTACCGGTGAGGCGCATACCGTTCGTGAATTCGTCGAGTTGGCGTTTGAGCGGGCAGGGTTGGACTGGAAAGAACACGTCGTGATCGATCCCGCGTATTTCCGTCCGGCGGAAGTAGATTTTCTGCTAGCGGATTGCACGAAGGCCCGTCGCGAATTGGGGTGGGAGCCGACCGTGACGTTCCGCGAACTGGTCCGGATCATGGTCGACGCGGATCTTGATCAGGTCGAACGGCAAATCGCCGGTGGACTGGATGAGCTCCGCAGGGCTGCCGCGGGAGTGAGCACACGAGCGTGAACGACTTGCGCGGGAAACGAATCCTGGTAACCGGCGGCCGGGGGTTTCTCGGCGGGCACATCGTTGACCGGTTGTACCGAGCTGGGTGCACGCAGGTTATAGCGCCGCCGCGTGCCGAATATGACCTGACGGAGGGCGCCTCGATCGAGCGGTTATTTGCCTCGCAGAAACCGGAAATCGTCATTCATGCGGCGGCCGCGGTGGGGGGGATCGGAGCCAATCGCCGAAACCCCGGCTACTTCTTTTTCGCGAATGCCATGATGGGGATTCAACTCATCGAGGCAGCACGGCGCCATGAGGCCGAAAAGATCGTCGTGCTGGGGACCATTTGTTCCTACCCTAGAATCACACCGGTCCCATTTCGGGAAGATGACCTATGGAACGGGTACCCGGAGGAGGTGACCGCCCCCTACGGAATCGCCAAGAAGGCCCTGCTTGTGCAGTGTCAGGCATATCGCGAACAGTACGGTATGAATGCGATTTTTTTGTTGCCGGTAAACCTCTACGGTCCCCGGGACCACTTCGATTTGGAGAACTCCCATGTGGTGCCGGCGATGATTCGAAAATGTGTGGAGGCTAAGGAGCGAGGCGCGAAGGAAGTAGTGCTGTGGGGTGACGGGTCGGCAACGCGCGAATTCTTGTACGCCGAAGACGCGGCCGATGGTATCGTGCGCGCGACCGAGTGTTACGACAAGCCGGAACCGGTCAACCTTGGAAGTGGAAGCGAGATCTCAATCAAGGAACTGGCGGCGAAGATTGCAGGCGTGACTGAGTTCAGCGGTCGTATTGCGTGGGACAGTGGAAAGCCGAATGGCCAACCGCGGCGCTGTCTGGACGTCTCGATGGCGGAACGTGAATTCGGCTTTCGCGCAAGCACTTCATTAGAAGAAGGACTCCGGCGGACTATCAGTTGGTACCTGGCGAACCGGGCCGCGGTCGGGCGATGAGGTGCGCGACGGCGCCCTTGTTTTGGGGTCGAAGCGCGATTCGCGGAAACGGCGATTTGGCAATCAGTCGAGCAGCATTCGTAATCAGGCGAGATAATTTGTGAGCCACGACAGTACGTCTGACCAACTCCTAAGGTCGTATCCAAGATCTCGTCCTCCGCTTCCGCCGGAACACCAGCGCACTTACGTGGAGCATTATCGTTCGAACCGGTCTCCCGAGACAACTCTTTCGAGAGTTGTTCTTTATCTTGAGTCCTGGATGCACCGGGCCGTCGCACGAAGTGCTCCCCATGGAAGGCTGCTCGAGATCGGCGCCGGGAACTTGAACCACCTGCGCTACCATCGCGAAGTGAAGGCGTATGACGCGGTAGAGCCTTTCCGGGAGCTTTGGGAGGATAGTCCGCATCGCGAACGTATCGGGCGAATGTATGCCGACATTACGGAAATAGGCGAGCAGCCGGCTTACGACTGCATTCTTTCAATCGCGGTCCTTGAACACCTGACTGACCTGCCATTCATCCTGGCGCGCTCCGCGCTACTGCTTGCGGAGGGGGGAAGTTTTCGAGCGGGTTTTCCGTCAGAGGGCGGGTTTGCGTGGGGAATAGCGTGGCGGGTAACTACCGGGCTAAAATACCGTTGGGATCGAGGCCTGGACTATAGCGCCATCATGCACCATGAACATGTCAATACTGCCGCCGAGATTCTCACTTTACTCGAGTATTTCTACGGCAGCGTGGAAGTCATGCGTTTCCCCATACCGCTGGCACATCTAAGCTTTTATACAGCGGTTATCGCAAAGGCGCCGCGGCTTGATCGCTGCCGCGCTTTCTGCCAGAGTCGCTTGAACGAACGAAAGCTGGCCGGGGAGTGACTTGCCATGACTGACCGGATTTCCGTGACCCGCCGCAACACCGCAGCCGACCTGATCAGCATCGTCCTGCCCGCATACAACGAGGAACAGAACGTTCGGGTGGTCTGCGCGGCGATCCAATCTGCTTTGTGCGGCCTTGGGGCGCTGGAGCTTATCTTTGTAGACGATGGATCTTCGGATAATACGGCGGACACGGTTCGGAGTTTGCGCGACGAAGGCGCTCCTGTGCGGCTGATTCGATTCGGACGAAATTTTGGTCACCAGGCAGCGCTGTTCGCCGGTATGGAGAAGGCGCAGGGGGAGGCGGTGATTACCATGGATTGCGACCTGCAGCATCCGCCCGAGTTGCTGCCGCGCATGGTGAAGGCTTGGCGCGACGGAGCCAAAGTAGTCCAGATGGTCCGGATCGATACTGTGGACTCGGGGTTTTTCAAGAATATCTCATCCAAGCTTTTCTACCGATTCGTAAATCTACTTAGCGAGACCCCGGTGCTGAGCGGCGCCGCCGACTACCAACTCCTGGATCGCGAAGTCGTCACAGCGGTTCTTCAGTTTAAGGACCGCCATCCCTTTCTGCGTGGAATCGTAGGATGGCTGGGATTTCAATCGACCTGTATGGAATACATTGCTGCCGCCCGGCATGCTGGCACGAGTGCCTACAGCCTCCGCAAGATGGTCCGGCTCTCTATCCAGGCGATTACGGGCCTTTCGTCCAAACCTCTCAGATTCTCGTTTTACCTTGGGGTTCTCACTGCGGTAGTCGCGTTGAGCTATGCCGCGTTTGCTCTCGTGGGGCTGCTTGCCGGGAAAACGGTCCCAGGTTGGACGTCGGTGATCGCGATCGTCGCGTTCCTGGGCGCCGTGCAATTGGTATCGATCGGCATCGTGGGTGAATATATAGCTCGAATCTACGAGCAGACACGCGCGATGCCGCGATTTGTTGTAGTCGAGGCCGACGAGAATCTGCCTGAGAGGAAAGGGGCCCAAGCGCAGTGACACGCTCCGAAGCAGGCACGTACGACCTGAGGTACTCTGCGATCCCTCCCATGAAAGGTTCGCGTCAGACCGCCGAGAGTTAGCGATTATCAAGTATGTGGACCTGCGTTTGGCAGTGAGGCGCTTCGGGGCCGGTATGTCCGCGTGCAGTTGGCTGGAACAAATACTCTGAGCTGAGGTGCGGGTGATTGGGTCATCGGGGATTCGGCGGCTGTGGTTCAAAAGCCGTGGCCGTGAGTACAGAATATAAAAATAGAGGCTGTACACGCAAAACTACGTTTCTGATGTTCTTGGGACCTCTCAATCATATGTACGACTTCTCGACCGGCGAGGGATATAGATTTAATGCACAGCGGCCGCGGACTGTCGTCATTGTTAGCGGTCATCAGAGAGCGT
>PMTR01000080.1 GCA_003167255.1 Bryobacterales bacterium
GCGCCACGTCTGCCAGTCCGCCGATGGGAAACTATTTTTGCGCCGGCCCTTAGTACAGCGTTTCATAAATGCGGTGACGTATTGCGCGAAGATCGCTCCCTTACGGTCGCGGCTCTGATCCGAGCCGCGCGCGTCAGCAAGCGCTCTTGGATACGTCAGCGAACTTCTGAAACCACGCACTTAATGGCTGAGTTCCGCCTGTACCGCCGGGGAAAGCTTATCGGCGTGCGCCACCAGCGTTGTCAACTGCCAGCGCTCTGTGTCCGATAACGTGCTCCCAAATCCGGGCATGCCGGACAGCCGAATGCCATGCGTCACCTTCCAGAAGGTTTCGCCTTCCGGATCGTCCGTCACCATGTCTTGCTTTTCGAGGAGTTGCGGCGGATCCGGAAACATCCCTTTCGAGATCAAAGTGGGGGGGTGCCCTGGAATGCCGTGGCAGAGCGCGCAGTCTTGTTTGAATATCCGCGCCCCGGCCAGCATGGTGTCGTCATTGAACGGAAGCGGATTCTTCTGATCCGCCGCGTGCCCCAGGCTCGCGCGCAACGCCATGCCGGCGACCGTCTTTTCGAGCGGCAGCGGCGGCGCCGTGGTCTCCATCGAAACTCCCCCTGCCTTCACGAACAAGTAAGCGGCGCCGGCGAGAACCACCAGCGTTATGACGATACCGAGAACAAACCACTTCAAGTGTGACGACATTCATCGCTCCTGGGCCAAGTGGGCAGCGGGCTAGGGAAATCCGAGTACGGCGCTCCTTGCCGCTCTTGCGTGCCGCATCCTGTGCACTCTTAGTTTACGCGACGGGCAAACCAAATGGAGGGCGCGCGCGCATTGGCGGCCCCAAATTGCCGTACTAAAACTTATACCCGAAGCCCAGGCGGAGCACCGGATAAAACTTGAACGGCCCCAGGCTGTTGTTGATCTTGGTTTGTTCCAATTGGATGTTGTTCTGCACCGCGGCATTGGCGCCGATCGGCAAACATCCGCTGATCGGATCGTTGGGGCACGTGCTGCCGGTCAGATTCAACTTGGCGTTGGCGGAGCCCTGGTAGACTACGCCAAGATCGAAATTGACCGTGAAATGCCGCACGCTGCGAGGGAGCAGGTTGCCGAACCCGATGAGCAGCTCGGGCGCGACTTTTCGGGAGGTGATGGATGCCGTGCCGCTGACCGAGCCGACGTTCGCGCTGTAGTAAGTGACGCCGTTGAGCGTGAAGGTCTGGCCTCCCGAAACCGAGGCGCTCGCGGTCCCCTGGTTGCCATCGTAAACCATCACGCCGGGACTGATGTGGAAGCCCCCGGCGATGTACTGGTCATAGAGCACTTCGGCGGATTCCAACCGCAGTGTGCCATTGTAAGCGATGTTGTCGCTGGTTATGCTGCCGCTGTACCTGAAATAGTTGACACCAAACCGCACGTTCGAACGGCGCGTCACGGCGGTGGCGGCCTGAATGCCCGCGCCCAGCGATCCGGCGCTGACCTGGATGCCGAATCGGGGCAACCCTTGACCGGCGGCGGGGCTTGGGCTGGGACTGCCGGCGGAGGTGTCGGTAGCGCCTTGGGAAGTATCCTGGCCGAAGCACAAAGCAGGCAACAGCCCAGCGACACAAACCGCCAACGAGGCGGCCAATGCGGATCGTTTTAGCATAGTGTTAACCGGAGTTTTCCTTTTGACCACCGGGTCCTATTCAGTCAGTATTTCCGTTTTGGCATCCCGGCCAACATCGATTGTACATCCAACCGGCCGTTTCGGACCTGCGTTTCTCGCCGGGCAGGTCCAGGCAATCGATGGCGGTCTTATCGCTATTACTCCCGCCACAACAAGAATTTTGTTTTCGTACAAGCCGCAGCAGAACTCTGCGGCGGGTAAGTACGTGGTTTCAGAAGTTCGCTCACGTATCGCCAGATCGCTTGCTAACGCGCGCGGCTCCGATCCGAGCCGCGACCGTGAGGGAGCGATCTTCGCAATACGAGAGTGCATTATTGAAACGGCTTAAGCGAACAGCACTGCGGGTTAACCACCGGCGCGCGCCACTATACTAAGACTGTGGAACAGCGACGCTGGCGAAGGACAGCATCGTACGCCGGGCTCCTGGCGGCGGCCTTCATTGTAGGCGTGCTGGGCAGTTGGAAATTCGGCACGCAGATGGATAATTCCGCCTACGATCACATGTTCCGCCTCTACCAGCCCAAATCCTGGCAACCGCAATCCGCCATCCTCGCCGTCGATGAAGCCACCCTCGCCGGGATCGGCGGCATGCGCCGCATTCGCCGTCCGCTGGCTGACGGATTGCTCCTGGTGACGGCTGCCCACCCGAAGGCCGTCGCAGTCGACGTCATCCTCACCGACCAGGGAGACGACCCGAAGGAAGACCTGGACCTCGCCAACGCCTTCTGCCAGACACCCAACCTGGTGCTTTCTGCGCTGCTGATGGACAAGCCCGTCCAGTGGGAAGATCCCAAACCCGAGTTCAAACGCTGTGCCGCCAAGATCGGCCACGTCCACGCCGAGCCCGACGATTACGACTCCATCACCCGCTCCATTTCACTCGAAAAGATCGCCGGACACGACCGCCGCTGGGCCCTGGCGTTGGAAGCTTTCGCCCTCAGCCGCGGCGCCCCCATCATGGAAACCCAGAGCGATCTCCAGGTGGGCGACACGGTGATTCCCACCCGCCGGACGGATGACGGCAGGCTCATGCGGGTCCGCTACATGCCGCCCGGCATGAGCATTCCCAAGGTGTCGCTGGCGCGCCTGCTGGAGAATCCCACGCTGGCGTCGCAATTCACCGGCAAGGCCGTCTTCGTGGGCGTCACCGCCGACACCGAAGTGCGCGACCGCCTCTTCACCCCGTACGCCTTCGGCCAGAGCACTACCGGAATCGAAATCAACGCCGCCGCGTTCGAAACCATGGCGCAGTCTCTCTTCATTACGGATGCAGGCGAGCAGTGGGTGCTGTTGATCAGCCTCGGCCTGGTAGTGGCCGCGGGCCTCTCTTTCCGCTACCTGCCCGGCTGGTGGGCTTATGCCGGCGGCGCGGCGGTAGTAGCGGCTTCCATGATTGCGCCTTATCTTTTCTTCATCCACCAAAGCGTGTTATCGTTCTCGACACCCGTATCGGCCGCCGTGATCTCGACCCTCGCCGCCGCCGGCTACTATCACCTGGTGGTGCGGCGCGATTGGCACATCGAGCAATCCGCGCGCCAGCGCTACCAGCAGGCCATGCACTTCGTCACCCACGAAATGCGCACGCCGCTTTCGGCCATCCAGGGATCGAGCGAGTTGATTTCGAAATACTCCCTCACCGAAGAAAAACGCAAACAGGTGGCCGACCTCATCAACTCCGAATCCAAACGCCTCGCCCGCATGGTGGAAGTCTTCCTCCACGTCGAGCGCCTCACCGCCGGGCAAATGGAACTGAAGCGCGAGCCCATTCCGGCCGGGCCCCTGATCGATGTCTGCGTCACGCGCGTGCGTCCCGTGGCGGAGCGCAAACGCATCGCCATCTCCGTCGCTCCCGCGCCCGAAGAATTACAATTCAATGGCGACCGCGAGCTCATCGAGTATGCCTGTTACAATTTACTCACCAACGCTGTGAAATACTCTCCCCAGCGTACCGAGGTCACGGTGGCTGTGTCGAAAGACCAGGGCTTTGTGCGGATCGCCGTGCGGGACCAGGGCATCGGCATGGACCCGAAAGAAGTCAAACAGATCTTTCAAAAGTTTTACCGCACCAAAAAAGCGGAAGAATCCGGAGAAGCGGGCACCGGAATCGGGCTTTCCATCGTCCAACAGATCGTAGAACAGCACGGCGGACAAATCGAAGTAATCAGCCAGCCCGGCGCTGGTTCCTGCTTTACCCTGGTGCTGCCGGCGGCCGTGCCCACGGCGGCGGAACGAAACTGAATGCCGAAAATACTACTAGTCGAAGACGATCCCGCGCTCCAGTTCACCATCCAGACGGCTTTGGAAGCCAACGGCTATTCCGTGGATGCCGTCTCCACCACCGGCGACGCCATCGAGCGCCTTGCCGGTCAGGCTTACCCCATCGTAGTCACCGATATCTACATCGACGAACGCACCGGCCTCGACGTGCTGGATGCCGCCAAGCGCAAAGATGCCCTCTGCTGCGTGATTTTGATGACTGGCCGCGGAACCATTGAAACCGTCATGGCCGCCACGCGCGGCGGGGCCTTCGACTACATCGCCAAGCCATTTGAACTGGATGTGCTGCTGGACGCAATCAGCAGGGCCGAAGATGCGCGTAACCAGGACGAAGATGAATCTGCAGAAGAGGAACCGCTCGAAACCGAGATGATCGGCACTTCGGCAGCCATGGTGGAAGTGTACAAGACCGTGTCTAAGACCGCTTCTACTGACGCGACCGTCATCATCGAAGGCGAGACCGGCACCGGCAAGGACCTGGTGGCGCGCATGATCCACCGCTTCAGCCGCCGCAAGGATCAGCCCTTCGTGCCGGTGGATTGCGGCTCCATCGCGCCCTCGCTGCTCGAAAGCGAATTGTTCGGCGCCATGCGCGGCGCTTTTACCGGCGCCGACCGCGACCGCATCGGCGTGTTCGAAGCGGCCAACCGCGGGACCGTCTTCCTCGACGAAATCGGCGATATCGAACAGAATTTCCAATTGGCGCTGCTGCGTTTCCTGGAAAGCCACGAGATCCGCCCGGTGGGCGCTTCCCGCTCCAAAACCGTGGATGTGCGCGTGCTGGCCGCCACCAACCGCGACCTGCAGCGGATGGTGAATGAAAGCAAGTTCCGCGAGGACCTCTGGCATCGTCTCAACGTCGTGCGCATCGTCATGCCGCCCTTGAGAGAACGCCGCAGTGACATTCTCCTGCTAAGCCAACACTTCGTCAGGAAATACAACCAGCGCTATCACCGCGACGTGAAACTGATGGACTCCGGCGCCGAAGAACTACAGGACCAGACCTGGCCCGGCAACGTCCGGCAGTTGCAGCACGTGATCGAGCGGATGGTCATTCTGGCCGACCGCATCGACCAGGACGCCGTCGATGATGCGCTCACGGTCATGGAATCGCGCGAAAAGCCGGCCGAGACCCTGGCGGACGCCGAAGGGGAACAGATCCGCAAGATGCTGGTTGCGATGGGCGGCAACAAAAGCAAGACCGCAAAGAAATTGGGGATCGAACGCAAGACCCTCTACCGCAAGCTCGAGCGCATGAAGCCGCAAGCGTAGCTTTCTGACCGCCTGATATGGCGCTCTTGCGGAACGCCCTGCTCTCACCCGCGAACGCCTCCGCACCGAGCCGCGACCGTCAGAAGCTGTGAAAGAGTCCTGCCCCACAACCTATGCCGAACCTCACCGTTACGAAAACTAAGTGACATTGCGCACCCATGCGTGCCGCGTCGACACTCTTGTCGACGCCAGGCTCACACCTCACGGCCGCCCGTCCTTCCAGTTCCACCACTTCAACATCTCCGGGTGAGGCTTCGGTTCCGAGGCGAAATAGACGGCGCACCGGAATACATACAGCACGCACCGGTCCACGTGCCGGCCGGTCTCCCGGCAAAGTTCCGAATAGAGAGCCTCGGGACTTCGCCCTCTCAACCCGGCCACTTCTTGCACCCCGAGCAAGTAGAGATCGGAGGCGATGGACGGCCCCACTCCGGGAATGCGTGCGAGATCGGCGACTGCCCTCTTCTTTCCAGTCAGAGTGGCTGCTCTCATTCCGACCACACCGCCAGCTCGTTCCCGCTCGGATCGGTGAAGTGAAACCGCCGCCCGCCAGGAAACGAGAAAGTCTCTTTGACGATCGCGCCTCCCGATGCCCGTACCGCGGCCTCTATCGCGGCTAAATCAGCCGCGTAGATCACAACCAGCGGTCCGCCGCGAGTCACCCCATCGGTTTTCGCAAACCCTCCCGAGAGCCGGCCGTCTTCAAAGCTGGTATAGTCCGGGCCGTAATCGGTGAACTTCCAGCCGAAGACCCCGGCATAGAAGGCCTTCGTACGGGCGACGTCGGCCGCCGGGAATTCAATGTAGTCGATGCGTCGATCGTTCATTTTTGTTTCCATGATCTGAGTATGCCGCATGCCTCCTGACACCGTTATGTCAGGAGGCTCAACGTATTACTATTCCCTGTTTTCTTAGCGGGCCGCGACGATTCTTCCGCGACCCAAGTCCGAAGGACGCAAGAGCATAGCCCAGTGCGTCAGCACTGGGAACCGCGCGCAGGACGCGTTAGCCCCGGAACGGGGCGTAAGAATCCGGGCTCAGGTGCATCTTTCGCCCCG
This sequence comes from Bryobacterales bacterium, assembly GCA_003167255.1. Taxonomy (GTDB): domain Bacteria; phylum Acidobacteriota; class Terriglobia; order Bryobacterales; family Bryobacteraceae; genus PALSA-129. The sequence goes on from PMTR01000080.1 coordinate 6,277, forward strand.
TTCCGGGGCTGGTTTAATTGGCGACCCGGACCCAGGGCTCTGCGCCCTGGGCTAAGATCTTTCGCCCTGACGGGCTCTGAGCGGAGTATGCTGTTTGCGGCTTGCCGCAATGGTGGGCATCCTTGCGCATCCTTGCCTGTCGTGCCAGGCGACGCTGGCCGGGCGCCATCGCATCCTGCCGCGGCGCGCGTTACGCTGGCAATATGCGCCGCGCCGGCCGCCTGTTCCAGATCGTGCAGTACCTGCGCTCCCGCCGCCTCACCACCGCCGCGCAGCTTGCCGGCTGGTTGCAGGTCTCCGAGCGCACGGTGTACCGCGACATCCAGGACCTTTCCCTTTCCGGCGTTCCCGTCCAAGGGGAAGCCGGCATCGGCTACCGGCTGAGCACCGGCTTCGACCTCACACCCATCATGTTCACGACCGATGAAGTCGAAGCCCTCGTAGCCGGAGCGCGTATTATCGAGGCCTGGGGAGGCCCCGCCCTGGGCGGCCACGCGCGCACCGCGCTCTCGAAAATCGCCCTGGTGCTTCCCAAGACCCGCCGCGAAGAGATCGACCGCGCCCGCCTGTTCGCCGTCGATTTTCACATCCCGCAAGGCGCGGCCGCCGGCCTGGACACGGTGCGGCAGGCGATTGTCGAACACCGCAAGCTCCAGATCGAGTACAGCGACTCCGCCAGCCGGGTATCCATGCGGGTGGTGCATCCCCTGGCGCTCTACTTTTGGGGCACGACCTGGTCTTTGGCGGCGTGGTGCGAATCCCGCAAGGACTTCCGGAATTTCCGGCTCGACCGCATCCGAAAGCTGGAGATCGGCGTCACGAAGTTCGAGGAACTCCCCGGCCGCACCCTCGAAGACTTTCTCAAGAAAGTGAACGCCGAAAGCCACACGAATTCCGCCACCTCCCAGATGGGACGGGCGTAATACGGTCAACTGACGTGACAGGGACATATCAGGATGAATCGAGAAGAAGACGGTTATAGGTCGGCTAATCAGCAGATTGAGTGGTACCTTGGTTGGGGCGTCACCTCTCCGCGGCAGGCGGAATTTACATAGGATCGGATTATCGGAAGCGGAGCAGCAAAGCTGTGTTCGCAGCGGCTCGTAGGGCAGAACAGGGAACATGGTCATCCGAACCCAGAAAACCCTCGGCTTTCCCTTTTTGCGCACGACGGACGAGGTACACTGTAACGGACATGGGGACGGGCCGCAGGGAAACGCACGCTTCGCTAGCGGAGTAGAAGTTTTATGGTTCCACCCAAGGCCGCTATCAAGAAACCCCACTTAATGAGAGCCTGCTGCTTACTCAGGGCTCCAAAGCCGAAGATTGCTATGCCTATTGCTGCAACCCCGTAGCATAAGCTGCCCAGGCCGAACCCCGTCTTTTGGATTTCTTCGATCGTAGCTGTAATCGCAGCGCACAAGAAAAGACCAGCTACGACGAGGGCAACTACGATTGCTTCCTTTCGCCTAGCCTGATTGAACGGGACAGCATCAGAATTTCCCTTGCAAATTGGACAGATACCGTCATCACCGACCCAAACCCTGTGTTGGCACTTTGGGCACTCTTGGAGGGGCATAGCAGCCTAATTTTATCACTCGTCGAGCAGTAGCGTCGAAATGGCGACGCATCGACGCCTCCCGTCACCCCCGCTTTGGGCTTTTTGGTAGACGATAAAGTATGATGCCGTCTAGCAGACGAGGCGCGCTGGCTGGGGCTCCGAATTCCGCTTGCTTATGTCCGATAAAATCTGTTATCAGACGTGGGGCCGATCGCCACTGACGCAAGGCAGAGTTCGGGCGGCCGAAACGAAATGCCGGGCGCCTCTACAGGACTCCCGGCGGGCCGGAGACACCTCTTCAGCTCCCTGCGCACCTGGAAGATTACGTTAAGAACTGAAGCACGCATCACTCAACTTACGAGCCATCTGGTAGATCCTGGTAAACGCCGTCCGCATCATCAACGCAGCGCATCCCCCGCCACTCCTCACAACCTCAGCAAATTTATTTCTCCCTAATTCTTCAATCACTTACGATTTTAAAACCCTGAACTCCGCACTCCCGCCTGCTACCCTGAAACCGGGATGGACCCTCACCCGGGCCCGTCCCATTTCCATTTAAGGAGCCTTTATGGCAACTCCCCAACAAATCGCCGCCAACCGTCAGAACGCACAAAAATCCACGGGTCCTCGCACCCCAGAAGGCAAAGCCGCCTCTTCCCAGAACGCTTTCCAATCCGGCCTCGACGCCGATTCCCAATTCTGCTACGGCGAGCAGCGCGCCGATTTCTACCGCCTCCAGGTCGAATACTTCACCCGTTTTTCGCCCCAGTCGCCCGAAGAGCGCTTTCACGTCGACACCCTCATCCGCAACGAATGGTCGCTCCGCCGCCTCTTCCGCGCCGAAGCCCACCTCTGGGAATTCAACACCACCCACTCCTCCCGCCGCGACGGCGCCCCCCTCGGCGAAGGCTTCAACAACTCCAGCCAGGTCTTCATGCGCCTCCACCGCCGCATCGCCCTTTTCGAGAAATCCTACGAGGCTTCCCTTACCAAATTGAAGGAACTGCAGGAGGCCCGCATCGCCTCGGGCGAAGTCCCGGCGCGAGCCACCGAAGAGGAACTCACTTACCCCGGCCACACCGTCCATATTTTCGACGATCCCGGTCAGCCCCCCGAAATCATCTCCGTTCCTGAAGACACGGAAACAGTAGGACAAGCGCTCTCGCCTGGGCCGAACCGCCTCGTTCGCCTCCCTCTATTTTCCACACAACCCGCTGAATCGACAACTGTTACCCCAGAAATTGGCTTCGTTCCTTCTATCACCTCCAAACCCACCACAGGCACCCATGCCCTCTGATCGCGCCGCCGTCGATTTGCTTGGTCGATAGCCTTGACATCCATATCCCAACTCCTGTAAAAATATAGTACAGGCGAATAAAAAGCGAAAATAATGATAGCGGCGGCGCTCAAAAAACAGTTCGAATCCGTCCTGGGCGGCCCCTTGGAATGGCAGGCGCGACCGGCGCCGGAGATGCTCCCCTCGGGGATTCGCGAGGTCGATGACGCCACCGGCGGGCTGCCGCGCGGGTGCCTCACCGAGATCGTCGGGCCGGCTTCTTCGGGCCGCACCAGCCTGCTGCTTTCGATTTTGGCCCAAGCCACCGCGCGCGAAGAAATTTGCGCGCTGGTGGATGCCGAGGACGCCTTTGACCCGGCGTCGGCCGCTGCGGCCGGGGTGCAGTTGGAGCGGTTGATTTGGGTTCGTTCCCGCGGCGCCGAGCGAGCCCTCAAAGCCGCCGACCTGCTGATCCAGGGCGGCGGTTTCGGCGTGGTCGTGCTGGACCTGGGCGACACCCCGCCCGCGGCCGCACGGCGCATTTCGCTCACCTCGTGGTTTCGCCTGCGCCGCGCCGTGGAACATACCCCCACCGTGCTGGTCGCGGTGGCCAGGCAATCCAACGCCAGAACCTGTGCGTCTCTGATGCTGGAATGCGCGCGCGAGCGGGCCGAATGGAGCGGCGCGCGGCGCGCCTCGCGCCTGCTGCGCGGCATGCGAGCGCGGGCAACATCCACGAAGCGGAATATGATATGTTCGCCTGTCTTCACGGCAGTGGCGCTCTAACCGCGCTGGCCTTCGAGTTTTCGCCAGTGGTGGAGCAGACCGCTCCCCACACCGTCACGCTGGACGCTTCCGGCCTCGATCGTCTCTTTGGCCTGCCGCAGGATGTCGCCGTCGCCATCGCGCGGCGCGCTTCGGAAGTGGGCGTCGCAGCCAGTCTCGCGCTGGCCCCCAACCCGGATGCGGCCATCTGCGCGGCGCGCGGCTTTCCCGGCGTCAGCATTATTCCTTATGGCGATGAGGCGAAGTTCCTGGGCGCGCTGCCGCTGGCCCTGCTCGGCCCGTCACAGGAATTGCGGGAAACCCTGGAGCGCTGGGGCATCCGCCGCTTCGACGACATGGCGGCTTTGCCGCCGTTGGGCATCGCCGAGCGCCTGGGCCCGGAAGGTCTGCATCTGCGCGAACTGGCGCGCGGCGAAGCGGAGCGCAAGCTGGTACCGCTCGCCGAGCCGCTCTGTTTCGAAGACGAACTGGAGCTGGAGTATCCGGTGGATCTGCTGGAACCGTTGGCCTTCGTGTTGGCGCGGCTCATCAACGGCCTCGTCACGCGCCTGGCCACGCGCGGCCTGGCCACCAATGAGCTGCGGCTGCGGCTGAAGCTGGAAACCCGCGCCACGCATGAGCGCACGCTGCGGCTGCCTGTGCCGTCGCTCGATACCAAAGCCTTTTTGAAGCTGCTGCAACTCGATCTGGCGGCGCATGCGCCGGCCGCGCCCGTCGTGCATGTGCGGCTCGCCGTGGAGCCGGTGAAGCCGCAGGCCGCGCAGAGCGGCCTGTTTGTGCCGGTGACGCCTGAGCCGGTGAAACTGGAGCTGACGCTGGCGCGCATCCAGGCGATCGTGGGCGAAGGACGCGTGGGCTCGCCGGAGCTGGTGGATACCCATCGGCCGGATGCGTTCCGCCTCAAAAAGGGGACAGACGCATTTATTGCGGCGCGGCCGAAAAATGCGTCCGTCCCCTTTTTGGCGCTCACCAAGCTGTCCATGCGCATTTTTCGTCCCCCGCGCGCGGCCCGTGTGGCCCTGACTTCCGGCCAGCCCAGCTTCGTTGCCGCCGATGGCATTCGCGGCAAGATCCTCGATCTCGCCGGCCCCTGGCGCACGTCCGGCGACTGGTGGACCGCCGACCCGTGGCTCCGCGACGAATGGGACATCGCTCTCTCCGACGGTGCGCTCTACCGCCTCTACTGCTGCCCGCGCGGCTGGTTCCTGGAAGGCAGCTATGACTAGTGAACCGAGTGACAAAAGTGGGGCAGGCGCTTCCGCCTGCCAACTCTCCGCCGCTAGTGGGGCAGACCCCCTGGTCTGCGCGCGACCCCCTGGTCGCGCTCTTGCACCTCTTGCCAACTCCCCCACCAACGCACCCGTCTCCGCACCGAGCCGCGACCGTAAGGGAGCGTTGTCTTCCGGCTACATCGAACTTCACGCCCGCTCCGCCTTCAGCTTTCTCGAAGGCGCCGCCGTCCCCGAAGACATGGCCGGCGCCTGCGCCCAATTCGGCATGCCAGCCATGGCCCTCATGGACCGCAATGGCCTCTACGGCGCCCCGCGCTTCCACATGGCCGCGCGCAAAGCCGGCGTGCGCGCGCACATCGGCTCGGAAATCACCTGCACCAACGGCCTCACGTATCCCTTATTAGTAGAGACGCGCGAAGGCTACCGGAACCTGTGCCGCCTGGTCACGCGCATGAAGCTGCGCGCCAAAAAAGGCGAAGGCGCCGCCTCGCTCGATGAGATCGCGGAATTTTCGCGCGGCCTCATCTGTCTCACGCGGCACCCCGACGCGCGCCTGCTCGAAATTTTCGGACGCCGCCACCTCTACGCCGAACTGCAGCGCCACTACCATCGCGAAGAGGAAGCGCACAACCAGGCCATCGTCGAACGCGCACGCCGCCTCGGAATTCTCATCGTGGCCACCAACGGGGTGGCCTACGCCGCGCCGGCGCAGCGCGAGTTGCTGGACGTGTTCACCTGCATCCGTAACCACGTCACGCTCATGGATGCCGGGCGCCTGCTCGAACGCAACTCCGAGCGCCACGTGAAAACTCCCGCTGAGATGGCGCGCCTCTTTGCCGACCTGCCGGAGGCCATCGCTCACACCCGCGCCATTTCCGAGCGGCTCGAATTCACCCTCGATGACCTCGGCTACCGCTTCCCGCGCTATCCCGTGCCGGATGGCGAAACCCAGATGTCGTTTCTGCGCCAACGCGTGGACGAAGGCGCGCGGCGCCGTTACCAGCCGTATCACGAGCGCGCCCGCCGGCAGATCGAGCGCGAGCTGGCGCTCATCGAAAAATTGGATCTGTCCGGATATTTTTTGGTTGTCTGGGACATTGTGCGCTTCTGCCAGGAGAACCACATCCTGGCGCAGGGCCGCGGCTCAGCCGCCAACAGCGCCGTCTGTTATTCGCTCGAAATCACCGCGGTCGACCCCGTCGGCATGGACCTGCTGTTCGAGCGCTTCCTCTCCGAAGAGCGCGGCGAGTGGCCCGATATCGATATCGACCTGCCCAGCGGCGACCAGCGCGAGCGCGTCATCCAGCACGTCTACCAGCGCTTCGGCAAACTGGGTGCGGCCATGACCGCCAACGTCATCACCTATCGCGGCCGCTCCGCCGCGCGCGAAGTGGGCAAGGCGCTGGGCTTCGAAATCACAACGCTCGAAAAGCTTTCCAGCCTGGCGCGCACCTGGGAATGGAAAGACCCCAAGGACACCACCGAGAGCCAGTTCCGCGATGCCGGCCTCGACATCAGCCAGCCGCGCGTGCGCAAATTTTTCGAGCTCTATCGCATGGCGCAGGACCTGCCGCGCCACCTGGGCCAGCATTCCGGCGGCATGGTGATCTGCCAGGATCAGCTCGATTCCGTCGTCCCGCTCGAACCGGCCGCCATGCCCGGCCGCGTGGTGGTGCAGTGGGATAAAGAAGACTGCGCCGACATGAAGATCATCAAGGTCGACCTGCTCGGCCTCGGCATGATGGCCGTGATTGAAGAGTGCCTCGTGCTGATCCCGCAGTCTTATGGCGAGCAGGTCGATCTGGCGCATCTGCCGCCTGACGATCCGGCGGTCTTCGCGGCATTGCAGAAGGCCGATACCGTGGGCATGTTCCAGGTGGAGAGCCGCGCGCAGATGTCCGCGCTACCGCGCATGCGGCCGGCGCGGTTTTACGACATCGTGGTGCAGGTGGCCATCATCCGCCCGGGCCCCATCGTCGGCAAGATGGTGCATCCGTATCTCAACCGCCGGCAGGGCAGGGAAGCCGTGGATTGTTTGCATCCTTCGCTCGAACCGGTGCTGCGGCGCACGCTGGGCGTGCCGCTCTTCCAGGAGCAGTTGTTGCGTATGGCGATGATCGCGGCCGGATTCACCGGCGGCGAAGCCGAAGAACTGCGCCGCGCCATGGGTTTCAAACGGTCGGAAAGACGCATGGCGGAAATCGAAGTGAAGCTGCGCGCGGGCATGACCCGCAATGGCATCCAGCCGAAAGCGCAGGAAGATATCGTGCGCTCCATCACGTCGTTCGCGCTATACGGCTTTCCGGAATCGCACGCCGCCAGCTTTGCGCTGCTGGCCTATGCCAGCGCGTATTTGAAGTGCCATTACCTGGCGGCCTTCACCTGCGCCATGCTCAACAACCAGCCCATGGGTTTTTATGCGCCGGCCATTCTCATCAAAGACGCGCAGCGCCACGGCCTGCGCGTCCTTCCGGTAGACGTGACCAAATCCGAATGGCTCTGCACCATCGAGCCCTCCAGTGGGGCAGACCCCCTGGTCTGCGCGGGTCCCCCTGGACCCGCTGCTGAAGCTTCGCACGAATCGTGGGGCAGGCGCTTCCGCCTGCCAACCCTCCACCTGCGCCTCGGTCTTCGCTACGCCCGCGGCCTGCGCGAACAAGCCTCCCAAGCCATTCTGCGCGCACGCGCAACGCGCCCGTTCAGCAGCGTCGACGACCTGACTCTGCGCGTCCCCGACCTCCGCAAGGACGAGCTCAACCGTCTGGCCGAAATCGGCGCGCTCAACCCGCTCGATCAAGCCCACCGCCGCGACGCGCTCTGGCAGGCGCAGCGATCGATTCTGCCGGTGGGCCCGCTGCTCGCGCCGCTCGAAGAAACCGGCCAACCTTCGCCGCTCGCCCGCATGAATACCGATGAGCGCCTGTACGCCGATTATCACGGCACCGGCCTGACCATCGGCAAGCACCCCATGGCCTACCGCCGCCCGGAGATGAATGCGTTGCGCGTGACGCGCGCCATCGACCTGGCGCAAATTCCCAACGGCCGCCTGGTGCGCATCGCCGGATCGGTGGTAGTGCGCCAGCGCCCCGGCACCGCCAAAGGCTTCGTCTTCCTCAGCATGGAAGACGAGACCGGCATCATGAACGCGATCATCACCCCGCCCACCTTCGACCGCTACAAGTTCGCCGTTCTGGGCGAGCGTTTCCTGCTGATCGATGGCGTGCTGCAGAACCAGGATGGCGTGATCTCCGTAAAAGCCGCCCGGATTGAAGGCTTGGCAGTGGGCGCCGCCGCCGAGTCGCACGATTTTTATTGAGCAATGCCACCCGCATACCTCACAGACGTTCGGTGGTGATGTGGCGCACGCACTCGTGCGTGCCGCGTCGGCACTCTTGCCGACGCCCGGCCCCGGCAGACGATTCGCACCTCGCCAGCGTGTCGAGAAGAGTCTCGACACGGCACGCATGAGTGCGTGCGCCACCCCACCGCGCACTAAACCGTCGCCAGATCCGCCAGGTCGCTGAACACGCCATACGCGGTCTGCTCCACTTGCGGATCGATCGAGACGGTGCCGAAAGTGCCCATCAGATCCGTGTGAAACAGGATGATGTTGGATGTGCCCGGCGTCGAGGCGAGGATGTCGCAGCGGTCCAGCACTTCGGCGCGCACGCGCAGGGAGAGCTTCGAGCCGGTGCGGCGGCCGCGGCTGATCAGCCGCACGGTCTTGCCCTTCGTGGCGAGCGACTGCACGCGCGCCGGCGTCAGACGCGCGATGCCGCGCGTCGAAACCTGCTGCGGGGTGGTGCGCGCGTCCATCAGGACGTTGGCCAGCGCGGCGGTCTTGGCGGCGGAGTCCCAGCCTTCGATGTCGTAGGCGCCATCGGCTTCCGTGATCCCCATAGAACGCGCACGGGCGAGGCCCTCGTCGAATGAGCCGCCTTGCTCCATGGTCTGGATCACTACCTTGGACGTGGAATTGAGGGCGCCGGTAAAGCCCAGCACCTTCACGCCGGGCATGGTGTAGCGCCACAGGTTGAAGACCGGAGCGCCATCCATCACGGCCGATTCGAAACGGAAGCCCAGGCTCCGGCGCGCCGCTTCCTCGCGGAGGTCGGCGAAGGCGTGCGCGATAGGGCCTTTGTTCGCCGTCACGACGTGCATGCCGCGGGCGAAGGCCGCGCGGATGTGCGCAATGGCCGGCTGCCCGCTGGTGGGATCGAGCGTCGTCAGCTCGACCGCGATCTGCGCGCGGGCGGCGTCCAGGAACTCTTCGATGGACGCCGACCGCGGCCGCATCGGCGGATCTTCGGCGAGGCCGGCCGGGTCCACCGCGGTGCCGTGCCGCAGGGTGTGGATGCCGGTAATGGTGAACGGGAATTCGCGGCGCTTCTGCCGCAGCAGGCGCGCCAGGGCGCGGCCCACGTTGCCGTATCCGATGATCGCGAGCTTCACAGTGGCTTATGCCACTGTACTAGAAGAAGGAGTCAGAAGTCAGGAGACAGAAGTCAGAATTGAATAGCACCGCAGGCCGGGGCCTCCTTCTGGCCTGTGACTTCCGGTAACCGGCGACGGCATCGCAGAGGCACCGGCGGCAAAGACCGCCGGCGCTACAAGTTTAATTTTCATTTCAAAATGCGAGGGCTTCGATCAGCTTGTCGAGATCGCTCTGCAGTGCGGTCCTCTTCTTCTGCAGATCCGACTGGTGGTCGCGCAGTTGCGCGAGTTGCTGCTCGTGGGCATCCAACTGCTTGGCGTAATTCTGCACGAGCTGCTGCTGGCTGCTGACATTGTTCAGGCTGTTGATGTTCTGCCGGATGCGGTCTTCGTCACGGGTCAAATCGTTGACCTGATTCTGAGCATCCTGCAACGCTCGGTCGTTCTCGGCGATTTGAGATTTCTCGTCGGCGATGCGTTGCAACTGGCGGCGCGCCGCATCGCTGAGCGTGAGGTTGCGGTTCTGCACGTAGGTCAGCAGGAAGTCGGGACCCATGTTGCTGACCTGGTATGTCTGGTCGAATACGCGCTCCTCGGTGACGGGAAATTCCTGCGTGGCTCCAGCGGCGAGTTGGATCTCGAAGCGGTAGGCGCTGGCCGTCTTCTCCGCGGGCTTGGCACTGAGCAGCGTGTAACCGCCCCGCAGCGGATGCTCGAGGATCAGGGTCTTGGCTTTCTGATCCACGTTGCGAATGGTGTAAGTGCGGGTCTCTTCCATGGCGGATTTGGTCGTGATGACGCCGCGCGTCGCGTGGATCTCGCGGATCACGGCGTTTTTGGAATTGAAGGCGTCGGTGATGCGCGTGCCCAGATCGACGGCGTAGCTGATGAGGCGCTTATCGCCGGCCTTAAGCGTTTCCATCAGCGCTTCGCCGCCGTAAGCGCCGCCATCGTAGACAGTGATGGGGCCGCCATCGAGCGTCTTGCCGCTGGAGTTAGTCAGCTCGGCGGCGTTGGTGGGATGTTGCGAGCTGTGGTCGGAGTAAATCAGCAGCTTGCGGCCCTCGATGGCCTGTTGCAGGAAGGGCAGCATGGCCGATTCGTCCTTGCGGATGGTGACGGGTTGGGCGATGCGGTATTCGAACAGCTCTCCCAACTCGCCGGCTGAAGCGCTGGCGACGATGGTGCTGGGGGAGACATTGACCTGGTCGGTTTTTTCCGCGAAAAATGCCGACGGGGCAAGCACCCTCGGACTCGGTGGTGGAGCTGGCGCAGCCATAACCCCGCCGATCACGCCGGATCTGGCGGCGGCGCCTCCGCGGCCACCACCGCCCATGGCAACCGCACCCATTGAGGACTGAAACGCCTCGTCATGCACCACCGGCCGCGCGGCGGTGTCGTCCGCCAGTTCCGCGCTGGGCCGTTGCACGTACTTCGGAGCGTAGAGCTGGCTCACAAACGAAATCGGCCGGCCGGAGACCAGCGAGAGCTGCACTTTGTTCCAATCCTCGCCGGTCGTGTTATCGACGATCGCCCAGCCTTCGAGAACCGGCTGGCCCTTGTCGCCCAGTATCAGACGGTAGCTCGACTTCCAGACAGCCGCGGGAATCGTGTAGCTGGCGATGATCTCGCGCTGCCGCGCGTCGGTGGAATCGATGTAGACGCTGCGTTTGTCCTTGGATCGCGCGGCGGCCACCGCGGCCAGGTAGTCTTTGAAGTTGGCTTGCAGCTTGGCATCGGTGAAGCGGATGCCGGAGGCGGCGGCCAGATCGAGCGTGCGTATGTCGCCGCTATCGAGCAGCAGCGTGACGAACTCGCGTTCCGCCTGCTTATCGGTGCCGGCCACCACGCGTCCGCCGACGATGGCGCCGGCGACGGTATCGTTGCCGAACTTCAATTCCACGCGCGACCCTTGCAGCCGGCCGAAGATGGCGGCCAGCGACTGGTCATCGCCGATCTCGAAGGGAAAATCCGCCAGGCGGTGGCTGAGCGGGTCCATGGAATCGTAGCGCAGGCCGGAGATCTTGCCGCCGCCGCGTTCTTCGAGAGTCAGCGATTTCAGGACGTCGTTCATGTCCGACGAGTTGAAATCGAGGCGCGCCGATTCGCCGGGTCCGAGCGTTCCGGATCGCTCGAAAAATCCAATGCCGTGCTTGTAGAGAATCACCTGCTTCACCGGCAGGTCGGCCGCTTGCGCCATAATGGCTCCTAATAACACGCTCAGAAACAAGGAAACGAATACGCGTTTCATGATACCTCCATCCAGGAAATGCCGCAGTGGGCGGTTCCCTTTCAGGCGAAATGCCCATCACTCTCATCATGACGCTTTTGCGGCGCTGGCGCAGAAACTATCCCAGGCGGCATTTCTTATGGAAATGATATAGCTTATATGAGATATGCTTTCCGCCCCCGGAAGACTTCTGGTGGTAGACGACGAGCCGCAGTTGCTCCGCATGCTGAGCCTGTATCTGGGCCGCCTCGGTTACTCGGTCACTACGGCGGAAACCACGGATGCAGCCTGGCGGCTGGTGGAAGCCGATCCGGCGGCCTTTGCTGTTGCAGTGCTGGACGGCAGCATGTCTGGAATGAGCATGAACGATCTGGCATTGCGCATGCTTCGGGCCAACCCGGCGCTGCGCGTGCTGGCGGCGAGCGGTTATCCGGTAGATATGACGGCATTGTCGGAGGCCGCTCCGGGGCGGGTGGACTTTCTGCAAAAGCCATTTACACCGGAAATGCTGGCTGCCGCGTTGCGGGGGTTGCTTGGCGCGCAAGAAGAAAAGCTTTGAGCTGGGCAAAGAGATAAGAGCCATCGCGCGCGAGCGCGTCGGGCGCATTCCCTCGGCCAAGACCATTCAGCCGAAGGCTCTGCGCAAGAAGCCCAAACACAAGAAGCCACCGGAGGAAGAGTAGCGTGGGAGGCCGAGGTCGAACCTGGACTCGCGTGGCGGCGCCGCTGTTGTGCCTGGTAGCGGTGGCGGGAGCGCAGACGGCGATCGATTTTTCTTACGCGGGATATGGCGGCGGAGGCGTGGCCCCACCGGCGGTGGCCGCGGCGATCGCGGTGAGGCCGAGCGGCGGGGATGACACGCTGCTGTTGCAGGGCGCCATCGATCATGTAGCGGCGCTGCCCCTGCGGGCAGATGGCTTCCGCGGCGCGGTGCTGCTGCGCGCGGGGCGCTACCAGGTGGGCGGACGGCTGCAGATCCGATCGAGCGGTGTGGTGCTGCGCGGCCAGGGCGAGGCCACGATTGTGGCGGCGGGCCAGGGACGCCGAACGCTGATTGAAGCCGGCGCCGCAGCGGACCCGGCGACCGGACCAGCGGCGAACATCATCGATGAGGCGGTGCCGGCGGGCGGGCGCCGGCTCACTCTGGACAACCTCGGCGGATTGCGAGCCGGCGACCGCGTGGTGATCACCCGGCCGAGCACCGCGGCCTGGATTGCGGCGCTGAAGATGACCGGGCTCCCCGGCACGTACGCGAATCAAAGGTTGGACTGGGCGCCGGGCTCCCGCAATCTGGTTTGGGACCGCACCGTGACCGCGGTGGATGCGGAGCGGAAGCAGATTACAGTGGATACGCCGGTGACCACCGCGCTCGAACGGCGGTACGGCGGCGGCACGGTCGCCAGGTGGACCGCGGCTGTGCCGGTGGCGCATATCGGGATTGAAGGGCTCACGCTCGAAAGCGAGTTCGATGCCGGCAATCCGCGCGATGAAGCGCATTCGTGGATCGCGGTGATGCTGGACCGCGTGGAAGATGCCTGGGTGCGCCGCGTAGTGGTACAGCACTTCGCCGGCTCGGCGGTGCGTGTGGGCGCGCGGGCGCGGCGCATCACCATCGAAGCCTGCCGCAGCGAGAAGCCGGTTTCGGAACCGGGTGGCTACCGGCGGCAGAGCTTTCTGGTGGAGGGCCAGCAGGTGCTGGTGCGCCAATCGACGAGCGAGCAGGGCATGAACGATTTCGCCATCGGGATGCTGGCCGGCGGCCCCAACGTCTTTCTGGATTCGACGGCACAGAGCGCGCTGGGGCCAAGCGGGTCGTTCGAGAGTTGGGCCTCGGGCGTTCTCTACGAGCGCGTGAAAATCGAGGGCTCTGGAATCCGGTTGGCCAATGACAGCACGCGGGCGCAAGGGGCCGGATGGACGGCGGCCAACTCCGTGATATGGAACTGCGATGCCAAGGGGATTGAGGCGCGCGGGCCGGAAGGAGCGGAGAACGTGGTGGAGCGTTCGGCCGATCCGCTCTACGAAGCGCAGTTGGCGAAGCGAACGGGAGCGAGGCTCGCGCCGGTAGCGGCTTTGACCGATGATGCGCCGCGCCTGGCGGAGTTCCATGCGCCGAAGAGCGCGGCTGCGGCGACGCCCGCGGCCCATGCAGTCGAGATCATACATGGGCGATTCGTCGTAGACGGGAAGACGCTGTGGGGCGGCGTGGTGAATGAAGGCTGGTGGCGGGGACAGGAAGTTCCGGCGGAAGCGCTCGAAGTGGGCGGCGTCTCAGTGACGCGCTTCGTGCCCGGACGGACCGGCCCGGGGCTCACGGAAGACCTGGCGGCTTTGGCGGAGCGCATGGTGTCGGAGGGAACTCCGTTCTACCAGTCGATTCCGGGGCTCTGGTACGACCGCCGGCGCGACGAACACTCGACGGCGATGCGCGAAGACGGCAACGTGTGGGCGCCGTTCTATGAAATGCCGTGGGCGCGCAGCGGAAAGGAAACGGCTTCGGATGGGTTGAGCCGGTTCGACCTCTCGCGCTTCAACCCCTGGTATTACGAGCGGACGAGCGAGTTCGCAAAGCTCTGCGACGCGCGCGGCCTGGTCTTCTATCACAACATCTATAACACGCATAACCTGCTCGAAATCCCGCCGCACTGGGTGGATTATCCGTGGCGGCCCGCCAACAATATCAATGACACGGGCCTCGCGGAGCCGCCGCCCATCGAGCCCGGAAATCACATCCACGTCGCCAACCAGGTCTACGACATCTCGAAGCCGGCGAGGCGCGCGCTGCACCGCGCCTTCATCCTGCATGAGCTGGATGAGCTGGCGGGCACGCACAACCTGTTCTTCTCACTCGGGGCGCAGTTCGCGGGTCCCCTTTCGTTCCAGGAGTTCTTTCAGGACACGGTGGCGGAATGGACGAAGAAGACCGGCCGCGCGGTGCGCATCGAACTGGCCACCAGCAAAGACATCACCGACGCGATTCTGGCCAACCTGGCGCGCGCGCGGCAAGTCGCGGTGATCGACATGCGGTATTGGCAATACCGGCCGGATGGCTCGTTGTGGGCGCCGCCGGGCGGGAAGAACCTGGCGTTCCGAGAAGCCATCACCGCGGATTTCAACCGGGGCGCGGGCGATGCTCCTCCGGACACCACGCCGCGGCAGGTGTACCGGCAGGTGCGCGAATACCACGACCGGTATCCGGACAAGGCCATCGTGGCCTGGAATAGCGGCGCGGGGCCGATTCCCGTTCTGATGGCAGGTGGCGCGGAAGCGCTGATGCGCAATCCGTCGGCGGGGCAAGGACAGGGAAAGACGGTGGACCGCACGCCGCTGGACGCCTTCGTGCGCGAACACCTGGCGCGCAGCCTCATGAACATGCAGCCGCGCGATGGCATGATGGAAGACCCGGAGACGACGTGGTGCCTGGCGGACGATCGCAGCGAGACGATGCTGGTGTACTCGCTCGCGGGAACGGCGGTGAAGTTCGCGCAAGCGCTGCCGCGGGAAGGCTACACGGGGCTGTGGTTCGATCCGCAGACAGGAAAGACGCAGCCGGCGGAAGCGGTGGCGCCGGTGATGACGAAGCCGAGGGCGGAAGCCTGGTTATTGCTGCTGCGGGCGAAGTAGGACGGGCTGGGCAGGCGGCACCGCCTGCCCCACCCACTGAAGGAAGCTTGACCAGCGATTGAAGTCCGAAGAGCCGGCTGAAGCCGGCTGCGGCCAGGATTGGCCGCCCCACAAAGCGGCGGAGCCGCAACCAAAATGGGTGCTTGGAAGCCCGCTCCACGAGGGCTGTGAAATCTTCGCGTGCTGCGAAGAATTTGAAGAGGTGTAATACAGAGCAGCGGAGCCTGCGCGGTTGGTGGGACAGACGATCGGTTTTTGTCGTCTGTCGGGCGCTGTGCTTGCCGAGACAAGACAGGCCACAAAAGACGATGGCCTGACCCACTCGGCATATAAGGAAGATCAAAATCCTGTCTGCTCGGTGCGCGTGATGATCTCGTTTTGCAGGGCGGGGGTCAGGTCGCAGAAATAGTCGCTGTAGCCGGCGACGCGCACGATCAGGTCGCGGTGCTTTTCGGGATCGGCTTGCGCTTCGCGCAGGGTTTCGGCGGTCACTACGTTGAACTGGATGTGGTGGCCGTCGAGCTTGAAATAAGCGCGGACCAGGTGCGCCATATTATCGAGGCCTTCAGGGCCTTCCACAAGTTTGGGCGTGAACTTCTGGTTTAAGAGGGTGCCGCCGGTGCGGGCATGATCCATCTTGGCGGCGGACTTGATGACCGCGGTAGGGCCATGGCGGTCGGCGCCTTGGGCGGGCGAGATGCCGTCGGAGTGCGGCTCCCAGGCCTTGCGGCCGTCGGGCGTGGCGCCGGTCACCGAGCCGAAATAGACGTGGCAGGTGGTGCTCAAGTAGTTCACGCGGTAATGGCCGCCTTTGGTATTGGGGCGGCCGTTGATTTCATCGAAGAAGAGGTTGAAGACCTGCACCAGGATTTCGTCTGCGTAGGGATCGTCGTTGCCGTACTTGGGAGTCTTGTTCCAAAGCATCAGACGGGTCTTCTCACAGCCTTCGAAATTGACGCGCAAGGCCGCAAGTAGCTCGTCCATGGAAAGATGGCGGTGATCGAAGACGTGATACTTGATGGCCGCCAGACTGTCGGTCGCCGTGCCGGGCGCCACGGCCATGATGTAAGTGGAATTGTAGCGCGGGCCGCCGCCGTTATAGTCGCCGCCCTTGGAGATACAATCGTCGACCAGCAGGGAGAGATACGGCGCGGGCATGTTGCGGGCGTAGAGGCGCTCGATAACATTGTTGCCGCGGATCTTGACATCTACCAGGTAATGTAACTGCCGGCGGAATGCGGCCAGCAGGTCGTCATAAGTCTGGAAGGTGCGCGGGTCACCGGATTCGATGCCGACTTGTTTGCCGGTGCGCGCGTCGAAACCGTTGGTGAGAGTGAGCTCGAGAACTTTGGGCAGGTTGAAGTAGCCCGTGAGGATATAGGCTTCCTTCCCGAAGGCGCCGGTTTCCACACAGCCGGAAATGCCGCCGGCGCGCGCGTCTTCAATGGACTTACCCTGCCGCAACAGTTCTTCCACCACCATGTCGGCGTTGAAAATGGAGGGCTGGCCCCAACCCTTGCGCACGATTTCCAGGCCGCGCTTCAGGAAGCGGTCCGGACTCTTCTTACTCAGTTGCAGATTGGAAGAGGGCTGCAGCAGGCGCATCTCATCGATGACGTCGAGGACCAAGTAGGTAAGATCGTTGACGGCCGAGGAGCCATCGGGTTTCAGACCGCCGGTATTGATGTTACAGAAATCGGTGTAAGTGCCGCTTTCGGCGGCGGTGACTCCCACTTTGGGCGGAGCCGGCTGGTTGTTGAACTTCACCCAGAAACAGCCGAGAAGCTCGCGCGCCTCCTCGCGGGTAAGCGCGCCGGCGTCGAGATCGCGCTGGTAGAAGGGATAGAGATGCTGGTCGAGATGGCCGGGGCTGAAGGAGTCCCAGGTGTTCAGTTCGGTGATGACGCTCAGGTGCGTGAACCAGTAAGCCTGCAGCGCTTCCCAGAAATTGCGCGGGGCGTGCGCGGGCACGTGGCGGCAGACGGTCGAAATCTTTTCGAGCTCGGCCTTGCGCCGCGGATTGGTTTCGGCGGCGGCGAGCGATTCGGCCTTTTCGGCGTGGCGCTCGGCGAAGCGGATGACGGCATCGGCGGCGATCGACATGGCGCGCAGTTGCTGCTGCTTGTCGTAAGCGAGAGGGTCGTTGAAGAAATCGAGGCGGGCGAGACTTTCGGCGACTTCGCGTTTGAGATCCAGCAGGCCTTTGCGGTAAATGACGTCGCCCAAAACGGTGTGGCCCGGCGCGCGCTGCTCCATGAATTCGGTGAAGATGCCGGCCGCGTAGGCGTCCTTCCATTCGGGCGTCATCTCGGCGAACATGCGGTCGCGCATGCTATGACCTTGCCAGTAGGGGATAATCTCTTCCTGCTGGACGCGGCGGGCCTCTTCGCCGACGGAGTAGGAAATCTTCTCGCGCGTGTGGAGGATCTGGAAGTCTTCGAGCGAGTGGCAGCACAGCTCGGGATAAGTGGGCGTGCCTTTGGGACGGGGTCCGCGCTCGCCGACGATCAGCTCTTCGGGACCGATGTAGATTGTGCGGCGTTCGAGGATGTACTGGAACGAGCCGGCGCGCAGCATGGGCGGGGAGAGCGGACCGGCCTGCCGGTAAAACTCGGTAAGTAGCGCGGCGCGTTCGAGCGAGAGCCACGGCTTGGTGTCCAGGCTCGCCTGGCGCAATTGAGCGACTCGTTCCGTCATAATCAAACTCCTGGGGTCAATAGAGCCACATTCAATCCGGCTTCCGTCAGAGCATCGCGAAACGGTGCGAGATCCGCCGCTGCCGGTTGCGGCGTGTGAGGCAGCTTGTAGGGCAAACCCAGGCGCCGGTACTTGTCGGCGCCGATGCGGTGGTACGGAAGCAACTCGATGGCCGGGGGCCGCAGGCGGCTCAAGTATTCCACGAATCCGCCGATGTCTTCTGTGGAATCGTTGATGCCGGGGATTACCGGGATGCGCACGGTGAGCGGACGCTGGCGGGCCACCAGTTGTTCGAGGTTGCGCAGGATCAAATCGCTGGAGACGCCGGTGTACTGGCGATGCTTGGCCGGGTCGACGAATTTGAGATCGAAGAGCACCAGGTCGGCCTGGAGCGCGACTTGCTGGAAGACGTCGGGCTGGGCAAAGCCGCAGGTTTCCAGGGTGGTGAAGATACCCCGCTCGCGGCAGGCCGCCAGGAAGAGAGTGACGAAGACCGGCTGAGACAGGGGCTCGCCGCCGGAGAGTGTGACACCGCCGCCGGATTCGTCGAAGAAGACGACGTCCTTTTCGACCTCCGCGATCAATTCCTCCACGGTGTAGCGCTGGCCGGCGATCTGGCGGGCCTCGGCCATGCAGACGGTGGTGCAAGTGCCGCACAAGGTGCAGGCGTCGGAAGTGTGTACCACGCCCTCGATTTCGCTGATGGCATGTTCGGGGCAGATGGCGCCGCATTCCAGGCAGTGGCGGCAGCGCTCCGTGAAGTAGAGGCGGTCAGGCAGGAAGCTCTGGCCTTCGGGGTTGTGGCACCACCAGCAGGACAGGGGACAACCTTTGAAGAAGACGACGGTGCGGATGCCCGGCCCGTCATGCGTAGCGAAGCGCATGATGTTGAAAACGAGCGCGGTGCTCTCGTCAACCCCGCAAGTCTCTCGCCGTTCTGGTGTCAGAGAAGTCACAATTTGGATATAAACAGGTCTAAAATGCTGTAATTAGTATCTCATCCTGCCTCGGACAGGCACAAGGGGCCGGGATGTGATTGAGGGGCCGGGAGTTACGGGCTGAAGCCGATCTTACCCGATGACCGGTTCAAGTGAACATGGGAAGTTGCTCCTCGATCCGCACATACGTCTCAACGCTGTCGAGCACACCGCGTGCAGGAATCTGGGCTAATTCCTTTGGCTCCACCTTGTGCAGCCCACCGCCGTAGACGCGGCCTTCGGAAAGCATCTGCGAGGGAGTGATGCGCTGTAGCGCTTCGAAGACGCGCACATGAAGTTCGGGGTGCGCTTTTAGGGCGGCGCGCAAAGGGCCGGTCGGATAAAGCATCAAATACACATTGTGGGCGGTCGCCTGGGAACGGTTCCAAATGAACCGGAAAGGATGCTTCCCATTGCGGGAACGGCCCATATAGGTGCAAAGGAACGGTGCGGGCGGGCGCTGTTCCTGGGAGTACCACGGGGCGCGGTGGCTGGTCAGATACGCTTCGTGAGTCTTCTGTGCCTTGCCGGCCTTGAGGTACTCAAAGAAACGCGGCCAGGTGGCCTTGATGCGATCCTCCGGCTCGTTGCAGTCGAGCAGGTAAAGGCGCGGTGACACATCGGGCGCGCCATTTGGCAAGGCGTCGATGATGTCACAGGTCAAGTGGCGAGGACCTGGCAGGATGGGCTTCATGAACTGGTGTGGAATGTGCCGGTCGTTGATGTCTTCTTCCGTAAGGATGAAAAAGCTATTGGAGCCGGTCGCAAGGCCGCGCTTAATCGCGAATATATCTCCTAACGTCAACTCGCCGGTGTGGTTCACCGTAGGGGTGCCCGGAAACTGCGTCCATTTGCGTGACCGGCGCAGCGTCTCCAGCGGAACCTGCGCTTCCGTCTGCGGGTGCTCTATCGGTCCTGCAAATGAGAATCGAGCGGCATGGGCCGCCGGAGGCGGCGCTTTGCGGAACACCACGACGGCGGAGGATACCAGCGCATCTGTGAACTGCACATCCGTGGGACAAAAGCGGTGAATGTGTAGTAACGTTACGTGCTCGGTGAGATAACGGCGAAGGGTGACGCCGTAATTCACGTCCATGAATTCCGAAGGGATCAGCCAGATCGCAAGCCCCTGCTGTTCCATCCAGTCGTGGCACAGCAGCAGAAAATAGCAGTACAGTCCGGCAAGACCGCTGATATCAAGTTGCAGCGAGCGCATGAGTTGCGCCTTCAGGCGGTCCTTATCCTCTGCGGCCAGGTGGTGGTGGCGGACATAGGGCGGGTTGGTGAGCACGAGATTGAACGGCTGCACCGGTGGGTGCTGCTTTGTGAAGTCACCCTTAATGACATGGAGCCCCCGCCCTTCCCACAAGGTCGCAGCAGTTTGCGCAAACAGCGGGTCAAGCTCGATGCCGGTGGCGGCGGTGATGTCCTTCGGCCCAAACGCCTGCGAGAGAGCCGAGAAGAAGGAACCTGTGCCGATGGCGGGATCAAGAAAACGCACTGGCGTATTGCCCATGAGCGTGTGCGCGTATTGGGCAAGGCTGAGCGCCAACTCGGGCGGCGTTGCGAACTGCCCCCACTTGTTTCGTTCCGCCGGGGTCTTCAGGCTATCGAGGCGGGTTTGCTCCTGCTGGCGGCGTTCTTCGATGCTGTGTGAGGCGGTGATTCCCATACGTACCTTCAGAGTCCGAGCTGAGTGAGGTCCTCGGTACGATGTTCCCATATCCAGTCGATTCCTTCAGCGGCTTCGTAGCCCAGGTAAGCCGCATCGAAATACCCGCACAGAAACAACACAAAGACCACCTGCTCGCCATAAGTGGCCTTGAGGTAGTTAATCTTGATGGCTTCCTCTTTACGGCGCTTATTCACGTTTGTGAAATCCCCTGCGGACTTCGCTTCAATGAGCACCGGCAGATGCGGTAGTTTGGCCTTCTTCGGCTGGATCACCGCGTCGATGGGAATTTTCACGCCCTTGGCTTCCGCCTTCGAAAGCTTCACCAGGACGTTGAGCCGGATGGAATATGTGCCTGGCTCCATTTCCGTGAGCGGAGTGGCGACGGGATGCGGTTTCAGCTTGTAGCCGCGCTCGGTCAGATACTTCTGGATGAGCGCGAGTTGGCGCTTCTCCTGTGCGTTGCGCACAATCGGCTCGGCAACGGCACCGCAGAGCCGGTCGGCCACAATGGTGGACGAGCGGTAGCGCTCTTCCTCGGTGGGACGACGCTTCTCCGCAAGCCACGGGAAAATATCCACGTCGAGCATCCGCGAGATGATTCCGGTAATCTTGCCCAAATGTTCTTTGAGCAATGCCGGGGATAGCAGCCGGGGAAGTTTGCCCTCTTCGAGACGGCCGACGAAGTTCTTGGTTGAATCGGCAAGGCCGATAAGCCGATCACGCGCCAATGGCGGGCACGTAGACATGCGCAGCGTCGGCAGAATACCGGGATTCGCTTTGATCACACCAGGGGTGACGGTGGTGAGGTCTTTGGTCAGCGCAAGCCCCTGCTCTACGCTCTCAATGGTTTTCCTTCGCGTATCGCGGTACGCCTTCGGCGCGAACTTCATGAACCATTGATTGAACTGGTCAACCGATGCGCGGGTGTCAGTCTTCCACAGATGCGGCTTATCGGCGTTTATGGGCATGCGCTAATGTAGCAGTCGTACCAGAGATTGCAACTCCGCAACCCTTTGCAAAATCGGTCTGAATCTGCATTGTAGTCCCATTCAGATCCGCTTCGTCAGAGCGAGCAGTCGCGCGGAAAAGCGCCTGATCAACTACTCCACGCGCAGCATTACGACGCCGTGTGAGGGCACGTTGACGGAGTACTCGGTGGCGGCGTTGGCGATGTCGCGGTGATTCCAGAGGTCGCGGACCTTGGGGTTCTCGCCGGTGATGCCGACGTCGGACCACTTCACCGTGATTCGGGCGGTGTCCAGACTGCGATTGAAGAGGCCGACCGCGACGCCTTTGGCTAGCGGCTTCTTCCAAACTTCCAGGGTGTAGCCCTCGGGGCCGATCTGGCTGACGCGCGTGCCTTGAATGCCGGCGGGGTCCTGGTCGATCGCGATCACTTCCTTGTTGAGCAGGATGTCCGCGATGTAATCGGGCATGGTGCGGACATCATGGCCTGCCAGCAGCGGGGCGGCCAGGATGGACCAGAGGCTCATGTGAGTCTGGTACTCGGTCTTGGTCATGCCGCCGTTGCCGATTTCGAGCATATCGGGATCGTTCCAGTGGCCGGGGCCGGCGAATTTCTCGCGGCCGACCTGCTGATCGAAGCCGATGCGCGACATGGAATTCCAGTTGTCGCTGATATCGCCGGTGGTGCGCCAGAGGTTGCCGCCGGCAGCGGCGCCCCATTCGCCCACGTCGAGCCAGCCGTACTGGCAGAGGCTGAAAATGATGTCGCGGCCGGTCGAGCGCAGGGCCAGCGCCATCTTTTGATACGCGGAAGCGTGCTCAGCGCCCTGGTAGACCTGGTTGCCGCTGCACCAATCGTATTTCAGGTAGTCGATGCCCCATTGGGCCCAAGTCTTGGCATCCTGTTCTTCGTGACCGTAGCTGGCTTCATATCCGGCGCAGGTCCTGGGACCGGGTCCGGAATAGATGCCGAGCTTGAGGCCCTTGGAGTGGACATAGTCGGCCAGGGCTTTCATGTCGGGGAATTTTTCGTTGGTGAGGATGTTGCCGTCTTTATCGCGGCCGGGCACCCAGGCGCCTTCGACTACGCGGCCCTGTTCCCAGGTGTCGTCGATGTTGACGTAGATGTAGCCGGCATCGCGCATGCCGGAGGAAGCGATGGCGTCGGCCATTCCGCGGACTGATTTGTCATCGACGCGACCGGCGAACTTGTTCCAACTGTTCCAACCCATGGGCGGTGTTTTGGCAAGACCGTTGGGCGGGACGGGCTTGAACGGCGGGAATGGGGCATGCGGGTTGGCGGCCTTGAAGACTGTGTCCGAGCTGATCTTCTTGAGGATCATGGGCGCGGGCGCGCCGCCGCGTCCACCGCCGCCACGTCCGCCACGGCCTGCTTGCGCCGCGGCCGCGATGGCTTCATCCAGGGCGGCCTGCTCGGGGCTGGTGACGCGAGTGGCTTGCGCGGTGGAGGATGTTTGAGGTCCGCGGCCGCCGCCACGGGCGGCTTGCTGGCCCATCACAAGGGTGAGAGTCAACTGATCCCCTTCGAGAGTGCCCGTGTAGTTGGCGATGCGCGGAGCAGTGGTGCTGTGATCGTCGGAGGTCTGGAACGTAATCTCGCCGCCATTGATGGAGCCGTTGACGATGTCGAGAACTTGTTGCGGCGTGATCCAGGAGCCGGTGAACCTGGCGCCGTCCACCTTGAAGACGAAAGTGTTGACGATGGGGGGGCCGGGTTGCCCATTGCGTCCGCCGCGGCCGGCTTGCTCGAACTGCCAGGTGCCGGTGAGCGAGGCGGCAGAGGCGAGGGCGGAGAGAAGAAGCACGCAGGATGCGAGTTTGAACATGGCTGATCCTAAGAGTGGTTTGAGAAACGCCTACAGTTTATCACCCGGTGCGGGCTGCTGAAAAAACCAATTTCAGCCGCCGATGAACGCCGATAAACGCGGATAAGTTTTTTGTTTTCAATCTGCGTTAATCTGCGTTCCTCGGCGGCTAGGCCTTTTTCATCAACCTCTAAAGCTTGCCCTACCAGCGCTGATGAACCAGCGGGCGGATCTTCACGTTGTACAGAGTCTCGATGGCGGCCATGGCGGCGGCGGAGAGCGGCGGCAGATCGGAGGCCGCGCAGTTGTCGGCGGCTTGCGACGGGCGTTTGGCG
This sequence comes from Bryobacterales bacterium, assembly GCA_003167255.1. GTDB lineage: Bacteria > Acidobacteriota > Terriglobia > Bryobacterales > Bryobacteraceae > PALSA-129. The sequence continues at coordinate 29,896 of PMTR01000080.1, forward strand.
CCGGGAATGGCACACGTCACGGCATCGAACATCAGAATCCAACGCAGCGCGAATTGCGCCATGGTCACGCCGGCCGGCACCTGGCGGCGGATTTCTTCCACGGCGCGGAGCGCGGTCTCGTAGTCGACGCCGGAGAAAGTTTCGCCGACGTCGAAACTCTCGCCGTGACGGTTGAAGTTGCGATGATCGTCGGCGGCAAATTGCGAATGGTGCGTCATCTTGCCGGTCAGCATGCCGCTCGCCAGCGGAACGCGTGCCAGGATGCCAACGTGCTTTTTCAGGGCCTGCTCGAAGAACAGCGCGGCCGGCCGCAGGCGGAAGCAGTTGAAGACGATCTGCACCGTCTGCACGCCCGGGAACTCGATGGCCTTGAGAGCTTCCTCGACGCGCTCCACGCTGACGCCGTAATAGCGGATCTTGCCGGCCTCCACCAGGCGGTCGAGCGCGCCGAAGACTTCGGGCTGGTAATAGACATCGGTGGGCGGGCAGTGGAGTTGCACCAGGTCGAGCGAATCGGTCGCCAGGTTCTTGAGACTGTCCTCCACAAAGCCGGTGAGGTTCTGCTGGTTGTAGCCCGCGGCGGTGTGCGGCGAGAGGCGGCGGCCGGCCTTGGTGGCGACCACGATTTCATCCTTGCGCTCGCGCTTGAGCTGGGCGATGAGGCGCTCGCTGTGGCCCATGCCGTAGACGTCGGCGGTATCGATGAAGTTGACGCCGCCATCGATGGCCTTGTGCAGCGCGGCGAGCGATTCGGAATCGTCGACGGGCCCCCAGGCGCTGCCGATGGCCCACGCGCCAAAGCTGATCTCGGAAACCTTCCAGGGGGTACGGCCTAATGATCGATATTTCATGGATTCTCTCTTGATGATGCGGTCGGAATTTCACCGCGGAGACGCTGAGACGCGGAGAAAAACCGAGGAACCGGAGAGTCATTCTCCGCTTGTTCCGAGAGCAACCCGCGGGAATCGAGATGCTTGTTTCTCTCTCTGTTTTCTCCGCGTCTCAGCGTCTCTGCGGTGAAGCTCTTCTCTTCCGTATTTTCTCACGCCACCTGCAGGGTCACGGCGGCCACCGACAGCGCCGGCAGCGCGATTTTGACGCCGCTTAGGAACCGGTGGCAGTTTCCGCGGTGCCCCAGGTGCGGTAAGAGCCCTTGCCGTCGGCCGTTCGGGCCGAACCGGCCTCCCCGGGAGTGGTTTGACGGAAGTACAGAGCCAGAATCACGCCTTCGTCATAGTCGATGGCGCGGGCATACTGACGGATGTAGCTGGTAGCGTAAATGCCGCCGGGCAGCTTGCGAAACTCGCCCTGCTCGATGGCTTCAAGGGCGCGAATCCCGATTTTCGTCGAATCGGAAATCTGTTTCAGTGAGATGCCACGATTGCTGCGGACCGTAGCCAAGCCTAGTACGCTGTTATCGTCAGTCATGTGCCAATCCGTTTGGCTCGCCAGCCGAAAATTCTTTGGCCAGCATTGAAGGATACACTATAACATTACTTACGCCTCTGATAAACTCTTTTTTTATGGGCATTTGCCGTCGAGAGTTCGGCGCGTGTATGCTGGGTGGCGTGGCCGCCCGGTGGCTGCCGGCCGCTTACCCCCGTACTCGATTGATAGTACTGGTACTTGCGGAAAATATGCGGGCCGATGCCCTAAATCCGGGCAACCCCCAACTCGCGCCCGGCGGGTTTCGCCGGTTGCTCGAAAAGGGCGCCTGGTTTCCCGATTGCCGCCACCTTTCGAGCACCTTCTCGGCCTGCGGCATCGCCAACCTGGCGACCGGCGCGTGGCCTTCGCAACACGGCATCGTCGCCGATTCCTGGTATGATCGCGCCGCCGGGCGGGCCGTCGCGGCCTCCGACGAAGATCTGCTGGCAACTACTCTCGGCGCGCAAGCGGTGGCGGCCGGGGCGCGCGTCTCGGTAGTGGCCCTCACGCGCGCTCACGCCGCGCTGTTCGCCGGCACGCGCGACGCGCGCTTATTCTTCCTCGACGAGAGCGGCCGGTTTCGGGCGGCGGGTGCTGCGCCCGACTGGCTCGATTCCTACAACCAATCCAAACCGCCGGAGGGTGCGCGCGGAGCCGCCTGGATGGCCGTCAATGCCGCGCCCGACGCGCCGCCGCTGCGCACACTGACTTTCGATGGCGAGCGGCCGCAGGAGTTCCTCTCGCTGTACCAGGCTTCCCCATTCGGCCAGACGGCGCTCTTCGATTTCGCCGGTGAACTGGTGGCGCACGACAAGCTGGGACAGGGAGACGACCCCGATCTGCTGTGCATCATGGACGGCTCCGCCGCGCTGCTCGGTTATGAGACCGGCGGACGTTCGCCGCTGATGAGCCAGATGGTGTTGCAACTCGATCGCCGCCTGGAGACGCTGCTGAATCAACTTTCACACGCCGTCGGAGAAAACGGTTTCAACCTGGTGCTGTGCGCGGCGCATGGCGCTCCGCCGGAGCCTCCGCCTGCGGCGCGGCCTCGCATGGCAGTGGCCGGCGAAGCCATCGCGCAGGCGGTGGAAAGCGCCATCAAGAGCTTCGGCAGCCACGTCGAGAAGTACGTGTATCCGTTCCTTTATTTGCGCGGCGGCGAAGGCGACCCGGAAAACTCTCGTCTGCTGGCCGCGCGCGCGGCCATGGAACAACCCGCCGTGGCCGGCTTCTATACCGCGCGGGGCGCCTGCTCCACGCACGACGAATGGGAGAAACGCTTCCGCAACAGCTTCCACATGAAGCGCTCGGGAGACGTGATGCTGAGTTACCGGCCGGAATACGTGGAGGATTTCGGAGCCGGCCGCGGCGTCTCCTACGGCTCGCTCTACAACTACGACGCGCGCGTGCCGCTGTGCTTCTACGGCCCGCAGTTCCGCGCCGGCGTGTTCGAATCCGCGGTGGAGGCGGTGGACGTGGCGCCCACGCTGGCGCGAATGATGGGGATCGCCGAGCCATCGTCGGGGGCCGGCCGCGTGCTGGGCGAGGCGCTGGCTCTATGAGCAGGCTCGCGACCTCCTTCTGCGGCATCGCGCTGCGCAACCCCGTGATCGCGGCCTCCGGCACCTTCGGTTATGGCATGGAGTTTGAGAAGCAAGTGGACCTCAACTCGCTCGGCGGCTTGGTGGTGAAGGGCCTGTCGCGAGAACCCATCGAAGGCAACCCCGCGCCGCGCCTCTATGAAACCGCCGCCGGCATGATCAACTCCATCGGTCTGCAAAACGTGGGAGTGCGCGCCTTCGTCGCCGAGAAACTGCCCGCGCTGGCAAAACTGCGGACGGCGGTCTTTGCCAACGTTTTCGGATACCAGACGGAAGACTACGTGGAAGTGGCGCGCGTGTTGGAAGATCATGAGGGCCTGGCCGCGTACGAACTCAACGTTTCCTGCCCCAACACCAAACACGGCGGCATCTACTTTTCGAGCGACCCGGCTTTGCTGGGCGAAGTGGTCTCCGCGGTGAAGCGGGTGGTGCGCCGGCCGCTGATGGTAAAACTATCGCCCAACGTGGGCGCCATCGAGCCGCTGGCGCGCGCGGCCGCAGAGAGCGGCGCCGACGCTCTCTCGCTGGTGAATACTTTCGTGGCGCTGGCGATTGACGCGCACACACGCCGGCCGCGCATCGGTGCGGGCTTTGGCGGGCTCTCCGGGCCGGCCATCAAACCCATCGCGCTGCGGCTGGTGTGCCAGGCGGCGCGGGCGGTCAAGATCCCCGTCATGGGCCTCGGCGGCATTGCTACCGGGGAAGACGCCGCCGAGTTTCTGATCGCCGGAGCTAGCGCCGTGCAGGTGGGGACGGCTACGTTCTGGGACCCGCAATCGCCGGCGCGGATTGCGCGGGAGTTGGGCGAGTTTCTGGAGCGCGAGGGGATCGGGAACGTGGGGGAGATCGTCGGGACGTTGCAGATGTAAGTGGGACAGACCATCGGGTTTCGTGGTCTGTCATGTCTCTCCAAGCCCCAACTGCCTGACAGACGACAAAACCCGATCGTCTGTCCCACTGTGATTCGCTGCTCAGTCGACGCTGTAGACGCCGTCGAAATCGCAGAAGAAACACTGCACCGCGAGAGTTGGCTCAGCGCCTTGCAGTACTTGAGTGGCGGTCTGCAGGTCGGCGGTCTGCGTTTCCACCGGCGCGCCCGGGTAAGCGCCGCAATCGCTGTGGGCGAACATCCAGAGGCGCGTGGAGTGGTGCAGGCGCATCGAGGTGCGGACCATGCGGAGCACGAAATCGCGGTCGGCCTCGGTATCGGGAGTGGCCAGGGCTTTGGCGGAGCCGGGGATCTTGATCTGGTCGTAGGTGAGGATGCCGCGGCGCTTCAGAAACTTGCGCAGGGCCAAATCGAAGCGGGCGTCGAAGCAAGAAATGATGCAGGCGTCGGCCTGGTACACTTCCCGTGCGCAGTCGAAGTGGAAGAGCTTCTGCATGGAATTCCGCGTGGGGCAGGCAATTCTGGCTGCCGCTACTCCCTACTGGTAGCGCCGGCGGTCTTTGCCGCCGGTGCTTTGTCGCGCTTCACAATCATCGCTCTTTGGGATCAGCGAACCGGCGGCGGAGACCGCCGGCGCTACCAGTCGGCGGGAAGCCTCCACAGGCTATCCGGCTTTGCGCTTGGCTTTGAGGTCGTTCAGCAGGCGGTCGATTTCATCCTGCTTTTCCATTGCGGCGAACTTGTCGTCCACGTTGTCGGCCAGCAGCTCGGACTTGGCCTGCGCGGTGGCTTCGGTGTGCCGCACTTTGGTCTTCATGCGGTCGAAGGCCGCGGCGTTCGACGATTCACCCATGTTCAGGCCGGCCTCGTTGGCTTTGTTCAGAGCCCGCGAGCGCCGGTGCTGGGCGATCAGCATGTCGCTTTTGGATTGCGCCTCCACCAGCTTCTGTTGCAGTTTGAGCAGCGCACCCTTGAGGTTTTCCACTTGCGTCTTCTGGTCTTCCACCTGCTGCTTGAAACTCTCGGCGGTGGATTGGTAGCTCATGGAACGCTCCACGGCCGCGCGCGCCAGCGTATCGTCTTTCTTGTCGACGGCCATTTCCGCTCGGCGCATCCATTGGCGCCCGCTCTCTTCGCTTTCGGAGAGTTTCTTGTCGAGCACGTGCTGGTCGGCAATCGAGATCGCCACCTGGGTCTTCACCTGGAGCAACTGGTTCTGCATGTCCAGGATGACTTGCTTGATCATCTTTTCGGGGTCTTCGGCCTTATCTACCAGGTCGTTGATATTGGCCCGAACCAAAGTTGAGACTCGCTCTAAGAGTGCCATGGAATTCTCCTTGGGTTATGGTTTCGTTTCCGTGCCCTGTGCCGTGTCCCCTGGCTTGGGCGTCTTGTCGCCGATCATCCGCACTTTCGCGAAGAGTTCGCTCATGGGCATGCCCGAGAGGGTCTCGAACAGTGCGGGGATCTGCGCCGCCATTTGTGTGATGTCTCCCGTGATCTTGTGGAGACCCGCGGTATCGCCGCTGCCGGTGGAGACGATGGTGATCTTGTCCACGTTGGCGAGCGGTGCGGCCAGGGCCCTGACGATCTCGGGCATGTTGGTGATCAGCTTGTCGACGATGGCCGCCTGGTTGAACTGCTGGTAGGCCTCGGCCTTCACGTTCATGGCTCTGGCTTCGGCGTCGCCCTTTTTGAAGATGATTTCGGCTTCGGCTTCACCCTGCGTGCGGATAGCCGCGGCATGGCCTTCGGCCTCCATGGTAAGGCGCTGCTTCTCGGCTTCCGCCAGGGTCTCGATGCGCTTGCGCTCATACTCGGCGGCTTTGTACACGGTGGCGGTGAGCTCGCGGTCGCGGCGCAGAATTTCGGCGTCCTGCACCTTGACCTCGTGCTCCTTCTCGACCTGGTGGATGGTGACTTCCTCGGCGCGCACCTGCTGCTGCATGATGTTGCCTTGGATTTCGTAAGCCTTGTCGGCGATGGCCTGCTGTTTCTTGACCATCTCCAGATACTCGGCCTTCTTGACTTCCAGATCGCGCTGCGCCTCGGCCTGCTTGGCCTGCGAAAGCGTCTCCGCGAGCACCCGTTCCTGGTCGGCCTGGGCCTTGGCGACGGCGGCTTCGCGGGAGGCCACGGCGCGCCTGATAGCCGTGTCGCGATCGGCTTCCGCGGTTGCCACGTCGGCATCGCGCTTGATGCGCGCCACGTCTGGCCGGCCCATGTTGCTGATGTAATCGTTCTTGTCGCGGACTTCCTTGATGGTAAAGGAAATCACTTCGAGACCCATCTTGTTCATGTCGTCGGCGCAGGTGGAGCGCATGCGGTCGCCCACCATTTCGGGCTGCTTGACGATCTCTTCCACCGTGAGCTGGCCGATGATGCCGCGCAGGTGGCCTTCCATCACCAGGCGGATCAAACCCTCGCGCTCCTCGGGCGGCTTGGTGAGGAACTGTTCGGCCGCCGTCAGAATGCTCTCCGGGTCCGACTTCACTTTGATCTGCGCCACCGCTTCCACCGTGACGGCAACACCCTGGCGGGTGTAGAGGTCCTGTTTCGGTGCGACGTCGAACGACATCAGCTCGAGCGACAGCCCACGGCACGACTGCACCATGGGGTAAATGACGGTGCCACGGCCCTTGATGACGCGCGTGCCGCCGAAACCGTAGACAATCAGCGCTTCGTGCGGGCCGGCTTTGCGGTACAGCTTGGCGAAGACCGCCATGATGAACATCAGCGCCAGCAGGCAGATGCCGGCGATTATAATGGGAGTTGTGTAATCCATAAAAGGTGACGCCTCTCTTCTAGCTCTTGGGCTGTGGTTCCTCCGCCGGGTCTTCCCAGCGGCGCACGTACGCCAGCCCCTTCTCGTAGCGTGTCACAATCACTTCGGCGCCTTTGGCGATGGCCGCGCCATCTTCGCTGCGGGCCCCCGCGACATGGCGCGTGCCGCCCTGCGAGTAAACCACTTCTCCGGTGCCCCCGGGACGGATTGGAATGGAGGTGCGGCCCAGCACCCCGACCATGTCATAGTCGGCCGGATCGAGCGGCTGCTCATCGGCCATCAGCACTTTGACCAAAAAAAGGAATACCAGCGAGGCGGCGCCCAGGCCGCTCAACGTAGCCACTACAATCGCGACGACCACCCAGACGTGGAAATAGTGCTCGAGCAGATAACCGGTGCCGCCGAACCAGGCCAGAAACGCGGCGATGGTGCCGAAATTGAACCATGGCATCTGGCTGCCGCGCGCGCTGCCGGGAATATGAATGCCGTGATGCAGGTGCAGATGCGGCAGATGCAAATGAGTCGTACCGGCCACCAGCGCCAGCGCGCTGAGGCCGAAGCCCACCAGGAACGAGGTGAGATAGAAATCGGACCACGTCATGAACGTCTCCTCGTCTTGCGCGCCGAAGCCAATGGCTTGAGCACTTCCATCAATCGCTCGGCCAGCCCCGGGTTTTCGAGCACCGTGCCCAACAGCACGATGCACATGCGCGAATCGGCGTGGCGCGCCACCGCCAGCAATGCGTGGTGCAGTTCCGGGTCTTTGCGGAAACGCTCCGCGCCGCTCACCAGCCACAAGTCAAGCTTGTCTTCGAGCGCGCCCACGTCGGAGATCAGCTCGTTCTGAAACCCTTCGGGGTCGTCCACCAGGTAGCCCGGATGCACTTTGAAGAACCGCGCCAGCAGCATGCGCGTCGAATTGGTAAGGTGCGGACGCGCGCCGCTCTCGATTTGCGAGAGGTAGCTCTGGCTGATGGACTTTCCCAGCTCTTTTTGGATCAGCCGGGCCATCTCGAGTTGAGAGAGCTCACGGTCGAACCCGCGGAGCGTGCCTTCCACTTCGCGGAGGTAGCGGAGCTTTTCGCCGAGCTTCATATGGCAATCTGTGATTACTATATTGCAAATTGCGATGGATGTCAAGAAGAAAAGGGAGGGGAAATCAGCCGCTACTCCGATTGGTCATTTCTGACTCAGGCCGCCATCGATCGCCAGGATTTGTCCCGTGACGAAGTTGGAGGATTTCAGGAAATAGACCACGGCATCGGCGATTTCGGCGGGGGTGCCGCCGCGGCCGGCGGGCGTGGCTTCGATCATGCGCTCGCCGCGCTTGTCGACGTCTTCAAACGGAATCACGCCGGGCGCCACCGAGTTCACCGTGATCTCCGGCGCGAAGGCTCTGGACAGCGCGCGGGTCAGCATGATGACGCCGGCTTTCGACGCGCAGTAGTGCGCGTGCTCGGCCCAGGGACGGATTCCGCCCAGCGAGCTGATGTTGACGATGCGGCCGCCGCCGGTCTTGCGCATCAGGCGCGCGGCGTTCTGGCAGCAGAAGAAGACCGCCTTGAGGTTGACCGAGTGGATGTAGTCCCAGTCCTTCTCGGTGATGTCGAGGGGGTCGAAGCGCGCGAAGCGGGCGGCGTTGTTGACCAGCCCGTCCAGGCGGCCCAGGCGGGCTTCGACATCGGCGAACATGCGGGCAATGGCGTCGACGCTTTCCAGATCGGCGCGGAACAACTCAGCGCCGCCGCACTCTTCGGCGGTGTGGCGGGCTTCCTTTTCGGAACGGCTGTAATGGATGGCTACGCTCGCGCCTTCCGCGGCCAGGCGTAGGGCGATGCCGCGTCCAATGCGTTTGGCGGCGCCGGTCACCAGGACGACTTTGCCCGCGAGGCTATTGGATTCGCTCATGCGAGTGCTCCCATGGTGGGGCGGACCCCCTGGTCCGCGGCCGACGCCCCCGTCGGCCTGTTCGTGTTTTGCGGGATGCCGATCTCGTTGTTCGGGATGCGGGACGAGGGCGTCCCGCGCAGACCGGGGGGTCTGCCCCACCAATGCGTTGACGGGCGATTTCTTCGCAGCTACACTGTCGGCTCGCCATGGATCTCGATCTCCTCCGGGTCCACGCCTTCGCGCGCCGGTTCGGGCAACCGGCCGGTGACATGGGCCCAGCCCCAGAATATCGCGGTGGTGGAACTGAGCGCACCGGCGACGGTGCCAATGGTGCGCGGATCCCAGTATTGGGATGTCACGCCGGCGCCCAGCATCGACAGCATCATCACACTCCACGTGGTGGTCTCCATGGTGGCGAAGACGCGGCCGCGGAAAGCGTCGGGCACGCAGCGCAACAGGTACGACATGTTCATCACCGAGCTGAAACCCACGCCGGCGCGCGAAAGCGCGATCAAGACCAGCGCCGCGTAGAAATTGCGCATCTGGCTGAAGAGGATGTACGATCCGCCATGCACGATGTAGCAGATGACAATCGAGCGCTTGTAATTCTGAAAGGTCAGGCGGCGGCCGAAGCGGTAGGCGCAGGCTCCGCCGCACAGCAGGCCGACGCCGGCGCAGCCCCAGATGAGGCCCAGGCCAAAAGGTCCGCGGTTGAAGACCAGCTCGCCGAAAATGCTGAACAGGATCTGCGCGGCGCCGCCGCCGGTGGCCCAGCCGACGTTGACCATGGCGAGCCCGAGGATCAGCGGGACGGAGCGCATGTAGCGCAGTCCTTCGGTATATTCGTGCCACGGACGCACCACGTCGCTTTCGGTGAGCGAGCGGCGGGCCGGACGGAAACCGCGGCCCGGCAGGAAGAGACGCGAAATGCACAACGCCGAAAAGACAAAGGAAAGCGAGTTGAAGAGGAACGCCAGGGGATAGCCGAATTGCGCCATGATGCCGCCGAGGAAAGCGCCGGCGGCGAGCGTGGTCCACTGGGTGGTCTGGGTGAGGGAATTGGCGGTGTGCAGCTCTTCCTTGGTGGCAATGGAGGGCAGGATGGACGAGCGCCCGCTGGTGAAGAACGGCGAGGCCACCATCAACAGGGCGCTGAGCGCGTAGAGCAGCCAGGTGGCATGGCCTTTGACGGTGACGATGAATCCGAGCGCCACCACGGCGCGGATGAGGTCGCTCGCGATCATGATGCGCTTGCGATCGAAGCGATCGAGCGTGACGCCGGCGAGCGGGCCGGCCAGCGCCGCGGGGATGGCGCGGGCCAGCAGCACGCCGCTGACCACCAGTCCGGATTTGGTAGTGGCGACCGCCAGGCTGAAGACCGCGATGTTGTTGAAGTGGTCGCCGATTTCGCTGACCACCTGGCCCATCCAGAGGTTGCGATAGTTGCGATTGTTGCGGAGCAGCGATACGAAGGCGTTCATCGCGCCCGCTCCGTGATGTACACGCCCCCAAAGATCACGAGGCCCGAGACCACCAACGCGGGCGTGACGTGCTCATGGAGGATGAAGATTCCGAAGACGGTGGCCAGCAACGGCTGCAGGTACGAAAAGGCCGCCAGGCGCGAGGCTTCCATGCGGGCCAGCGCATAGTAATAGATGAGGTAGCAGATCACCGACGGCAGCAGCGCCATGTAAAAGACGGCGGCCCAGGCCGAAAACGGAACCGCGCGGAAGTCGAACCCGGCCGATTGCCACAGCGTGACCGGCGACATCAGCAGCGCGCCGCCGGCGTATGCGAAGGTGTTCACGGTGATGGTGCCGTACCGTTTGGTCGCGGGCTTTCCCAGGACCGTGAAGATGGAGAAGGCCAGCGCACCGCACAGCGTGATGACGTCTCCCGCCAGGGTGGCTTCCCCTTGCGGGCCGGCATCGAGCGTGCGGAGCAACACCACTCCCGCCAGCGCGACCATCACGCCCACCAGTTTCCACCCGGTGAGCCGTTCCAGGCCCCGCATGCTGGCCAGCAGCAGAACCAGGATGGGCGACAGGTTGGCGAAGATCGAGGAATGGGCAACGCTGGTGCGGCTCAGACCGACCACGAACAAAAACTGGTTGAGGGCCACGCCGAACAGACCCAGCGTGACCAGTTGCGGAACGTCCCGGAGCGTCCATGAGCGCGCGGTGAGCCGCTGCCGCTCCCACCAGTAGACCGGCAGAATCAGGACGCCGGCCATCGAAATGCGCATGCCGTAAAGCAGCACCGGCGGAAACGCGCGGAGGGCGATCTTGCCGGCGATATAGTTTCCGGTCCAGCCGGCAATCATCAGGGCGATGAGCGAGTACAGGCCGGCGCTGCCTTTCAACCGATGGACTCCTCGCGCACCGTGATGCTGCGGATGAAATCGCGGTCGAGCGCGTAGCCGAAGCCGGGCTCGTCGCGGATGGCGATGGTGCCCTGCGGAGTGGTTTCGACGGCGGGCTGGATGATGTCCTGTTTCCAGTAACGCCGGCTGGCCGAAACGTCGCCCGGCAGCACGAAGTTGGGCAGCGTGGCCAGCGCGATATTGTGAGCGCGGCCGATACCGGCTTCCAACATGCCGCCGCACCAGACGGGAATGGCGGCGGCCTGGGCCAGGTCGTGCACGCGTTTGGCTTCCGCAAAGCCCGCCACGCGGCCGAGCTTGATGTTGATGATGCCGCAAGCGCGCAACTTGACGGCCTGCTCGGCGTGGTGCGCGGTGCGGATGCATTCGTCGAGGCAGATGGGAGTCTGGAGCTTGGACTGGAGCTCGGCGTGATCGATGATGTCGTCGTGGCTGAGCGGCTGCTCGATCATCATCAGGTAGAAATCGTCCAGCTTCTTCAAGTGGGCGGTGTCGGCCAGGGTGTAGGCGGAGTTGGCATCGACCATCAGCTTGATGGAGGGAAAGCGCTCGCGCACGCGGCGGACGTCGTCCACGTCGCGGCCGGGCTTAATCTTCATCTTGATGCGCTGGTACCCGGCGGCCAGTTCACGCTCGATCTTCTCGATGAGCTGCTCCACCGAATCCTGAATGCCCATGGAAACGCCGCAGGGAATTTCGCGGCGCGCGCCGCCGCCGATTTTCCGCCACAGCGGCACGCCTTCAAGCCGGGCTTCGAGATCCCAGATGGCGGTCTCGAGGCCCCCGCGCGCCATGTTGTGGCCGCGGATGTGGGCGGTGAGCGGGTACACGTCTTCGGCGCTGCGCAGCTCGCGGCCGAGCACGCGCGGCGCGGCGTAATCGCGGAGGATCATCCAGGCGGACGCGGTCCACTCCTCGTTATAGAAGGGGTTCTCGCCGGCAGTGACTTCGCCCCAGCCGGACGCGCCATCGCCCTGCGCTTCCACCAGGATCATGTGGCGTTCGTAGGTGCGGCCGAAGCTGGTTTCGAAGAAGTGCACCAGCGGCATGCGAATCTGGCGGAGGGTGATGCGTTCGAGTTTCACGACCAGGGCTCCAAGAGGTAAGTTCCTTCGGCTTCTCCGCGTTCGAATCCGGTAGCGGCGAGACCCAGCTCAAACGCTCGGCGGAATCTTTCGCCGTTGGCTTTCTGAATAGCGCGAGCTTCCACCGGTTCGTCGCGGCGCATCCGCGCGATGTCGGCTGGATAGCTGACGCGCTCCACGGCATTGCTCGGGTGGGTCTCGCCGGCCAGAATCTTTTTAACCCGGGGCGAGTCGATCCACCACTCCGCATAGCAGCGGTCGGTCGGCAGGCCGCCGTGCAGCGGGCTGGCTGTGTGGCCATACTGGTTCTGGTTGTAGCGGCGCACAATCGCGCCCAGCTTCTCGATGTTCAGAAAAGCGTTCTTCAGCTCCATGGGATCGAAGGTCCACTCGATCAACTCGATGCCGCGCGCGAGCGCGTCGTCGCGCTGCCGCAGCTTGAGGCGGCGCCCGATGCCGGCATTGTGATACGCCGGCAGCACGCCCAGCATGTGGCTGTGCAGGTAACTCTTGCCGGTTGGCTTGATGCCGGGAATCGCGAAACAAAATGCGATCATTTCCGCGCCGTCGTACGCGCCGAAGACGTGGCCGCCAATCCTGCTGACCACAACCAGAAAGCGCACCGGCAGCAGTTCGATATCGTTGAAGCCCCAGATGATCTGCTGCAAATGGAGCACTTGTTCGAATTCCGCGAGCTGGTGGAGCTGGCGAATCTCGATTACAGCTTGGCTTGCTGCCATAGCTCCTCCATTTCGGCGATGTTGGAATCTTCCAGTTTGCGGCCGCGTTCGGCGAGCTTGCGTTCGATGTAGCCGAAGCGCTCGCGGAACTTGGCGTTGGTGCGGCGCAGCGCTTGTTCGGGATCCACTTTGACAAAGCGCGCCAGGTTCACCAGCACGAAGAGCATGTCGCCGAGCTCGTCTTCCATTTCCTCCCGAGACGCATTTTGACGCGCCAACTGGAATTCCGCCAGCTCTTCGTGGAGCTTGGCGAGCACCTGTTCGGGATTCTCCCAATCGAAGCCCACGCCGGCGGCGCGCGAGGCGATCTGCTGCGCTTCCACCAGGGCGGGCAGCGCGCGGGGCACCGGGGCCAGCAGGCTTTCGCTGTGCTTGCCCTGGTCCTCCTTCTCGGCGGCTTTGACCTGGCCCCAGATGCGCTTCACATCGCTCGCGGTCTCGGCGGACTGCTCTCCGAACACGTGAGGATGGCGGCGGATGAGCTTTTCGTTGATGGCATCGAGCGCGTCGTCGATGCTGAATAAGTTCTGCTCGGCGCCTATTTCCGCGTAGAAGACTGCCTGCAGAATGAAGTCGCCGAGTTCTTCCGCGAGTTCCCCCCACGCGCGGCGATCGATGGCGTCGAGCACCTCGTAGGTCTCTTCCAGGGTGAAGGGCTTGATGGTGTCGAAGGTCTGCTCGCGGTCCCAGGGGCAGCCGCCGGGCGCGCGCAAGCGGGCCATGATGTCGACCAGTTTCTGAAATTTCTCGCCTGTGGAGCCTTGAGTTTCCATTATGAGGGGAGCGTTTCCCCTCAATTTAGCACACGGTCACGGGCGAAGCCGCCGGGACAATGGCAGATCAGAGCCAGTTGTGCTTCCCGCCTCTGCGCTCGCAGCGCACCATAGTGGAGTTCGCTCAGGACTACCCACGGCACGTAAGTAGCAGGGGTGGCTCTCAGGCGCGCGGTGAGGTCCGGATCGTTTCGGAGGTGCGCGACAACGACGTTCGTGTCCAGCAGGACACTACCAGCCGCGTTCATCGATCTTCTCGCAGCCTTCCTCGATAACCCGCTCCAACTCGTCGGCTTCTTCCGGCGAAAGTGCACCGGCCGTGCGAGTGAAAATCGCTTGACGCTCTTCCTCGCTGGTCCGCTTGAGCCGGTGTACGAAGTCGGCGGCCACTTCCAGCTTGGCCGGTGGCAGCGCCTTTAGGTCCTCGACGATGTTTTCGAGCGGGCTCACAACCTTTAAGGTACACCGGCTTGACTCCGCTGACAATGGCGGCCCGCACATGGCGGCCCGCACAACCCTCCCAGCGCTTTCCTTGCACGTGGCAAGTAATCAATTCTCATCGGGAGCGGCTGGCTCTTCGGCTCGCGGCGTTCTTCCGGGGACCGCGTTTCATGTGGGCGATCATCTCGTCAGCGGTATCGAAAGGGCCAAACGTACGACCGGCTTTAATGTCGGCCAAACCCTCGGCCAGTCGGGCGTCAATGACGCGCCGCTGCTCCGGGGTGTACCCGTCGTCGGCCGTGGGGAATTTCGAGCGGTCAATCACCATATTGGGGGTGATGACAATTTTGCCACGCTGGAAAGCGAAGCTGACCAGATCGCCCTTGGATACGCCGGCCCGGCGCCGTATGCTCGTGGGGATGGTAACTTGGCCTTTGCTTTGGACTTTCCCTGATGGTGTTCATGAAAAGGTACAGTCGACTTTGGACAGTCGCCAATCTAAACTTCCGTTTTCCGCCAGTTCCCAGAATAGCAATCATGAGGACCAAAGAAAAACGGCATCGAGCGAGAGCTTCCCACCACGCTCCGCTTCCCACGCCGGGTGATATGCTTTGAAAACGATGCGACGCTTCCTATTGTTTCTGATCTGCTTCCTGACGGTGGTTACCGCGCAGAATTTCGATCCAAAATATTACTCCGGACTCCAGTGGCGCATGATCGGGCCTTTCCGCGGCGGGCGCACGGTGGGCGCCGCGGGCATTGCCGACCAGCCCAACGTCTTCTTCATCGGCGTCAACAACGGTGGCGTGTGGAAGACTGACGACTTCGGCATGACCTGGAAGCCCATCTTCGACGACCAGCCCACCGGATCTGTCGGCGCCATCGCGGTGGCGCCCTCCGACGCGAACGTGCTCTATGTGGGCAGCGGCGAAGGGCTGCCGCAGAGGCCCGATCTCTCCGTCGGCGACGGCATGTACAAGTCCGTCGATGGCGGCAGGACGTGGCGGCACCTCGGGCTGCGCGATGCCCAGCAGATTGGCGCCATCCTGGTTGATCCCAAGGACGCGAACCGCGTCTTCGTTGCGGCCGTGGGCCACCCGTTCGGGCCAAACACCGAGCGCGGCGTCTTTCGCTCCATTGATGGCGGCGAGAATTGGAGCAAGGTTCTTTACAAGGACGAGCACACCGGCGCGATTGATCTGGCCTTCGATCCCGCCAACCCGCGAAACGTGTACGCGGTGCTGTGGCAGACGCGCTCCGGGCCATGGGAGAACGGCACTTTCTCCGGCCCGAATAGTGGCCTGTTCAAGTCCACCGACGGCGGCGACAACTGGAGCCAACTGACTGGGGGCTTGCCCACGGCCGCGCAGGGGCTGGGCCGCATCGGTATCGGCATCGCGCCCAGCGACGGCAACCGCATGTATGCTCTGGTCGAAACCACCGGTGGCGGCGGACGCGGCGGCCGAGGTGGGCGTGGCGCCCTGGGCGGCGCGAGTGCCGCCCGTCGAGGCGCGGGTGGCGCGGGTCCGGCTGAAGCCGCGCCGGGTGGCCCCGGCCTCTATCGTTCCGATGACGCCGGCGCTACCTGGAAGAAGGTCAACAGCGAGAATCGCATCTCCGGGCGCGGATCGGATTTCGCCTGCGTGCGCGTCGACCCCAAGAACAAAGACGTGATTTACATTGCCAACACCACCACTTATCGATCCACCGACGCCGGCGCCAGCTTCACGGCCATCAAGGGCGCGCCCGGCGGCGACGACTATCACACCGTCTGGATCAACCCGAAAAACCCCAACATCATTCTGCTGGCTCTCGACCAGGGCGCCACCATCAGCGTGAATTACGGCCGCACCTGGAGTTCCTGGTACAACCAGCCGACGGCGCAGTTTTATCACGTGAGCACCGACAACCAGGTGCCCTACTGGGTTTATGGCGGCCAGCAGGAAAGTGGATCGGCCATGGTGGCGAGCCGCGGCAACGACGGAGAGGTCACGTTCCGCGAATTCCATCCGGTGGGGGCGGCCGAGTACGCCTATGTCGCGCCAGACCCGCTGAATCCGAAGCTGATTTACGGCGGCGACATGCCGGGCGAGGGCGCCGTTACGCGATACAACACCGTCACGGGCGAAGTGGAGCACCTCGGGAAACCGGGACGCCATCTGCGCACGTATCCGGTTTTGTTTTCGCCCAAGGATCCGCACATCCTCTACGTCGGCATGGAAAACGTCATGAAGACCAGCGATGGCGGCAAGACCTGGGAGACCATCAGCCCGGATCTTTCGCGCGAGTCCTACGACGTGCCAGAGAGCGTCGCATCTTACGGTGACGCCGCCAAGGCCCAAGCGACTCGCCGCGGCGTGGTGTACGCCATCGGTCCCTCGCCGCTGGACGTCAATGTCATTTGGGCGGGCACCGACGACGGGCTGATCCAGGCCACTCGCGACGGCGGCAAGAATTGGAAGAACGTCACGCCGCCGGCCCTGAAGCCCTGGAGCAAAGTGTCGCAACTGGATGCTTCGCACTTCGATGGCCAGACCGTCTACGCGGCCATCAATAGCATTCGCCTGGACGATATGAAGCCGCACATTTTCCGCACGCACGATGGCGGCGCTACCTGGCAAGAAATCGTACGAGGGTTACCGGCGAGCCCCATCAACGTGGTGCGCGAGGACCCGATCCGCAAGGGCCTGCTCTATGCCGGCAGCGAGACCGCGGTTTCGGTTTCATTCAACGACGGCGACGATTGGCAGCCGCTGCGCCTGAACATGCCGGCCACTTCGATTCGCGACCTGGTGGTTCACGAAGAAGACCTGGTGGTGGGGACGCACGGGCGCAGCTTCTGGATTCTCGACGACATTTCCCCGCTGCGCGAGCTGACGGCTACCATCGCCGGCGCCGATGCGCATTTGTTTGCGCCGCGCCCCACCTGGCGGTTTTCGCGCGATGCCAACACCGACACGCCGCTGCCGCCCGAAGAGCCCGCCGGGAAAAACCCGCCGGACGGAGCGATCCTCTATTACTATCTGAAGACCGCGGCGACGGCGGAGGTGACGCTCGCGATCTTCGACTCGACCGGCAAATCGGTCCGGCGCTTCTCGAGTGCGGATAAAGCGCCGCCGGCGCCAGTGGACCTCAATGTACCGACCTACTGGCTGCGGCCGTTCCAACCGCTTTCGAGCGAAGCGGGCACGCACCGTTTCGTATGGGACCTTCATGGCCCGGCCGCTGGCAGCGGACGGGGCGGCGAGCCGCCCATCTCGGCGATTTACATGGATACGCCCAACGGTGAGGGCCCGTGGCTCCCCGCAGGCAGTTATACGGTAAAACTAACAGTGGGCGGGCAAGCTTACACGCAGCCGCTGGTGGTGAAAGCGGACCCGCGCAAGTAATGTCTGGTGGGGCAGGCGCTTCCGCCGGCGCTTCCGCCTGCCAAACTCTCACTCGGCCGAAGGTTGGCAGGCGAAAGCGCCTGCCCCACTCAATGTGACGCAGTACTTACTGGCCGGTGATCCAGTTAGTCACCAGATTATAAGCGTTCACCGTTCCTATGCCTGTGGCGAAGTTCCAGCCGACGGCAGCGCCATACGCCGGTGCAAAGGAATCGTTGGCGGTAGAGAGCGCGCCGGTGGCGGATACCACGGAGCGGCGCCCCCTGGTTGTCGAGGCTGTGGAGCCGAAGCAGCTCTGGTTTCCGGCGCAATTGACGGCATTGTCGCCTTGGGTGACGTTGTAGAAAACGCAGCCGCTGTCCACGGCACTTCCGTTGCTCGAGTTACAAATGGAAGAGCCGGCGGCGCCATATTCATTGGCTGCAAGCCGGTAGTAGACGTAGTTGGGGTTGCCTTGCGCGCTGCCTGTTTGCTGGTTGACCAGCGCTTGAATGCCGGCCATGATGGGGGAGGCGAACGACGTTCCACCGGCGCCTGCCCACGTGCTGGGATCGCCCGTGCAGCGGGCTCCGCCGTTGCGCACGTCGGACCAGCACATCACGTAGTAGTGGCCCCACATGCCGTCGCCCGCGAACAGGGAAACGTCGGGGAGATCGCGAACGCCGTCGTTCGGAATGCCCGTCACGGCGGTTTGCCAGTCCGGTTTGGCATAGCCCTGGCACGTGCCGCTTACTACGCCGGAGGCGGAGGGCGTGCCGGTGGCGCAGCCGCTGGGACCTCCGCTGCCACCCACCACCCCTTGCAAGCCGTACTGGCGCGCCGCATTACTGGCGCAGAAGCCGGCGGCGCCATAACTGACGGAATAGCCGAAGTAACCGCTCAGGAGCGAGCCGGCGCAGGAGTCATTCCAAGGAATCTCGGGGATATATGACACCGCCGAACCATAAGTGGCGGAGTTAGTAGAATTCCAATAGGAGCTATTAGTGTTAGCAACCGAGTCGCCGAAATCAGTACCACCAACAGCGACATTATAGGGCGTGGAGGCAAAAGCACTCACACCGATTCCGTGGGTTGCCCCGGTGGCCCCGGCATCGCAACTGGCGGCGCCTTCATCGCCTGCCGCCACGAAGACGGAGACGCCTTCGGCCACCGCCTGCTGGAAGACGGAGTTGTAGGCGGCGTTGGCCGACGCGCCGTTTCCGGCTTCGCATTCGCCATAGCTGATGCTCATGATGGCGGGCGGGCCGGCGGCGGAGTTCAGGAGATTCTGCATGGCGATCAGTCCGCCAAAGGTGGTCCGCGTACTGGCACAGGCGGCCACCATGATGTTGGCGGCCGGTGCGGCGGCACTGGCCCATTCGGCGTCCAGGATGGCTTCCCCGTCGTCGCCGGCCACTAAGCCGGGGGCGAAGCAGTTGTTGGCGCCGCTGGCCGGAGCCGGGTGAACGGTAGTGAGTGCGCCGGATGCGTATTGCGAAAGGCCGAAAGTGGAGCGGAACGTGTCCCAATCGGCGGTGCTATAGAGGTCGCTGTCTTCGATCACCGCGATGGTCTGACCTTGTCCGGCGGTGCCGGCGGCGAATAGCGGGTTGAGGTTGTAGATGGTAGCGAGATCGGCTGGGGACAAAGCCTGGAAGGGGCTGCCGCCGGAAGAGAAGGTGAAGTCGGCGTGCGCTCTCTTCATGGCGCGCGGCTGGAAGTCGTGAAGGGAAACCACACCAGCGACGGCGGGCGCGAGGGCTTCGGGGATCTGCGGATCGCTCATGTTGGCCACATGGCGGCTACCATTGACGTCGAGATAGTGAATGGCCGTATGGAAGGCGGAGCGTACCTGGCCGGCAGTGCCGGAGAAATCGATCACCATTCCGCTCGGATAGACCACGTTGATCTGGAAACCGTGCGATTGGAGCCAATCGGTGACGGTGGTGACGTCCTCCTGCGCGGGACCAAAGGCCTGTCCCAATTCCGCTGCCTTGAGCCAGTGATGGTAGTTGGCAGACTGGGGATTGTGCAGCGAGTCGATCAACTGGCGGAGGGCCGCTTCCTGCTCGGCAGGCCGTTGCATCTGGAGCAGTATATGCTCCATGGAGAGGCTGTCGGGAACCGGGCCGGCGTCGTTTTCCGCGGTGGCTTGCGGCCGGGTATTGCCTGCCAGACGGTGCAACACGTTCTCACTGATCCGTTGCGTGATGAGCGAGCGCTGGCCGCGGCTCTGTGGCGTGAGGCTGACCGGGAAGGCGAGCAGAAAAACCAATACGGGGACGGTGAGGGCGGCGATGCCCAATCTCTTGCGCATAAGTCTCCTATTTGCTTATAGTGCTCCTGCAGGACGTCAGGCGCTCTTAAGTATTACAGACGCGGGAGGTCTGCTCCGGGTTTACAACGATTTTCGGCAAAGCGTACGTGGTATGATGGCGCGCGAAACGTATGCGGCGACACCTGAGGTTTACGATCCTTCCGATTCTCTGTTGGAGTGCGGCAACCCAGCCGCAGCCGGCCGTCCGGCCTGTCGTGCTGCATGCCGCGCGGCTGCTGGATGTGGAGACCGGACGAATGCTCGCGCCCGGCGAAGTCCTGGTGGTGGGCGAACGCATCTCCGAAGCCGGCACTTCGGTAACCCATCCCGCGGGAGCGGAGATCATCGACTTAGGCGACCGGACATTGCTGCCCGGATTGATCGATGCCCACATCCATCTGTTCCTGCATCCCGGCGCGGAGGATTTGCAGACCGTGCAGGAGTCCGTGCCGCAGCGAACCCTGACGGCGGTCCTGGCGGCGCGCGACGATCTAATGGCGGGCTTCACGGCGGAGCGCGACATGGGAACGGAAGGCGCGGGTTCAGCCGACACGGCGGTGCGGAATGCGATCGACCAGGGGCTGTTTCCAGGGCCGCGGCTGCGCATCAGCGGCAACACCATCGACATTCTGGGCGGGCATGAAGATGCCATCGGTTACAATCCCGAGCAGCGCGTGCTTCCCAACGCCACGCGGGCCAACAATGCGGTTGAACTGGTGGCCGCGATTCGCCAGCAAATCAAGGAAGGCGCCGATTTCATCAAGATCTACGAAACGGGGAAGGATTCACTGGTGGGCGGCCGTTTCTCGACGCCGTTCCAGTTCACCGCGGAGGAGATGGCGACCGCCGTGCGCGAGGCGGCTCGCATGGGGAAACGTGTGGCCGTGCATGCCACCGGCGAGCCGGGAACGCTTTACGCGGCGCAGGCGGGAGTCGGATCGATCGACCACGCGTTTCAACTTAGCGATGCGACCATGAAGCTGATGCGCGAGAAGCAGATTTTCGCGGTTCCCACTTTCACCATCTTCGAGTATTTCGCGGAGCATCCAGCGACGCCCGCCGAAGGCGTACTGGAACGCCTGATGCTGGACTACCACGCGGAGGAGTTTCGAAAGCAGATCGCGGCGGGTGTGCCTGTCGCCATGGGCTCCGACGTAGGTCCTTTCCCGCACGGCACGCAGGCGCGGGAGTTCGTGCTGATGGTGCGGTTCGGCATGACGCCGCTCGGGGCGATCCAAGCCGGCACCGTGAACGGCGCAAAACTGCTGGGTTGGGACGGGCAGATCGGCGTGCTCAAGGCCGGCTGTCTGGCGGATATCGTAGCGGTATCCGGGAACCCTTTGCAGGACATCGCAACGTTACAGAAGGTGTCGTTTGTGATGAAGGGCGGCGCAATCTACCGGCGGCCCTGAGGTTGCTACTAATGCAAGGTCCAAGACATGGATGGACAGTCCAGCGGATGAGAGCCGCCTAAAGGCGGCTGCGGCCAGGATTGGCCGCCCCACAGAGCAGCGGAGCCGCAACCAATGTGAGANNGGAGCAACGAAATCTTCGCAGCGGGAGAAGAATTCAAAGGGGTGTAATACAGGACGTGCGCCACTTCATGGGCAGCGCCGGTAGAAGTCGCGGATGCGGGCGGCTACCTGGTCCACGGCGGATTCCGGCATGTAGGGCCAGAGGGGCAGCGACAGAATCTCGCGGCAGGCGCGTTCGGCGATGGGCAGATCGCCGCGCTTCGCTCCGCAATGGCTGAACGCCGGCTGCAGGTGGAGCGGCACGGGATAGTGAACGCCGGTCGCGATGCCGTGTTGCGCCAGGTATTGGCGGAGGCGATCGCGGCGCGGCGCGCGGACGACGTATAAATGGCAAACGGAATCCGGGGTGCGCGCGACGGGACGGAGCGAGCCACACCCGGCGAGGGCCTGGTCGTAGAGTGCGGCGAGGCGGGCGCGCCGGGCATTCCACTCGGCGAGTTTGGGCAGGAAGGCGCGCAGGTAGCAGGCTTGTATTTCATCGAGGCGCGTGTTGAGCGCGCGGATGCGGCTGGTCTGATGGTTGCGGCGGCCGCCGTCGCGCAGGAGGCGGAGTTTCTCTGCGACGGAACGCGAATCCGTGAGCACGGCGCCACCATCTCCCAGGCACGGCAGATTCTTGGTGGGATAGAAACTGTACGCCACCGCGCGGGAGAAGCGCGTGAAGGGGCGGCCGCCCAACTGCGCTCCGTGAGACTGGCAGGCATCCTGCAACAGAGCGATGCCGCTGCGGCGCGCCAGTTTCGAGAGTTCGGCGAGCGAGGCAGGCTGTCCGTACAGATGGACGGCGAGGAGCGCGGCGGTGCGCTTGCGAATGCGCGATTCCGCGTCTTGAGGATCGAGCAGCAGGGAATCGGGCAGGACGTCGGCGAAGCGCGGCTGGCATCCGGCGGCGAGCACGGCTTGCGCGGTAAAGGGCGAAGTGAGCGCGGGAACAATGATCTCCGCTCCGCTTTCGCCGAGGCCGGCGGCACGCAGCGAAAGCTCGATAGCGGCCGTGCCGGAGCCAACCGCCACCGCGTAACCGGCGCTAAAAGATTCAGCTATCTCCCGCTCGAAAGCGGCGACCTGTTCGCCCAACACAAACTGCATGCGCTCGAACAGAGCTTCGAGGTTGGCGCGCCAGGCCGGTTCCGTGGCCGCGAGGAGCGGCCGCAAATCCACCATCGGGATGTTCATTGCAGGATCACCAGCTTTATCCACAACCGCAGGAGTTGCGTGAACGTGACCGCCAGCGAGCGAACGCGGAAAAACTGCGATCTTCCATGCAGCCTGGGATAGTGGTGCACTCCGATCTCCGACACCAGACAGCCGCTCAACTCCAATTTGCGGATCAGCTCGACGCAAATAGTTCCGCTGGTGCAAGTGAGGTGAATCTTCTCCAGCAGATCGCGACGAATCAGACGGTAGTCGCAGTCGATGTCGCGGATCCGAATGCGGAAGAGCAGGCGCGCGCAGAAATTATAGATGTTGCCGATCCAGATGCGGTGGGCCGGGTCGTGGCGCTCCAGCTTGTAACCGTTGACGAGCCCGGTTTGCGGTGTTACCAGCGCGAGCAGGCCAGGCAGCTCGCCGATGTCATACTGGCCGTCGCCATCCGTATAGAAAACAAATTCCCGGGTGGCAGTGTTGAAACCCGTGCGCAGCGCGCCGCCATACCCCCGATTTTTCGGATGGGTCTCGACGCGCATGCGGGGCGCGAACTGGCGGCTCAATTGTTCGAGCACGGCGCCGGTATCGTCGTAGCTTCCATCGTCGACCACGACCACTTCGTAATCGTCCACGTGCCGCTCCAGCACCTCGAAAGTCCTGTGGATCAGCGCCGGCAGCGACGGGGCGTCGTTGTACGCCGGGAAAAATACGCTCAATGATGGAAACTTGGGCGCTTCCACTTAAATTATCTTCTCACCGATCAAGAGTAGAGATTGACCCGCGGCGAAGCCGCGGCCGGCGCCGATCCAGGCTGATTCCAGGGCCAGTGGCGCGTGCAGCAAGCGGTCCAGCCACGGCGCCACCGGGGCCACTCCGGTCGAGGGCGTTTGGCGCAGCAGGGGCTCCCAGATGCGGAACTTGGCGAACGCCACGGGCGCCAGCAGCGAGTTGGCGTAGGTGCAGCGGCGGATGCGCAGGCCCGCGCCCTCAAAGATTTCGACCAAGCGCCGCCGGGTGAAACGCTGGTGCTCCGCAATGAACTCGGAATGGCGGCTGCGCAAGATGTCGAGAGCAGCGGTTCGCAAGGCCAGCGTCCCGCCGGGGGCGAGGACGCGTGTCAGTTCGGCGGCGGCGCGCGCTTCTTCTCCGCGCGGTAGGTGGGACAGGACGTCGATCGAAAGCACCAGGTCGAAAATTCCATCGGGGAAGGGGAGACTGGTGGTATCGCCCTGTACCGCGTGTTGGACGCCCATTTCGCGGGCGTAGCGGAGGCCGTCCCAACTGATGTCCATGGGCACTACCGGCCAATGGCGCTGGTTCTGCATGAGTGAGGAAAGGTATCCGGTGCCACAGCCGGCTTCAAGCGCGCGGCGGATCTTGCGGCCGGCCAGGTGGCGGTCCAGGAAGCGGAAGAAGATCTCGCGCATTCCGCGATACCACCAGAAGTCGCGCTCGGCGTTTCGAATGTTGGCGAATTCCGCCGGGTTCATGTAGCCGCTCATGCGGCTGGCACGGATCGACCGAGGACCGGAACCTCTTGCAGGGCGCATTCGGGCTTCCAATCTTCGTCCCGCAGGTAGTGAAGGCGCTCACGCTGGAAATACTCCAGCGTCTGGCGAATTCCCTGCTCGAAGGCCACGGCCGGCTGCCAGCCAAGTTCGGTGCGGATGAGAGTGGAATCGCTCGAGTAGCTGCCGATATCGATGCCTCTTTGCTCCTCGGGAAACGGCCGGAAGACCGGATCGGCAATGCCCACCGCGGCGCTGATGATGGAGGCGATCTGCGCCAGGCGAAGCGTGCCCCCGCCGCCGACGTTCCAGAGGCGCGATTGCGCAGCCTGCGAAGCGCCGGCCAGCAGAAAGGCGTCGACGGCGTCATCGACATACACGGGGTCGCGCAACTGGCGGCCATCGCCGAACACTTCGATCGGCTGGCGCAACAGGGCGCGGCGCACAAAATTGCCGAGGAAGCCTTGGCATGTGAGATGGAGCGCCATGCGCGGGCCGTACACATTCGTGAGACAGAGCACGCGGCCATCGATGCGGCCCATGGAACTCCACAGCAGATGATAGGCGGTGGCGGCATACTTGTGGATGCCGTTGAAATCGACGGGCTGAATCGGATGGCGTTCGTCCACCGGCAGATACTTCGGTGCGCCGTAAATCTGGCGCGTGCTGGCGTAGACCACGCGCACGCCGGGCGCCTGCCGGACGCATTCCTCCAGAAAACGGAGCTGGGCGGTCGCGTTCAGCGCGGCGTCGCGGCAGGGGCGGCGCATGCTGTGGATGTGGCTGACCTCGCCGGCAAGGTTGAAGATGACGGAGCAGCCGCGGATTTCGGCGGCGAAGGAAGCGGCGGCGGCAATGTCGGCTATGATGATGCGCACATCACCGCCGGCGGCCGCGATGTTATGCTCATTCGCCCCGCAGCCCGGCACGGCAGAGTCCACCACGGTGACGCGGGCGCCAGCCCGTGCCAGCCGCAGAGCCAGGTTACTTCCAATGAAACCCAACCCTCCGGTGACCAGAACCTTGGAATTCCTGTAGGCGGAGATGACACTCTCCGCTGGTAAACCCAACCGTTCGATGAGCTATTTGTAACGCATCGCACATCGTTGCGCAACTCCGAAACGGGCCGCCTAAAGGCGGCTGCGGCCAGGATTGGCCGCCCCACAGAGCGGCGGAGCCGCATTCTATGAGTTGGGCGGTGCAGCGGCTTCCGGGGTGAGCGGCGCGTCCTGCGTCATACGTTCGAAGACTCCGCGCGCGGCTCGTTGGGCGGCTACCTTCTTGGTCCGGCCCTCGGCCTGGCCGGTCCAGTCTTTGCCGACCCGCACTTCGACGGTAAAGGTCTTGGAGTGATCGGGGCCGCGCTCGCGGACGACAGTATAGTGCGGCGCTGGAAGTTGGCGGGCCTCAGCCAACTCCTGAAGTGCGGTCTTGAAGTTGGTGATGGCGGGCTGGATGTCGGTGTCCGCATCCTCATCGCCGGAGAATGGCGCATCGAACACGTGAGCGGCGACGAAACCGCGGGCGGCTTCGATGCCGCCGTCCAGGTAGATGGCTGCGATAAGGGCTTCCAGAGCATCGCCCAGCAGCGTTTTCCTGGCGCGGCCGCCGCTCATTTCCTCGCCGCGGCTCAACTCCAGATAGCTGCCGAGGTCGAGCCTTCGGGCTACGCCATGCAGGTGGGCGGCGCTTACCAGGTGGGCTTTGAGCTGGGAGAGCGCGCCTTCGCGGGACTCGGGGAAGCGGAGGACGAGAGCTTCGGAAATGAGAAACCCGAGGATCGAATCGCCCAGGAATTCCAACTGTTCGTTATCGTCTTGCGGAGAGCCCGTGCCCCCGTGCGCTTCGTTGGCGGCGGAGCTGTGAGTGAGCGCGCGGCGGAGCAATTCCGGATCTGAGAACCGGTAGTTGATCCTGGATTCCAGCGATTCGAGCTCCGCGCGCATGAAAGGGAGCGGTGCTACTTCTTGCTCTTGGCCGCGACGGCGGCGTTCTTAATGCCGTTGACCACATTCTTGATCGTCGGATGCAGAGACGGATTGGCCAGCAGCTTGTCGCAGATGGCGATCGCCTCGTCATTCTTACCGGCCGACTGGTAAACCGAGGCCAGGCGGGTGTTGTAGGCGTCTTGCGGGTCGCCATCCACGGCGGCTTTGAATTCGACGATTCCGGCGTCCCAGTCCTTGCGCACGATGGCGAGCAGGCCGAGGCCGTTGTGAGCCTCGGCGATCGTGTATTTCCTGTACTCGGCCCACTGATCGTCGGCGAGTTGGGGATTCGGCTTGGGGGCGGTTTTCACGATCTCGATGGCGTCGTTGAGATACTTGGCGGCACTCGTGAGCTTGTCCTGGCGATCGAGGTCGTGGTCGCCGATGTGGAGAGCGATGACTTCACCCAACAGCAACATCATCGCGTAGGACTTGGGATTCACCTGGAGCGCCTGCTGGCCGTAGACCTGGGCGTGTTCGCTGTCGCCCTTCATCTGATAGGCCTTGGCTTCCATGCTGAGGGCCCATTCCTTGTAATCGGTATCGGTGAATTTCGTGAGCAGATCGTCGGCGGCTTTGATCATCGCATCGGGGCTGTTGCTTTGCCCGGCCGACTGCAATGCCATGACCGCCTGGCCTTCCGCCGGCGACTTCGGTGAGGGCACCTTCGGTTGGGCCGGTGCTGCCTGGGGAGCAGCCAGGGCCGCGAAACCGGTCGCCAAAGCCAGGATACCGGTGAGAATTATACGTTTCATTGCAAAACTCCTTCAAGTTTCCTAATTACTTCGAAATCTGTTGCAAGCCTTTTTGCGCCTCGGTGCGCGCCAGGTCGGTGGCGCCTTCCACTTTCAAAGCATCCTGGAAGCAGATAGCCGCTTTTTCGCGCTCGCCTACTTCCAATTTCAGTTTTCCCAGGTAAACCAAAGCCCAGGCGTGGATGGACGCCTCGGGTTCCAGTTCCAGCGTCTGTTCCAGGAGTGTTTCGGCGTCGTCGGGATTGTCCTGCGCCAGCGCGATGCGCGCCAGTCCGTAATATCCGGCGGCCTGCTCCGGTTTTCTGACGGCCTGTTGCAGGGCAAGCTGGAAGAGCTTCTCGGCTTTTTCCAGTTCCTTGTCTTTGAGCAATTGCTCCGCGCTCTTGAGTGTTTCGAATACCGGCGGCGTGGCGGGTGGAGGCGGCGTGGCCGGCGTGGCGGGCGGGGCCGCTTCGGGCTTGTTGAATTGCACCGAGGTCAGGCGCGTGTCCTCTTTATAGAGGTCGATGGCCTGCACCATACTGGTGTAGTAGAGCGCCATGGTCAGCTCCTGCTTTTCGTAAGCTGGCAGGGCCTCGAAGAAGTAGGGAGCCAGGATATAGCCTTCACGCAACGCGTCCTGGACGGCCTGCGGCTTGTGGTCCATGCGGGCTTGGACGGCGCGCACCAGCGATCCCGTGGTGAGCAGCAGGAAATCCTGTTTGTACGCGTCGCCAAGCATGCGGGCGCGCTGCGCGTGTTCCGCCAGGGGCTTCTTGCGGTTCAAGATCTCCTCATTACGCGTTGCCAGCGGATCGAGCAGGTAGTACAGGTAGGCCTGGCGGACTTCGGCGAGGCGCGGCTCGGCCGATGGGGTCACCACGATGGTGTATTCGTTGCCATAGCTGCGCGAATGAACCTGATTGGGCGCGGCCAGCGGCTCCACGAAGATCTGAAAGTGGCGGCCGCGGAAACCGGAAGTCGGCTGGCGCAGGTAGGCGTTGATTTGTAAAACGGCTTCGCTCGCGGGCGCGTGATAGGGGGCGATCATCTGATCGATGGCCGGCTGCGCGCCGGCCCACAGTCCTTCGATGCCGGCTTCCTTGTAAAAATTCGCCAGCAGCGGTGAGAGCGCGAGCAGCGGAGTGACATCGGGCGGGATGTCCACTTCGCGTATTTTGACGGCGAAATCCGGCGGCCCGCCGGCGGTAAGCGCGAAGGAGATGTATTGGCTGAGTTCGGCCGTATCGTTTGTCCGATGGTGCTGCTCAAAAAAGACTTTCAGGGCGGCCAGAGAGGGAATATTGCGTTTGGCGAGCTCCGCGCGAATGGCGGCGCGAAGCGGGTTGTTATTGGGGGAAGCCAGACCAGCGTCGTACCCGGCGGCGTTGATGGCGGCCATCACCGTGAAAAGCGTCTGGCTGGCGTCGAGTTGTCCCTGTTCGGCGGGGGTGGCACGAGCCGGCAGGACGATCGCCAGAATGGCTGGAAGCACTAACCGATGCAAACGAATTCCGCCTTCGAAAATCCCAGTTTAGCGTACTTGCGCGGATCAATGGCCGCGGTGAGGACGATATCATGGTGAGTGCATGAATTGGAACGATGCTGCCGAAGATTTACTCAACCAGGTGCTGGCGCAAACTCCCCGGCCGGTGCGCGAGTCAACCGAAGCGCAACTGCGCGGGACGGCCGAGGCCCTGGCGGAAGAAGATGGAAAGAACCGCGTCGGCGTGGAGACGGTGATCGCGGCCTGGGTCCGCAACACGCCGGAGACGGTGCGGCCAGATCTGCCGCGCCAAATGGAGCAGTTTGGCCTCGATCCGGACGAGTACCGGCACCTGCTCGAGTAGCGGGGGCATCCCCGAATACGCGTCAGCCATACGCCGCGGCAGCGGGTGGCCCTGGAGTGACCCCCATGATTTGAGACGCCGCGCCCTCGTGCCCTTCGCCCAGCCAGGCTATCACATTGAAAACGCAGACGTGCAACGTTGCGTGCCTGTTGCCGCTTGCCCGCTAGCGGTACACCCGCCATAATCTCGGTGATCTTGGTGTTCTGAGGGCATCCAAAGAAGGCCTCATGAAGCTCAGCAAAGTCATGCCGATTGCCGTGCTGCTGGCGATTCAGAAAAGGCCAACGCCGAGATCAAATAGAACAATCAGTCCCCATGGCTTGTGGCGTAATAGCCGGAGGTGAGTGGATATGCCCGTACCTAAGATCATCCTTCTTCCTGTGCTTTCGATCGGGCTGATGGTGACAGCCCGCGAGGCAAGAGCCGGTATAGTCGACCTCGGGGTCGTCAGCGGGTCAATACAGGTCAATGGGACCATAACCGGTGTGCCAGGTGGGTTCGTCGACACCTTCAGCGTGGACGCTTTGGTATTTGGCGGCCCGAATTTGAACCTAGTGATTAACGGCCAGACGGTGTCAGAGATCCTCAGCGAGGATCTCGGCGCCCAAAACAACGGAACATTGGGTTTCAACTTCCCGGATCTTGGCTTGGCTGGAACGTTCGTCGCCAACGGCAACCTCTTGGACCCGAATAATCTCTCCCTGGTGCCCACCGCCGCCCCCAGGGGCCTTCACCGATATTGCCCCGCTGTCGGAATCGCTCACGACGACGTTAAACCTGGGTACTATGGCTGGCACCACTTACTACGCCGAGGCGGCCAATACTAACTGGCAGGCCGGGGCCAACTTCATCCCCGACACGGTGCCGGAACCTGCCTCGTGGTCCCTAATCGCTCTCGGCGTGGCTGCGATGGCCTGGTTCAGGCGGAGGTTGTGGGGCCGGCCCGGGACTACGCGGGCAGCGGGGCTTGGAACCATCAACACCTCTACCGGGCTCGCTACGTTTGTAGGAAACATGGGAAACACAGGCGCGCAGACGAGTGTACTATGGCGCTGTTTTCGAAGCCAAAAAGGAAATTCTGGTAAATTCGCTCTGGTAAGGGGATGCCCATGGTGAAACAAAGACATCGATCCGCCTCCCTGATTCTCGTGTTAACTGGCACCTTTGCCGTTGCAAGCTCAACTCCACTGTGGGCAAGAAAGCAAGCCGCCGCGAAGGGTTCCCCTGCGGCACAGGCGCCTGCGTCCCACCAAAAGCTTCTGACCATCGCGGACGTCGAGGGCGTGACCGGGGGCAAAGGGTTTGAGCTGGTGCCTGGCGAAGGTGACCTAAACTTTGCTAAGGCGGACGGATCGCTCCTGCTCATGGTGCAATTCGGTCCCCGTAACCTCTACGATAATTGGAAAGCGCGGAACGGGATCGTCAACTCCGCCGTTAACGGCATCGGCGATGAGGCGTTCAACGGTCCGTCCGGTTCTGCGCCTTTCATCCTCTTCTTTCGCAAGGGCGACCACTCCGTCTCGCTCCACAGCTACTTGAATACCGATGATATGGAGCCATTTGTGTCCCAGGACCAATTGCGCTCACTCGCGAAGATCATTCTCTCGCGGCTCTACAACCAATCCGTGGCGCCTCAGCCTGCGGCCTCGCCTCGCCCGAGCGCTGACCAGTCGAGGACGGCTGATTCGGTTCAGACGTTGATAAAGGCGGTCATCGCGCAGGGATCAGAGACCACCATTAAGCCCGCCACCGCGGCACTCTATGGGTTTGGCCAGCGGCCCATGCCGGTGAAGAAGATAACGATCCTCCACAGGTCGTTGTTCGCAACCAGCCTGGACAACTACAGTTCCTTGCTGATGTTCGACTCATTCATCAGCGGCACAGAGGCTAATCCGTCCGCCCAGCATGTGTACTTCATTCGTATTTCCGGTTCTGGGAAAGTCCTTAGCGCCTTGCACAGCGTGGATAACAAAATCGTGAGCGACTCTGAACTTGAGCGGGACGCCCAGATTGGCATAGAAACCGCCCACTGGTTGGAAGAAGTCGCTGGCATGAACGGCGGAAAGCAGGTCAGCCCGGCGCAGCCGGCTCCGATTGCGCCGGCCAACGGGTTTACTCCGTCTGTGCTGGCCACCATTTCCAAGATGCCGGAAATGGTGGTTTGGCAAGATCCCGCCGAACGCGCCTTCACCGTCAATGTGCCAAAGGGGTGGAAGCTCAGCGGAGGCACTCACCGCAACTCTAAGATGGACGCGAGGAATTATATTGACGCACAGAGTCCCGACGGCAAGATTCGTGTGTGGATGAACGACCCGGATGTCTTACCGCGCCAGGAGCCTCACCCGATGTATTACAAGTTGGGGTGGTACGAGGGCCGCACGGTGAAGGGCCCGGCGGGGCCGATAGCCATTGAGCGCTTCCGAACGGGAGAACAGTTCGCCCAGGAATTCACCAAACAAAAGCTGTGCCCGAATCTTCAGCCTCTCTCCGCGTTCGACCTGCGCAATGAATCGCAGCAGATGAATGCCTCGATCGCTCGTGCGGCCGCAAGTGCGCATGTGCAAGTGCAGGCTTCGGCGGGTGAAATGGTCTACAGGTGCGGAGATCGGTCGGGTTACACCTACTCCGTGACGATCCTGGCTTACACCACTCCTCAAGGACCTCACACCTGGAGCGCGGAGAAACTGGCTGGTTACCTGGCCGACAAACCGGATGTCGACCTGGCCCGCTACGTCATGAATGCCATGATCTCCTCGTTCAAGGTCGATCCGAATTGGCAGGCGCGATATGAACGCGATATCCAGGACACCACCGGAGCACTGATGCAAATCAGCAACCAGGTTACCCAGCAATCCATGCAGCTCGCGCAACAGTCTTTGCGGCAGAACATGCGCCAGGTGCAGCAACGCCAGCAGCAAATTGATCAAATAAGCCAAATGAGAGAGGATAGCTTCAAGAAGCAAATGAACAGTCAGGACAGCATCCGGCAGCGCTGGTCAGATATTACTTTGGGGCAAATCCATGGATGCGACGATAACGGAAAATGCAGTACTCAACCAAATGACTTTCAGAATCACTGGGTTGCTCCTGATGGCAGCGTGGTCGGCGGACCGAGCGACGGCAGCCCGCCTGGACCTAGCTATCATCCCTGGACCCCCGATTACAAATGAGCAAAGAAACCTTGTGTGCGTTCAGGCGCTGTGTTGAGGGGTGCTCAACTTTCGTTTTCGACAAGCAGTAGAAAAGATGCGTGGGGCATTTCCATGTGCCGAGATGCCCCACACGATACGATTCGCCCCACCGGCACATCGGATGCCTTACCCGCATAGTGCAGGCGCCCGTTGCCATCGTTTAGGGGAAGCTCCCCTTTACACGGGTCCGTCTTGCTGTCTGGGGCCTCGCTCATTCAAGCACAATCAGCGGAAGAGCCGCATGCTTGGGTACCACGGCGAATCCTCCTGTTCCAACGTTGCACGTCCGCTCTTTCAATGTGCTAGCCTGACTGAACGGGCGGCACGAACGCATGGAGCACCCCAGGAAGGAACAGGATCCGCCGGCTCTCGATGCGCGCGGCGCCGAGATCCATGTCTACCTGGATCATGTTCTGCAGGCGCCGGCCTTCGCCGCCGCGCCGCGCCGCGGCCGGTTGCTGCGCTACCTCCTGGAACAAACCCTGGCCGGGGACGGTGACAAGATCACCGAGTACGGCATCGGCCTCGATGTGTTCGAGAAACCGTCGTCTTTCGACCCGCGTATCGAATCCAGTATCCGGGCGGAAATGAGCCGCCTGCGGCGGACCCTGGCGGATTATTATGCCGGCGCCGGCAGCGCCGACCCGTGGCGCATCGAGTTTCCCAACCGCGGCTACCTGCCGGTGATTGCGCCGCTCGCCGTCCAGGAGGCGCCTGCCGTTTCCTTGGCGACGCCCGAATCGCTTTCCTCCCAGGTTCGTGCGGGCCGGAGGTCCCGGTTCTGGTTCGCCGCGGCGTGTGCCGCCGCTTTGTGCGCGGTAGCGCTCTGGTTCATCCAGCCGTGGAGCGGGCCCATCCGCGCGGTGGTCGTCCTGCCGTTCGAAAACCTGACGGGCGATCCCCAAAAAGAGTACCTGGCCGACGGCGTCACCGAGCAGTTGACAGACGCCCTGGCGCACATTCCCTCCTTGCGCGTGGTGGCCCGCACATCGGCTTTCCAGTACAAGGCCAAAGGCATCGACGTGCGCAAGATTGGGCGCCAGTTGGATGTCGATGCGGTGGTGGAGGGAAGCGTCCAAGCCATTAACGGCGGGTTGCGCGTCACCGTGCAGGTGGACCGGTCGTCAAACGGATACCACATCCTTTCTCAGTCCTTCGACGGCGGATTGCAGGAGCTCGCGCGTCTGGAGGACCTCCTGGTGGCGCCCGTTGCCGGGGCGCTCAGTCCCAGCGCTGCCGTTCCCAAGCGGCACATCCCGAATCCCCAGGCCTACGATGCTTTTCTCAAGTCGCGCTCCTACCGGGGCCAGGGCACCATCAACGCGTTTCAGGATGGCATCCGCTATTTAAACCTGGCCATCGAAAAAGATCCGAATTATACGGATGCCTATGCCGCGCTGGCCGGAGTATACGCATCCGGCGCGGCGAATTTTGCCACCACACCGCTGGAGTTCGTACCTCATGCCAAGGCCGCCGCGGCCAAGGCGCTGGAGCTCGATCCGCAATGCGCTGGCGCGTTTGCCGCCGAGGGCTACCTCGACGCCATGATTCTGCTGGATTGGAAAGGCGGCGAATCCAAGCTCCGCACCGCCATCCGGCTGATGCCCAACGACTGGGTTTATTACAACTGGCTCGGCAACGTGCTTCTGGCACAGGGCCGCTTCTCCGAAGCGCTGGCCGAACTGCGCACCGCCGACCAGTCCGACCCTCTCGCCGGCGGACCCGGCGTTACCGTGGGAAACGCCCTCTACATGGCGCGCCGGTACGACGACGCGTTGCGGCAGTTTCTTAAAGTGCAGACCCTGCACCCAGACCTGATCGCCGTGCACGCCTTCACCGGCACGGCGTGGGAAGCCAAGGGCGATTTTGCCGAGGCCGTGTCCGAGTACAACCTGGTGCTGCCTAAAGCCCCCTACCTGGTTCGGGAGAGAATCGTGCATCTGCTGGCGATCACCGGCAAAAGGGAAGAGGCCCGCCGCATGCTGCAGGAACTCGAGCATCCCAAGCCCGATCAACAGGCGCCCGACGCCTTCTCGATGGCCATTCTCCATACCGCGCTGGGCGAACGGGACGAAGCCTTTGATTGGCTCAACCGCGCGCTGGATCAGAGAAAAGTGGCTTTTATTAAGGTCCACCCCATGCTCGATCCGCTGCGCAACGATCCCCGGTTTCCGGTTCTGCTGGCCAAGGCGGGACTGGCGAACTAAGGCACGCCCGGGTCATAACACGTGGTAGTAGCCCGCGCGCAGCAGCACCTCGACGGGGAGCCCGAAGACGGCTGACAGCGTAGCGGCGTCGAGCACCTGCTCCTTCGGCCCATCGCGATAGATACGGCCGTCGCGGATTGCGATCACGCGCCCAATCTCCGGAATGATGTCAGGCAGGTGATGCGTCACCATCAGCAGGCTGATTCCGGCGCGCGCCAGTTTGCGCAGAACCTCGCGCAGTTCATGGGTGGCGTGGAGGTCCAGGCTGGAAGTCGGCTCGTCAAAGATCAGGGCCTGGGGGTCGTGGACCAGCGCGCGGCCAATAAGGATGCGGCGCGCTTCGCCGCTCGACATCTCATTGGTGTTGCGCGCGGCAAGGTGGGAGACCTCGAGCAGATCCAGGATGGCATGAGCCTTCTGTTCCATCCGCGGCGTCACCTCGTGGTTGGGCCAGATGCCGACGCTGCCGAAAAATCCCGAGAGCACGATCTCATAGCCGGAGTAGTCGCGCGTGCACATCTGCACCCAGTCGTTGGAAACGATTCCCAGATGATGGCGGAGGTCGAAGATGTGCCAGCGGTCGCGGTCCAGGATGCGCAGTCGCCACGGGTCGGGCTTGATGGAGGGGTAGAGCTCGCGCGTAATCAGTTTAATGAAAGTGGATTTGCCGGAGCCGTTGGGACCGAGAATGGCGGCGTGCTCGCCCTGCGCGATGGTGAGCGTGACGCCGTCGAGCGCCACGCGCCCGCCGCGCCGCACGGTGACGTTTTGGAAATCGATGAGAGGGATGGAGAGAGTCAACTCTCTATCTTATCCGGCGACCCGCCATCCGGGTGCGGCTCGCGTGGAGTGACGAGGCCGGGCGGGCGCATGTGACCGGCAAGTTTCCGGGCTGAAGAAAGCCCGTCTCTGGCCGGCACACGCTACTAGACATTGTATCACTTTTGGTACATACTGGATTTGTTGAGACGAGATCAACAAAGTCCGGAGATGCCGGTCCGGTTTTACCGCACGGAAGCGGACAGGGCACCGGTGCTCGATTGGCTGCGCGCCCTCGACAAGGACGACCGGCGCGCTATCGGGCTCGACCTCATGCGGGTGCAGTTCGGCTGGCCGATTGGGAGGCCACTGGTGGGAAGCCTCAAAGATGGTCTTTGGGAAGTGCGCTCGTCGCTTCCGAGCCAGCGGATAGCCCGGCTCATCCTATGCGTTCACGACCAGATGCTCGTCGTACTGCACGGGTTCATCAAGAAAACGCAGAAAACGCCTGCGGATGACATGGCCCTGGCGAAACGGAGAATGAAGGAGGTAACGAAATGAAAAAGCGCAACAAGCATATCGGCTCGTCACTGGAGGACTTCCTGAAAGAGGAAGGCGTCCTCGAAGAGACCCGCGCGGTCGCGCTGAAAGAGACGCTGGCCTGGCAAGTTCAGCAAGCGATGGAGAAGGACAAAATCAGCAAGGTAGAGATGGCGCGGCGCATGAACACAAGCCGCGCTGCGCTTGATCGTCTTCTCGATCCTGGCAATGCCTCGGTGACGCTGCAAACCCTAACGCGCGCGGCACACGCTATCGGCCGTGATCTGCGCATCGAGCTGGTTTGAAAAAACTAACTTCGCCCAGAACGGGGGTAGGCGAGAGCGCCGGCTCGTCCGTTTGCTTGAAAACCGTGTATCCCTTCATGAAGGGAATCGCCCTTGCCAGGTGTTAAGATTCGATTCAGGGCTCTGCGGGAAGAGTTGCCATCGCTATGTTACAGTTCGCCCGTCTGGTAACTGCCGCCACACTCGCGCTCGGCGCGGTTGCGCCGCTTTCCGCGGCCGATTCCGACCGCGATTTTTCCGGAAGATGGAATCTTGACCGCAACGCGAGCGACTTGCGCGCGCTCTCGCTCGAAACCTACGAATTCCTGGATGTGGAGCAGGATACGCAGATCCACTGCACCGCCATTGACGCCCGCGGCGCTTCCATTCAGTGGACTTACTTTTTGAACGGCGGCGAAAGCAAATACCAGATTGGCGCGGAATCCATGAACAGCGTGGCGAAGTGGGAAGGTGACGCGCTGCTCATCAACACCTTGGTATCGGGTCCGCAAAACTACGCCGTGATGGACCGCTGGACTCTCTCGCGCGACCGCCGGCAACTGACTATCCAGCGTCAGATCTCGCGCGGCGCCATCCAGGCGGAGGGTCGCCTCGTTTATGGACACCTCATAGTGGACACCGCCACGCCGCGGCCCGATCTTCCGGTCACGGGCGCCGCTCCCAAGCCGGCGCCCGCGGAGCAACCGGTGCTGGTCACGCGGCCCGCGCCTCCCCCGGCCCCACTGGATTTTACGATTCCCGCGGGCACCCATATTCTGCTCTCTCTCACCAGCAGCATCAGCACGAAGAATTCCAAGGAAGGCGATCGCGTCTATCTGCAAACCGCCATACCGGTTGCGCAGGACGGCCGCATCGTGATTCCTCGCGGCAGTTATGTGCAGGGTACCGTCACCAAGACCAAGCCGGCGGGCCGCCTGTCTAGCAAAGGCGAGTTGTACCTTCTCTTCGATTCGCTGACGCTGCCGAACGGCGTGACGCGCGATTTCCGCGCGCGGCTGACGGCGGCCGATGCGTCCAAGGGTAAAGTCGATTCCGACGAAGGCAAGATCAGCGGTGACACCGGCAAAGATCCCCATAAGGTCGCCACCGGGGTCGGCATCGGATCGATGGGCGGCGTCATTGTGGGCGGCGCCGCGGGCCACCCTGTCACCGGACTGGGTGTCGGCGCCGCGGCCGGACTGGCCGCCGTGCTGCTCTCGAAGAACCAGGACGTCGTGCTGCAGCGCGGCACCTCGGTCGAGATGGTGCTGGATCGCGACCTTTACTATACTGCCGCGGAACTGCGACACTGAGCGGGATGTTTTCTTCCCGCTTCCGTTGGGATCTTCAGCCCAACCGCCTCACCGGGCTCCTCGCCGCCAAGCGCCGCGCGGGCGCCCGCATTCTGGATCTGACGGAATCCAATCCCACGCGCGCCTCGGTGGCGTACCCGGCGGAAACTCTGAGCGCGTTGCAGGATCCCCGCGTGTTGATCTACGAGCCCGCGCCCGCCGGCGCCGCCCAGGCCCGGCAGGCGGTGGCATCCTATTACCGGGCGCGCGGACTCAGCCTGGACATCTCCCGAATCCTCCTCACGGCCAGCACCAGCGAGGCCTATGCCTACCTGTTCAAGCTGCTGGCGAATCCCGGCGACCAGGTGCTGGTGCCGCGCCCTTCGTATCCGCTGTTTGAATTCCTGGCCCACATGGAATCGGTGGAGACGCGCCAGTACCCGCTGGTCTACCACGGCGCCTGGAGCATCGACCTGGACGCGCTTCGCGGAGCGCTCACGGATCGCACGCGCGCTCTGGTGCTGGTGAATCCCAACAATCCCACCGGCTCCTACGTGAAGCGCCATGAACTGGAAGCGCTGGTGCGGTTGTGCGCCGAACGCAGCATTGCCCTGATTTCCGACGAAGTCTTCTCCGATTATGCGCTCGCCCCTGACGAGAGCCGCGTCGAGACGCTTGCCGGTGTCGAGGAGTGCCTGGCCTTTTCGATGAGCGGGCTTTCCAAGATCGCCGGGCTGCCGCAAATGAAGCTGGGTTGGATCGTGGCGAGCGGCCCGGAGGGCTTGAGGCGCGAAGCCTTCCAAAAGTTGGAGTGGATCGCCGACACGTACCTTTCGGTCAGCACGCCGGTGCAATGCGCCGCCGCGCGTCTGCTGCAAGTGGGGGATGACGTGCAAAGGCAGATCCGGGAGCGCTGCGCCGCGAATCTGGCCGCCGCCCGCGAGGCTCTTGCGGGGTCGGCGGGGAACATTCTGGCGGTGGAGGGCGGCTGGTCGATCACCGTCCAGGTGCCGCAGATTCGAAGCGAAGAGGAATGGACTTTGGAATTGCTGGATCGCGAGGACGTCCTGGTCCACCCCGGCTTCTTCTACGATTTCGAAACGGAGGCGTTCCTGATAGTGAGTCTGCTTACCCCGCCGGCAATTTTCGGCGAAGGTCTGCATCGTCTGAGAGCTTTCCTGTAGTTGGAAAAAACAATTTGGGCCGCCGATGAACACCGATCAGAAGATTGTCTTCAATCCGCGTTCATCCGTGTTCATCGGCGGCCTCAAAGTGTTTTAGTTTCCGCCGCCGCCTCCACGGCCCCCGCGTCCGCCCGCCGGTGGCGGGGCCGGCAGATCCTTGCGCGGCAGTTTCTCCGGCCGTGTCGCGGCGTTGTATACGAAAGCAGCTTCCACAATCGCCATCTGCTGCATGTCGCCCTGTTGGATGCGTTCGTACACATCCATATTGGAATGGTGGGTGCGGGTATCGTAGTCCATCGGATCCTGGATGAACTGGAAGCCGGGCAGCCCCACTGCGTCAAACGACTGGTGGTCCGTGCCGCCGGTATTGCGAATGGTGATGGTGCCCGGCGTCACGTCCTTCAGGGCGGCAAACCACTGTTCGAAGATCGGCCGCACCATCTCGTTGCCTTGCAGATAGATTCCGCGGACCCGGCCGGTGCCGTTATCGATGTTGAAGTAGCCGGCGAAGCCGTCATGCTCGGCCGTGGTCTTCATGGTTGTCCGGTCGGCGAAGTGATCCTTCACATAAGCCGCGGAGCCGAGCAGGCCTTCTTCTTCGCCGCCCCAGAGAGCCATGCGGACGGTGCGATCCATTTTGAGGTTGAGCGATTTCAAGATGCGCATCACTTCCATGGCCACGCCGCTGCCCGCGCCGTTATCGGTGGCGCCGGTGCCCATGTGCCAGGAATCGAAGTGGCCGCCCACCATCACCAGCTCGTTGGGCTTGGTTGTGCCGGGGATTTCTGCGATCACGTTGAACGCGTCGGTGATGCTGGTGTCGAACTGCACCTTGATGTCGAAGGAGAGCTTCACCGGAACTTCGTGCTGCAGCAACCGCGCGATGCGGTTGTAATTCTCCGCCGTAATGGCCACCATCGGCAGGTTCTTGGTGGGGTCTCCGGTGCGTGGGGCGCCATTGCTGGCGAACACCACGCCACTTTCGCCGCGTGCGGAAGCCGTGATGGTCAGCAGCACGCCTTCATCCTGGTAGTAGGTGCGCATACGTTCGGTAAAGGCCTGCTGTTGCTCCTGGGTCAAAACCGGGCCGTTGTTGCCGCCGCGTCCACCGCGGCCGGCGGCTGCGCCGCCGGTGGGGAACTGCTCGGGGATCAGTCCCAGGAGTTCTTCATCGGTATAACGATGCGCCAGGGCCGTGGTGGGGAAGGGCAGATCGAGCGGCCCAGCCCCCGTCAGCACGATCTTGCCTTTCAGCTTT
Source organism: Bryobacterales bacterium (assembly GCA_003167255.1). Lineage (GTDB taxonomy): Bacteria > Acidobacteriota > Terriglobia > Bryobacterales > Bryobacteraceae > PALSA-129. The sequence goes on from PMTR01000080.1 coordinate 69,075, forward strand.
CCGTGCCACGTGTCCAAATCGGCCGGTGTTTGAAGCTGAAGCCGGATGGCTTCGCCCGTGGCCGGCCCATCGGTCCCGCCGCTCCATGCCTGCGGATAGCCGATTATGGGCATGTAAGTGGGCTCCACCATCGCGCCGCTGTAGCCGGTAATTTGCCAACTGGGGATGGAGGAAGGACCGGCATTGCCGCGGCCACCGCCGCCCCGCCCGTCGGACTTCGTCGACCATTTTTCCAGATGGACGTTGCTCAGCCCCCATTCCTTGAGCTGGCCCACAGCCCAATCGCCGGCCGCGCGGTACTGCGGTGAATTGGTGAGGCGCGGGCCGTACCGGTCGGTGAGGTTGTACATGGTCTCCATGATTGGAGCGCCACGGCCGGCGCCGCCGCGGCCCCCGCCGCCTCCGCCGAACCCGCCCCCGCCGCCCAGCTCCGCGGTCTTGATTTTGTGCATCACGTTCAGGTCTACCCGCTCGACGGGCTGCTGCGAGACGAGCAGCAGGGGAACGAACAGGAGGAGTATTCCGATGAGAAGTGTTTTTCTAGACATAGGCTTGACTGCTAGAGCATATCAAACAACCCGCCCGTTTTCTTGGGCGCGCCGGATATTAGTCGTGCCAGCGGCCGCCCATCGCGCTAGAATAGAATCATGGCCAGAGGTTGGGAAAGCAAGTCGGTCGAGGCGCAGATCGACATGGCCGAATCCCGCCGCACACCTGTACGACGAAAAGCGCCGAGTAGTCCTGAAACACTCGAAGTAATCCGCAAGAAGGAAACCATCCTTCTCTCCCGCACCAGAGTGGTGCGGGAATTGGGTGCCGCACAGAATCCGCGTTACCGGGCTGTTCTCACGAAAGCCCTGGCGGAGCTGGATGCACAACTTTCCACTTTCGCCGCGGTCTAGCGAAGCAACTGGCGCGTCCTGTCCGTCGCGTTTGCGCCGGACGGGACTGCGTCATCCTCTGGTAGGTCAATAGAAAAGGTATTTCCGCCACTGCGCGTCGCTCTTGCCGAGCATGCGCATCAGGTGGCGGCTGGTGTGCAAGCTGAAAGGCCGGGGCTGGCGCGCGAGTTTCATGCCCGCCTCTTCCGGAGTGCGGCTGCCTTTCCTGTTGTTGCAAGGATGGCAGCAGGCCACCAGGTTCTCCCAGGCGGTTTCGCCGGCGCGCGATCGTGGCACCACGTGATCGAGGGTCAGTTCGCCGGAGGGCATCACGCGGTGGCAATACTGGCAGGTGTAACGATCGCGCATGAGGATGTTCTTGCGCGAAAGGGCTCGAGTCTGGTGCGGGATGCGGCGATATTCCAGCAGCCGGATCACCGATGGTAACCGCACCAGCGCGCGGGCCGAATGCACGGCGTTGCCCGATTCCTCCTCGGCGGACGCCACGCCCTTTAAGACCAGCACCAGGGCGCGCCGCGCGGCGCAGATGTTGATGGGCTCATAGCTGGCATTCAGCACCAGCACGGGCCGCTGCAATCGCTCACTCGACATCCCGATTCACCCCCTCCGTGGACGGTGCGGATGCGCCGCGCCACCCTTCCATACGCCGGTCGACACGCGCCACCGTCAGCAGCGCCACCTTGGCCGCCCCGGCGCGCTTCAAAACGCGCGCGCAGGCTGCCGCCGTAGAGCCCGTGGTCAGGACATCGTCGATCAGCAGGATTCGTTTCCCCGCCAGCGCACGTGCGCCGCGCCTGCATTCAAAAGCGGTGTCGACGTTCTGACGCCGCCTGGTATTGCTCAGGCCGGCTTGAGTCAGCGTGGCGCGCACGCGGCGCAGAGCTGGCACGACCGGAATTCCGCAGCGCGCCGCCATGGTGCGCGCCAGCAGTTCCGACTGGTTGAAGCCTCTCTGCCATTGGCGCCGCCAGTGAAGCGGCACAGGCGTTACCGCATCGAAGCGCTCCTCACGCGGCAAAGCCGCGGCCAGCAGGGCTCCCAGCGGCTTCGCCAGCGTCTGCACGCGCCCGTACTTGTACAGGTGGATCAACTCGCGCAGCGCGCCTTCGTAGGAACCGTAGCAATAGGCCGCGTCAAAACCGCGCAGGCCGCTGCGGCAGAGAGCGCAGCGGCCTTCGAAATCCAGCGGGAAACTGTTGAGAAACGGTGTCCGGCAGCTCACGCAGAAGAATTCCGCGCTGATGGGCTGCGGCTCCTTCAAACATCTGGGGCAGACCGGAATGCGTGTGACTTCCGTCAGGGGCCGGGCGCAAACCCGGCAATCGTCGGGGAAAAAGAGGGAAAAAAGAGCGTGCGAAGCTGTTCGGACTACAGAAGGACCGAGGCTTGCGACTGCGGCTAGTCTGCTACTCGAGAAGACTCACCTCCGCCAAGCCTCGATTATATCCGATTTTCAGTGGGACAGGCCTCCGGCCTGTCGATCCGGCCTGTCGACCGCCAGGAGGCCGGTCCCACTTGCCGTGGCATCGCTGTACAATACGACCAGAGAACTTCTCATGGGCTCGAAGCGAATCCTGGGGATGGCGTTGCTTTTGGGTCTGGCGGCGCCGCTCGCGTTCCGTGCACAAGTCACCACCCAACCTCGCCCCAAGCCCGCTCCGCCGGCCCAGACCAAACCCAGGGCCAACCTGCGCGCCGATGCCAGTCTGGTGCTGGTCCCGGTGAGCGTGTGCGATCCCTTTAACCGTCCCGTCACCGGCCTGGAGAAGGACCACTTCAAAATCTACGACGATAAGGTCGAACAGACTGTCACGCATTTTGCCATGGATGACGAACCGGTGGCCGTGGGCCTGGTTTTCGACATCAGCGGCAGCATGGGCCCGAAGTTGCGCATATCGCGCGAAGCCTCTGCGCAATTTTTCAAGACCGCCAATCCCGAAGACGAGTTCTTTCTGGTGGAGTTCAACGACACGCCCAGGCTGGTGGTGCCGCTGGGCCGCGAGGTTCCCGACATCCAGAACCAGCTCACGTTCGCGCAATCCAAGGGACGCACGGCGTTGCTCGACGCCGTCTTCCTGGCGCTGCACGAGCTGAAAAAATCGCAGAAGAACCGCAAGGCGCTGCTGATCATTTCCGATGGCGGCGATAACTGCAGCCGCTATACCGAAACCGAGGTTCGCAACCTGGTGCGCGAAAGCGACGTGCTGATTTACGCCATCGGAATCTACGAGCCGTTCGGAACGCGCAGCCGCAGCCCGGAGGAACTGGAAGGGCCGGGGCTGCTCAGCGACATCGCGGAACAGACCGGGGGGCGTCATTTTCCGGCGGACATCAGCGAACTTCCGGACATCGCGGCGAAGATCGGCGTCGAGCTGCGCAACCGCTACGTGCTGGGTTATTCCCCCACCGACAAAGTGCGCGATGGCCGCTACCATCCTGTCACCGTAAAGATTATTCCGCCGCACGGCCTGCCGCCGCTGCACGCCTACTGGCGCCACGGCTACTACGCGCCGGCGGACTGAAGGTGAGGCAGGCTTCAGCCTGCCAACTTTGTACTACGCGCCGGCGAACTGAGCGTTGCGCACCCGCCCCAGCGCTCTCACCACGGCAGCGGTCGATTGCGCGAGCGGTTCTTCTCCCGAAACCACCAGATCGGCGAACTTGCGGGTTGGGGTAACGAACCATTCGGCGCTCGGCCGCACGGTGCGTTCGTACTGCTCGCAGACCGATTGCGGGGTCCGCCCGCGCTCGGCCACGTCGCGCGTCAGACGGCGGTTGAAGCAAACGTCCGGATCGGTTTCCACGTACACCTTGGTGTCCAGCATGTCGCGCAATTCCGGCCAGTAGAGGACGAACAGGCCCTCCACGATCGCGTACTGGCCCGGCTCGATGCGGCGCGAGAGGCTGGTGCGGGCGTAATCGGCGAACGAATAGACGGGCTCGTCGAACGCCCCGCCGGCGGCCATGGCCTTCAGGTGTTCGTGCAACAGCGTCCAATCGAGCGCATCGGGGTGATCGAAGTTCACCTTCTTGCGCGCTTCGAGCGGAATCTCTTCCATGCCGCGATAGTAGGAGTCCAGAGAAACGATAGCGGTCCCGGGCAGTTGCTGCACCAGGTGGCGCGCCAGCTCGCTTTTCCCCGAGCTGGACGGACCGGCAATGCCGATAATGTGAGGTCTCATTCGCTTGACGGGGGAGTCATTTCAGTGTACAACCCGACTATCGCTTCGACAAGCCCGTCGACCGAAAAAACCGTGGCCTCCGCCGTGACTTCGATGCCCAGGTCCCGTGCGGTGCGCGTGGTGATGGGGCCGATGGAAGCGACAGCCACGCCTTCGAGAGCCGCCGCGCCCGCCGCCGCCGCGAAATTCTGCACCGTGGAGGAACTGGTGAAGGTGATGCAGTCGGGCTTGCGCGCGCCGCCGAATATCCCGGCGGCCTGCCGGACGGCTTGCTCCGGAGCCACCGTGCGGTAGGCTTCCACCATGTCGACCAGCGCGCCGCGGCGCGCCAGTTCCGCCGGCACCAGGTCGCGCGCCACGGCCGCGCGGGGCAGCAGCACCCGCTTACCCGCCAGGTCGTGCGTGGCAAAGGCGTCCAATAGCCCTTCGGCAACGTACTCCCTGCCCATCAGGTCCACTTTCAGGTGCACTGCTTCCACGGCCGCGCGTGTGGCCGGACCGATGGCGCAGATGCGTGCGCCGAGAGAGCGAAGATCGGTGGACGAAGCGTCCAGCCGCTCCAGGAAATAGCGCACTCCGTTGGCGCTGGTGAAGATCAGCCAGTCGTAGGAGTGGAGGTTCGAGATGGCGCGGTCGAGCGGCGTGTAGTCGGGAGCCGGTTGAATTTCGATGGTGGGCAGCTCGATGACACCGGCTCCCAGCGCGCGCAGGCGGGCCGAGAGCGCGTCGGCCTGCCCTTTGGCGCGCGTCACCACAATCTGCTTGCCGAACAGCGGCAATTGCTCGTACCAGTTCAGCTTCTCGCGCAGCCGCACTACTTCACCCACGATGATGGTGGCGGGCGGCTTCATGCCGCTCTGCACGATCAGCGCGGGCAGCGTGGCCAGCGTGCCGGTCAGCGTTTCCTGATCGGGCCGGGTCGCCCAGCGGACCGCCATGGCGGGAGTCTCCGCAGAGCGGCCATGCTTCACCAGCTCGCGCGCAATCTCCGCAAACGCCGTGAGGCCCATGAAGATGACCAGCGTTTCGGCCTGCCCCACTTTGCTCCAATCGGCCGCATCCACCTCATGGCCGGTCACGAACGTCACTGCCGACGACTGCCCGCGGTGCGTGAGCGGCACCCCCGAGTAGGCCGCGATGCCAGACGCCGACGTGACGCCTGGAACGATCTCGAAGGCAATGCCGGCTTCAGCCAGGGCCTCGGCTTCTTCTCCGCCGCGCCCGAACAGGAAGGGGTCGCCGCCCTTCAGCCGTACCACCGTGAGCCCGCGGCGCACGCGCTCGATGAGCATCCGCACGACCTCCTCCTGCGAGAAGGCATGCACCGATTTCTTCTTGCCGACGTACAGGCGTTCGGCGTGGGTGGGAGCCAATTCCAGCAAGGCGGCCGGCGCCAGGTGATCGTAGAGAATCGAATCGGCCTCTTCGAGAATGCGCCGCCCCTTGCAAGTGATCAGTTCGGGATCGCCCGGCCCAGCCCCGATCAGGTAGATCTTACCGGGCATGACTCACCAGCAGTGGAGCAGTGGGACAGACGATCGGTTTGTGTCGTCTGTTGCAGAGGGCCTGCGGCCCGCAAAAGTTCATGAAAAAGTGTGAGGAAGCTCGATGCTTGCGGACCCGCTTTCCAGCGGGTCGCGCCGCCTGAAAGGCGGCGGCAGCCAGGATTGGCTGCCCCACTTTTTCGACCCTGTCAAGCGGTCGTGGCTTGAGGCATGACAGACCACGAAATGCGATGGTCTGTCCCACTTGTTCATGAGAGGCCTGCCAAACACTAGCCATATCCAAATTATGCGTTGTAGACGCCTTCCAAAATCCTTCGTGCGCCGCGCTCCAGCAGACTGGCCCCCAGCTTGCGTCCCAAACTCTCCGCATCGCTCACCGGCCCATCGCTCTCGCCCCGAATAATCTCAGCGCCGTCCGGGGAAGCCACCAGTCCCAACAGCCGCAGCCGATCCCCGACAACCGTCGCATGCGCGCCGATGGGCACCTGGCACCCGCCGCCGAGCGCTCCCAGCAGACCGCGTTCCGCCAGCACCGCCGCGTGTGTGTCCGCGTGATCCAGCAATCGGGCCGCCTCGAAACCGGGCCCCGAAGCCAGCGTCTCAATCGCCAGCGCGCCTTGCCCCACCGCCGGGCACATCATTTCCACCGGCAGAATTTCGGCGATCCGCGCGCCCCAACCCAACCGTTTCAAACCGGCGGCAGCCAGCAGGATGGCGTCGTACTGTCCTTCATCCAGCTTGCGCAGCCGCGTGTCCAGGTTGCCGCGCACCGATTCCACCACCAGGAGAGGCCGCAGCTTGCGAAGTTGAGCCGCGCGGCGCAACGAGCTGGTTCCCACTTTGGCGCCGGCCGCGAGATCGTTCAGACGCTTGCCCACCACGGCGTCGCGCGCGTCTTCGCGCTCCGCCACCGCCGCCAGCACCAGGCCTTCGGGCAACTCCGTCGGCAGATCCTTCAAGCTGTGCACCGCCAGGTCGGCGCGCCCGTCCAACAGGGCTTCTTCGATTTCCTTGGTGAACAGCCCCTTGGTTCCCACTTTGGCCAAGGGCACGTCGGTAATCTTGTCCCCGGTCGTCTTGATGATTTCCAGGCGGCATTCGTGGCCGCGCGCGGCGAATTCGCCGGCCACCCATCGAGCCTGCCACAATGCCAACTGCGAGCCGCGCGAAGCAATAACCAGCATTTATTTGTCCGGGAGGTGAAACGCTTTTCGGATGGCCGCCACCACGTGCGCGCCTTCGGGCTGCCCGGCGTGGTTCCGCAGCTCGGAGATGGGGCCGTGCGCCACTTTATTCATCATGCCGTGGGTCATGGCTTCGATGGCCTGTTCCAGCTCCGGCGGCAGCGGCCCGTGGCGGCGCCGCAGCTTGTCGAGCTCCGCCGCGCGAATCTGCTCGAGCTGTTCCTGCAGGCCGACGATCGTGGGCGTCACCTCCGCCACTTTCAGCCGCGCCAGCATGCGGTCCACTTCTTCCTTGACCAGCGCTTCGGCGTGCTCGGCCTCCTTCATGCGCTCGCGCAGGTTGCTGTTCACCACTTCCTGCAAATCGTCGATGTCGTACAGATACACGTTGTCGACGTCGTTGACCGTGGGTTCGATGTTGCGCGGCACCGCGATATCGATCAGGAACATCGGCTTGTTGCGCCGCGCCGCGATCACCCGCTGCATCTCGTCTTTGTGCAGGATGTAGTGCGGCGCGCCGGAGCTGGTGATGACGATGTCCACCTCCGGCAGCATGCTCACGAAACGCGTGTACTCCACCGGCGTCCCTTGGAAAAGTTGCGCCATCTCGACGGCGCGCTCGTGCGTTCGATTGGTGACGAAAACGTGCGACGCGCCCGAGCGCCGCAGGTGCCGTGCCGCCAGTTCCGACATCTTGCCCGCGCCCACAATCATGATGGTGCGGTTGTCGAGAGACCCGAAAATCTTCCGCGCCAGCTCCACCGCCGCGTAGCTCACCGATACCGCCATCTGTCCGATGCCCGTCTCCGAACGAACGCGCTTGGCCACGCTGAACGCGCGCGTCATCAGTCCTTCCAGCCATCCGCACAGCGCGCCGCAATCCTTGGCCGAAGCGTAAGCCGCTTTGAGTTGTCCCAGGATCTGCGGCTCTCCGATCACCATGGAATCCAGGCTGGAAGCCACACGGAAAAGATGATGGATGGCGTCGCTGCCTTCATGCCGGTAGAGGCACGGCGACACCGTCTCTCGCTCGATCGCTTTCTGATCGGCCAGGAACGAATCGACAATGGCCTGCGGATCGGCGCCGTCGTCGGTCGTGACGGTGATCTCGACTCGGTTGCACGTCGAAAGGATCACAGCTTCGTTCACGCCCTCGCGCGCCCTCAGGTCGGCCAGCGCGGCCGGCAGGGACTCTTCGCGGAAAGCCAGGCGTTCGCGCACCTCGACCGGTGCGGTCTTGTGACTCACGCCAGTGATCAGCAGCTTCATTGTTTAAAAAACGCCTGGCCCAGGCGCGCGTGCGCCGCCCAGGTCACCACAGCAAAACCCACCACCGTGATGGTCATGATGGCGGCTTTCCGGCCGCGCCATCCCGCGATGGTTCGCAGAAACACCATCGCCATGTAAATGCCCCACGTAAGAAAGGAAATCGCGATCTTCGGCTGGCTGATCCAGGCCGTCTTCAATTCGATGAAGCCCCACGTGCTGCCCGCCACCACCGCCAGCGTGATCAGCACGAACCCGATGGCCATGGATTTGGAAATCAGATCGTCCAGCGTGCCCAGCGCCGGCAGCCGGTAATAAAAGCCGTGTGGCTTCTTGTTCTTCAGCTCACGCTCCTGCACCAGGTAAAGCAATGACGCCACCGCCGTCAGCAGCAACGCCGCATAGCCCAGCAGCACCAGCACAATATGTACCGTGAGCCAGGTATTGCGGACCACCGGGCTCGACCAGGCGCTCACCGGGTTGCCCATGGTGGCCACCAGCACCATCACGAAAACCAGCGGGAAGATAAACACGCTGAGGCTTTCCAGCTTGTACCGCCAATGCGCCACCAGGTATATCGCCACGATGAGGAACGCGCACATGGACAGCGTCTCGTAGAAATTGGTGATGGGGCACCGGTTATTGACGATCCCCTCCTCGATAATCGAAACGAAATGAAAAACCGACCCCAGCCCGAACGCCCCCAGCGCCACGCGAAACAGGTGTTCGCGCCGCCGCACCAGCGTAAGAATGGCATGTAGCAACCCCAGCGAGTACAAGGCAGCCGCCACGCGCAGCCAGATGACGCTCATTTCAGCCATTGGGAATCCCCAGACGTCTCAGTCCTGAAACACCAGTATATCTTGCGGGGTATGGGGGACGAGGCCGGCAAGATGGGGGAACAAGATCGACCGCGGCGCACCCGGCAAGGCGGCCTTGCGAGCCGGCCAAGCTCATTTCCCGGGCTTTGGACCGGCCCTATTTGTCGCATCCCCAACGCTTGGCGTCTTGGGGGCCGACGCGTTGTCGGTCTTCATGCGGTCGTGCAGCTTCTTAGGACGCCGGCTAGTTACGTTTGGCGAAAGTTGAACTGTTGACAACGGGTTCGCAATTTGCGAAGTTATGGAGTGTCGGTCTAATGCACATCATCAGCCGCAGGAAGTTGCTGGAAGCCGACAGAGAACACAGCGGACTCGGTGTGCCGCTCGACGCCTGGTATCGAACAGCGAAATCAGCCGGATGGCAGAGCCTGGAAGAGGTGAGGCGGACTTATTCCCACGCCGACGGCATTCCAGTGGGAGAAAGGGTCTATACGGTGTTCAATATCTCGGGCAACCGCTACCGTCTGGTCACCGAGATTTTTTACGAGGACCAGACGATTCTCGTCAGGCACGTCCTGACGCATGCCGAATACGAAAGGGGAGATTGGAAGAAATGAGGGCTGCCGCTGAAATCACTAACCGCGGGGAATACGCTCACTTGCTGGGAGACGCGTTGCCCCACGTGATCCACACTGAGGCTGAAAACGACCGGTCGACGGCAGTGTTGGAAGGCCTCCTCCGAAAGAAGCGCCGCACTGCGGAGGAGAAGCGGCTAACCGAGTTGCTCACGCTGTTGATTGAAGACTACGAACGGCGGCAATACGCCCTACCGCGACAGGCAGGCCCAGTCGATCTGCTTCGGCACCTGATGGACTCCAATGGGCTCCGCCAGGTGGACCTACTGGATGTCTTTGGCACCGCCAGCGTCGTTTCTGAAGTCCTGAGCGACAAACGGGAGCTATCGAAGGCGCACATCGCCAAGCTGAGCGAACGTTTCCACCTCTCTCCAGCGCTGTTCTTCTGAGTGTGCCGCGGCCTCTCTACCATCCCAAGATCAGAAAGCCACACGTCACCCCGGACCGGTGTCATTCGAGGCTGCCCAGCAACTGGTCGGCGGCGTCAGCGGTCTCCGAATCGTCCAAAGCGCCCGACTCGCGCGGCACCGCCCGGCGCAAAAACTCCACCGTAAAGACTCGCTTTTCGTCCTCTGGCAAGGCCTCGAAGGCCTCCAGAAGCTGGGCTGTTTGGCTGCTTATATTTTTAGGCTATCCATATTCCGGGCGAAAACTCAGGCAGGCCAGCCCCGGCGTTTTCGCAGTGCGCCTAACAAAACCATTCCGCCAGCAAACAGCACCAGCGATGCCGGCTCCGGCGCAGTTTGTTCGTCGATCTGGAACCCGGACCAGGAAGCCTGACCGGACAAACAACATTGCATTTCCCCGCTGATCGTGCCCGTCGGACTAGCCAGAATGGGCGCCGCGTACACTCCGTTCACCGCGTCCACGGTGAAGTTCCCGTCCAGGGAGCCGTTGCCATCCGTGTCGAGCGCCATATTGAAGACCCGGTAGCTTTGGGCCCCGCTTCCGTAGTTGTAGAAATACATATAGTTCACCGAGTTGGGCGTGAGGCCGGTGATCGTCCAGTCCAGGGCTCCCCCGTTGAGGTAGATGAAATCGCACATGAGCGTGTTCGGGCAACTTCCATCCGTGCCCGTATACGTATCAACTACGCCGGTAAACTGAAACCCGACACTTGTGACATTTCCCTGGCTGTCCAACAGATTCGAAAATGAGGGATTGGTTTCCGGTGAGAGATACCCCAGGAGCGCGTCGTTCCAGACGTTGGCTGCTCCAAAAACGGGGTTGGCGGCCGCCGCCAAGGATTCTACGCCGCTGTACAGGCCGTGCACGCCGGTGCCGACGAGGTTTTTCCAGTCCACGCTCACCAGGAGGTCAGCGTGCGCGGCCATGGGAGCGAGAACCAACCATATCACTAGATTGCGTGTTTTCATCTTCCCCCCGCGTGGCGCCCGATGCTTCCATCTGAAGGAGGCGCTATACTCACTGAGGTCCGATTATGGCTGGCGGCACGCGAAAAATACTGAAAGAAAGAGGCAATAATGGTGCAATTCCGGTGCAAGGCGTGCTTTATCGCGTCGCGGGCATTGAAATTGACCCGACTAACGCCAGCGTCACCCACGCCGGCCAGCCAATCAGCCTCCGCCACAAGACCTATCGAGTTCTGCTCTTTCTGCTCGAACGTCCCAACCGCCTGGTCTCTAAAGAGGAACTTATAGAAGGTGTTTGGGCAGACACGGCCGTGTCGGATGATGTCCTGACGCACTGCATCGCCGAACTGCGCAAGGCTTTCGGGGACGATGCCAAAGACCCGCGGGTAATCCGGACCTATCCCAAGGCGGGCTATGGCTTGACCGCTCCCGTCGAAGTGCAAGAGGTCGAGGCGGCAGAGATAGCTCCGTTCCCGCCGCCGGCCCACGGTCGGCCGCCACGGAAATTCCCGCCTTGGATCGCGGCCGTGGCCGGCGCGATTCTGCTGCTTGCAGCCGTCGACGCGGCCCGGCTTCGTGGGATGAAACCAGCGCCGGAAGAGAATCTTCGGGAAGCGGCATGGTGGAAACTGGACGAAGCTAAAGGGCTTTCGGCCCTGGATTCCAGCGGCAACGGCCTACGCGGGCAGCTTACCGGCGGTGCTGCATGGGTTCCGGGCAAACGCTCCGCGGGAGTGGCATTCAGCGGACTCGAAGACGCCATCACCGGAAAGGCAGCGCGGCCCCTTCCCGGCGGAAGTGCGCCGAGAACCATTACCGCATGGTTCAAGACCGCCGCTGCGCCCGTGGAGGATACCGCGATCTTCGAGTATGGGTCTGATTTCCGCGGCCCCACGGCGGAACGGTTCACCCTGACCATGGGCCCCGACGGCCACATCAGTTTCGGCGCCTGCATCCAAGGGGCCTTCAGCACCAGCGCAGGACAATGGGCCGATAATACCTGGCACATGGCGGCTGTGACTTACGAAGGTCCGCTCACCAACAGGGCCAGCATTTTCGTGGATGGCAGGTTGGACCAGGCCGGGAAGTGGATCGCGGCCGCAGCCACCAACAACCGCCTGTCCTGGAGAATCGGCCGGTCTCTGTTGGGAAATTCTCCCTTCCTGGGGGCGATTGACGACGTCCGCGTTTACAGCGCCGCGCTCGACGCTTCGAAGATCGACGCGCTATACCGCTGCTCCACGCAGTCCCACGATTTGGGCGGCTACTATTATCTGCCGGTTTTTTACCCCGGGCTAGCGATCGAGGATCGCCGCGCTGGAGATTCGTCCGCGCCGCTTAGGCAGGCTGGCATCGGTCTCACGGGAATGCAACTTGCCGTTCCACACGGCGACTGTGGCATTTCGAGTCTGCGTGGCGCGGACGCCGGCCAGGACCTGCGAATCGCCGCGGACATTCTGGTTCCCATCGATGCGGAAGGAAGGACCACGGAAGCCGGCCCCTACTTCCGCAGCCGCGCTGCGATGGCGGGAGACGGCATCATCGGCGGCGAGTCGGCGGGCTATTGGCTGCAGCTTCAATCCACTGGCATAATCTTGGTTAAGCGCCTCAATCCCCAGGCGGTCGTGGCTTTTTCGAACCCCGATCCGGCGTTCGATTCCGCCGTCTTTCATCACTTGGAAATGGAAGCGCGCGGCGAGAAGTTGACGGCATGGCTCGACGGAAAGCCCGTCGAATTCCTCCAGGGCGGGGCCGGAGTTTCGATCCAGCCGGTGTGGGATGGCCCTCCGCGCCTCGGGCAAAATCAGGGAGCGGCCGGTATTGGATTCAGTTCCGACCAGAGTCGCGGCAGAGCCGGCGGACAGCGCGTCAAGAACCTTCAAGTGTCGCGCCTGAAGCCATAGCCGAAAGAGGGGACGTCCCTGTCTTTTCTGCGAAAAGGGGACAAGCGAAAAGGGGCGAAGAGAGGAAGCATTTCGCGTTCTGCCGGGCCGCCGCCTACTTGCGCTTGAGCTCGGCGTCGATGATCGGCCGGATAACATCCAGATCCAGCCCGCCGTTGTACTTCTGGCCATCGATGAACACCGTGGGGGTGGCTTCCACACCGGCCTTTTCGCCTTCCATTTGTTCGCGGGCAACCGCTTGCTTGACGGCGGGGGAATCCCAGTCCTGCTCGAAGCGCTTGGTGTCGAGGCCGATCGAGCCGGCCATGGCGAGGATCGTCTGGCGGGAGAGGTGCGTGCGGTCGGCGAACATGGCGTCGTGGAGCGGCCAGAATCTCCCTTGGCGATGCGCGGCCACGGAGGCGGCAGCGGCGAGCGCGGCCTGGGAGTGCATGTCGAGCGGGAATTGTTTGAAGACCAGCTTGACCTGGTTGGGATAGGCTTTGAGGATAGCGTTCAACTTGACGACGGCTTGGGCACAATAAGGGCACTGGAAGTCGGAGAACTCGACGAGAGTGACGCGAGCGTCCTTGGGTCCGGCGAAGGGCGCGCCGTCGATGGGGATGACGACGGGGCTCTCGAGCAATTTGGGTGCGGCGCGGTGCATGAGCGGAGAGGCGTCGACCGCGGCCAGGACGGCGCCTTCTTTGGCGCCTTTCTTGACGGAGTCGACTACGATGGCGGCGAGGGCTTTGCTGTAGGAGCAGTTGGGATCCTTGGTGCGGCATTCGGCCATCTTCATGCCGCAGCCGCACGGGCAGCCGTTGCTGCGCAGCACCTTGAGGGCGAGGGCCTTTTGCGCGGGAGTGAGGCCGGTGAAGTCGACCGCGGGAAGGTTCTGCGACGTTTGCCAGTCCTGGGCGATGAGGAGAGTAGCGGTCAGGACGCACAGCAAGGCTCCCCTCGCGGATGAAAACGGCATGCCTTCATTGTAGCGGGGTGTGTCGGAACTTTTGTCCGGCTGCGATAGAATGGCGGTGTACGGGGGGGCGAATGACGCGGCGGGATTTCATCTGCATAGCGGCGGCTGCGCCAAGCCCCTCCAGCGCACAAGCGCGGCTAGTCGTGCCCGTTCATCGAATCGTGGATGCTCGGGCGCAGCGCCCGGCGGAGCAGCTTCACCACTTCTGGACCAGCATTTGGCCCGAAGCATTCCGGGACTTCAGCCGAGGCGGCATCGACCTCCAGACCAGCGACGGTCCAGGCGAAGTTCGGCATTCCCCAGGGGATAACCCCATCTTCATCGGACTGCGCCGCGGTGTGATCAACCTCGTCTTGACCGATCACATTCCCATGTACTGGGACAACGGCCGCGCGCTGGCAGGCGTGACTACCCTTTATGACGGTTATCACTTGTGCATGCTCGCACTCCGCTACGCGCATGGCAATCAGGTACCATTCTTATCGGTCAACACCTGTGTGCATGAGCTTTTGCACGCGCTGTTTCAGGACATCTTCGTAAGTCGCCCGAAGTGGTATCAGCCCGCCGGGCGCGAGTTCCGAAACGATTGGCACGCAACCTGCCTGTGGCTATTCCACGATGGGGCTGCCATCCGGCAAACGGGTCAGGTCTATCTCAACCGCTTGCGATCAGCCACCGCTGCCCCCGGAGGAAATCGGTGTCTTCATTTTTTCGGTGGGGCAGGCGGTGCCTCCTGCCAACCCCCAGTTGCCGCAACGCCTCATTATTCCGGCTTCCTCGACTTCTGACTTCCCATATCCCGCAGGGATATCGAGGGCGAAGCCCTCGCGCCACCCAGCTATAATGGAGAGCACGGTGGGGAAATACTTCGTCCAAAATTTCGGATGCCGTGCCACGCAGGCCGACGGTGCGGCGCTCGAATCGCTGCTCGCCGCCAAGGGGCTGGAGGTAGCCGGGGCTCGTAGCGGCGCCGATCTGGTGGTGTTGAACACCTGCACCGTTACTTCGGCGGCCGACGATGACGTGCGGCAGACCATCCGCCGCGTGCATCGCGAAAACCCCGCGGCGCGCATCCTGGTTACTGGTTGCTATGCGCAAAGAGCGCCCCAGGAGCTGGCGTCTCTGCCGGGCGTCGAATGGGTGGTGGGTAACTCGCATAAGAACCAGATCGCCGACTTAGTAACTCTGGCGAGCCATCACACTCCCTATCACGGCAACATACACGTGGGCGATATCTTCGCGCAGCGCGATTTTCTTTCGGCGCCCGTGGAAGATGCCGCCGGCGACCGCACGCGGCCCAACCTCAAAATTCAGGACGGCTGCAACAACCGCTGCTCCTTCTGCATCATTCCCTTTGTGCGCGGCCGCAGCCGCAGCGCTCCCGCCGAACAGGTCGTTGCTCAAGTGCGCACGCTTTCCCAGCGGTATCGCGAAATCGTTCTGAGCGGCATCAACCTGGGACGTTGGGGCAGGGAACCGGGCAGCCGCATGAGGCTGGCCGACTTATTGCGGCGACTGCTGGCGGAGACGGAAGTGGAACGGCTGCGGCTCAGTTCCGTGGAGCCGATGGATTTTTCCGATGACCTGCTCGGAATGATGGCCGAATCGCCGCGCTTCGCTCCCCACGTGCACGCCCCCTTGCAGTCCGGCTGCGACCGCACCTTGCGGCGCATGCACCGTAAGTACCGGCCGCGGCATTATGCCGACCGGATTCTCAAGGCCCGCGCTCTCATGCCGCTGGCCGCCATCGGCGCGGATGTGATGGTGGGATTTCCGGGCGAGACCGGCGCCGACTTCGAAGAGAGCCGCGCCTTCATCGATTGCCTGCCATTTACTTACTTACACGTATTTACTTACTCCGAGCGCCCCGGCACACCGGCAGCCGAAGATGCGGCGCAAGTGCCCATTCCGGTCCGCAAGGAGCGCAACCGCGTGCTGCGCGAGTTGGCGGCGGCCAAGAATCTGGCGTTTCGAAAGAGCATGGTCGGCCGGACTCTTTCAGCCGTTACCCTGAACGAGACCGGCATTGCACTCAGCGGAAACTATCTGAAGGTGGAGCTGGCTGCACCGAGAGAGGCCAATCAAATTGTCGAGCTGCCAATTTCAGACGTCACCGCAGCCGGCCTCCGCGAGTCTCAGCTGATTGTCCCTCTCCGCGTCTCCGCGTCTCTGCGGTGAATGAAGTTACATCTCGCGGCGGCCTTCCATGGCTTTGGACATGGTGACTTCGTCGGCGAATTCCAGGTCGCTTCCCACCGGGACGCCCATGGCGATGCGCGTCACCTTGACTCCCAGGGGTTTCAGCAGGCGCGACAGGTAGACGGCCGTGGCCTCGCCTTCCACCGTGGGATTAGTTGCTACCACGATTTCCGTGATCTCTCCCTGACCGACGCGCTCCACCAGCCCCTTGATCTTCAGAGATTCCGGGCCGATGCCGCGCAGCGGGGATAGCGAGCCGTGCAGCACGTGGTAGCGGCCCTCGAACTGCCGCGTGGTTTCGATGCTCACGATGTTGTGCGCTTCCTCCACCACGCAGACCACGTGTGGATCGCGGCCGGTGTCACGGCAGAACTGGCACAGATCGCTGTCGCTGATGTTGTTGCAGACGGTGCAGAGTCCCAGTTTGTCTTTGACGTCGAGAATCGCCTGCGCCAGTTGTTTGGCATCTTCGCGGCCGGCGCGCAGCACGTGAAAAGCGATTCGTTGCGCAGACTTCTGCCCGATGCCGGGCAAGCGCTTGAATTCGTTGATGAGCCGCGCGAGCGGTTCGGCGAAATCCGGCATGGTTAAAACAGGCCCGGAGGAAGACCCATGCCGCCGAGCATCCCGCCCATCTTGGCCTTGGATTCCTGGTCGACCTTCTTCACGGCTTCGTTGCAGGCGGCCACGATCATGTCTTGCAGCATCTCGATATCACCGGCCACTTCGGCCTCGATCTTGACGGCCAGCAGATTCTTCTGTCCGTCCATCTTGACCGTGACCATGCCGCCGCCCGCCGAGGCTTCCACCTTGATCAGGGCGATTTCCTGCGCGAGTTTCTCCTGCATTTGTTGCGCCTGGCGCATCATCTGCTGCATGTTGCCCATGTTGCCTGGTAGTTTCACGTTACGGCTCCTTCAGGTTTCGAACTTTACGGATTTCGCCCGCGGGGAAGACTTCGCGGAAGCGTTGCACTTCGGGATGGGAAAGCGCGCGGCTGGTGGCCTGGTCCTCCGTGACGGCCGGCGGGGCGGACGCGGGCGCCGCTGTGGAAGCCGGCGCGGCGTCGCCAATCTCGAATCGGACGCGCAGCGGCCTGCCGAAACATTCGCGCACGGCCTCTTCGAAGCCGCGGTCGCGAAAGTAGAGCGCGTAGGATTTGGCGGACACCACTTGCAGGTCGGAGCCGGTCACCGTAATGCGGGCGTTCTCCACGGCATCGGCCAGGTGCGTCAGGCCTTTTTCGTGTAAGTAGCCGTGCAGGCGCTCGCGAGGGTCGCCCGCGGTCATAGGCGCGGACGCCGGTTCCGGGGCCAGCGCGTTGGCGCCGGAAGATTGCGGCTCGGGCGGGCGCGAGGTGGCCTTCTTGGCACGGTCGAGATCGAAGGGCGAGGGCCCTGTGCGCTGCGGCGGGGCCGAACTTGCCGCAGGGGCGGCCGCCGGCTGCGCCGGGCGCGGTTCCGTGGCAGGTCGCACGCCACCGAGTTGCGCCAGGGCCTGCTCGATCGGAAGCAAGCGGCCGGCCTGCACCAGGCGCACCAGGCCGATCTCGAGGTGGAAGCGCGGCTGTAGAGAGAATTGCAGGTCGCGGAACAGATCGAGCGAGAGTTGCAGATAGCGCGTGAGATCTTCTTCCGAGAATCCGGCGGCGATTTCGGCCAGCTTCTCGCGCTGCTGCGCGGAGGCCGCCACCAGGCGCGAAGCCGCGCCGGAGATGCGGATCACCAGCAGGTTCCGGAAGTAGCGCGCCAGCTCCCGGCTGAAGTGCTGCAGGTTGTGGCCATTGCGCTCCAGCTCGTCGACCACCTCGAGCATCCGGCGTGAGTCGCTCTCCACCAGCGCTTGCGTGACCTTCTCCAGCGATTCCAGCGAAAAGGCGCCCAGCAAGGCGCGCACTTCGGCGGCGTCGAGTTTCGAACCGCAGCAGGCAATCGCCTGGTCCAGCGCCGAAAGCGAATCGCGCACACTGCCTTCGCCCGCGGCAGCCAGCACGGCCAGGGCTTCGGCGTCGGCTTCGATGCCTTCCTGGGTACAGATCCAGGCCATGCGGGCCACCAGGTCTTCGAAATCCACCGAGCGGAAACTGAAATGCTGGCAGCGCGACGCGATGGTGGCGGGAATCTTGTGCGCTTCCGTGGTGCACAGCACGAAAACCACCCATTCCGGCGGCTCTTCGATGGTCTTCAGCAAAGCATTAAAGGCCTCGCTGGTAATCTGGTGCGCCTCGTCGATGATGAAAACCTTATAGCGGTCGCGGGCCGGCTGGTAGCGCACATTCTCGCGCAGCTCCCGCATTTCGTTGATGCCGCGGTTGGAAGCCGCGTCGATTTCGATGACATCCACGGTGCCGCCGGAAGTGATTTCCTTACAACTCGCGCATTCGCCGCACGGCGTCGAGGTGGGACCCTGGATGCAGTTCAGACAGCGCGCCAGGATGCGCGCGACGGTGGTCTTGCCGGTGCCGCGCTGGCCCGAAAAAATGTAACCGTGGGCGATACGTTTCTGCGCAATGGCGTTTTCCAATGTGGTCTTGACGTGTTCCTGGTTGACCACATCCTTGAACGACTGAGGCCGGTATTTACGCGCGATTACCTGGTACATGGGGTGGGTATCCGGATCAAGCACGGACCAATATGCCAGGCCCCGGGTAATCCGCGGCACACGAACCGCACCGCTACCGTTGCTTCCTTCCGGACCTGGCGGGGTTTGCGGCCGTCCATTGCACGGAGCCCGAGACCTGACAAGTATTTATCGTAGCACGCGTGCCCGCGACAACCGGGTTACCCAGCCCCCGCAAGTTATGCGCTGGTACCCGTGACAGCATCCTCCAGTGGTAAAGTACAGATCTGATGGATGGTACGGGAGCCGGTGGCCGGCTACAAAAAGCCACTTGTATCTGAGCCACTTCTCTCTTGATTCTTGCGACCTGCTAATGGAGAACATCACCACATGAAAATCGTTAACCAGTCGGCAGACGAACTCGTGCTCAAAGAAGGCAGCACAACGGGCATCGCGATCGGTGTTGTTTTTGTCATCGCGGGCGCGCTCGGCGGGTATTTCCTCCATCATTCCAGTCCGATCGCTATTTGGATTGCGCTGGGGGTGGTCCTCATCGGAGCCGCTGCCATCCTTTTCAGCACTTCCATCACCGTGGATGCCAATAAAGCGAGCGGCCAAATTTCCTATCAAAAGAAGCGGTTGATCGGCGGGCAAAACTCGATGTATGCGATTGCCGACGTTCTTCGGATCGAGACGCGGAAACAATGGCGCGTGCAAAACAGTCCTCCCG
The DNA here is from genome assembly GCA_003167255.1 of Bryobacterales bacterium. Taxonomy (GTDB): domain Bacteria; phylum Acidobacteriota; class Terriglobia; order Bryobacterales; family Bryobacteraceae; genus PALSA-129. Next base: position 88,296 of record PMTR01000080.1, read on the forward strand.
CCGGGGATCAGAACGTTTCCATCCCGCAACCGGTGCTGGTGTGGCAGTCGGTGATTGTCTTCAAAGACGGGCGGGAGTTGCCGCTCGATCACCAAAAAACTTCTTCCACCACGACGATTGGGCCGGCGGTTCTTATGGGAGGGCAAGGCGCGGAAGTTGCCATCGCGGCGCAAGTGGCAAAATTTCTGGACGTTCCTTTCCAGGAAATCGCGCCGCCCAATATCGGCATGGGAATCATTCAGATGTAAGCTTCAGAAAATTGGACACTGACGAAGCCGTCAGGGGTTCAGCCGGTAGTCCCGTCCCAGCGGGCCGGCGCCGGCCAGATAGCGGGGCAATTCCTCGGCGAGAAAGCGGTCCAGGCGCACGCGATAGCAGTGGCCTTCGCAATGCGAGAGATGCGCCAGCACCTCGGCGACGGAAAAGCGATCGGGCGCCGGTTTCCACCGGGCGTCATCTTCGGAAAGCTCGCTCATCAGGTCGCGCAGCATCGCCGGCGTCGATTCGAGCAGATCGAGGCAGTCCAGGGAGTCTGTAGGCATCACCAAACAATCATACAAGGTCGGCGCAGTGGGGCCGCAACCAAACTGCCTGAATGAGAGTGGGACAGACGATCGATTCTTGTCGTCTGTCGGGCTACCGCGCTTTCCGGGGCATAAGACAGGCCACAAAAGACGATGGCCTGTCCCACGAAGGGCCGATTGAGCGGGTGTAATCCAATGCAAGAGGTCATCCTACGATGCTTTCGCCGCCGTCCACCTGTAGCGTGGCCAATCGGGTCCACAGCCTCACCCAGCTCTACGACCGGCGCTCCGGCGAGATGCTCCACCAGCTCCTCCGCGGCGCCCCAGTCGAGCACGGCGCCCACATGGCCGAACTGGAGGAACTCTATAAAGGTTCCGTCCGCACCACCAGCCTTGTGATCCGTTAGCCGCGCCGTATTATGGGACAACAAAACGGGACAGCGCAAGCGCTGTCTTTACAGGGGTTCGACTGTCGTCCCGAAACATACCCATTTTGAGACGTTTCCGCGCGGGGTAGAATGATAAGTTGGGTGTCCACCTTCAAGGATGTTGGCATTCCGCTTATTTCGGGGGCGATCAGCTCGGCTCTGACGTTCTTTTGGCCGAAGGTGTGGCGCTTATACGAAGCGCGTTACGTCGATCCTAAAACCGCACTCCAGGAATCGCTGGCAGAACAAGCCAGATGGTACCAAGACCGCGCATCAAAGTTGGCGGTATTCAGTTTTGAACTCGGCCAAGATCCTGACGATTTCAAGCTCCAAATATTGATTTCGAAGCTCGACCGGCAGGATAGAGAATGGGCCATGAAAGAAAAGGACATTGCAACCCTGAGACGCTGCGCCGATGCCAAGGCCGAGGAGTGCCGCATGAACTCAGAGGAAGCCGCACGGTGGGCTGAACACGTCGGGGATCGTACTTTCTTTCCTCTTTAGAGTGTGGCCCCAGAAGCTCCGAGTACACTGAACCTTCACGCTTTCTCCATTGTGAAATCTGTTATGATCGTGCCACGTTTCTAATACACGGGAAACGCGAAGGAGCGGCCAAATGGCTCTATTTCGGAGTGTCCCTGCACTTGTTTTTCTGATCACCAGTTTGGCGGCTGTGGCTAAAGCGCAAACTGAAAAGACTTTTCCAACTGACGCCGAAATCAACCTCGTGCTCACTCAGGCCGAACGGGCGATACAACAATACAAGCCACTGATAGACCAAGAAGAGGTTCAGATGGGCAAGAGCGTAGCAACCGCCGTAGCGAACGACCGCGAAGTTTTGATCTCACTAGAGACAGCCGTGAAAGCGTTCATGCGCAAGCCCCAAGGGTTCAATGGACCGCTGGGTTTCGCTTTCTTCGAGTGGCTGGATGACGCAGACCGAAACGCTGTGCTATGCGGAAGTGGCGCATCAGCACAAGCCACGTTGCAGATGACAGCCGGAAATAAAGATAAGGCGGAAACGCTGCTTCATCTGGCCCACAGTTGTACTGACGTGTCCACGTTGCTTTACACCGTAAGTGAGAACGCAGGTTCCTTGTACCAGAGATACGCCGAAGCCGAGCAGCAATTGGCGGTTCAGGCTACCGAAGCGGCGGAAACATGTGCGGCTATTCTAAAGAAGAACACTGTCGCGCCGCCTAAAAAGTAGAACGTGCCTCTAGACGCTGCGGTGAGTGCGCAAACCGACCCCCGGCCTCATTGAGGTATAGCGGGTAAAGGTCTGATAGCGCCGTTGGTTGGAAGGCGTCAGTCTCGTCAATTTTGTGGCGACGTCCGATTAGGCAGGCCTGCCAGCAAATAGGAAAAATGAAGAGAGTGTCTTGATCCCTCATCGCTTCTTCGCGTGAAGAATGGCCAAAACCGACTAACGCAACCGCATTGTCACCTGTGATCACGGGCTTAGTAACATCCTCGGTAAAACGCAGCCCCCAATTCCACCCAGCAAACTCCCCGGCCCCCTTCCCGATCTCCATTCGCATCTTCGTGATGCTCAGGTTTTTAAAAAACACGGCGCGGTTAGCATTGCTCTGCATCTCGGCGGCTGAAAATTTGATTTGACATTCAGTCTGCCCCGGCTTATTCGGGTCCGACCTCGTTTGTAGCACTTCTTCGACCTTCAGAAAGGTTGCGTGGTCTGCTTCTTTCAGTACCTCTTGGCGGAATAGATCTGATCTCGCACGAAGCATCTGCGAATACCGGACAAGAAGCTCGCGGTGTTTTGTCCAGCCGGAAAAGTTGCTGGCAACCAGTTCTTGTCTTAGCGGAGGAAAGTTGGTTTCGAATTCCTTAAACGCCTGATCGGCTGTTGCGTCCGGCTCGCTGCCTTCCGAGTAATCATAGTAGGCGCGTTCGGCGGCCACGCTGCGCGGGTTGCTCTCAAACCATTTCCTCCGCTCGATGTCAAACACCCACAGCGGCCCCTCTCTTGAAGGGCTGGTGAAGCCCTCCAAATACCCCTGAGGAAGGATATGGTCTAGCCTGTTACGATCTGGAGCCTTCTGCGACGCCACAACATCTATTTTCTCACGCGTCCAGGCACAAGCGTTAATCTGGAAAGTCCCGATAGAGTTTTAAACACGTTGGGATTGCGCTTACAGAATTGAAGGCGCTCGGATCGAATGTTACGCACAGCTGTCCTGTCTTCGTGTCAAGCGCATACGTTCCCTGCCACGCATCGCCCTTTAGGCTTTCGGGCTGATGCGATAGGGGAGCGAACCGCTGGTAATGGGCCGTAGGTTTTCCGCACCCGCACAAGATTACAGCGGCGCAGGTGAGGGTTAAACACTTCGTTACGAATGCTGGTCCCAGTTCGAGCCACCTTTCGACTTTATTTGCTGTGCGCGAGCTTTTCGAGCACGTCTTCTTCTGCGCGTATGAACCGTAACGTGGCATGCATAATCAGTTCGCTGATGTCATTACATTCATTTTTTATGTCATCAGCGGAACTATAAAGGCTAGGCTGCTGGCCGCCGTTTCCCCGGGTTGAATCCGCAAGAGCAACAACAGACGATCGGTTTTTGTCCCCTGTCGGGCTGCCGCGCTTTCCCAGGCATGAGACAGGCCACAAAAGGCGATGGCCTGTCCCACGAAGGGCCGATTGCGCAGGTGTAATCCAATGCACTTAGGTTATCCTACGACGCTTTCGCCGCCGTCCACCCGCAGGGTGTTGCCGGTGAGCCAGTAGGTGGCGGGATGGCACAGCGCGGCGATAGCGCGGGCCACGTCTTCCGGCTGAGTGAGGCGGTGGTGCGGATTGCGCAGGCGGGCGATCTCCATGATCTTCTCGTAGCCCGGAATCTGGCGCAGCGCATTGGAATCGGTCACGCCCGCGAGGATGGCGTTGGCGGTGATGCCGGCGGGGGCGAGCTCCACCGCCAGTTGGCGGATGTGCGATTCCAGAATGGCCTTGGCCGCGCTCACCGGACCGTACTGCGGAATCACGCGCGTCGAGCCCACGCTGGTCATGGCGAAGATGCGCGCGCCGCGGTCGAACAGGCCGGCCGTGAGCGAGTCCTGCACCCAGTAAACCAGCGAGTGGCCCATCACGTCGGCGGTGAGTTCGAGCTGGTGGCGGGAGGCTACTTCCTCGGCGCCCGCCAGGTGTTTGAGCGCCCCGAAGGCCAGCGAGTGCAGCAGCACGCGCAGCGTACCGCCGGGCGCGTCGGCCAGGCGTTTCGCGATCTTCTCCATGACCTCCCGGCGTTTATCGTCGAGCGCCGCATTGATATTGAAGAACTCGGATTCGCGGCCGAATTCGTGGATCTTCTGCTGGAGTTCGACGATGCGAAAGAGCTTGTCCCGGCGGTCCAGGTGGACGCCGAAAATGTTCATACCGGCGCGGGCCAGTTCGAGCGCCGTAGCCTCGCCGAATCCGCTGCTGGCGCCCAGAATGAGGGCCCAAGGTTGTTTGATCATGTGAGGTGCTCGATTTGGATTTCTCGTTCGTCCGCGCCGTCCGAGCGGATGCGGATCTCGGTGCGCCGCTCGGGCAGCAGGGCGGGGAAGCGCTCGCCCCACTCGATGAGAACCGGCGCGCCGCTGTCGAACAGCTCGTCGAGCCCCAGCGTCGCGAGCTCCGCGGGCGCGTCCAGGCGGTAGAGATCTACGTGGTAAGCGCGGCCCTCGCCGTATTCGTGGATCAAGGTGAAAGTCGGGCTGGAAACTTCGTCGGCCGCCGCCGCGCCCAGGCCGCTGACGATGCCCTTGGCGAGAGTAGTCTTGCCGGCTCCCAGATTGCCGATCAGCAGCACCACGCCGCCCACCGGCAGTTCGCGCGCCAGCCGCTGGCCAAGCGCGATGGTTTCCGCCTCAGAGCGAGTGCGATAGGTCGCCACACGCCTCCACGGGTCCGGCTATCGCGGCCGCCAGGCTGACCGCGTCGGGCAGATACTTCAGCAGATCCGTCGCGATGAGAGACTTCTCGCCCAGCGCGCGGGCGCCCACTTCACCCGCCAGGCCATGCAGGTAGACGGCGGCGGCCACGGCTTCCTTGGGGCGATCGGGGAATTGCGCCAGGAAGCCTGAGATCATGCCGGTGAGGATGTCGCCCGAGCCGCCGGTGCCCATCGCCGGCGTGCCAGTGGGGTTGATCCAAACGTTGCCATCCGGGAATGCGATGATGGTGCGCTCGCCTTTGAGCACCAGCGTGACGGCGCGCGCGGTGGCCAATGCCCGCGCTGCGCCGACCCGGTCCTTCTGAATCGCCGCGATGGAAACGCCGGTGAGCCGGGCCATTTCGCCGGGATGGGGAGTGAACACGCGCACGCGGCTCTCGCGGTCTCGCCCGCCGGAGCTGATCTGGCTGGTCAGGGCATCCGCGTCGAGCACCATGGGTTGCGGGAAGCGTTCGGTCGCGGAGGCCACCAGCATGTCGATGTCCGGGTGGCGGCCCAGGCCCGGTCCCATCGCAATCACCGTTTTTCCTTCGGCCAGCGGCTCCAGGCGCGCGTTGAGAGCGATGGAGCCCATGGAGGTTTCGGCGAGCGGCTCGGTCATCAATTCGGGCGCGTGGGAAGAGATTTCGGCGATGGCGCTCGCGGCCGATGCCACCGTGACCAGCCCGGCGCCGGCGCGCAGCGCGCCCAGGCCGGTCATGGCGGCGGCGCCCGTTTTGCCGCGCGAGCCGGCTACCACCAGCACGTGGCCGAAAGTTCCCTTGTGGCCGCTGCGCGGGCGCGGAGCCAGCAGGTCGCGAAACATCGAGGGTTCCACCAGCGCCAGCCAGACGTCCTCATAGAACGATGGCGGGCTGCCGATCGCGCCCACCCGCAGCTCGCCCACGCGGTCGCAGTTCGGTGGCAGCACGTGCGCTATTTTGGGCGCGGTGAACGTCACGGTGGCATCCGCGCGCGCGCATTCGCCCGAGGCCTCGCCGGAATCGGCGGCCATGCCGGAGGGGATATCCACCGCCACAACCTTCGCCAACGGGAAGGAGCTATTGATTTCGCGGATGGCCTCCAGCATGCGGCCGGCGGCCGGCCCCGCGATGCCCGTGCCCAGCAATGCGTCCACTACCAGCGTGGCGTTGCGCGCTTCCCCGGAAACCTCACGCTCGAGCGGGCAGCCGCAGGCTTCCAGCATCCGGAAATTGGCGGCGGCGTCTCCCTTCAATTCCTCGGGCGCGGCCAGCAGCACAACGTGCAGAGCCCGCGGATGGAAACGCGTGAAGATCTGGCGGGCGATCGCCAGGCCGTCGCCGCCGTTGTTGCGTTTGCCGCACAGAATCGCCATGCGCTGCGCGGATAGCGGCGCGAAACGCTCGGCCAGGAACTCCACCACGCGGTGGGCGGCGTTTTCCATCAGCACCATGCCGGGAATGCCGGCCTCCACGGTGCGGCGGTCCACTTCGCGCATCTCGGCGGCAGTGAGAACTTTCATATGCGGCGCGCCACCACCATCGTCATATCGTCCTGCAATTCTCCCTCGCCAGTCCACTGGACCACGGCTTCCATGGCGCGCGCGATGATTTCCGACGAATCGGTCCGCGCATATTTGGTGAGCAGTTCCTGCAGACGCTCCTCGCCGAACATCTCTCCGTAGGCGTTTTCGGGCTCCACGATGCCGTCGGTGTAAGCCACCAGCATGTCGCCATGCTCCAGGCTGATGGTCTTCTCTTCATACGTCGCGGAGGCGAAAGCCCCCACCACCGTGCCGGTGGGTTCCAGCAGGCTCAGGTTGCCGTTGCGCAACAGCATCGGAGAGAGGTGGCCGGCGTTAGTGTAGGTCAGAGTATGCTGCGCATCGTCGTACATCGCGAAGTAGAACGTGGCATATTTTTCGGGCGCGGTGGTGGCGAAGAGCAGGCGGTTGAGATTGGCCACCATGTAGGCCGTGGAATGGTGCTGCCAGGTGCCGTTCGAGCCGGAGAGCTGAGTGCGCATGGTGGATTGAATGGTGGCCATCAGCAGGGCGGCCGAAATTCCCTTGCCGGCCACGTCGCCGATGGCGAACGCCAGCGAATCGTTGGGCAGCGCCATGAAGTCGTAGTAATCGCCGGAAACCATGCGCGCGGGATGGCAGACGCCTTTCAGCTCCAGCGATTTGACGAAAGGGACATCCTTGGGGAAGAGCTGGTTCTGCACTTCGCGGGCGATGGCCAGCTCCGATTCCAGGCGCTCCTTTTCCTTGGCCACGATGATGAGGCGCCCCAGGTTTGCCGTCATCGTATTGAAGGAGTTGCCGAGCTCGGCGAGTTGGTCTTTGCCCTTGACCGGGATGCGATACGAGAAATCGCCGTCCTTGACGTGCTGGGTGCCCTCGTAAATCTCGTGCACCGCTCCGGTAATCGAGCGGGTCAGTTGCACTCCCGCCTTCAGAGAAACCATTTCCACGATGAAGAAAAGAACTCCCACCCCGAGGAAGAAGAACAACGCGGTCTCCGCCCAGTCGAGCTTCTGGAAGACCGTGCCGAGGACCGCCGAAATGCGCGTGCTGACCGTCAGCACGAGTTGCCGCTTGGCATTCGGCGAATCCCAGGTGGGGATCTCAATTGGGTAGAAGCCGGTGAGCGGAAAATCCAGGCTGTTGCGCGCCGCGGGGATGTGCGATTTGTGCGTTTGCCCCGGCACCACCACCAGGGCGGATTCGTGGAGCGGGACATAATTGACGTCCCCCAGTCCGCTCACCAGGCTGCTGAGCAGGTCCTGGGTGATGGGCGCCATCACCGTCACCTCCTCGACACTCGGCGGGACATGCTCGGTGTTGGTTGGGACATGGGCCCAGGCGTACAGTCGTAGGCTCTTACCTTCCTGCCTGAGGATCAAACCGGATGCCTGTTTCCAATCGGAAGACGGGTGGTTCAGGGTCGACTCGGGCGGAACTCGTAACTCGTGCTCGCCCGTGACCAACATCTCGAAGTTAGGGAAGGCCCGGCGCGTCAGGAAGGCCATGCGGCTCGTCGAAGTGGACGGATCTCTGGAGGGTAGCATGGCCTGAGCCTCCGCCTGGTTCAACAGGGCCCGCTCGCGATGCGTCAGTTCCGTGTTGACCAGGTAAACCGCCATCTGCCCGATCACCGCCCAGCCCGCGAACCCCACCAGCGTCAGGATCAGGACGATGGGAACCACCGCGATGAACAGGTAGGCCGCGATGAGCCGGTTGCGGAGCCGCCAGATGGCCTTGCGCATGCCGCGCCGCGCCATCCGAAACAATGCCACCAGGCCCAGGAAGAAGGCTGCCAGTCCCACCAGAAATTGCGCCACGGATGAGATGCCGGAAAAGTACAGCGCCAGCCAGACTGCCAGCACAATAAGGAAGGCTTTCGCGATTAGCCCGAGTCGCCGCCAAGCGCTGCCGAAGCCTTTCCACATAACTCCAGACTAGCGTACCAGGATGGCGAAGGGTACAATCAATCCATGCAAAGACGCACTCTCCTGACTTGCGCCATTCTCCTGGTTCTTACGGGGATCGCCGCCTGGGCGGCCGATGTCACGGGTGTCTGGACGGGCACCATTTCCGGGGGCGACGGCGAGTATGCGCTCACCTACACATTTAAGCAGGACGGTCAGAAGCTGACCGGAACCATCAGCGGACCCACCGACCCCCTCCCGATCCAGGACGGCAAAGTGGAAGGCGACAAAATCTCCTTCTGGGTGCAGGTGGACATGGGCGGCAACGTGGTGAAGTTCACCAGCGCGGGAACCATCAAAGGCGACGAGATTACAATCACCACCACCAACGACGCCGGCATGGACCTGGGCGGCGCGATGACCCTGAAGAGACAGAAGCAGTAGTTGTGGGGCGGGCAATCCTGCCCGCAGCCGCCTTCAGGCGGCTGTCTGGGCCCGGCGAGAATCCTCGCGCGCGCCCGGACGCCGGCTGAAAGCCGGCGGCAGCCATGATTGGCTGGCCCACAGAGCAGCAGAATCTACCGGAAGTCGATGCCGGCAATCACCATCTGCGGCATCATCTGGTTCCAACTGTCGGGAACGCTGTCGAAGGCCAGCCGGAACGGCCTGAACTCGCGTGGCGCCACTCCGCCCATTTTCCTGGTGATTACCGGAACGCGTTCCCGCAGAATCACCTGTCCGTAGGGATCGTAAAAAATGCAGTTGATCTCGACCGAGTTGAGCACGCGGTCGCCCGCGTTCAGGAGGTTGCCCGTAATCTCCACCACCGATTGTTTCAGGTAGCTTTCGTGGGCCTTCATCACGGGGGCTTCGGCCGTCTGCCCGTCGGCGGCTACGAACTTGAGAAACTTGACGTATTCTCTGGCCGGCCCGGTGAGCGGCGGCGGTCCCGGGGGCGGCTGCCGGGATGCGCGATCCAGATACCAGAAGCCCGCCAGCCCAACCACGGCTACTAAAACGATGACAAACATCATCGGTGGTATGGCCAGCGGCTTCCTTGTTTGATTGGCTGCTTTACTTTCCACCAACGGTCATTTCTCCCATCTTGATTGTAGGCGCGGCGATGGAGCCGCGAAACTCCAGGTCGGAGCCAATCGCTTCGATGCCTAGCAGCATGTCCCGCAGGTTGCCGGCAATGGTGACTTCCGAAACGGCGTAGGCCAGTTCGCCGTTGTGGATCCAGAGTCCGGCCGCGCCGCGCGAATAGTCGCCGGTGACGATGTTGACGCCGAAACCAATCAGCTCGGTCACGTAAAACCCGTTGGCAATTCCCGCGATCATCTGCTCCGGGGTTTGGACGCCTTTTTCGGCGAAAAAGTTGCCGTGCCCGATGCCGGCGTTTCCGGCCAGGCCGCGCGATGCGTTGCCGGTGGTCTTCATCCCCAGCTTGCGCGCGGCGTAGGTGTTCAGCAGGTAACTCTTGAGCACACCGCGCTCGATCACCATGGTGCGGCGCGAGGGCACTCCTTCGTCGTCAAAAGGCGAGCTGCCGAACAGGCCCGGCATGGTGGCGTCGTCCACGATGGTCAGGCTTTCGCTCGCCACCTTCTCCCCCAGTTTCCCGGCGAGGAACGATTCGTGGCGGTAAATCGCCATGCCGTGGACGGCGTCGCAGATGTGGTCGAGCAGGCTGCGGGCGGCCCGCGGTTCAAACACCACGGGCACCTTTTGGGTATCCACCTTGCGCGCGTTGAGCCGCCGTAGTGCGCGCGCGGCGGCTATGCGTCCCACTTCTTCGGGCGCCTCGAGCGAACCGAAGCGGCGCGAGCTGGTGTCCCAGGAATCGCGCTCCATGCTCTCGCCGTCGCGGGCCACCGGGGCCGTCGCGATGGAACAATAGCTGCTGCGGTATTCGCCCGCGAAGCCGCGCGAGTTCGCGAAAATATGGCGGCTGAGGTAGGAGTCGAAGGAAGCCCCTTCGGAATTGGTGATGCGCGGGTCGTAGGAAAGCGCGGCCTCTTCGGCGCGCCGGGCCAACTCCACTTTGCGCGCCGTCTCGAGGCCTTCGACGTCCTCGGAATAGAGTTCCAGGTCGCCCGCGTGGCTGCCGAGTTCTTCCGGCTGCGGCAAACCGGCGTGCGGGTCTTCCGTGGTGACGGCGGCCAGCTCGATGGCCGAGCGGACCAGCAATTCGACGCCTTCGGGCGTCAGATCCGACGTGTAAGACGACCCGGTTTTCCTGCCGATCAGGATGCGCAATCCAGCGGCCGAGGATCCAGCCTCCTTCAGGTTTTCGAGTTCGCGCATGCGCACGCTGGCGGTGAACTCTTCGCCCTCGCCGATGGTGCATTCGGCGTCGGACGCGCCCGCAGCTCGCGCGCGCTTGACGATGTCGTTCGCCAGACTCAGCAGATGATTGACGCTCAAACGGGAGCTCCGGAGGACTTACTCATGTTTTCAGGCTACCATTACGGCCGCACATCGACGCCCGCGTCTGCGGATCACTCGCCGCGCTCCGTGAGTAATGCCGCTAACAGAGGGTGAAACGTCGGCGCAAACGGGTTGGTTACTGTGACGCCCCGCCACGTAAACCCTTCCTGGAGATCCTCCGACAGAAGCAAGCGACACTCGGCTTCCGCCGACGCGGCCAGCACGACCGAGTCCCAGATCGTAAGACCGTGATCGGACGCCAGATCCGTTGCGTTAACCATTACGGTGGCGGAGGTCTCAACCATGGGATATGCGTCGCGCCAACTCAGCACGGCCGCTCGCGCGCGTACTGGCCGCCGCTTGGCTTTTCGGACGAGCACGTTGAACAACTCACCCAACGTCTGAACTGGAAGCACGACAGTCCCTACGGGCAATCGCTGAATCAGCTCCAGCGCCTTGTCTCGCATGGCCGCTCCGTTGGTGCCCTCGGCGTAGGCCAGGACGTTGGTGTCCAATGCGACCTTCATGGGACGTCGTCGTACAGCTCGTCACGCGTCCAGCGGCCGGCATTCACAGCTCGTCCTGTTCGGAGCCGGGCGAAAAGGGCGGAGCGGGCCCCCTTCGCGGCCCGCTCGTCCTCGTCGACGGGAGTGATCTTGGCCACGGGCTTGCCATGACTCGTCACAACGACGCTTCGGCCCTGCTTCACGGTTCGCAGTAGTTCCGAGAATCGGCGATTAGCGTCCGCGGCCGAAACTACTTTGTCCATGCTGTTCTCCTCACTGTAGTGATATTCACTACTATACCGCAAACGGGCATCGGGATTGGCGGAGAAGGATGTTCCAGATCTGAGCGTTTAAGCCGTGCCTCCCACGGTCATCTTGTCAATCTTGATGGTTGGGATGCCGACGCCCACGGGCACGCTCTGGCCTTCCTTGCCGCAGACGCCGATGCCTTCGTCCAGCTTCAGATCGTTGCCCACCATGCTGACGTATTTGAGCGCCTCGGGACCATTGCCGATCAGCGTGGCGTTGCGCACCGGCCGCGTCAGCTTGCCGTCTTCGATCAGATAGCTTTCCGATGCCGAAAAGACGAAGTTGCCGCTGGTGATATCCACCTGGCCGCCGCCGAAATTGGCGCAATAGAGGCCGCGCGGCACGGAGCGGATGATGTCGGCCGGATCGCTTTGGCCGGCCAGCATGAAAGTGTTGGTCATGCGCGGCATGGGGATATGCGCGTAGCTTTCGCGGCGGCCGCTGCCGGTGGATTCGGTGCGCAGCAAAGTGCTGGAGAGCTTGTCCTGCAGATAGCCGCGCAGCACTCCGTTTTCGATCAACACATTGCGCTGCGTGGGATGGCCTTCGTCGTCGACGTTCAGCGAGCCGCGGCGGCTGGTCATGGTGCCGTCGTCGATCACGGTGCAGAGTTCGCTGGCCACTTTTTGCCCCATCCGTCCGCTGAAGGCCGATACGCCTTTGCGGTTGAAGTCGGCTTCCAGGCCATGGCCTACGGCTTCGTGCAACAGGATGCCGGGCCAGCCGGGACCGAGCACCACCGTCATTTCGCCGGCCGGCGCTTCCACCGCGGCCAGCATGGCGATGGCTTCGCGCGCCGCTTCCCCCGCGAAGTGCTCGGGGGTCTTCTCTTTCAGAAAGTAATCCAACTCTACGCGTCCGCCGCCGCCAGCATGGCCCCGCTGCGGTGTGCCGCCGTTCTCCCGCGCCAGCGCGGAAACGCTCAGGCGCGACATCGGCTGGCGGTCGAGCGTCAGCACTCCTTCACTGGTGGCCACCATCACCTGGCGCAGATTGTCGGCGTAGGCGGCCTGCACCTGAAAGATGCGCGGGTCGTACGCGCGGGCCGCGCGGTCGGCGCGCTTCACCAGTTCCACCCGCTCCGCGAACGCCGTCTCCGTGGGCGCCACCAGCACCGGGTAGAGATTGTGCCCGGGCCCCTCGCGGAGGTCGACTTGATCTGTTTTGCTGGGCCCGGAAGCGATGCAGGCCGCCACCTTGGCCGCTTTCTTGACGCGTTCCGGCGTGAGGTTGTCGCTGTACGCGTAGCCCGTGCGCTCGCCCGAAATCACGCGGATGCCGACGCCCATGGATACTCCCTGGGAGGCGCTTTTCACCATGGATTCGTCGAGGCCGATGGAGCTGGTGAGGAGATATTCGAAGTAGAGGTCTGCGTAGTCGCCTCCCTGGGAAAGCGCCTCGGCCAGGTATTTCTCAAGATCCTGGCGGGTGATCTGGAAACGCGAGGCGAAAATGGAGTCAGAAAAACGCATAGTTCCATTCTAGTGGTTGCGGAGAGAGACGGAATACGAGGCTGAGTATTCACCGCGGAGACGCTGAGACGCTGAGAAGACTGAAGGATTCGGGAGTTTCGCCAAAGTCCCCATTCCACCAGTGCGTGACAAAGGCAATCCAAACCCCAAATCCTTGCTTCTCAGCATTTCTTCTCCGCGTCTCAGCGTCTCCGCGGTGGACTCATTTCCTCAGCGCGGAGATGAGCCGCTGAGGAAAGGCAGGCCGGCCGCGCGTGCGCTCCTCCCCACGCTATACTCAAGGTTTCCCGTGTTCCATTTCATCCAAAAGCAAGTTTCCAGCGCGTTCCACGCGCATATCCAGATCCGCTACGGCATCGACTTGGCCGTCGCCATCGAGCAGCCGCGCCAGAGCGATTTGGGCGATATGGCCGTGCCCGCGGCCTTCCAGCTCGCCAAACAATTGCGCCAGGCGCCGCGCAAAATTGCCGCGGAGCTGGTGGAGGAAATCGGCTCGATTCCCGGCGTCGCCGCCATGGAAGTGGCGGGCAACGGCTATATCAATATCCGTCTTCGCCGCGCTGCGTACGCGGCGGCGCTGCTCTCCGGCAAACTGGACGCGCCGCCCGGCGCCGGCGAAAAAATCATCGTCGAGCACACCAACATCAATCCCAACAAGGCGGCGCACATCGGCCATCTGCGCAACGCCACACTGGGCGATACCTTCGTCCGCATGCTGCGCGCGCGCGGCCATCGCGTCGAAGTGCAGAACTATATCGATAATACCGGCGTGCAGGTGGCCGATGTCGTGGTGGGCTTTCACTACCTGCGGCACAAGACGCCGGCCGACGTGCGCGCCATGCTCGCCGACCCGGCGGTGCGCTTCGACTACTATTGCTGGGACCTCTACGCGTACACCTCCAGCTATTACAAGGATCACCCCGAAGCCATGGAGTGGCGCAAGGCCACCTTGCACGCGATCGAAGCCGGCTCGGGCGAGCTGGCCGAGCTGGCTCACCTGGTGGCCGATGCCATTGTCCAGGCGCACCTCGCCACCATGCTGCGCCTCGACGTGGAGTACGACGTGCTGCCGCGCGAAAGTGAAATCCTCCACCTGGATTTCTGGGCCGCCGCCTTCGAGCTGCTCAAGCAGCGCAAAGCCATCTATTTCGAAAACGAAGGCAAGCACGCCGGCTGTTGGGTGATGCCCGGCCTTTCCGAAGACGGCAAGGTCATCGTGCGTTCCGACGGCACGGTGGTCTACACCGGCAAGGACATCGCGTACCAGCTCTGGAAGTTCGGCCTGCTGGGCAAGGATTTCTACTACAAGCCATTTCACACTTACGCGGATGGCCGCGTGCTATGGGTCACTACCGATGAGCCGGTAGAATCCGGCCAGCAGTTCGGACACGGCGCGCGCGTCTACAATGTCATCGACACCCGCCAGTCCTATTTGCAGGACGTCGTCGTCGCCGGACTGCGCGGTCTGGGTTACGACCAACAGGCCGATCGTTCCGTGCACTTCAATTACGAGATGGTGGCGCTTTCGCCGCGCTGCTGCGCCGATCTGAAGATTCCCCTTTCCGAGGAAGACAAAAAGCGCCCCTACGTGGAAGTCTCGGGCCGCAAGGGACTCGGCGTGAAGGCCGACGACCTGATCGACGAACTCATCGAAAAGGCCCTCGGCGAAGTGGTTTCGCGCCACGCCGAAAACAGCGCGGAAAACAACCGCCGCGTGGCCACGCAGATTGCCATCGCCGCGCTGCGCTATTTCCTGCTGAAGTTCACCCGCAACACCGTCATCGCCTTCGACCTCCAAGAGGCCCTCAGTTTCGAAGGCGAGACCGGCCCCTACGTGCAGTATTCGGCCGTGCGCGCGCGCGGCATCCTGCGCAAGTTGGAAGAGCGCGGCGAAGCGATCCCGAATTTCCAGGCGGAACTCAGCGCCGAAGCTCTGGGCCGACAGCTTCAATTGGAGGATTTCTGGCAAGTGCTGCTGGCCGCGTCGAAGGCCGACGCCGCCGTGGAGAATGCCGTCGAGGCCGGCGAGCCGGCGCACGTGGCGCGCTACGCCTTCCAGTTGGCGCAAGCGTTCAGCAACTTCTATCAGAAGTACACCATCATCCACGAAGAAAACCGCGAGAAGAAAGTCTTTCTGCTCTGGATGACGGATTTCTTCCGCCGCCAACTGGAGCGGACGGCGGGTCTGTTGGGGATTGAGATTCCGGCGTATATGTAAGGCCGGCCGGGCTGGGCCCGGCTGGACCGATTGACAATCGGTCCGCAGGTTGCCAACCTGCCCCACCGAAGTCTTCTCAAGCGAAGATGGCGCGCCAGCAGAGTTGGCCGCCCATGGACACCAGCCATAGCGACAGGGCGACGCGCAGCGGGCGTGGCGGCAACACCGAGAGCAGTTGCGCGCCCACCAACGCTCCAACCACGCCGCCGGCGGCGAGCTTCAGCGCCAGCACGCCATGATAATTGCCCATACCGAGGCTGATGCCGCCTCCGCCGAGCGACAGGCCGAGGCCGAAAAGCACGTCCGTGCCGACCACTTGCGCGATGGAGATCTGCGACAGGGTCATCAGAACCAAAGCACCGACGGCGCCCGCGCCGGCGGAAGAGAACCCAACCTCCGCGCCGATGGGAACGGCAATCCACGGCAACCACCGCGTGCGGTCCTGCGCCGATGCACTGGGACGCGGGGCGAACAGGCGGTAGAGATTGAGCATCGCCATTAGGATAATGGTTGCGCCCAGTACGGCGAACAATGGGCCGCGATGTTGCCCCGCTCTCAACCGCGCGAGCAGGTAAGAGCCGGCCAGGACTCCCGGCATGCCTCCGGCCAGCATCAGCCAGAGAATCCGAAAATTCACCTGCTTGCGCGCGATGTAAACAGGAGCGGCCACCAGTTTCACGATGGCGGTGAAAAGCAGCGCCGTGCCGACGCTTTCCGCCGGCCCAACGCCCAAAAACAGGACGAGGGCCGGCGCGGTTACGGAGCCTCCGCCGACACCGGTGAGCCCAATCAGCACGGCGATCACGAATCCCAGAAGAAATTCCATAACGGTTCAGCCTTGGATGTGAATGCCGCACTCGAGCTTTTTGCCCGACCAGCGGCCGGAGCGCGGATCGTCGGCATCCAGCGGCAGAGAGGTACAGGGCCGGCATCCGATGCTGGTATAGCCTTGGTCGTAGAGCGGCAGCCTCGGGATGCCGCGCTGCTTCAGGTACTGCCAGACATCGCGCGTGGACCAGCCGGCCAGCGGGCTGATTTTGCGCAAGAGTTTGCCCGAGGGCAGTCTGAAATCGGCGGCAGGCTCGAGATTGGCGCGCGATTTCGATTGTTCGCGCCGCAGACCGGTGAACCAGGTGTTGTAACCTTCGAGCGCCCGGAACAGCGGCTCCACTTTGCGCATGCCGCAGCAGCGGTCGGGCGCACTCCGGTAAAGGATGCCGAACTGCGACTCCTGTTGGGCGACGGTGAGCTGGGGCGCAAGGCTGACGAGGTTGAGATTCCAAAGCGCCGAGAGATGGTCGCGATAGGCGAGGGTTTCCGGGAAGTGATAGCCGGTGTCGAGGAACAGCACGGGGATGCGCGGGCGGCGCTCGACCAGGAGGTGCAGCAGGATGACGCATTCCGATTGGAAGCTGGACGTGACGCATTCCGGCGCGGGGCCGGCCGCGAGAGCCTGGTCAATCCATTGGTGGGCTTCGGCGATGGCGAGGTCCATGTTCAAATGCCTCCTCCGGTGGAAACGGTGTCGCGCGAGACCAGCACACCTTGCTGCTGGAGCTGGCGCAGAGCGGCGGCGACGTCCCGCAGCGGCGCCGACGGCGTCACCAGAATCGCGAGTATTCCCGCACCTTTGAGAGCGGAGGCGGCGGACCGGCTGGCGGCCACCGCGACCGAGCAGCCGTGGTCGAACAGCGCCCGTTCAAGCGCCACGGCGAGCGACGCGGTTTCAATTTCGATCACCGCGCCGCGATGTCCCCAGCGGGCCATCCGTTCGGCCGCGGTCACCGGGCCAGAACCGGCTGGGGCGGCGACCGGTTGGAGGATCATCCCGGCGGCGAGGGTGGCGTTGGTCTCGGGATCGATCAGGATGAAGCTGCCGGTGATGCGATTGAGTCTGTAGGAATCGAAGAACAGCGCCTTGGTGGTAACCATCTCCACCACGCCGATGGCGTTCATTTCGAGGGCCGGCGCGGCCTCGGCATGCAGCGTGTGGATATCGACGCGATGGCGGAGGGTGACCTCGGCCGCGACGGTTTGTGTAGTGTGCTTCAGCAGACAGCGGCGGCGAGCGTCCAGAGGGCGCGGGTCCATCCAAATCAGGTGCGCTTCGAAACGGCCGGCCATGTGCGGGTGGCCGGAGCCGGCAAAGAGCAGATCTCCGCGGCTGATGTCGAGGGGATCTTCAAGCTCGAGCGTGACCGGCATCGGCGCGAAGGCTTCGGCCAGGTCGCCATCGAAAGTCGCGATCCGCCTGACGTGCGACCGCCGGCCGGAGGGAAGCGCCGTGACCATGTCGCCCGGATGAATGGCGCCCGAAACCACCTGCCCGGCGTAGCCGCGAAAAGCGTGATCGGGCCGTGAGACGCATTGCACCGGCATGCGGAATCCCGTGCTGGCCTGCAAACCGCCGCTCTCGACGGTTTCCAGATGCTCCAACAGACTTGGGCCGTCGAACCACGGCATCCGGCGGCTGCGCGCGACCACGTTGTCGCCGGCCAGCGCGCTGATCGGCAGGAAGTACGCCTGGGGTGAGCCGAGCTTCGCCAGGAACCCGGCAAACTCATCGCGAACCCGCTCGAAGACCGCGCGATGGTAGCCGGCGGCATCCATCTTGTTAATGGCCACCACGAAGCGCGGAATCCCCAGTAGCGAGCAAATGAAGGCGTGACGGCGCGATTGTGGCAACACGCCTTGCCGCGCATCGATCAGCAGAATAGCCAGATCCGCGGTGGAAGCGCCGGTGGCCATGTTGCGGGTGTACTGCTCATGGCCCGGCGTGTCGGCGATGATGAACTTGCGACGGGCGGTGGCGAAATAGCGGTAGGCCACGTCGATGGTGATTCCCTGTTCGCGTTCCGCGCGCAGGCCGTCGGTGAGCAGCGAAAGATCCACTTCGCCGGCCGCGCGGTTGCGCGTGGCCTTTGCCGCGGCCTGCACCTGGTCTTCGAAGACGTTGCGGGAATCGAACAGAAGCCGGCCAATCAAGGTGCTCTTGCCGTCGTCCACGCTGCCGCAAGTGAGAAAACGCAGCAGGCCTTTTTCCCCATCGCGGGCGAGGTACTGTTCGAAGGCCGGTTCCAGCACGGCGCGCGTGGCCATCAGAAGTAACCTTCGCGTTTCTTGATTTCCATGGAGCCGTCCTGGTCGTGATCGATCACGCGGTTTTCGCGCTCCGACCGGCGCGCGGCGATCAACTCTTCGATGATCTTGGGCACCGTGTCGGCATCGGAACGGATGGCGCCGGTGCACGGGCTGCAACCCAGAGAGCGCATGCGGCACCGCACCAAGCGCGGCTTTTCTCCGGGCAGCACGGGGATGAACGGCTGCTCCACCGGAACCAGCGTCTCGCCGCGGACCAGCATGAGCCGTTCCTTGGCGAAGTAGAGCGGAACGATGGGGATGTTGTCCCGGTGGATGTAGTGCCAGACATCCAGCTCGGTCCAGTTGGAAAGCGGAAAGACGCGAATGCTCTCGCCCGGCCCGATGCGGCCGTTGAAGAGATTCCAAAGCTCGGGCCGTTGGTTCTTGGGGTCCCACTGCCCGTGCACATCGCGGAAAGAATAGATGCGCTCCTTGGCGCGCGAACGCTCCTCGTCGCGCCGCGCCCCGCCGATGGCCGCGTCGAAGCCGCCGGCTCTCAGCGCGTCGAGCAGCGCCTGCGTCTTCAGCAACCCGCAGCACCGCTGGGTGCCCAGACGGAACGGCTGAGCGCCATCGTCCAAAGCCTGGCGATTGGTGTGAACGATCAGCCGGGCGCCCACTTGCCGCGTGCAAGCGTCGCGGAATTCGATCATCTCGCGAAACTTGTAGCTGGTGTCGACGTGCAGCAGCGGAAACGGAATCGGACCGGGATAAAAGGCTTTTTGGGCCAGCCGGAGCAGAACCGACGAGTCCTTTCCGATGGAGTACAGCATCACCGGCCTCTGAAACTCGCTGACCACTTCACGGAGGATGTGGATGCTCTCCGCTTCCAGCGCTTTGAGGTGACTCAACGTCTGCATGATGGTTGAGGTTTCAGTGTACACCATATTTCCTATAGACAATGGGGTAATTGTCGGCTATGCTTCCTAATATGCCGCTGTGCCGCGATTGTCGCTAGAACCAATAAATCCTTATTTTTAAAAATCCTACAAGCAATTTATGGGGAACTGCATGAAGAGCTGGCGCAATCTTATTTTATTGGCGGGTCTGGCGGGCGCGGCCTGGGGTCAAACCGATTCGGTCCTGTTTGGAACTGTAAAAGATCAAACCGGCGCCGGCCTGCCGGCGGCACTGGTCACAATTCAGAATGTGGAAACCGGCGCCCTCCGCAAGCTGTCGACCGACCCGGCGGGACGCTACGCGGCACCGTCGGTGGCGGTGGGCCACTACGAAGTGCGCGCCGAAAAACCCGGCTTCGCACCGCAGACCAAGACTGGCATCCATCTGGTGGCCGGGCAGGAAGCTGCCGTCGATCTCACGCTGCAACTGGGCGAGTTGAGCCAGCAGGTCCAGGTGGTGGCAACGGAGCAGCCGGTAAACCTTTCCACATCCTCCACCGCCGGCCTGGTTGGCGAGCGCGAAGTGAAGGACCTGCCTCTGAACGGACGCAGCTACGACGCCCTGTTGAGCCTGAACCCGGGAATTGTGAACTACAGTTCGGAGCGATCGGGGGGAATCGGCACATCCAATTCGGCGGTGGGCAACATGTTCGCCGTCTCGGGACGGCGGCCGCAGGAAAACCTGTTCCTGCTAAACGGCATCGAGTACACCGGCGCGTCGGAGATCAACGTGACACCCGGGGGCGCCAGCGGGCAGTTGCTGGGGGTGGAGGCCGTTCGCGAGTTTAACGTGGTCAGCGAGAGTTACGGGGCGCAGTACGGCAAGCGGCCCGGCGCGCAGATCAGCATTGTCACAGCCTCCGGGGCCAACCAGCCGCACGGCAGCGTGTACGAATTTATGCGCAACAGCGCATTCGACGCGCGCAACTTCTTCGACTTCGGAAATATCCCGCGGTTTGAGCGCAATGAGTTCGGAGCGTCGGGGGGCGCGGCCATCGAACGCGATAAAACCTTCGTATTTGGGAACTATGAAGGCTTCCGCCAGCGCCTTGGCTTGAGCGATGTGACGCTGGCGCCGGACAACCATGCCCGCGCCGGATACTTGCCGAACTCGAACGGGGCTCTCAGTTATGTGGGAGTCGCCCCGGGCGCGCAGCCGCTGCTGGGGCTGTGGCCCGTGCAGAATGGGCCGAGTCTGGGAGGGGGTATCGGAGAAGCCTACAGCCATCCGCTGCAAACCATCCGCGAAGACTTCGGCACCACCCGGCTGGACCGCAATTTCTCCGACAACGACACGCTGTTCGGCGTGTACACGGTGGACGATAGCCAGGACAACACCCCCACGGCGAATCCGCTGAGCCTGGTGTTTGAAACGTTGCGCGAGCAGGTGGCCAGCGTGCAGGAGACCCACGTCTTTTCCGCCAACGCGCTGAACTCGGCTCGCGTGGGCTATTCCCGGGCGTCATACTATTTCACGGGGCAGACGCCGGTCAACGTTCCGGGCTGGGTGCAGGGCGATCCCATCGGAGCGGTGGTCATCGGCGGCGGCACGGCCTCCAACGGAGCTTCGCAAATCACGGGGGCGGGGACCAACGTCGGCAGCAATCTTTCGGCCGCCCGCAACCTCTTCACCTATGAGGATCACGTGAGCCTGACGCATGGGATTCATCGCCTGGAAGCCGGCGTCTGGGTGCAACGCATTCAGAACAACGACAACCTGGCGCAGGACCAGTGCGGGCAGGCTTCCTTCAGCAGCCTCACCAGTTTGCTGGCAGGCACGGTGGGCACGTTCACGGTGGTTCCGGCGTCGACGCGGTTGGGCTGGCGATCGCTGGAAGCCGCGGAATATGCGCTGGACTCGATCCGCGTGGGGAATCGGCTGGAAGTGTCGGCAGGATTCCGCGCGGAACACTCCAACGGAATGCAAGAAGCGCACGGCCGCGCTTCGAACTACGGATTTGACGCCAATGGCGCGATTCAAACGCAGCCGAGCGTCGGCGATTCGGTCTTCACGGTGAATCGTGGGAAGTTCCTGCCGGAGCCGCGGGCGGGGCTCGCCTGGGACCCGTTCGGCCGCGGCAAAACGGCGATCCACGCCGGGTTTGGCATCTATCATGCGCAGTTGGATTCGTTGAGCTACCGGCTCGACCAGAACGGGCCGTTCAACACCACGGTCTCGCTGAAGAACGTTTCGCTGAACGGCCTGAGCATCGTGCCGGGCGCGGCGCCGCCTTCGGGCAGCCTGGTCTCGCCGAGCGGCATTCAGCCGGACGCCTGGATTCCCACGGTGGTGTCATACACCTTCAAGGTGGAACAGGCGCTGGCGCGAATGTGGAGCGTCAGCGCGGGGTACGCGGGCTCGCGCGGATACCATGAGATTCTCTCCATCGACGCGAATCTGCCGGCTACGGCGATCTGCCCCGCATCTCCGTGCCCGGCCGGCCTGGCGGCGGGCACGCTTTACATCGCGTCCGGCACACCGCTGGCGAATCCCAAGGTGGCCAATACCACCACCTGGTGGTCGAACGGGCAGAGCAGTTACAACGCCCTGCAGATTGACGTGAACCACCACCTGGCGCGCGGCCTGCGGATCCGCGGCGCGTTCACGCTCTCGAAGAGCCTGGATGATGGCACTGCGTGGAACAGCAGCGTGGGCGCAAACGCTCCGGGCTTCGTGATGTATGCCTCGAATCCACGGATCGATTGGGGACCGTCGACCTACGACGTGCGGCAAGCCCTGGTGATTCACGGCCTGTGGGAACTGCCGCTGGGGCGGTTGCGCGGGGCAGCGAGCAAGTTCCTGGGAGGCTGGAGCCTGAGCGGCATTGCGACCGTGCAATCGGGCTTCCCGTTCACGCCGCAATTGGGCTATAACCCATCGAACGACGGCGACAGCCGCAACCCCGTGCGGCCGTCGTGGAATCCGGCCTTCCAGGGGCCGGTGATCGAAGGCAACCCCAACCAGTATTTCAATCCGGCCGCGTTCCTGGCGCCGGCCAACGGCACATACGGCAATGTCGGGCGGGACCCGCTGGCCGGGCCGGGAACCCGCACGGTCGACGTGTCGGCGGCAAAAATCACGCGGCTTACCGAGAGGCTCAAACTACAGTTCCGAGCCGAGGTTTTCAACGTGACGAATCACGTGAACCTGGCGACGCCCAACACCGTGGTTTTCTCGTCGGCGTCGACGGCGCCTTCGGTGACGGCGGGATTGATCACGGCGACGTCGACCGCATCGCGGCAGATTCAGTTTGGGTTGAAGGCCATCTGGTAAGAGCGCCCGGCGGTTTTTGTGGGGCAGGATGGTATCCTGCGCGGCCGTTGGTACGCGCAAGCAGGCGAATTACCAACCCGTCGCAAGGCGCCGGCTTGTGGGGCAGCTTGTCAACCAGCAGTCCCCCCTTGCCTTTACCCGATTTCCCGATTCTGCTATCCTCAATACGTTGAATTCATAACATTTTGCACTCCCCGGCGACGGGCCGGGCCTGCCTGCGAGGTTCATATGTCGGGCCACTCCAAATGGGCTACCATTAAACACAAAAAGGCGGCACTGGACGCCAAGCGCGGGAAATCGTTCACGCGCATCATTAAGGAAATCATGATCGCCGCCCGCAGTGGCGGGGACCCCGACGGGAACCCCCGGTTGCGCACGGCTATCCTGGCCGCCAAAGCCGCCAGCATGCCTTCCGACAACATCAAGAAAGCCGTCATGCGCGGCACCGGCGAACTGGAAGGCGGCCAGATCGAAGAGGTCATGTTCGAAGGCTATGGGCCCGGAGGCTCCGCGGTCCTGGTCAATGTCGCTACCGATAATCGCAATCGGACGGTGAGCGATATCCGCCATATCTTCTCCAAGAACGGCGGCAACATGGGCGCGGAAGGAAGTGTCGCCTGGATGTTCGATCGCAAGAGCCAGATCCTGGTCGCTTCCGACAAAGCCGACGAGGAAAAGCTGATGGGCATCGTTCTCGATGCCGGCGCCGACGATCTGCGCGATGACGGCGATCAGTGGGCCGTGCTTTCGCCCCCCGACAGGCACGACGCCGTACTCAAGGCGCTGACCGCCGCGGGCATCGTCCCGGACGAGGCAGGCGTTGCCATGGTTCCCAGAAACCTGCTGCGCATCGAAGGTAAGAACGCCAGCTCCATGCTCCGGTTGAGCGAAGCCCTCGAAGAACACGACGACGTGCAGAGCGTGTTCTCCAACTTCGATATCGACGAGAAGGATCTATTGGCGATGGCAGAGTAACGTGCGCGTCCTCGGCATCGATTGCGGGTCGCAGCGTACCGGTTACGGCGTAATCGAAAGCGATGGCCGGGATCATCGCATGGTAATCGCCGGGACGATTTGCACGAGTCCTAAATGGCCGTTTGAGCAGCGGCTGCTCGAAATCTCCACCGGGCTGCGCCGCATCATGGGCGAACATGCCCCCGAATTCGCGGCGGTGGAAGAGGTTTTTCATTCGGCGAACGCTAAAACGGCGCTGAAGCTGGCGCACGTCCGGGGCGTTGCCCTGCTGGCCATCGCGGAAGCGGGGCTGAAACTGGCGGAGTACTCTCCGTTGGAGGTTAAGGTGAGCGTGGTGGGCTACGGCCGCGCCGAAAAGTGCCAGGTGCAGATGATGGTGCAATCCTTGTTGCATCTGCCGGAA
Source organism: Bryobacterales bacterium (assembly GCA_003167255.1). GTDB lineage: Bacteria > Acidobacteriota > Terriglobia > Bryobacterales > Bryobacteraceae > PALSA-129. The sequence goes on from PMTR01000080.1 coordinate 112,224, forward strand.
CCGATCCGGTCGGAAGACGCCGCCGACGCCCTGGCGGTGGCCATCTGCCATGCCACCCACGAAGCTGCCAGCCGCTTGCTGGCTTGAAGCGAGTATCGATATGAAGTGGTCTCTGCTCTTGCTCCTCTCGGCCACCGTGGTGGCTACCGCCGCTCCCCGGCTGTTTTACTCGCGCGCTTTCCCGGGCAGCGTGCCCGCCTATCTGGAAGTGACCATCGAAGCCAATGGCGACGCCGCCTACCGCGAAGCCGTCGACGACGAGTTGCCCGTCAAGTTCCACCTGAATGAGGCCGACACCCGTGAGGTCTTCGGCCTGGCCGATAAGCTCGATCACTTCGCACACGCGCTGGAAGCGCCCGTGAAGGTAGCCTTCATGGGCACCAAAACCTTCCGCTGGGAGAACGGCGCCGAAAAGGGCGAGGTCAAATTTAATTATTCGGAAGACCTTTCGGCCCGCGCGTTGCAGGACTGGTTCGAGCGGATGGCCGAATCGGCCCAGCATCGCCTGGAGCTCGAACGCACCGCCAAGTACGATCGCCTCGGCCTGGTGAACGCGCTCAATCTGCTGGCGTCGGCCTATGAGCGGAAACGTCTGGTGGCGCTGGACCAGTTCCTGCCGATGCTCGACCGCGTCTCGAACAACGAAAACTACATGCACACGGCGCGCGCCACGGCCGCCGAGATCGCCGAAGCCATTCGCAAAGCGCAGCCATGAATCGGATTGCGGTGATCCTTCTGGCCGCTTGTTGGTGCGGCGCCGCGCAGCCACCACCGCCGGCCAAGCCCGCGGAAGTCTCGCCTCAGGAAAAAGCCGACCTGGAACGCGCGCTGGGCGAAGCCGGCGCCAGCCCGCTCGAGTTCCTGCGGGCCCTCGAAAAGCACCTGGCGCAGTACCCCGATTCGCCGCGCCGGGTGGACCTGGAACGCAGCGCCGCGAACGCCGCCATCGCCGCCAACGACGATTCGCTCATCGTCACCTGGGGTGAACGCGTGCTGGCGCGCCAACCCGCCGATCTCCAGATCCTGGCCCGCGTCACGCATTCGCTGCTGGCCGTCGAATCCAAGGACAACGCCGAGCGCGCCATCCGCTACGCGCACCGCGCCGAAGAGTTGATTCCCCACATGACGCAGGAGGGCGGCGCCCGCTTCCCCATGAGCGCCGGCGAGTGGCAGGCTCAGCGCGACCGCGCCATGGGCCGCGCGCTCACCGATGAAGCCCGTGCCGCGGGCTTTCTGGGGCGCGGCGAAGAGGCGCTGGCCCTTGCGAAGCGCGCCTTCACGACGTGGCCCAATGCCGAATCCGCCCGCGAAACGGCCCGCGCCTTCGACCGTCTCGGCAAGCCCGCCGAGGCCGCCGTGGCCATGGCCGACGCTTTTGCCGTCCCCGATCTCTTCAACACCGACGCCCAGCGCGCTCGCGACCGCGGCCGTTTGGGCGAGTTCTATCGCCGGGCCCATGGATCCGAAACAGGCCTCGGTGACCTGGTGCTGGCCGCCTATGATCGCAACCTCGCGCTGGCGAAGGCGCGCGAGCTCGGTGTGCGCCAGAGCGATCCCAACGCCGCGCTCACAGACCCCATGGCCTTCACGCTCTCCGGAGTCGATGGCGCCAAACTCAGCATGGCGGACCTCAAAGGCAAGGTGCTGGTGCTCGACTTCTGGGCCACCTGGTGCGCCCCGTGCCGCGAACAACATCCGCTCTACGAACAGGTGAAGCAGCGGTTTCGCGACAACCCAGACGTGGTCTTTCTTTCGATCGACGCCGACGCCGATCTCGAAGCCGTCAAGCCCTTCCTCCAGGAAGCCGGGTGGCAGGGTCCCGTGTATTTCGAGGATGGTCTCACGCGCGTGCTGGCCGTCGAGTCGCTGCCCACTACCATTCTGATCGACCGGCGCGGCCGGGTTTTCAGCCGCATGAACGGCTTCGTGAAGCAGCTTTTCGTGGACGCGCTGACCGACCGCATCCGCGGCGCGCTGGCCGCCGCGCCGCGCCCTTAAGCCTTTTTGCTATACAATATTTTGGCGGGCGCAGGAAATTCAAAGGGAGCTGAGACACTCACTGGGTATGTCTGATCGCGGACTGTTGTTCCTCTTCAGTATTTTCATGATTGTGGTTTCGCTGGGCGCGGCGGCCTATTTGGTCTCGACCGGTCAGGCCCTGACCATCGACGGTCTTTTCACGGTTCTGGTCGCGCTGTTGACCGCCTTGGTCTTCGCGCTCTACATCATGTTCGTGATTCACCGGGCCATGGAGCCGGCCAAGCCGCCGTCGAAGCCTGCCGCGCAGGGATAAGAAGCGGTCACGCGCGGTCGCAAGCCGTGAAGAAATCGAGATCGCCAGGTTGACAGGGTCGAAAAAGCGCCGNNCTTTAGCCGGCTTCCCGTGCTGCGCAGCCCGCTTTCGCCTGCAAACGACTTTTTCAACGGCCTCTCAGTGTGCTATCTGCCGCAAGCCTGCCACGAACGGGTGCTTATCAAAGAAAGAGCCATAGGCCCGTTCGGCGGTATGCACACCCCGCTGCGCCATATCGGCGGCTTCCTGGCTCTTCCCCTGGGAGGCCAGCAATTGCGCCAGCCGCAGGTAAATCTCCACGCGGTCCGCCGGCTGCCGGGGCACATCTTGTTCGCTGATGGCGAGGGCTGAGCGCAGGTACCGTTCCGCCGATTCGCCTGAGCCGCAGTGGGCTTCCACAATCCCGGAGATCAACTCGAATCGCAGGCGCTCCATCGCGCAGAGCGTTCCGGTTTGCAGACGCTCCCACGCGCCCCTCGCCAGCGGCAGGGCCTGCTGGTTGCCCGATAGCGCCTCGTCCGCCGCCAGTTCCATTTGAAATTGTTCGCTTCCGTAATAGGAAGTGGGCCGCTGCGTCAGCAAATCGACGGCCTCTTGCGCGTATTTCAGCGCTTCGCCATAGTCGCCGTGCACTCGTGCCGCGTACGCTATCCCCAACAGTGTCGGGACAATCTCGATCGGCGGCCCCGGTTCGCTGCGCAACACCCGTTCGGCTCCATGCAACAGGCTGGCGCCTTCCGCCAGGTCGCCCTGCCGAACGCGAAGATCGCCGATTCGTGTATTGGTCAGGGCGGGAAAGAACTTCGATGTGAGTGGATTGTCCTGAGGTTGCAGCAGGGCTTCCCGATAGAGCTTTTCGGCCTCTTCGAAGGGTGCTCCGCTCTTTACGGCCATGAAGGCAGTGTCGTGCATGATGCCGCCAAGGTCGAATTCCGAGCCGCTTGCCTTGGCCAGCGCCAGCGCCTCGCGGCAAGCCGCCAAAGCCTGCACGTAGTGGCCTTGATAAGAGCGCGCGTTGCACAAAAGAAGTTGCAGACCGGCGGCCAGGCGCGAAACTCTCTCCGGGGTCTGCCGCAGCTCTTGAATGGCCAGGCTGAGTTGCGCTTCTCCTTTGACCGGGTCGCCCAGAACCGCGTAGGTGCTGCCCAGCGTCCCCCGCAAATCGGCCTCGGCCACCGGGTCGTCCTTCAACTCCTGCCCTACCCGCTCCGTGGCGTTGTCCAGGATGTCGCCGAATTGAATGGGCGTACTTTTTCCGCGCAAAGGACTTGACCACACCGAGCTGGCGGAAAGAAACGTGTGCTTGGCAAATTCGCTGATGTGCTTGGCCCGCGTGGCCTGTTCCCTGGCAACCCGCGCCTGACGCACGGCCACGATGGTCGAGACTCCCAGCGCCAGCGCGACTCCCGCCGCGGCCGTCACCGGCAGCCACCGCCGCCGCAGGAATTTGCCCGCTTGATACAGTGCGGTCTGCGGGCGCGCCTGCACCGGCCGCCCGTCCAGATAGGCGCCGATATCGTCGGCGAACTGCCGCACCGTGCCGTAGCGCCGCGCCGGGTCGTTTTCCAGAGCCTTCCCGACGACCGCTGACAAATCTCCTTTGAGCAGGCGCCCCAGTTGCTCGCCCGATACCGACCGGGTCTCGGCCGTTTGCGGCGTCACGGCGGTAGCCAGCGGCCTCACCGGGATATCCGCCACCGCGCGGTGCAATTCGCTCACGATCGAAGTCTCTTTGCCGAACGGCCACGCTCCCGTCAGAAGCTCGTACAGAACCACGCCCAACGAAAAAACGTCGCTCGACGTGTTGGCGCGCTCGCCGCGCAGTTGTTCCGGGCTGGCGTAACGCGGCGTCAGCATACGCATTCCCGTCACGGTGGCGGCGCTGTTCTCAACCAGCAGCGAGGCCGTGCCGAAATCCAGAAGCTTCAATTGCCCCGGCTGTCCGCTGTCGGACGCCGCCACCAGAATGTTGCTGGGCTTCAGATCGCGATGCACAATCAAAAGCCGGTGAGCGTAGGCTACCGCGTCGCACACTTGCAGAAACAAACGCAGCCGCGCCTCCACGGATAGCTTGTGGCTGTCGCAATAGCGATCCAGGTGCTCGCCGTCCACGTGTTCCATCACCAGGTATGGGTCGCCGGTCGAGGAAACGCCTCCATCCAGCAGGCTGGTGATATTCGGGTGATGCAGCGTCGCCAGCAGTTGGCGTTCGGTTTTGAAACGCCGCAGGAACTCCGGTCCGGCCAGGTGCGCGCCCATCACTTTCAAGGCCGCCGTCTGGCGAAACTGGCCGTCCGTGCGCTCCGCCAGGTATACCGCGCTCATGCCGCCGCGGCCGATCAGCTTCACCGGCCGGTAGGCGCCGAACTGTCCGGATGGCATGACCGGCTCCGGCTGGGGCTCCTCAGCCTCCGGGCCCGACATCTCCGCGTGGGCCTTGAGTAGCGAAGAGACTTCCGTGAAGAGTTCGCGGTCGCTTTGGCAACGCCGGTCCAGCCATTGAATCCGGTCCTCGCCATCGGGAAGCGACAGCGCTTCGTGAAACAGCGATTCGATCTGCTGCATGCGCGCCATTCAGTTAGCCTTGTGCGCGGCCGTCGCCGTCGCCTTGTTTCCAGCGCGATAACAGCGTCGTGATTTCTCCCGGACCGCGGTTCTCCCAGGCATTGATTCCCTATTTGGTTTATCTTACCCTGAACCGCGCTCCGCTTTTCCGCTTAGGGCTTGCGCGCAACGCGAACCCTCGCACTCGGCCATCGGCGGCTGAGAGCCCCATTTTAGGAGCGCTTGCCAGGCGACTTGCTTTGAGGGCGCTTCAAGGGAGAGATTCTTCCGGGGGAAGGGGCAGGGCGGCACGCACCGTAGGCCCGGAGCATTCGGTCTTCTGGCTCCTGACTTCCAGCTCCCATATCCCGAAGGGATATCAAGGGCGGAAGCCCTTGGGCTGATTTATTGCGGTTGCCTGGCCACTTCGGTCATTTCTTTCAACTCGTTCGATTCGATCGTGTACCGGCACTCGAGTCCGCGGCCAGGCCGCAGGCCATTGATCCGCACAAATCTCGCCTCTGACGGCGATTCCTGTCCATCCACCAGCATCAGCAACTCGCCCGCATCGAACTTCTCGCGCCTGCGCGAGGCCACGGCCTTCGCGTTGAACGCTTGCGTGACTCTGAGTTTGGTATTCACTGCCACCTCATCAAAATGGTTGTATGCGGGCCGCGCCCGCAGATGTCAAGGGATCGTCACATCTCAGCGAGTGCGGCCTTCCCGCTCTCTACCGCCGCAACTTGATCTTTGCGCCGGATCGCCCGCACCAGCGACTTCACGTGCGGAACGGCTCGGGCGGCCCTTTCGGCAACCGGCACGAGCATGGCCGCTTTATTCACAGAATCAGTCCTGTACCCTTTGTACAGTAAACGGGCCATCTGGTGCACCTCGTACGAACATTCGCCGGCCAATTCCAACTGATCTTCCCAGCCAATCTTTCCTGCGCTCTCGAGCGACCGCAGAATGCCGCTCAAAAGAACCTTTGTGCTGTCATATAGCATTCATACACCTGTTCTCCCCGTAGACTGATCCTTCTTCCGAGCCTTTTGGGGCTTGGGGATAAGTCTGTAGCGGGCACGAGTGGAGATTTACTGATATTATAGCATACGCCGAATCTGTGGTACACTCAGTACTGGATTTGATGCTCCCGCCGATTCAAGGCCGACCTGTCTAGCCCTGCTAAATTAGTCCCCCTTCCCAATTAGCCGCCTTCAAGTCAGAAGAGGAACCATAAGAACATGAAGAATATTTACGTAGGAAATCTCAGCTTCGGATCGACGGAAGACTCCGTCCGTTCGCTTTTTGAAACTCACGGCGCCGTTGGGCGCGTCAACCTCGCCACCGATCGCGATACCGGGCAGCCCAGGGGATTTGGGTTCGTCGAAATGAGCAATGATGGCGAGGGCGAGAAGGCCATCGCGGCTCTAAACGGGACGGACTTCGATGGTAGAGCGCTGAGCGTCAATGAAGCGCGCCCCAAAACCGAGCGGTCGGGCGGCGGCGGCGGCTTCGGTCGAAAACGTTATTAATCAGGCGGCAGCAACTTCACCCCTGACAGGAATCCGGGGCCGGTTCCAGAGGCCCCGGTAAATACCTGCCCATATCACCACGTAACGAACCCTCCTGCACATCCGATCAGCCCGTCCTGGGTACTGCCCACGCATACGCATACCGGGGACAGTGCCAAATTACCCCTTTTGGTCCTCCGCGCATTCTTACTCGATCCTTAGCGCCTCCATCGGGTCCACCGCCGTAGCCCGCCGCGCCGGAAGGTAGCTGGCCAGCGCCGCCGCTGCGATCAGGAGTACCGCAACTGCCGCATAAGTCACCGGGTCGAGCGCTTTCACACCGAACAGCAGCGACTCGACCAGCCGCGTCAACCCGGCCGCCGCGGCCAGCCCGAGCCCCGCGCCGATACCCGCCAGCAGCAACCCGTGCCACACAAACATGCGCCGCAGTCCCGCCGCCGGCGCGCCCAGCGCGATGCGGATGCCGATCTCGCGCGTCCGCTGTGACACCGCGTACGCGATCACGCCATAAATCCCCACCACTCCCAGCAGCAACGCCATGGCCCCGGCGATCGCCAGCATCACCAGCGCAAAGGAAGCTCGCGCCATCGACTTCCCGTAGACATCCTGGAGCGTCTGCACCTGGAACACCGGCAAGTTCGCGTCCACCCGCCAGATGGCTTGGCGCGCCTCCGCCAGGAAACTCTGCGTCGCCGCCCGCCTGGTGCGGATCAGGAACACTCCGTCGCGGCGGACGTGCACCGGGTCGCCCGGAAACCCATCCATGAGGGCTGGCCAGTAAGAAAATGTCGGCGCCTTCTGCTGCGCGCCGTCATCGTACACGTCGCCCACCACGCCCACAATTTCGCGCCACGGATCTTTGAGGCCCTCCCGAATCCGCTTGCCCAGCGCGGCGCCGGGTGAGCCCCACATCTCCCGCGCCGTGTTCTCGGAAACTATCGCCACGCGCCGCTTCTCATACAGGTCGGTCCAGGTGAAATCGCGCCCCGCCATCAGCGGCGTGCCAATGGTCTGGAAGATCCCCGGCGCGGTGAACCGGTATCGCCGCAACGGCGGAATCTGCCCCTCGCCATAGTGCTTGTCTTCAGCGTACAGAAGGTCGGTCATGTTGTTTCCTTCCAGCGGCGCGCCATTGGCAAAGGCAACGGAAGTGACGCCCGAGATCGCCGCCAGCCTGTCTATCATGTCGTTTTCCATGCGCATCACGCGTTCCGGTTCCTTCACCTCGCCTGAGGGAATGGAAATGCGAAGGAGTTGGACTTCCTCGGGCCGCGTAAATCCCGGCCGGAAGTTTCGCAGCGCCTGGAATGTGCGGATCATCAGGCCGGAGCCCACCAGCAGGACCAGCGCTAATCCCACCTGGACCACCACCAGCGTGTCGCGCGCCCGGTGCCGTTCCCGGCCCTGGCTCATGGTGCGTCCACCGCCCCGCAGGGTCCCAGCCAGATGTGGTCCCGCGTACTTCAGCACCGGGAGCAGACCGAACAGCAGACCCGCCAGCAGAGAAACCGCCAGCGTAAACGCCAGCACCAACGGATCGATGGCGATTTCGTTCAGCCGCGGCAGCGTTGCCGGCCCCATGGCCACCAGCCCGCGCAACGCCGCATACGCCAGCCCCAGGCCCAGGCCGCCGCCCAACAAGCCCAGCGTCACGCTCTCCAGCAGCAACTCCTTCGCGATTCTTCCCCATCCCGCGCCCAGCGCCGCCCGGATCGCCAGTTCCTGCTGCCGCCCTTCGGCGCGCACCAGCAGCAGATTGGCCACATTCGCGCAGGCGATCAACAGCACCAGTCCGATGGTCCCCATCAGAACCCACAGCGTGCCGCCGATGTCGCCCACCACTTCCTGCTTCAGCGGCTGCACCTTGGGACCGAACCGCGCATTTTCAAACAGGGTGCGGCTGAATCCCGGAGGCGGCGGCCACGCCTTGAGCCAGATCCCCAGCATCCGCGCCACGTCGGCGTTCGCCTGCCGCGGAGTGACGCCGGCCTTGAGCCGCGCGATGCCCTGGTAGCTGAAATTCCCCAGGACCATCTTGTTGCGCTCGAACCGCGCCGGCAGAATCATATCCGCCTTGGCATTCAGAAACCGGAAATCCCGCGGCATCACCCCGATCACCGTGTGTGGTCTTGCATCCACCGTGAGCGTGCGCCCCACCGCCGATCGGTCGCCGCCGAAGCGCCGCTGCCAATAGCCGTACATCAGCATCACCGTTTCGGGTGTGCCCGGAGTGGCGTCGGCCTGGGAGAACCAGCGTCCCACCACGGGTTGCATGCCCAGCGCTTGCAGCGTGCCGTAAGTGACATCCAAGGCTTGGACCTGTTCCGGCTCACCCATCCCGGTGACGCTGGCGTCGTCGTTCGACCATAACCCGAACTCTTGAAAGGTGTGGCTTTCTTCGCGATAGGTGAAGTACATGGTGGGCGAGCAGTTGATGTTCCCCAGGATCCCGGCGATCCCCGGCGCCACATGCCAGACCCCTACCAACTCCTGGCTTCGCGGATAGGGCAGCGCCTTGATCAGCACCCCGTTGAGTACGCTGAAAATAGCGGTATTGGCGCCGATTCCGAGCGCCAGCGTGACCAGCGCAATTGCCGTGAACCCCGGCGCCCGCCGCAGCCGCCGCACGACATGCTGGAGGGCTCTCATGATGCATACTACGTCGCGGCGCCGCTTTAGTTCGCAAAAACTCACAATCCTTATAATTGGTGGGGTGGGCAATCCTGCCCGCAGCCGGCTCTAGCCGGCCCCGTTTCACTTTCCCCTTGACTTCTGCCTCGTTTAGTACTAATTAATTAGTATGCGAAGGCGCAGCAGTACCCTCACCGAGCACGAGCTCGAAATCATGAAGATCGTCTGGCTGCACGACACCTCCACGGTCCGCGACGTCTATGAGGCTTTGCTCGAGAAGCGCAAGGTTGCCTACACCACCGTCATGACCATGATGAAGGTCCTCGAACAGAAGAAGTACCTGAAAAAGAGCCAGGCTGAACGCGCTTACGTTTACCGCCCGGCCCAGCCCCAACGCCAGGTCATCGGCGCCATGGTCCGCGACTTCGTCAACCGCGTCTTCAACGGCTCGGCCTCGCCGCTGCTCGTCCACCTGGTCGAAGAACACGATCTCTCCCGCGAAGATTTGGAAGAGATCGCGCGCCTACGGAGAAAACCATGAGCACCAACCTCATCCTGAACAACCTGGTGTCGTACAGCCTGCAGATCGGGATGCTGGTGGGCCTGGCGGCCTTTGTTCCGGCTTTGCTGCGCCTGCGGCAACCGGGCGCCCGGCTGGTCTATTGGCACATCCTGCTGGCGGCCTGCCTGCTGTTGCCACTGGCGCAGCCCTGGAAACCGGCGATCGTCGCCGGCACCGTCGAGATCACCACCGTCATCACGGCTGTGCGGCCGGCCGCGCACGCCTCGCACTTCTCCATTCCCAGGAGCGAAATCGCCTTGATGGTGCTGGCCGCCGGCGTGCTGGTTCGCCTCTTTTGGCTGGCGGTGGGCTTTTGGAAATTGCGGCGTTATCGCAGGCGCTCCCAGCCGCTCTATCCGTCGCCCACTTGGGGCGTGGAGGCCTCCTTGCGTGTTTCCGGCGACGTCTCCAGCCCCGTCACTTTCGGATGGCGCAAGCCCGTCGTGCTGCTGCCCAAGACCTTCCCGGCCCTGGACGCGCGCGTGCAAGATGCCATCCTCTGCCACGAGGTGTTGCACGTGCGGCGCCGCGATTGGCTCTTCACGTTGGCCGAAGAACTGGTGCGTGCCGCTTTCTGGTTTCACCCCGCCATCTGGTGGCTGCTGGGTGAGATCGGGTTGGCGCGCGAGCAGGAAGTCGACCGCCTCGCCATTGAGATCACGCAGCAGCGCGACGAGTACATGGATGCGCTGCTGGCCATCGCCGGCTCGCGCGGCGGCCTCGACCTGGCGCCCGCCCCGCTATTCCTGCGCAAGCGTCACCTGAAACAAAGAGTCATTCTCATTCTTACGGAGGCTCGTATGTCCAAAACGCGTTTGATTTCCGCCCTCATGGCGAGCGTGGCTGTGTTGATGGCGGCCTGCTGGCTGGTAACCGGGACGTTTCCGCTGATGGCGGCGCCCCAAGTCGTCAACGATTCGCCCGGCGTCACCGTCGGGTTGAGCGGCGCTTCCTTGCTGCACCGTTTTCCGGTGGAGTATCCCGTCGCGGCTCTGCGAGCGGGCATCCAGGGGACTTTGTCCGTGGAAGTCAAGCTTGACGCCAAGGGCAATGTCGCCGACGCGCATGTGCTGAGCGGGCCGGATGAACTGCGCAAGGCCGCGTTGCAATCCGTCTTGCAGTGGCACTTCGCGAGCGATTCGGCCGGGGCTACGCGAGTGGTCCAGATCAACTTCGAGCTGCCCAAAACGATACCGACGGAGCTGAACGGTCAATCGGTGACCGTATCGGGCAGCATGGTTCCCGGCGTGGTGGGTGGTGTCCGCAGCGGGGCGCTAGGTGGAGTCGCTGGGGGTGCAGTGGGCGGCGTCGTTCGCGGCACCATCGGATCCGTAGGTAGCTTGCCGCCACAGCCACTACCGGGCGTCGTCTCCCCCTTCGGCGGGGTCCAGATCCAGCGAGAACCTTATTATCCCTCGGGCTCCATCAAGAACATCACGATTATCGGGCTACCCGATCAGGCTCGCAACGAACTGCTGTCCAGGCTGCCGGTGCACGAAGGGGACACCTTCTCCCCCGAAGCCCTCCAGAAAATCACCCAAGCAGCCCAAGAGTTCGACGAACACCTGTCCACGCGGATGCAGAGCGGCGACATTGGCGGCGTGACCATCCTGATCGCTGCGCCGGGCGCTCAACTGCCCGCGCCGCAGAGAATCAAGGTCGGCGGCAACGTGCAGGCGGTCATGGTAGTGAGCAAAGTGACGCCCGTGTACCCGGAACTGGCCAAGTCCGCCCGCGTCTCGGGTGTCGTTCAGCTCGCCGTCATCATCAACAAGGACGGCACGGTGCAGGAGATTCACTCGCTCGGCGGCCCGGCCCTGCTGATTCAAGCGGCCATGGATGCCGTCAAACAGTGGGTGTACCGGCCAACGCTGCTGAACGGCCAGCCGGTGCAGGTAGAAACCACGGTGGACGTCAACTTCACGCTGAACCAGTAGGCACGATGGCCACTGCAAGCGTCACTTGACGCAAAGAGTTATGCTCGTTCTTACGGAGGCTGGTATGTCCAAAACGCGCTTCATTTCCGCCCTCGCCGCGGGCGTGGCTGCGCTGTTCGGGGTCTGCTGGATCGTAACCGGGACGTTTCCGCTGATGGCGGCGCCCCAAGTCGTCAACGATGATCCCGGCGTCACCGTCGGGTTGAGCGGCGCTTCTTTACTGCACCGCGTTCCGGTGGAGTATCCCGCCGCGGCCGTGCGCGCGGGCGTCCAGGGAACCTTGTCCGTGGAAGTCAAACTTGACGCGAAGGGCATTGTCGCCGATGTGCGCGTGCTGAGCGGCCCGGATGAACTGCGCAAGGCCGCGCTGCAATCCGTCTTGCAGTGGCACTTCACCGGCGATTCGGCCGGCGCCACCCGAGTGATCCAGATCACCTTCGAGCTGCCCAAGATGCAAGAGGCGCAGGCGGCGGCTACCCAATCGGGCACCGTGTCGAGCGGTGCAGCAAGTGGCGCCCAGGCGCGGCCCTATGCCGGGTCGTTTGGTGGCTCGCTACCGCCACCGACTCCGCTGCGCATCCAGTTCATCAACGTGGACGGGCTCCCCCAGCAAGCTCGCGACGAACTGGTCTCCAGGCTGCCAGTGCACGAGGGCGATATTTACTCCGCCGAAGCTCTGCAGAAGATCGCCCAGGCGGCTCACGACTTCGACGAACATCTGATCACTCGCTTCCAGGGTGGCAACGGCAACGGCGTGTCCATCCAGATCCTCGCGCCGGGCGCTCAACCGCCCGCGACGCAAATGATCAAGGTCGGTGGCAACGTGCAGGCGGCCATGGTGCTGAAGAGAGTGACGCCCGTGTACCCGGACGCGGCCAAGTCCCTTGGCGTCGAGGGTGTCGTCCATCTCGCCGTCACCATCGCCAAGGACGGCACCGTGCAGGAGGTTCATGTTCTCGGGGGCCATCCCCTGCTGATTATGTCGGCCATGGATGCCGTCAGACAGTGGGTCTACCGGCCGACGCTGCTGAACGGTCAGCCGGTCCAGGTAGAAACCACGGTGGACATCAACTTCACGCTGGCCCAGTAGGCAGGGGGGGACAGACGATCGGTTTCCGTCGTCTGTCAAACGCCTTGTGCTTCAGCGAAACATGACAGGCCACGGAAGGCGATGGCCTGTCCCACTCATTCGTAACGCAGCACTTCGGCCGGCGCAATGCGCGTGGCGTTCTTCGCGGGGTAGAGCGTCGCCACAAAACTGATAGCGATGGCTACCGCCGCGATCCAGATGCCGTGTACCCAGTGCGCTTCAAACGGCACGTAGGAGAAGGCATATACCGATTCGTCGATGCGGATCCACTGGTACTTGTCAGCCAGGTAACAAAGTGGGTAGCCCACCGCCAGGCCGATGGCGCTGCCCACCACCCCAATCAGCACGCCCTGCAGCATGAAAATCTTGCGGATCTGCTGGCGCCGCGCCCCCATCGACATCAGCACCGCGATGTCGCGGTACTTTTCCATGACCATCATCACCAGCACGATCAGGATGTTCAGAGCCGCCACCAGCTCGATCAACCCGATCACGATCATGGTCACGATCTTTTCGCCGCTCAGCGCATTGAACAGCTTGGAATTCTGCTCCTGCCAGGCGGTCGCGGTGTAGTGCGTGCCCAGCATCTTCTCCAGTTCCCTGGCGATCTCCGGCGCGCGGTTGAGGTCGTCCACCATCAGCGCGATGTCGTTCACCTGGTCTTCAATGCCGAGCATTCTCTGCACCGCGGCGATGGAAGCGTAGGCGTAGTGTTCGTCGAAATCGTAGAAGCCGCTCTCGAAAATGCCGGCCACGCGAAACTCGCGTGCGATCGGCGTAGAGCCGAACGGCGTGAGTTCGCCGCCCTCCGGAGAGAGCACGCGGACGCGGTTATTCACCCGGATGGCGCCTTCCTCCGCCATGCGCCTGCCCAGCACGATGCCCGGCGGCTTGGCCGTGGGGTCGCGCAGCAGATCGAGCGATCCGGCCTGCAAGTGTCGCAGGGTTTCGCTCACCGCCAATTCCGCGCCGACATCGATGCCCTTGACCACCCCCGAGCCCGATTGCACGCCCGTTACCATGAACGGGCTATAGAGCTCCGGCGCGGCCGCCGTCACATGCGGCGCCTGGCGCAGTTTCGCCATGAGGCCGCGCCAATCGTCGATGCCTTCGCCCGGCACTTTGGGGATCACGTTGATGTGCGCCATGGCGCCCAGCAGGCTGCGTTGCAGCGAATTGCGCATTCCGGTGGTCACGGCCATCGCGATCACCAGCGCCATCACCCCCGCCGCCACGCCAATCACCGAAATCACCGTGATGACCGACACTACCGCATGTTTGCGGCGGGCCCGCAGATAGCGGCTGGCGATGAACAGCTCGAAGGTGGACTTCACAGCTTGTCGAGTTCGCGCATCAGGCTCACCAGCTCGATGGGGCCTTCCGGCCGCAGCAGTGGGAACAGGATCACGTCGCGGATGGACCGGCAGCCCGTCAGGATCATGGTCAGGCGGTCGATGCCGATGCCTTCCCCGCCGGTGGGCGGCATGCCGTAAGCCAGCGCGCGCACATAGTCCTCGTCCATCTGGTGCGCTTCTTCGTCGCCGCGCTCCCGCATGGCGATCTGCATTTCGAAGCGGCGGCGCTGTTCCTGCGGATCGTTCAGCTCGGTGAACGCGTTGCCGATTTCCATCCCCGCGGCGAAGATTTCGAAGCGCTCCACCATCGTCGGATCGTCGGGTTTCTGTTTGGAAAGCGGCGAGGTTTCCACCGGATAGTCGTAAACAAACGTCGGCTGGATCAGCTTGTGCTCCGCGTGGCGTTCGAACAGCTCCGTCAGCGCTTCGCCGGGCGTGGCTCTGCCGGAATGGCGGCGCAGCCACTCCGGATCGCCGGCCTCTTCCACGGTGGGCTTGCCGTCGCCTTCCCAGAAATGCGATACGGCCTCGCGCATGGTGTAGCGATCGAAGCGGCTGAAATCGAGGTGGTGGCCATCGAATTCCACCTGGTGGCCGCCGGTCGCTTCCACTGCCACCTGCCCCAGCAGTTCTTCCGATAAGTCCATCAGGCCGCGGAAATCCGTGTAGGCCTGGTAAAACTCCAGCATGGTGAACTCGGGGTTGTGGTTCTTGGAAAGGCCCTCGTTGCGGAAGTTGCGGTTGATCTCATAGACCCGCTCCATGCCGCCCACTACCAGGCGCTTCAAATACAACTCCGGCGCGATGCGCAGGTACAGATCGATATCCAGGGTGTTGTGATGCGTCACAAAAGGGCGCGCCGCCGCGCCGCCATAGAGCGGCTGCATCATGGGCGTTTCCACTTCGATGAAGCCCTTGGCCTCCAGTTGGCGCCGCAGGGAAGAGACGATGCGCGCGCGCGTGACGAAGACTTTCCGCACCTCCGGATTGGCAATCAGATCCAGATACCGCTGGCGATAGCGGATCTCCACGTCTTCCAGGCCGTGCCACTTCTCCGGCATGGAGAGCAGCGTCTTGGAAAGGAACTCCAGCCTCTCCGCATGAATGCTCAACTCGCCCGTGCGCGTGCGAAACAGGTAGCCTTCCACCCCGACGATGTCGCCGATATCCAGCAGTTTGAAAAGCTGGAAATCGCGCTCGCCCACGGCGTCTTTCTTTACGTAGATCTGCAGCCGCTCGCCGTTTTGCTGCAGGTGGGCGAACCCGGCCTTGCCCATGTGGCGCAGGGCCATCAGGCGCCCGGCAACGCGGACGCGCACCTCCGGCGCGAGCTCTTCGGCGGTCTTCGAGCCATAGCCCGCCAGGATGTCCGCAATGGTGTGGGTGAACTCGAACCGCTGTCCGTAAGCGCGGTAGCCCAGGGCCTCGATCTCGCGAATGCGCGACAGGCGTTGTTTGAGTAGCTCGTCTTCTAGCGACAAATGGATGTCTCCCTTGAAATGGTGGAACGGTGCTGACGATAGAAAGAAAGATTTCACCGCAGAGACGCGGAGACGCGGAGAAAAACAACGTTTGTCAAAAACGTATGATCCGTGTTTATCGGCACTGCTGACTGTCCATCTCTTTTTGATCTTCTCAGCGCCTCCGCGTCTCTGCGGTGAAATCTTCGCCGGCCAACAACCTGCACCAAACCAGCTATTATAAGTCTTCGCTTGCGAAGATCCATTTCCATTATCATTCCTGCGTACAACGAAGAGAAGCGGCTGCCGGCTACCTTGCGGACAGTCCAGGCCTGGTTGCAGGCCGGTTCGTGGGAATTCGCCGAGATCGTCGTAGTGGATGACGGCTCGCGCGATGCCACCGTGGAGCTGGCCCGCAATGCCGGCGCCCGCGTGCTGCTCAACCCGGGCAACCGCGGCAAGGGCTACACCGTGCGCCACGGCATGCTGGAAGCCCGAGGCGAGTGGACGCTCTTCACGGATGCCGATCTTTCCTCGCCCATCGAGGAACTGGACAAGTTAACCGCCGCGGTGGACCGCGAACAGGCGCGCGCGGCCATCGGCTCGCGGGCGCTCGACCGGTCGCTCATCGGCGTGCGCCAGCCCCTCTTCCGGGAATACGTGGGACGCTTTTTCAACCTGGTGATCCGCGCGGTCACCGGCCTGCCGTTTCACGACACCCAGTGCGGCTTCAAACTTTTCGAAACCGCCGCGGCCCGCGAGATCTTCAAACGCCAGCGGCTGGACGGTTTCGGGTTCGATGTGGAAGTGCTGTTCATCGCACGGCGGCTGGGATATCGCGCCGTGGAAGTGCCCGTCCGCTGGAACGACGCGGCCGGCACCAAAGTCAGCATGTGGCGCGGCATGGCGGCCTTTTTTGACCCGCTGAAGGTGCGCTGGAACTCGATCCTGGGTCGCTATCGATAGCGGCGGCGGGCGCGTCTAATCTAACAAACTGACCCCAACACGGGTCGGTTTCAGACTTAAGTTCTTTGTTTGCGTAAGAAAGTGAGCCCAACACGGGTCACTTGGAGCAACGCCCATGTGGAAAGACATCGCTTTTTCCTTTCGTACGCTGCGGCGCAGCCCTCTGTTCACCGTGGTGGCCGTGCTTTCGCTGGCCCTCGGCATCGGAGCCAACACCGCCATCTTTTCGCTGCTCGACCAGGTGACGCTCCGCTCGCTTCCGGTGGCCGATCCGGAACGCCTGCTGGTGCTCCACTCCACTTACAATCCGCCGGGAACCAGCACCAGCGACAGTTCCGAAACCGTCTACTCCTACCCGATGTACCGTGACCTGCGCGACCGCGACTCGGCCTTCAGCGGCATCATCGCGCGCATGAGCGCCGGGGTGACCCTCACGCGGCAAGGCAACTCCGAGCAGGGCTCGGCGGAAATGGTCTCAGGCAATTTCTTCCGCACGCTGGGCGTGGGAGCCGCCATGGGGCGCGTGCTCACTCCGGATGACGATGGCGCGCCGGGCGCCAACCCGGTAGCGGTGTTGAGCTACAGGTACTGGGCCAACCACCTGGCATCGTCGCCCGCCGTCCTGAACCAGACCATCGCCATCAACGGCCATCCGCTGGTGGTGGTGGGGGTCGCGGCGGCGCCGTTCCATGGACTGCTCTCCGGGCAAACGCCCGATGTGTATGTCCCCATCGCCATGCAGAAGTTGGTGCGGCCTACCTGGGACGTGTTGGAAAACCGCAAGTTCCACTGGTTGAACCTGTTCGCGCGGCTCAAGCCCGCGACCACCGCGCAACGCGCGCAGGCGGCCACCGACGTGGTCTACCGCTCCATCCTCAACGAGGAATTGGCCCGCATGGGTAGCATGCGCACCGATAAGGGCCGCGACGAGTTTCTCAACCACCGGGCGCAGCTCAAACCGGCGGCCCACGGCATCAACGCGCTGGGCGAGCAGTTCGGAAAACCGCTGCGGGTGTTGATGGCGATGGTAGGGCTGGTGCTGCTGATCGCCTGCGCCAACGTGGCCAACCTGATGTTGGCGCGCGCGGCCGGACGGCAGCGGGAGATTGCCATTCGCCTCGCCATCGGCGCCAGCCGCGCATCGCTGCTCAAGCAATTGCTGGTGGAGGGCCTCATGGTGGCGGTGGCGGGCGGCGCGTTCGGCCTGCTGGTAGCGCACCTGAGCCTGGAGGCCTTGCTGCGGCTGCTGCCGGAGGATGCCGCCGGGCCTTGGCTCAGTGCACAATTGAGCTGGCCTCTGCTTGGTTTCACGGCGGCGCTCTCGGCGGTCTGCGGGCTGCTGTTCGCGCTGGTCCCAGCGCTCCAGGCGACCCGGCCGAACCTGGCGGCGACTCTGAAAAACCAGGCGCTCAACGTGGCCGGCGGCCCGGCGCGCTTCCGCCAGGCGCTGGTGGTGGCGCAAGTGGCGCTCTCCCTGCTGCTGGTGGTGGGCGCGGGACTGTTCACCGGCAGCTTGCTGAACCTCACGCGCGTGAACCTGGGCTTCCGCACCCAGCGGCTTCTCATGTTCGGAGTGAACGCCTCCACCAGCCGGCCGCAGGCTGCCACGGCGACGGCCTTCTACCGCGATTTTCAGGCGAGGCTGGCCGCCATTCCGGGCGTGACCGGCGTGGGCGCGGCGGAGAACGGACCATTCTCCGGCGGAAACCGCGGAGGCAATCTCACCGTTGAGGGCTACCAGCCCGGGCCGGACGAGTACGTGGGATCCTCGAGTGTCGGCTCGAGCGCGGGCTTCTTCCGCGCCGTGGGCATCCCGCTGCGCGGGGGCCGGGAGTTCATGGACCGCGACCAGGACGGCGCGCCCAAAGTCGCGCTGGTCAACGAGGCCTTCGCGAAAAAGTATTTTGCCGGGCGCGATCCGGTGGGCCGCCACATGATGAACGGTGGCAGCAACCATCCCGTGCTGGATATCGAAATTGTGGGCGTGGTGGCGGACAGCCGCGTGGACGTTCGCAATCCGGCCAAAGAGACGTGGTATTACCCCTACGCGCAGTGGGACAAGCCCGACCGGCTGCAGTTCTATGTCCGCACCGCCGGGGACGAGAACCGCGTTGCCTCGGAGATTCGCCGGGTGTTGCGCGCCGCCGACCCCAACGTGCCCATGGGCGCACTCAAGCCGATGGACGTCTGGATCGGGGAGTCCATTTATACCGAGCGGCTCATCGCCCTTCTCTCGGGCGCCTTCGGACTGTTGGCCACGCTGCTGGCTGCGATCGGGTTGTATGGCGTGGTGGCTTACGCGGTGGCGCGCCGCACCTCCGAGATTGGTGTGCGGATGGCGCTGGGCGCGCCGCCGGCGGCAGTGCTGCGCCTGATTCTGTGGGAAGCCGGCCGC
This sequence comes from Bryobacterales bacterium, assembly GCA_003167255.1. Classification (GTDB taxonomy): domain Bacteria; phylum Acidobacteriota; class Terriglobia; order Bryobacterales; family Bryobacteraceae; genus PALSA-129. The sequence continues at coordinate 130,989 of PMTR01000080.1, forward strand.
ATGGCCGCGTTGGGGATCGCGATCGGCCTGGCCGCCGCGCTGGCCCTGAGCCGCATGGTGGAATCCCAATTATTCGGCGTCAAAGGCGCCGACCCCGCCGTCCTGGCGCTGGCCGCGGCGGTGCTGGCGCTGGTCGCGCTGCTGGCGGCGCTGGCGCCCGGCTGGCGCGCATCGCGCATCTCGCCGGTGGTCGCGTTGAAATACGAGTAGGGCTACAGCCTTGTGGGGTAGGATGGTATCCTGCGGCGGGTTGGTAACCCGCCTGCTGGCGTTTGCCAATGGCCGCCGAGCGCCGGTTGCCAACCAGCGCGCAGGATACCATCCTGCCCCACAAAGGGTCGCCGAAATACCCGCTAAAGTTGTTCGCCCATCGCGTTATGTTGCCAACCGAAGTGTCTCACCGGATTGGAGAAGCGGTGAGGGATACATTGGTAAGATCAGTGTCGGCGACATTGACATCTACGGACGCGGGCCCGTACCTCTGCACAAGCGTTCGCTCTTGATAGCGCTGTCCACCATCACCCTTGGGAGTCAGCTTCCAATCGCTCGCGTCCTCTACCAGGATTGTGTAACGGTCCGCGGGAATCCGATGAAAGCTGAAGGTGCCGTCGCCCTTCAACGGAGCCGCGAGAGAGAAACGCGGCTCTCCCCTCGGGTAGAGACGGACCAAGCCGTGATTCAGCCGGTGCCCATCCGACGCCGCTACAGCCCCGCTTATTTCATGGACGCCGGTCAGCGGAATCGTAATGTTCACTCCCGCGTAGTCCTTCGGGGCGCCCACATCAATAACGCGGGCCTTACTGGGCCGCATTCCGCCGCCTGCGAAAATCATCAAGCCACCGCCTCCGGCCAGATCGCCGCCGAAGACAGGGACCATAGCTCCTTCAATTCCAGCAAGAACGACGTACGAGCCGTCGGCCAATCCGTCGATGCGGTAATGACCGGCGCTGTCGGTGTGGAAGGCCCCAGTGCCGGAGTCCGCAAACTTGCCGTCGCTTAGTTTAAATTTTGGCGTCAGCGCAACATTGGGAATCGGAGCACCATCGCTATATGAGACGGAGCCGCTAATCGATCCCCCTCTCTTCACGTGGATCTCGACACGCTCGGTTTTGCCGGACGCAATGGTTACCCGCGGTACAAATGACGGCAACGGTTCCCGTCCGCCACTCACCTCGATTGATAGGGCGCCGGGAAAGATGTATTCCTTGGCAGAAATGTATCCCGGGTACCATGTGATTACATAATATTCGCCCGGCGTGACGTTTGAAATGGTAAACGAGCCGTCTGGGTCGGTTGTCGCGCCGAAAGCCTCTCCCTGAGGCATGAACGCACCCGGTTTATTACTTATGGGCGCCTGCAGAAAAACATTCGCATGACGGGCAGGCCCCTGCGTGTCCTCGCAGAGAACCGTCCCGGTGACGGAACCTCCACTTGCACTTTGTTGCGCTGTGGCAGCGGTCACAACAAGCAAGAACGTCAGCGAGATGGAGGAAAGCGGCTTCATGGAGGCCAGTATGCGCTATCTCTAATCAAGCCACAATGGACACCATTGGTCCGCTGAACCCGCCGCAGCGGCCATTGCCCTACACCTTCACGATGACTTCGCGCAGGCGGTCGCGGGTCAGGAAAAACTTCACCGATTCGGCCCGGCCGAAGAGTTTCTCCAGGCTGCGGTTGTTGAACAATTGCGCCGGCTTGCGGGTGCTGGTCTGGGCCACCTGCAGGCTGTTCATATCCTGTATGCGGAAGGTGTAGAACGGCACCGACTCCAGCTTGTCGTCGGAGTGGAAGAACGCCAGCATGTAGCCCTTGGGCCGCACGATTTTCATGAGCCGCTCCACCACCGCGGCCAGCAGCGCGGGCGCCAGGTATTCCAGCAGGTCCCAGATCAGCACGCCGTCGAAATGGCCCTCGGGGTAGTCCAGCGCCTGGTGCAGGAAGTAGTCGATGCTGCCGGAGTTGGATTGCGCCGCCAGGTCGTCCGATCCGAAGCTCTCGTTCAAAAGCTGCAGGAAGTCTTCCGCGTAGAGGCGATGGCCCAGGTTGGTGATGAAACTCACGTTCTGCTGGCTGGCGCTTCCGAGATCGAGGATGGTGAGGCCGCTCTGGTCGCGGATGCAGTTGAAAAACTCTTCGATCCCGCGGCTGGGCCGCGTGGTGGTGGTGAACGTTCGGGCGCCGCCGGGCTGCTGTGAGGGCGGCCCGCCCGCCGGACCGGCGGACTTCTCACCGGCGGATTGGCCGCCGCGCGAGCCGCGCATAATGTTCTTCAGCGGTCCGGGAAGCAGCATGAGCGCCTTCGCAGGTTACCGTTTGATTTCCGGGGCAGCGGCCGCCATGGGCACGGCGGCAGAGGGAGCGGGCGCGATCGCCGCCGGCTTGGGCACCACCTTGGCCGGTTCGGGCCGGATGATATCGATGCTGCCCTTAAAGTACGCGCCGTCTTCGATGATGATGCGGGCCGTACGGATATCGCCCATCAGTTTGGCGTCTTTGCGGATCTCGATGCGCTCGGTGGCCTCCACGTTGCCTTGAATGGTGCCGAGCGCCAGGACCTCGCGCGCCTTGATGGCGGCCTGCACGGTGCCGTGCGGTCCGATGGTGAGCTTATGTTCCAGGGCTTCTACCGTACCTTCCACGGTGCCATCCACGTAGAGATCTTCCTTGCTGAAGATCTGGCCGACCACTTTGACCGATTTCCCAATGGTCGCCGCGCCGCCGCGGCTCTCAGGCTCGAACGTTCGCACGGGGGTACTGGACATGGGTGTAGCCTCCTTCTTCACTTCGACTGGATTAGGCGCCGGCGGCGCCGGAGAGGGCACGATTCCCTGGGAAATGGGTTTGGGCGGTTCTTCATCGCGGCGCTTATTCCACATGCGGCCGCCCTCCCGATTTAAATATGAGTTCGTTCATGATGACTGCTCTCTAGTCTAAGGGGCATCGGCGGAAATGGCAATCCTGAACTGTTAGCGTTTAACCTTTTTGGCCTTGGCGCGGGTCTGAAGCAGGATGGGTGTGCCGCGGAATCCAAACTTCTTGCGGATCTGGTTGATGATCTGGCGCTCGTGCGAGAAGTGCAGCGGCCCGCCGCGGTCGGTGAAGATGGCGAATGCCGGCGGGCGGATGGAATGCTGGGTGATGTAAAAGATCTTGCGTTCCTCGAAGCGGAGGTGCTCCACAAAGCGGTTCAATTCGCCGGTAGTGATGCGCCGCGAGGCCGATTCGTACACTTCCTTGATGAGCGGGAACAGCGTGCGCACCCCCGAGCCGGTCTTGGCCGACATAAAGACGATGGGGGCGTACTCCAGAAACTTGAAGTTGTCGTGTACCTCGTGTTCGAAATCCAGTTTCTTTTTGCCCTGGACGCCGTGCGCCTCGTCCCACTTGTTGACGCAGACGATCACCGCGCGGCCGCCTTCGTGCGCGTAGCCGGCGATGGTGGCGTCGAGCGCTACCACGCCTTCGGTCGCATCCAGCATCAGCAGCACCACGTGGGCCATGCGGATGTTGCGGCGCGCCATCACCACGCTCAGCTTTTCGGCCATGTCCTTGGTCTTGCCTTTGCGGCGGATGCCGGCGGTATCGACGAAGACGTACTCCACGCCATCGCGGATCACCTTTTCATCCACCGCGTCGCGGGTGGTTCCGGCGACGGGGGAAACGATGGCACGCTCCTGGCCGGTGAGGGTGTTGAGCAGGGTCGATTTGCCGACGTTGGGGCGGCCGACGATGGCGACCTTGATGCCGGTTTCCGGTGGCGCCTCGTCGGGAGGCTCGGTGGAGAAGCCTTCCGTGACGCGGTCGAGCAGGGCGTCGATGCCGGTGCCGTGCTCGGACGAAATGGGGTAGACGCCGGGGATTCCGAGCTCGTGGAATTCGTGGGCGAGCACTTCGCGCCCGGCGGAATCGATTTTGTTGACGGCCAGCGTGACGGGCTTGCCCAACTTGCGGAGCATGGCCGCCAGATCGCGGTCGGGGGCGGTGATTTCGGCGTGGCCATCCACCAGGAAGATGATGTGGGCAGCGCTCTGGAGGACCATTTCCGCCTGGTGGAGGATCTGCGCGGGAATGTACTCCTGGTCGTGGATCACGATGCCGCCGGTATCGACCACCTCAAAGCGGCGGCCTTCGTGTTCGGCAAGCCCGTGGATGCGGTCGCGCGTGATGCCGGGCTCATCGCCGACTATGGCGCGCCGCTGCCCTGTAATGCGATTGAAGAGGGTGGACTTTCCAACGTTGGGCCTGCCCACAATGACGACTGTGGGAATGGCATGGGACATGAAACTTCATGATAGCAGTCTGCGGGCGGAGGATCGCGCCGCCGGGCCTAGTGGCGGATGGATCAGAGGACACGGCGGGAGGAATCGAGGACGGTGAGCGAAGGGAACAGCTTGCGATAGAAGCCACGGTCGCGGGAAACCAGCCGGTTGGTCTGAGCCTGGGCGTGGGCGCCGATCAGGAAGTCCGAAAGGATGCGGGATCGCGGGCCGCCTTGCTGACGGTACTTCCGCCAGATTCTGCCTGCCAGGAAATGCGCGTCGCGATCCAGCGCCTCGACGCGGATTTCGTTACTCTCGAGAAACCGGTCGCACTCCTGCCGGGCTGGAAAATGAACGCACAGCTCGGCATAAACCAAATCGCAGACCACCAGGGAACCTTCCGCGGCGGCGTCTTCCAGCACGGCGATTGAACTGTCGACGAAGCTTTCGTTGGGTAATAGGATATCGAGCAGAACGTTAGTGTCAATGGCTGTGATCATCGGCCGGGGTCACCGCCCGCGAACGTCGTCAATGTATTTATCCACGGAGGAGTAGCCCAGCGCCGTAAGGCTCTCCCGGCATTTGCCCTTCCATCGGCAGAGCGAAAGCCTGGCAGGCGTCTTTCTCAGCACGATGGCGCCTCTGACGAGGTGGAATTCCACTTCGGAATTCGGCTGGATACCAAATCGTTCGCGAATCTCTTTCGGGATGGTGACTTGTCCCCGCTCGCCCACTTTCATATTTTCCAGTATGAATCAAAATACATATTTACGCAAACAGCAAGAGGGGATTTCACCGCAGAGACGCGGAGACGCTGAGAAAACCTAAAGAGAATTGGAGAGTTGGCTGAGTCGAGATTCGGTTGATGTGAAGATTGGCAGGCGAAAGCGCCTGCCCCACAACGAGGGAGAATTCGCGTATTGGTTCTCTTAGTTTTCTCCGCGTCTCCGCGGTGAGTTCAAAGCTACTTGCTAGAATCAAAGCATCCGATGCCCACCCAGGCCCGCACATCCTCCGCGCGTTCCTTCTTCTCGCGGCATGGGACGCTCTCCAAGTGGCACCCCAAATACGAATTCCGGAAGGGACAGGTGGAGATGGCGGAGGCCGTGGAATCGGCGCTGGCGGAGAAGCGGCACCTGATTGTCGAGGCCGGCACGGGCACCGGGAAAACGCTGGCGTACCTGGTGCCGGCGCTGCTCTCGGGCAAGCGCATCGTGGTCTCCACCGGCACCAAGAATCTCCAGGAGCAGCTTTTCTTTAAGGACGTCCCTTTCCTGCAGCAGCACTTTCCGCGGCCGCTGAAGGTGTGCTACATGAAGGGGCGCAACAATTACGCCTGCCGGCAGAAAATCTACGACGCTGAGAAATCGCCGGTGCTCACCGGCCTGGAGGAAGTGGCGGATTTCGAAATTATCCGGCAGTGGGAGAAGACTACCGAATTCGGGGACCGCTCCGAGATCAAGCGGCTGCCGGAAGGCTCGACGGCCTGGGCCAAGGTGGATGCGCGCAGTGACCTGTGCAGCGGCCAGAAGTGCCAGAACTTCGAGCGCTGCTTCATCACGGCGATGCACCAGCGGGCGGCGGAGAGCGACATCATCATCGTCAACCACCACCTGTTTTTCGCCGACCTCGCCTTGAGGGACGAGAGCTACGAAGGCGGGATTCTGCCGGAGTATCACGCGGTGGTGTTCGACGAAGCCCACGAAATCGAGGACGTGGTGGGCCAGTACTTTGGCGTCGCGGTCAGCAATTACCGCCTGCATGACCTGGGGCGCGATATCGGCGTGATCGGCCGCATGAAGAAATTCGGCACTCAGGAGTTGGACCGCACGCTCGCACGGCTGGACGAAAACACGGCGCGATTTTTTGCCCTGTTCGGAGACACCGAGCGGCGGGTGGCCTTTCACGGACGCGACGCATTTCGCGAGGACAACGAAGAAGCCTATACGGATCTGCTGGCGGCGCTCGAATTGATCGGTTCGCACCTGAAGCTGCTGGCGACGCCGCCGGAGGAGGTCATCCCGCTGTTCCGGCGCACGCAGGAACTGGCCAGGGCGCTGAAGTTCGTAATGGAAGAAGACGACGAACGGTTCGTGTACTGGGTGGAGAAGCGCGGGCGCGGCTGTTTTCTGCAGGCCACGCCGATCGAAGTGGCGGAGATTGTCTCCGAGCGGCTGTTCCGCAAGATCGATACGGTGGTGTTGACCTCGGCGACGCTGGCGGTGGCCGGCGGATTCGAATACGTGCAGAAGCGGCTGGGGCTCGACAATCCGCGCACGCTGATTGTGGGCGGCCACTTCGACTACCAGAAGCAGGCGCTGTTTTACGTGCCGCAGCACCTGCCGGAGCCGAAAAACCCGGCCTTCACGCGGGCGGCCGGCGAGGAAGTGATCCGCATTCTGAACCACAGCCGGGGCCGCGCGTTCGTGCTCTTCACCAGCTACCAGCAGATGCGGCTGGTTTACGACGCGGTCTCTTTCGAAGTGGAATACCCGACGTTGCTGCAAGGCACCGGGCCGCGCAACGCGCTGCTGGGCGAGTTTCGAGAGACGCCCAACTGCGTGCTGTTCGCGACGTCTTCATTCTGGCAGGGCGTGGACGTGCCGGGCGAGCAACTGAGCTGCGTTATCATTGATAAACTGCCTTTTGCAGTTCCCAACGACCCGGTGGTGAGTGCCCGCATCGAGAGCATACGCAAGGCGGGCGGGAATCCATTTTACGATTATCAGATTCCGCAAGCCGCCATCGCGCTGAAACAGGGGTTCGGACGGCTGATTCGCAGCAAGACGGACCGCGGCGTGCTGGTGCTGCTGGATAATCGAATCACCAAGCAGCGGTACGGCCAGGTGTTCTTCGACAGCCTGCCGGACTACCGGTTCACGACCGAACTGGAAGACGTGGAGAAGTTTTTCGATGTTTGAAGTGACCATTGAAGAGACATTCGCCGCCGGTCATGCGCTGCGCAACTACAAAGGCAAGTGCGAGAACGTGCACGGCCACAACTACCGCTGCCACGTGACGCTGGAAGGCGCCGAGCTGGACGCCATCGGGCTGCTGGTCGATTTCGTGGAATTGAAACGCATCGTGCACGGCGTGCTGGACCGCATGGATCACCAGTGGCTGAACGAGTTTCCGCCGTTCGATGCCATCAACCCATCGGCCGAGAACATGGCCAGGTACATTTACGAGGAAGTGCACCGGGAATTGCAAACCCGCGCAGGCGTGCGGGTGAGCTTTGTGAGACTATGGGAGACCGATACGGCGTTCGCGACTTACCGGCCGTAGGGGCTGTCAGCGGTCAGCTTTGAAACGTTTTCTTGAGGGGGTTTTTGCCGATCTCCCGCTTAGGCGGCCTCGAGATCGACCCGCACGCGGCAACCCAGCGCCGTCGAGATGTTCACCAACGCGTCCAGCGAGAAGCGCGAGACACGTCCGCGCAACAAATCGTTGATCCGCGGTTGCGTCACCCCGCAGTGCTTTGCCGACGCGACCTGCGTCCAGCCCTTCCGTTTCACGAAGGCCGCGATCTGCCGCATCAGTTCGGCCCGCGCCCGCAGGTTCGCCGCCTGCCCTGGCGTGTCCGCGATGGCGTCCCAAACACTGGCGTAGCTCTCGGGTTTGCTCATTTCGCACCTCTCGGTAATTGCGCAAAGCGTTTCCTGGCGGTGTCGATGTCCTTCTTCGGGGTGGCTTGCGTCTTCTTCTGGAAAGCGTGCAGCACATACACGGCATCCGCGCGCCGTGCCACATAGATCACGCGGTAAGCGCCGCTCTCGTCCGTTATGCGAATCTCCTCGACACCCTTGCCAATCACGGCCATCGGCTTGAAATCGTCGGACTGCTCCCCCCGTTGCGCCTTGTCTAACTGATAGCCCGCATCGTGTCGCCCGGACTCGGGGAAGTCTCGCAGGCACTTGAGCGAGTCGCCGAGGAAGCGCACGGGCCGCATGTTCCGATTATATCCAATTGGATATAGGACGCAAGTGCTCGGCGATGCCGGGGCGGCCCCATGGCCGCTGTGAGCTGAGCGCTGAAAGCTGACGGTTGCTTACCGGCCGAAGTATGCGGCGTTCTTGGGCGTGAAGCTGTTCCATTTTTCCGGGAGATCGTCGAGGGCGAAGATCGCCGAAACCGGGCAAACGGGAACACACGCGCCGCAATCGATGCATTCCACCGGGTCGATGTAAAGCATCTCCGCTTCCGCGTGGTTGGGCTCATCTTTTTTCGGATGAATGCAATCGACCGGGCAGGCGTCGACGCAGGCGGTGTCCTTGGTGCCGATGCAGGGTTCTGCTATTACGTATGCCATTGCTGTTGTCCCAGGTATTTATAAATAGCACAGCGGGAGTGGAAACACAAACTCACCAGTTGCCAACGGAGCCATCGTGGCACCAAACTGTAGTAGATGACCGCCAAAGTGCGCAAGGCAGTATTCCCAGCGGCGGGGCTGGGCACGCGATTTCTTCCCGCCACCAAGGCTCAACCCAAGGAAATGCTGCCGATCGTGGACAAGCCCATCATCCAGTACGGGGTGGAAGAGGCGGTCCATTCGGGTATCCAGAACATTATTATCGTGACGGGCCGCGGCAAAACAGCCATCGAAGATCACTTCGATGTGAGCTTTGAGCTGGAAAACCTGCTGGAGATGCGCGGCAAGAAGGAACTGCTGGCGATTGTGCGCGGCATCTCCGATATGATCGACGTTTCCTACGTCCGGCAGAAAGAGGCGCTGGGGCTGGGACATGCCGTGCTGCGCGCTTCCGCGCTGGTGGGGCAGGAGCCCTTTGCGGTAGTGCTGGCCGACGATGTGATCGAGGCGGAAACGCCTTGCTTGCGCCAACTGCTGGACGTCTACAGCTTCTTCGGAGCGCCGGTGCTGGCGGTGATGGAAGTGCCGCGCGAGAGCATTTCCTCTTATGGCGCGATAGACGCCGAGCCGGTGGCGCACAACGGCTCACACGACCGGGTCTACCGCATCCGCAACCTGGTGGAGAAGCCCAAGGCTTCGGAGGCGCCGTCGAACCTGGCGATCATCGGGCGCTATGTGCTGACGCACGACATTTTCGAATCGCTGCAGGCCATCGACCCCGGTTCGGGCGGCGAGATCCAGCTCACCGACGCGCTGAGACACCTGTTGCGCACGCGGCCGATCTACGCCTACCGCTTCGAAGGCACGCGCTACGACGCGGGAGACAAGCTCGGATTCCTGAAGGCCACGGTGGAATTCGCGCTGCGGCGGCGGGACCTGGGCGGCCCGTTCCGGGAGTATTTGAAGGGTCTGACGCTATAAATATGCTGCCGGCTGGTTCGACCGAACGCATCGCGGCGCTGGTGGGCAAGCGCGGCTATCTCGACCGGCCGGAAGATCTGGCGCTCTACGAATACGACGGCTCGCAGGAAAAACATCGGCCGGATCTGGTGGTGTTTCCGCGCACCACGGCGGACGTGGCGGCCATCGTGAAGATCGCGGGGGAATTCAAGCTGCCGGTGGTGGGGCGTGGAGCCGGCACCGGACTTTCCGGCGGCGCGATCCCGCGCGAGGGCGGAATCCTGATCGGGTTCGCGCGCATGAACCGGATTGTCGAGCTCGACCTGGAGAACGAGCGCGCGGTGGTGGAGCCCGGCGTGGTGAACCTGGATGTCACTCTGGCGGTGGAGCGCGACGGCTTTTTCTATGCACCGGACCCTTCCAGCCAGCGCGCCTGCACGATTGGCGGGAACGTGGCGGAGAACGCCGGCGGCCCGCACACACTGGCGTACGGCGTGACCACCAATCACGTGATGGGCCTCGAACTGGTGCTGGCGGACGGCACGGTGGTGGAGACCGGCGGCAAGGAAGCTGACCTGCCGGGGTACGACCTGACGGGGCTGCTGACCGGGTCGGAAGGCACCATGGCGCTGGTGACCAAGGTGACGCTGCGGCTCATGCACAAGGCGGAAGCCGTCAAAACGATTCTGGTGGTCTACGATTCCAACGAGGACGCCGGCCGCACGGTGGCCGAGATCACCGCCCGCGCCATTACACCGGTGGCGGTGGAGATGCTGGACGGGGTGATGCTGCGAATGGTGGAAGAGGCCACCCACGCGGGCTACCCGATGGACGCGTCGGCGGTGCTGCTGATCGAGTTGGAGGGCCCGTCCGACGTGGTGGAAGAACAGGTGGGGCAGATTCGCGCGGCCTGCCTGGAGTGCGGAGCGCGCGAATTTCGCGTGGCGCAGAGCGCGGCGGAGCGCGACCTGCTGTGGAAGGGCCGCAAGAACGCCTTTGGCGCCGTGGGCCGCGTGAGCCCCACCTACTATGTGCAGGATGGCGTGGTGCCGCGCACCAAGATCGCGCCGACGCTGCGGTTTATCGGCGAGGTGGCCGAACGGCGCGGGCTGACCATCAGCAACATCTTCCACGCCGGCGACGGCAATATGCACCCGATCATACTATTCGACGCGCGCAAGCCGGGCGAACTGGAACGGGCGCGTGCCGCGGGGGAAGAGATTCTCGCGTACTGCGTGGAAGCGGGAGGATCGATCACCGGCGAGCACGGCGTCGGCATGGAAAAGAACGAGCTGATGAGCAAGCAGTTCCCGGCGGAGACGCTGGACATGATGGGCCGATTGAAGCGATTGTTCGACCCGGAGGGCCGGCTCAACCCGGGGAAAATGCTGCCGACGGGGCGGGGGTGCCTGGAGATTCGGCAGGGGCCGCTCGAGGCGGGCGGGGCGACGTATTAGCGAAGTGCGTCGCAAATTGCTCGAAACATGGTCTCCAAAAGGGCAAAGCGGGGACAGCTATCCAATTCCAAAGACGGGAATTGGTAGCAGTCCCCGTTTTGCGACGACGCGTGCTCCCGGGTGGGTTTAAGTCTCTACTTATTCGTACCGTTGCCGTGGACCTGCTGCTGGCGGGTCCAAGTGCCATTGAGGGTGCCATTGGGATCGGCATTCACGAGGTTTGTCTGGTAGCTGTTTTTGCCGGAGCTGTCGACCCATGTATAGCTGTATGCGCTCGACACCTTGCTCATCTGCCCGGTAATTGGGTCGCGGACGGTTTGCTGATCGAGCGAGTAGTCAACCCAGTCCGACGCGATGGTGTGGTTGGAGTTGGCAATCTGCGCCGCCTGGTTCATCGACATGTCCGTGCCGCGCTGCATGGTGGAGAGGAACTCCTCATGCATCTGCTGGCGCACCCCCTGGTCGTGGGCGAACTGCTGGGCGCTGGTTGCGCGCCAGGCCGCGGCTGCTGCATTCATGTCGTTAATGGCTTGCCAAGTCTGCCGATTACTTCTGTCTAGGAAGGCCTGCGTCCACGCGGGAAGCTCAGTCGGGCCCACATTGATTGAATCCAGCATGCTGACGGTGGCCTGGTATTGGTTCTCCGGAGCGGACATGAACTGGACAAAGGCATAGCACTGGTCTAGGTCCCAGGGCTGGCCTGGTTGAATCCGAGGCGGTCTGCCTACCAGCATTGAGGGCGCCCGCCCCTGCGTCTCGATGCAATCGACGGTGGTTTCGAGCCGGCCCTTCATGACGAAGGTGCCGTTCCTGTAGCGGACGGTTGCCCAGGCCAGTTGCTTGGTATTCTTCGGTGGCGCGGCGCCCATGGCGGCGTACTTCGGGGCATAGTACGCATCGGAGTCGGCAGCTGCCTTCTGGGCTTTCGCGCGGATGGCGGCCGGGACTGGCTCGTCGGCGAGGTACTCGACCTTGAGCGTGGCGGAGATGTACTTCAGGAAGTCCTGCGCGCCCATGGCCTGCTTCAGGGGGAGGCAGTCGGTCTGGGCCGAGGGGCCCGTACCCCAGAACCAACCGAGAACGGGCATTTGCTCGACGAAGGTTAGGCCATCCGGACTAGTGGCGCGGAAGACCACCGAGGGCAACGTGTAGCAGTGGCCTTGCTGGTTGAATATGCCCTGAAAGTGCCACTTCGCGGGGACGTTGACCTCATTGAAGTTCATGTCCAGCGAGGGATCGCGGATGAACTCCTTGCGCGTGCCGCCGGAGGTGGAGGCTGCCCCACGCGCCGCACCTGTAGAAGTATTGGCGTTCGACTGCGGAGATGCCGGCGGCTTCTGGCCGCAAGCGATTCCCAAACCTGCCAGGGCGATGGTCGCCCGAATCAAATACTTACTTGACATACGTTTTTCTCCTGGGCCAAGCGGCCCCGGTTGGACTCAAGGTCTTTACTTGCCGGTGCCGTCGCCGTGGACCTGCTGCTGGCGGGTCCAATTGCCCGTCAGGACGCCGTTGGGATCGGCATTAGGGGACATAGTCTGGTAGCTGTTCTTGCCGGAGCTGTCGACCCATGTATAGCTGTACGCGCTCGATACCTTGCTGACCTGCCCGGTATTCGGGTCGCGGACGGTCTGCTGATCGAGCGCGTAGTCCACCCAGTCCGATGCCGCCGTGCTCCTGGCATTCATGTTCGCCTGGGTCCGCGCCATCGACATGTCCGTTCCCCGCTGCATGGTGGCCAGAAACTGCTCATGCATCTGCTGCCGCACCGCCTGGTCGTGGTTGAATTGCTGCTGCTGCGCCTGCCGCTGCGCCGCCGCGGCCCGGTTCATATCGGCGGTCATCTGTTGCATCTGCGCGGTGTTCCGCTGGGACCAGGCATTCGCCCACTCTGGCTCCCCGCCATTCGCCCCCATCCCAGGCGCCAGCCATGGCTTCATCACCGCCTCAAACTGATTCTGCGGGGCAGTGGCGTACCGCACAGCCGCCGTGCATGTGTGGATGGTCGACGGAGGCCCGGTAGTCACCGTCACCGGATGGCCGGGCGACCACTTGGAAAGCCCCGACATCCCCGCCTGATGGGTCTCAACACAGTGGATCCGTACGGCCAACGCTCCCTTCATGGCGAATGTCCCATTCTGGAAGCTGACAAATGCCTGGGCCAATTCCGCCGTGTTTTTCGGAGGCTGCACATGCATCTGCGCATACCGGGAAACCATCGACGCATCGGAGTCATCCCATACTTTCTGCGCAGCGGCTTTCTGCTCCGCCGGAACCGGATCGTCCGCTACGTACTGCACCTTCATGGTCGCCGCCATGAACTTCAGAAAATCCTGCGCCTTCATCGGCCCCGTCAACGGCAAGCAGTCTTTCGGTAGGAACTGAGAATATGGGCCTTCGGCCCAGGTCCAGCCCAACTCTGGCAACCGCTCCACAAAACTCAGGCCGTCCGGACTCGTCGCCCGGAACACGCCGAAGGGCATCGACGCGCACTTGCCCCCTTGGTACAGCACTCCCTGAAAGTGCCACTTCGCCGGAACCTTCACCGCAATCGCCTTCATGTCATTCAGCGTTGGGTCGGTGACGTACTCCACGCGAGTGCCGCCGGACGTGGAAGCTGCCACACGCGCTGCTCCTGTAGAGGTAGTGCCGCCCGACTGCGGAGATGCCGCCGGCTTCTGGCCGCAAGCGATTCCCAAACCTGCCAGGGCGATGGTCGCCCGAATCAAATACTTGCCTGACATACGTTTTCCCCCCAAATGAATGCCGCGCTGTAAGAAGCACGCCCGTCTGAGTAGCCAGCCTATTGTACTGCACCGCGAGCTACGGGCGTTGTTCGGCGCGGTAGCTTTCGGGCGGGCCGAGGTAGCTGGGCTTGACTCCACCCAGGTTCACCACGAGTTTTTCCAGCACGATGCCGGGGTCGACCGTCCAGATTCTTAGCGTGTGGTAGCCGGGTGCTGCGATGGTGAAATTGGATTTGACATGGCGGACGCTGTCTTTGACAGTGGTCTCCCAGTCGCGGTTCGAATTCTGTGCAAGAGTATCGATGACTTGCGGGGGCTGGTCATCGAAAGCCATGGCAAAGCGCAGGCCGCGGCCCGGAGTGAAGTTCTGGGTGGGGCCGAGGATGGCGTCCACTTCGGCTTTCCCGGCGTCGAACAGGTACATCCGATATTCGAGAGACGGTGCATTCTTGCCGGGGTCGAGGCTGGGGCCATTGACGGGGAAGACCGACAACCCTGAGAGAGTGCGGCCGTAGTCATCGATCTTTTCCCACCGGGCAGCGGGGCTGGCGTTGTTCTTCGAGTAATGCTCGGCTTCGATGGAGACGTAGCCGTTGGCTTCGACGAAGCCGCGGAGCGTGGCGGGTGTGACCTCGCGCGGATTGGAGGCGGTGAGATTGACGGTGACCCCGGCGCCGCCGGCGCCCGAGATCTTGACGGAGCCGTCAGACGATCCGGCGGGCGCCTTGCTCCAATCGACGCTGACCCAAAGGCGCTGCTCCTTTTCGATGGACCCCTGCGGTAGGCTCACGGAGATCCACGGGACGCTGGGCGCGGCGGAGAATTGAAACGGCGCTGTGCCTTTGGCGAAGATGTCGATGTAACGGCGCTGCTGATTGAAGGCGTCGAAGGCGGGGAGCGCCGGATCGGACTTGGCGCTTGGCCAGGAATCGGCGGACCCTTCCACGGCGACACCCATGGCGGCGGCCTCGGGGAGATTGATCTCTCTGACGGCGGGCATGGTGTTGCGGGGAGGTTCCTGCCACATGGTGTAGCCGATGTGAGTCTGATCCATCATGTGGTTCCACTTGCCGTTCAAGAGCGTGTGGTTGTAGTAGCCGGAGAGATCGGCATCGGCCTGGAAGAGCGCCCTGGTTTGGGCGGCGTAATCGTTGGCGGAGGCGCGTCCCTGGGAGGCGTAGAGTTGATTCTTGGCGGCGGCGATGTAGAGCTCGGCAACCTGGGCGTAGGACTTGGCAGGATGCAGCACGAGCTCGAAGAAGGCTTCGTGGGCATTTTCGGGTAACGCGGTTTGCAGGGCTTCGGCTTTGGAAACGAGTGCGTGAAAATCGGCCACGACGCGATCGGCCTCCTGGTAGTCGGTGAGGCTGAAGGTCGCCGGATCGAGGAGTTCCGGCTTGCGGCGGCCGTTGTACTTGAGGTAGGTGGATACCAGATCGGCGATCTCCGCGGCGTGCGCGGCGCCAAATTCGCGTTCGGCCCAGAGGCGCGTGAACTCGCCGAGTTTATCCTTGGACCAGCGCTGGGGATCGCGGCCGAGATCGAGGAAGAACTCGATGGGGAATTCCATGGGCTTGAGATCGCCCACGTTGACGATCCAGATCTGTTTGGCGTCGTACTCGAGGGCCAGATTCATCTGCTCCCAGATTTTGGGGATGGGATTGGTGTCGATCCACTTGTAATTGCGCGGACCGCCGACGTAATCGAAGTGATAATAGATGCCAGCGCCGCCCGCGCGTTTGCGTTCGTCGGGCGTGGGAAGGCGGCGAATGTTACCCCAGTTGTCGTCGCACCAGAGGAGCGTGACATCGTCGGGGACGCGCATGCCTTGCTCGTAGTAGCCCTGAACCTCTTTATAGAGCGCCCAGAGTTGGGGAATTTTCGTGACGTCGGGGTTGACCTGCCCGGAGAGGATTTTGCGCTGATCCGCGACGATCTTCTCAAGCAGCGCGACGTTGGCCTCGAGCGATGTGCCGGCCATGGGCCTGTCGCCATCGCCGCGCATGCCGATGGTGGTGATGCTTTCGTAGTCTTTGTTGCGCTTGACGCCTTCTTCCCAGAAGGCTTTGAGCACATCGGCGTTTTTGGAATAATCCCAGGGGCCTTTGCCGTGGCGCGTCCACTCCTTCTGGGCGCGCAGCATGGGCTCATGGTGCGAGTTGCCCATGACGATGCCGTACTCGTCGGCGATCTTCGGATTCAGCGGGTCGTCCTCATTGAAGGCGTTGTTCCACATGGCGGGCCACAGGTAGTTGCCCTTGAGACGCAGGATCAACTCGAAGACCTTGGAGTAGAACTCGTGGTTCATGTTCACGACGTCGGAAGGTCTCGCCGGATTGTTCGACACCGGCGCCATGCCGTACTTCTCTCTCACCCAACCGCTCAAGGCAGGCGCTTCGTCGTTCAAGAAGATGCCGCGATACTTCACGGCTGGCTCGCCTTCGAAATATCTGCCGGCTTTCACGAAGAGGGCGTCTTTGTGGACGGTGGGCACGTCGGCCCAGTAATACCAAGGGGAGACGCCGATTTGTTCGGAGACGTCATAGATGCCGAAAATGGAGCCGCGTTTGTCGCTGCCGGCGATGACCAGGGCGCTCGCCAGGCCCGGCAGGGGATTGGCCACCACCTGGATGACGAAGGCCTCCCACTTGCCGGCGACCTGCGCGGTATCGATCTTCTTTTCGCGCACCAACCGGTCGATGATGGGGCTGCGGCCGATGGTTCCGACGATGATGGCGGCGCGGCCGAGTCCTTTGGTGTCGCGGAGCAGCGCGGGAGTGACGGCGGTAACACGGGCGATATCGGCCTGCAAGTCCGCGGCCGCACGCGCGACGCCGGGCCAATCGGCGGGGTCGACATAGATGGCCGCGGCGGTCTTGGCTTGCACGATGGGGAATGCGCCGGGTGCGGGCTTCTCGATGATATAGCGCGTCTGGCCGATGGCGTGGGCGGTGCGAGGGGACGCGAAGAGACAGAGGCCGAGCAGCGCGGCAAGAGGAAGGCGGCGTCGCATGATCATTTTGCTCCAGTCGCCGCGCCGATCACGGAAGTGAAGGCCGGTTTGGTTTTTCCCTCGCGATCGAAGAGCAACGGATAGTTAGTGCGGCCGCGGATGGGGAAACCGTTCAACCAGGAGTCGCCATCGGTTACGCCCCAGAAAGTGACGCGGGTGATGGAGGCGCGGTATTTGACGAAGATTTTGAAGAGCTCGGCGTAGCGTTGGGCGAGCGCCTGCTGGACCGCGTCGGGAAGGCCGGCGGTGTACGGGTTGGAGCCCGAGCCGCCGGCGGAGGTGGCGGAGACGTCGGCCGAATTTCCGGGGGCATTGCGCGGCAGCACGTCGACATCGAGCTCGGTGATGTTCACCTTGATGCCGAGCGCGGCGAAGGCCTCGATGGTGTCGGCCTGCTGTCGGGCGGTGGGCCAATCCATCTTGTCGTGGCCTTGCAGTCCGATGGCCGTGATGGGGACGCCCTGGGCTTTGAGCTTTTTGATGAGTTCGACGGCGCCCTTGCGCTTGGCCTCGTTTTCGAGCGAGTAGTCGTTGTAATAGAGCTCGGCTTTGGGGTCGGCTTCATGGGCGAACTGAAAGGCCTTGGCGATGAAGTCGTCGCCGATGATGTTCAGCCATGGCGATTTGCGCAGCGTGCCGTCTTCGTTGAGGGCTTCGTTGACTACGTCCCAGCCGGCGATGCGGCCCTTGTAGCGGCCCACCACGGTCCGGATGTGATCGTGCATTCGCTCCAACAAGGCATCGCGGGTGAGCGGAGCGCCCTTGTCGTCCTGGAAGACCCAGCGGGGCACCTGGCTGTGCCAGACCAGGCAGTGACCGATGATGAACATCTTGTTCTTTTCGCCGAAAGCCACGTAGTGGTCGGCGGGATCGAAGTTGTAGCCATCGAGCCGGGGGTGGATGGATTCCCACTTGAGCGCGTTTTCCGGGCTAATGGTGTTGAACTGCGCGGCGATGATGGCATCGCCGCGGGCGTCCTTCTCCTCGAACTGCGACTGATTGATAGCCGCGCCAATGCGGAAGATTCCCTGGAAGGCGTCTTTCAAAGTGGCCGGTTGCGCGTGGGACACGCCAGCCAGCAGCAGGCCTAAGATTGCGACGGATTTCACGGACATGATGTGAGGTGTTCCTTATCCACCCTTAGTACATGGTTAAACAAATACACGCATTGGGCACAGACCGCTCCCTTACGGTCGCGGCTCGCATGCGAGCCGCGCGCGTCAGCAAGCGGTCTTGGACACGTAAGCGAGTTTCTGAATCAGGCACTCTTATCACGCTTATTCAGCGGGGGCGAACTTCTTGCGGCGCTCGGCCAGTTCGTCCTGTATCTGGAGGTTCAGGTTCTTGCCGATCCTGTAGCAGACCAGGCAAATGATGACGATTACGAAAAAGATGGCGGGAAAGACGCTGATGGTGAGGCGTATGCCGCGCAAGGCGCCGGCGCTTTGCACGGCGTTGGCGCGATACCCAAAGCCGGAAAGCAGCCAGCCAGCCATGGCGCCACCCAGGCTGAGGCCGGTTTTGAGGCCGAACAGGATGGTGGCATAGATCACGCCGGTGATGCGGCGGCCAGTCTTCCATTCGGAATAATCCACGACGTCGGCGAACATCGACCAGATGAGCGGAATGGTGGGAGCGTAGGTGAGGGCGCGGGCGTATTCGAGAATGAACAACGTGCCGATGGCATCGCGCGGCAGCAGAGCGAACAACGCCATAAAGATAGTGGTGAGCGAAAAGCCCACGATGGCAACGGTCTTCTTGCCGAACCGCATGGAGAGGAACGTGGAACACAGGACTCCCACCACGGTGACGAACTGGCTGGACATGTTGAAGAGGCTGAAGCCGACCGAGGAGACGTTGGCTCTCTTGGAATCGATCACCAGGCCGAAGGTGTTCAGCAAGTACGACCAGACGCCGTGCGCGGTGGGGTTGACGAGGCCGACGCTTTGCAGCAGGCCGAAGAGGCGATCGTGGTTGACGTAATACTGGAAGTAATAAGACAGAGTGCCGCCGCGCATGGCTAGCACGACGAAGTGGGCCAGCGTGAGGATGAACATGGCGACCCAGGGGCCGGTTTTAACCAGGGTGCCGAAGTCGCGTTTGGCGTCGGATTTCTGCCTGGGATCGGGCTGGATGCGTTCTCGCGTGGTGAGAAAGGTGATGACGAAGAGGACCACGCAGATGGTGGCCCACAGGCCCATGGTGATCTGCCAGCCCTTGGCGTTATTGCCCTGGCCGAACTTGGCGACCAGGGGCAGGGTGAAACCGCCGACGATCAATTGCGCGATCATGGCGGCGACGAAGCGATAGGAGGAAAGGCTGGTGCGCTCGTTCACGTCGCCGGTCATGACGCCCGTCATGGCGGAGTAGGGAGTGTTGTTGGCGGAGTAGAGCGTCATCAGCAGCATGTTGGTGATGCAAGCGTAGACGATCTTGCCGGTGGTACCGAAGTTGGGGGTGGTGTAGGCGACCACCATGACGACGCCCCAGGGGATGGCGGTCCATAGCACCCAGGGGCGGAACTTGCCCCAGCGAGTGTTGGTGCGGTCGGCCATCAGGCCCATCATGGGATCGAAGAAGGCGTCCCAGAGGCGGCCGATCAGGAGCAATGAGCCAGCGGTAGCGGCGGCGATGCCCAGGGTGTCGGTGTAGAAATTCAACTGGAACAGGATCATCGTCATGAAGACGAAGTTGGCGGCGCCGTCACCGAGGCTGTAGCCGGCCTTTTCAGCGAACGAGAGCTTTTGTAACGACGGCTTGTTCATTGGACCGCCAGGACTACTTTTTGGAGATCGGCATCGCGCGAGGAATTGCCGACCATGATTTCGAAATCGCCGGGCTCGACGGTGAATTTCATATTGGCATCATAGAAGGCCAGCAGTTCGGGCGTGATGTCGAAGGTAATGGTGCGGGTTTCGCCGGGCGCGAGCAAGATGTGGCGAAACCCCTTCAGCTCTTTCATGGGGCGGGTGGCGGAGCTGACCAGGTCGCGAATGTACAGTTGCACGGTTTCGCCGCCGGCGCGGCTGCCGGTGTTGGTGACGTCGGCTGAAACGCGCGCGGAAGCGTCTTGCTTGATCTTCTTCTTGTCGAGGCGGACGTTGGCGATCGTGAAGGTGGTGTAGCTGAGGCCAAAGCCGAACGGGAAGAGCGGGGCGACCTCGTCGAAGAGATAGCCGCGGCGCGCGGTGGGCTTGTAGTTGTAAAACGCGGGGAGGTGGCCGGCGGAACGCGGAATGGTGATGGGGAGCTTGCCGCCGGGGTTGAAATCGCCGAACAAAACCTCGGCGACGGCATGACCGGTTTCCTGGCCGAGGTACCAGCATTCGAAAATCACCGGCACATCGCGGCTGAGGGCGTTGATGGAAATGGGGCGGCCGTTGAAGAGGAGGGCGACGACCGGTTTGCCGGTCGCGACCATGGCGCGGACGAGATCGTCCTGGCGGCCGATGAGCGAGAGGCTGGCGCGGTCGCCCATGTGCACGAAGGACCAGGCTTCGCGCGAAGTCTGCTCGTTGCCGCCGATGGCAAGCACGATGACGTCGGCCTTTCTGGCCACTTTGACGGCTTCGGCGATCTGGCGGCGATCTTCGGCGGGATCGCTGGGGACCACTTCATCCTGCACCCAGGAGCCGCCGATGGTGATCTTGCAGCCTTCGCTATAGAGCACTTTGGCGCGGTTGCCGACCCTGGCTTTGATACCGTCGAGGACCGTGACGTCGTGCTTGGGAATGCCGCTGTAGCCGCCCAGCAGGCTGCGGTGGGCGTTGGGTCCGATGACCGCGATGGTCTTGATGCGATCGAGATTCAGCGGGGCAACCTGGTTTTCGTTCTTGAGGAGGGTGATGGTCTGGCGCGCCGCCTGAAGGGCTAGTTGTCGGTGGGCATCGCAGCCCACGATGGCGTCGGCGGCATCGGGATCGACGTACGGGTCGTCGAAGAGCCCCATTTGGAATTTCCAGTGGAGCATGGGCGCCACCAGATCGTCGAGCTGCCGCTCCTTCAGCACGCCTTTGCGGACCAGTTCGACCAGGTGCAGGTAGCATTCCGGTTCCGGCAATTCAATATTGACGCCGGCTTCGACGGCAAGACGGCAGGCTTCTTTCTTATCCTTGGCCACCGAGTGGCCGCGGACATCGGCGCGGTAATTCAGCTCGGTGATGGCGTAGTAGTCGGAGACCACGAAGCCTTTGAAACCCCATTCCTTGCGGAGGACATCGCGTAAGAGCCAGCGATTGGCGTGAGACGGGATGCCGTCGATCTCGTTGTAGGATGCCATCACGCTGATGGCTCCGCCCTTGTGGATGGCTTCCTTGAAGGTGAAGAGGAAGGTCTCGCGAAGCACACGCAGGGAAACATTCACGGGCGAGCAGTTCATGCCGGATTCGGGCTGGCCGTGGGCGGCAAAATGTTTCAGCGTGGCGATGATGTGTTGCTTGTCGCGAAAAGTAGCATCGCCCTGAAAGCCGCGCACGGCGGCGATGCCCATGCGCGACACCAGGTACGGATCTTCCCCGTAGGTCTCCTCGACGCGGCCCCAGCGGGGATCGCGAGCGACATCGACGACCGGGGTCAAGGCCTGATGGGTTCCGCGCGATCTGGCTTCGGCGGCGGTCATAGTGAAGAGCGCCTCCACCAGTTCGGGATCGAAGGTGGCACCCAGTCCGATGGGCTGCGGGAAACTGGTGCCGCCGATGGCGGCATGGCCGTGCAGGCACTCTTCGTGAAAGATCACCGGAATCCCGAGGCGGCTGTTTTCCAGGAAAAATCTCTGAATGGCGTTGGTGAGCTCCGCCATGGTGCGCGCGTTGCGGCCCTTGGCGGAATCGCGGGGACCTCCGGCGTCGCTGGGGCGTCCGACCTGGCCGAGGCCGCGGCGGTCTTTGAAGGCCTTGCGGGCTTTTGGCAAGTCGAAATTGCCGTCGTCATCGACGAGGGTATCGGCCTTTTTCTGCCAGACGCACATCATCTGCGCGGCTTTTTCCTCCAGGGTCATGCGGGACAGAAGATCCTTGACGCGTCTGGCGGGCGGCAGCGCGGGATTGCGATAAGCGGGGATCTTCTTCGGGGGGATTTCAGATTGGGGTGCGGGAGATGGCTTTTTCATATGCCTGCCGGAGTGTCCGCAGGGATTTCGTTGTGGATTCAAACTATACCTGGATTGCAAAGAGGAAAGCAAGGAGGGATGGTTGGGGACGGCGCGGAGGGCTTTGGAAATAGAAGCCCCGGTCGTTTCGCCGGATGGGATCGGCGGTGCTGGCACTTGGTTCGCGGCTAGCAGGCGCTGACTGTTCAAAAATGGGACTGGGTTCGTTTGGAAATTATCCCCTCTAGGCAAGTACACTAGAAAACATATATGCTTCGTTCATGGGTGTATCTCTTGATCTAATCCGCGAGAAGATCAGATGGGCTGAAGTACATCGTCAAGCGGCGCACGCCGAGATTATTCGGTACCACAAGAGCAGCGCGGGCCTCGTTGTGGCTGAGGTAGAGCCACATGCGTACGGAACTGGCATCCGTAGCTTCTACGGTCCTGAAGTACCCCTTGTAATTCCGCACATCATCGGAGACTGTGTTCAGAATCTTCGGTCCGCTCTGGACCACCTTGTATGGGAACTCTGTTCTGCTGCGAATGGTTATTCCGAAGAATTGCGTTGTCAGTTCCCCGTTTGCTGCTGCGCAAAAACTTTCAAAAAGAATCTGAAAAGGGATCTCCCGGGGCTGTCCGGCACCGTTATTGCAGAGATTGACGCCTTGCAGCCGTACCACAGTGGGCAAGACTTCGAGGCCACCCAACTGTGGATCTTGAATGAACTTTGCAACATCAGCAAGCACCGGAGGATACTTTTTACAGGGCTTAGCGTCGATCACGTTGATGCCGACACCGGAGTTGTAATTGGCAGTCAGGCAGAAGCCCGTCCCGACTTCCCCGGTGAGATGCAGATGGACGACGATCTTACCGCGTTCGTAAAGTTCAACGAGGGAGTCGTTGAAGGAAAGGAAATCGGCGTCGTCTTTCGGCAAATGTTTGATTTCGTCAATCTTGTGGTGATCCCTAGATTTGAGCAGTTCTTCGTTTAGCACGGCATGAGCCTTTCCGGGGATCGTGATACACTACCCCTAGGAAGGCTTCAGATGCGGCGGTGGCACGCTGCGAATGAATAGGCCCACTAGAGGTATAAGGGCCAGACGCATTTTCCAGCCTTCACTCGTCGCTGCCGGCGAACAAACATCCTTGTAAACCTGTTGCTCGTGGTGGGCTCGGCGCAAGCTTTGGCCGGCCGCGGGGGAAGACGCGCAGCCTCCGGCCCGCTTGTCTTTCCAGTTGGCCCACGAATTCCCGCGAGCCGAGCGGCGAGCCGGTTTGCGTCGCCTGCCGAACCGCGGTCGATTCATCATCGGGCATTTCAGCAAGGAGCAGATCCTTCCATTCGCCGTAGTCCCAATGCCCACAATAGGCCGCCCAGTCGCAGTCTACACCGGGTCGCGGGCGTGTTCCAAGGTATGGGCGCGCGCGCTCGACCAGGGCCAATCCCATGGCTTGGCGGCTAGGCCGGCCGGGATTCAGGTCGATGTAGCGCAAGGCGGTGATGAGATGCGACTCGTCCAATGGGCAGGAGAAGAAGCGGTTCTGCCAGAGGTGTCCGGTGCGGCCATCCACGCGATTGAACCCCAGAGCGTACTCGGAGTGCACGCGTTTCAGGGCGCGGGCGAGCGAATCCTCGCGCTCGGGCACGACTACGAGATGGATATGGTTGGTCATCAGGCAGTAGCCCAGGAGGCGTTCGCCGGAGCGCGCGGCGTGATGGCTGAGAAGGTCCAGGTAGAGACGGCGATGGTCCGGCGAGTGGAAGACGGGTTGGCGGTCGTTGCCACGCTGGGTGACATGATGGGCAACGCCCGGAAAAACTACGCGGGGACGGCGGGGCACAACAAGTGGTGGGACGAGAAAGGAGAGTATCTCAGGGGAAATACGTCCCCTTTTTCGGGCACGAAAATTAGCAAGATGAGCAGGGTGCGCGGAGCCGTGCTAAAACGTTACGATGAAAGCGGAGAATGGAGAACCGGCCATGCAATTGAACGTCCCTCCCGACCTTGAGACGCTTATCAACAAACGCCTTTCCAGTGGCGGCTACAAGGGCATCGAAGATGTTTTGCGCCGCGCCCTTGAAGCTCAGGACGCCGAGGAAACCTGGACCGACGAGGAACGCCGGGCGTTGTCCGCTCATATCGAAAAAGGCTATCTACAGGCAGAGCGCGGGGGGCTTATAGACGGAGCTCAGGCCCGCAGTGACATTCAGGCGATGAAAGACAATTGGCTTAAAGAGCGTGCAGTTGCACTTCCGACTCCTTTCTGACTCCAGAGGCAATCGCGTAAACCCAAAACCGCCACGAACAGGATCCATAGCGGGAGGCCTTGAACTGTGGCACCCAGTGCTATAAAATTGATCTGGGCGCATTTGTGCGAATCTTCAAATCCAGGTGGTTTCAGCGCTTTGCCCGAAAGGAAGGGATTGCGGAAGCGGCCTTGCGTGAGGCGGTTGCTCGGGCCGAAAATGGCCAGATCGACGCCGACCTTGGCGGTGAGGTCATCAAACAGCGGATTGCCAGGCCAGGGCAGGGTAGGTCGAAAGGCTACCGGACCATCATCCTTTTCCGGCGCGGTGCCAAGGCATTTTTCGTGTACGGGTTCTCCAAGAGCCAGCGGGCAAACATCAATGACGATGAGGAGCAACAGTTCAAGGAAGCTGCGAAGATCGTCCTGTCATTGACGGAGAACGCACTCGCGGTGCGGTTGAAGAGAGGCGACTTTGTGGAGGCAAAAAGCGAATGAGCAAAAAGTATAAAAGCGATGCGATGGCGGCCATTCATGAAATGATGGAGGACTTGCACGTTGGTGGGGTCATCGACAAGCAAACCATGCGGCGTTTCGACGATGCCTGCCTTACGCCGATCCGGCCATTGAAGCCTGACGAGATCAAGGCGATCCGGGAGAGAGAGCACGTCAGCCAAACCGTTTTCGCCAATTACCTGAACGTGACGAGTAGTCTTGTCAGCAAGTGGGAGCGCGGCGAAAAGCGGCCCTCCGGGGCTTCGCTCAAGCTGCTATCGCTGGTCGAGAAGAATGGGCTTGCCACCGTTGCGTAGTCGCAAGGGAAATGCGTCTGTTTCCCTTTTCGTTCCTTTTCGTTCAGAAGTAGACGCCGAAATCTTTCTGCAGGATGAGGGCGACGGTGCCGCGGAGGCGCGCCATGCCGCCTTCGCCGGAGGCATCGAGACGGGGGATCGAGCCGCCGGGCAGAACCTGGTCCTGGACTTCGGCTTCAATCACCGGTCCGAAGCGATTCCAGGAGCGGGTGAGATCACCGACTACGATGATGCGCTCGGGGGCCAGGCCGGCGACGATCATGCGCATGCCGCGGCCAAGGTAATGGGCCATGGTTTCGAGGGCCTTGACGGCGCGGACGTCGCCGTGGTCGGCGCGGCTGAGAAGATCGGGAAAGGTCATGCCGTCGGTTGTGGAGCCGGATTCGAGGTAATAGCGGAGGGCGGCTCGATTGGAGGCGTAGACCTCCCAACAACCGCGGCCGCCACAGCCGCAAACGGGGCCCTTGGGATCGAGGGGCACGTGGCCGAATTCGCCGGCCATGCCGTTGGCGCCGCGCACCAACTGGCCATTCAACAGGATTCCGGTGCCGATGCCCTCCGAGACGGTGACGACGACCAGGTTACGGCAGGCATCCGCATGTTCAAACCAAACGGTGGCGAGCACGCAGGCGTTAGCGGCGTTTTCGAGCTCCACCTCGACGCCGGTGGCCTTCATGATGGGAGTGCGCAGATCGAAATCGCGCCACTTCAGATTGGGGGCGAAGACCAGGCGATCGGAGCCCTGGTTGAAGCGGCCGGGGAGGCTGATGCCGATGCCTTCGAGCTTCTTGCCGCGGCAGGAATTCATAACGCGTTGAATGGATTGGAGGAGTTCGTCGACGGCGGTCTTGGGATCGGAAGGGGTGGTGATGACTTCGCGAGAGGTGAACTTGCCGTTGGCATCGGCGAGGGCCACGGTGGTTTGCCCGGGGCGGATGTCGACGCCCACGATGACGCGGTCGTCATTGAGACGGAGGAAGGTGGGACGGCGTCCGCGGGGCAGGCGGCCGGTGGGGCCTTCGATGACCCAGGACTCGTTGATCAATTGTTCGACGATCAAAGAAATGGTGCTGCGCTGCAAGCCGCAGAGGCGGGCGAGATCGGCGCGCGAGATGGGCTGGCGGGTGCGAATGAGGTTGAGGACGATGCGGCGGTTGATATCGCGCACCACTTCGCTGGACGCGCCTTGAATGCGCTTGGGGTCGATCACTCTCATCTTGCGATCCACTGCCGGCGTATGGACTCCTCCTTAGGCGATGCTATCAAAGGACCGTGTCGAGGTGGGGAATTTTTCCGACGGGGGGGCCGCCGCCGACGCTGATCCGCAGCTTGTCTTTGGGCAGTTCGGCCGCGGGGATGGAGAAATCGACTTCGCCGGATTCACCGGGACGCAGATGAATGCGCTGGAATCCGCGGAGTTGGCGCACGGGGTCGTCCGGGCCGCCGGCGCCGCCGACGTAAAGCTGGACCACTTCGTCGCCCTCGCGGTTGGACGAGTTCCTGACTTTGACGGAAATCTGCGCGCCGCGGGGCGCGCGTTGGGCGCGCAGGGCGGAATAATCGAACTTGGAGTAGGTGAGGCCGAAGCCGAACGAGTAAAGCGGGTCGCCCTGGAAATAACGGTAGGTGCGGCCCTTCATGGAATAGTCTTCGAAGGGAGGCAACTGTTCGGCGCCGCGATAAAAAGTGATGGGCAGGCGGCCGGCAGGGTTGTTGACGCCGGCCAGGGTCTGGGCGATGGCGGTGCCGGCTTCTTCGCCTCCGTACCAGAGTTCCAGGACGGCGGCGGCGCGCTCGGCCGCGAAATTGACGGCGATGGCGCTGCCGCTGGTGAGCACGACGATGACGGGCTTGCCGGCGGCGATGGCGGACTCGACGAGGCGCTCCTGCGGATCGGGCAATTTGAGATCGGTGCGATCACCGCCCGAGAAGCCGGGAAGATTGACCTGCATCTCTTCGCCTTCGAGATTGGGATTGAGGCCGACGAAGGCCACGGTGACGTCGGCATTCTTGACGGTTTCGACGGCCTCAGCCAGGAGCGGCTCTGCGGGAGGAAGCCAGAGGAGTTGCGCGCCGGCGGCGGCGGGATTCTGGGGTTTGTATTCGACGCGGAGGCGGTAAGCGCGATCGGCTTCCAGTTGCGCGTGGGCGGGAGAGACGGAGCCGCGGGGTTGCGCACCGGCGCCGGGACCGGCGGGGTTGGAGGGCGCGGGTTCGGGCAGCAATTCTTTGTCGTCGAGGAAAATGCGCAAGGCGGAGCCAAATCCGCCTCGGCCGGCAATGGCATAATCGCCGGTGACCGGAGGCCGAAGACTGCCGGTCCAGCGCACCGCGGCGGCGTGCTGCGGGAGTGCGGCAGCCACTTCCGGATCGACGATCGCGGCTTGTTGAAAGACGCGGGGTTCCACGCGCGCGAGTTTCGGCTGGCCGGTGAAAGCGGCGTTGTCGAAGTATTCAGCGAGGAGGCCTCGGCCGGCGCCGGTAGGGGGCACGAGAGCGTTCGAGGGCACGAGGGCCTGCGATTGCGGGGTGTAAGGGGCGCCGAGCGCGAAGCGCACGTCGGCCCTTTTGAACTGCTGCTCGATCGCTTCGAGGGGGGTTACCTGTTTTTGAGAGAAGCCATTGTAGTTGCCGAGTAGCGCGACCGGGTCGTCGGCGGAGGGGCCGATCACCGCGATCTTGCGGACGGAGGTTTTGAGAGGCAGGATGCCGCCTTCGTTCTTCAGCAACACAATGGATTCGCAGGCGGCATCCAAGGCGATTTTGCGGTGAGCCGCGGAATCGTTTTCGGAGTAGGGGATTTTGGAAAATGGCACGCGGTCGGGAGGATCGAACATGCCGAGTTTGAAGCGCGCCACGAAAAGGCGCTCCACGGAGCGGTTGATCTCGGCTTCGGTGATCTGGCCGGCCTTGACGGCATCCACGAGCGAACGGTATTCGGTGCCGCAGGTGAGATCGGTGCCGGCCTTGACGGCCAGAGCGGAAGCCTCGGCGGCGGTGGGCTTGTACTTGTGGGCGGTCTCGTTGTAGATGTCGCGGATGGCGCCGCAATCGCTGACTACATAGCCCTGGAAGCCCCAGGCTTGGCGGAGAGTCTTCTGCAGCAGCTCGGTCGAGGCGCAGGCGGGCACGCCGTTGACGCTATTGTAGGCGCACATGATGGAATCGACGTGGCCCTCGACCACGGCGGCGCGGAAAGCGGGCAGGTAGGTTTCGTTGAGATCGCGCTCGCTCGGCTGGACATCGAACTTGTGCCGCAAGGGTTCGGGCCCGCTGTGGACGGCGTAGTGCTTGGCGGTGGCGATGGTCTTGAAGTATTTCGGATCGTCGCCTTGCAGTCCTTTGATGAAGGCTACGGCCAGTTCGCCGGTGAGGAAGGGATCTTCGCCGTAGGTTTCCTGGCCGCGGCCCCAGCGCGGATCGCGGAAGATATTGATGTTGGGGGACCAGAAGGTGAGGCCCAGGTATTGTTTATAGGTGTTGGTGCGAATGGCTTCGTTGTACTTGGCGCGAGCTTCGGTGGAGATGGTGTCGGCGATCCGTTGCATGAGCTCGGTATCCCACATGGCCGCGAGCCCGATGGCCTGGGGGAAAACCGTAGCTTGGCCGCCGCGGGCCACGCCGTGCAGCGCTTCATTCCACCAGTTGTAGGCCGGAATTCCCAGCCGCTCGATGGCCGGGGCGGAGTTTTGCATCTGCAAAACTTTCTCTTCCAGGGTCATCTGCGCGACCAACTCGGCGGCGCGCTTTTCGGCGGGGAGCTCCGGGTTGCGATAGGCGACGTTCCCGATCTGTTGTCCAAATAACACGGCGGCTAAAGCCATGAATAGAACGCCGCAAGTCCGTAAGGCACCTTTGTGCATAGCAACCACTCCTTTTCGTTGGGCTCCCGTGCTGCGCCGGAAGTGCTGCGGCCCGTTGCGGACTCCGGCCAGCTCCGAACGGGGGAGCGAAAAGCTAATAGTACAGCCTAGACGGTCCCGGCGGAGCGATTTCCGCCCGGGCCTTTAGTTTACGCACCAGACTATAGACGCTATCACGCCCGAAATCAAGCCGGGGCAGGAAGGGTGAAAAGGGGCAGGACGGTTAATTTCGCATGGCTTACGAAGAGCTGCCGGGGAAATCCGCTGCCGGGCTGGCTTGACTTTTACGGTGCAAGGTGTATATATAGTTTGAAGCTACAACGAAGTGGTTTTGGTCGGGAAGAAGCTGGTTGAAAGGGTCAAAGAATGACGACACGAACTCCGTTTATCGTTCGCTGCGCTGTTGCACTTCTCGCAGTCATATGGGCCGGCAGTGTTTGCCACGCTCAAGTCCTTTATGGTTCGCTCACTGGAAATGTCAGCGATCCGACCGGGGCCGCCGTGCCCGGCGTGCATGTGGAAGCAGTTAACCTGGGCACCAACGTCAAGGCTGAAACCGACACTGACGGAAGTGGTGTCTACCGTTTCACCAACTTGCAACCAGGGTTCTACAAAGTCACGGTCACGGCCAAATCGTTCCGCACTTTCATCGAAACCAACACTGAGGTGCAGGGAAGCGCCATTCGGCGCGTGGACGTGGCACTTCAGGTCGCGGCGACCACCGAGTCGGTAGAGGTCTCGGCGAATTCGGTAGTGCTGCAAACCGATAAGGCCGACATCCATGCGGAGATTACGCCGACGGAAGTGGAAAATCTGCCATACAACGGCACGGAAGGCAGAAACTTCCAGGCGCTGCTGCTGCTGCAACCGGGCGCCAATACCACGGCGGGCACGGGCGAAGCCAATTCGGCGGCGGGAAACCCGCAGCGCGCCATTACGGTATCTCAGAACGGCATTTCGTCCCAAGCCAACAACACCCGCCTCGATGGCGCGACCGATTCCTATCCATGGCTGCCGGTCAACGTAGCGTACGTGCCATCGCCGGAAGCCATCGACACGGTGGTGGTGAGCACCAACTCGTTCGACGCCGAGTTGGGCGCGGCGGGCGGCGCGGCGATTAACGTCAACATCAAATCGGGAACCAACAGTCTGCACGGAGTTGCGTTCGAACGCAATACGAACAACGCTTTTGACGCCATCAACAATTATTTCAGCCACCCCGGCCGCCTGGCGAAGAACATCCAAAACCAGTACGGATTCGCGATTGGCGGCCCGGTGTGGATTCCCAAGATCGTTCATGGCAAGAACAAGCTGTTCTGGTTCATGGATTATGAGGGCACCAGGCAGAGCCAATTTGCGACCACTCCGAACCTGACTCTTCCCACCGCGGCCATGCGCACGGGCGATTTCAGCGCCATTTCCACAATCATCTACGATCCGACGTCGGGCAATGCCGACGGAACCGGCCGCACACCGTTCCCGAGTAATATGGTTCCCTCCGCCCGTATTGCTTTTGCGTCGAAGACACTCACGGCTCTGCTGCCGGCGCTGACCAGGCCGACTGCGCTCACCAGCAATTACGATGCATACGGCGCCACGACGTACAACGTGGGTCGCTGGGATTGGAAGGTCAACTACAATCCCAACGGGAAGTCGATGATCTGGGGCCGGTACAGCGTTTCTCCCATGGACATTGTGGCCCCGCTGGTTCTGGGCCCGGCGGGCGGCGATGCCTTTAACGGCGGCAATCCGATTCATGCGGGCGGCCGCGTGCAGGTGGTGGCAGCGGGCCTCACGTATGCCTTCACGCCCACGCTTCTGTTGGACGGCAACGCCGGCTACACGCGACAGAACATCGGCGCCAATGGCGACGTACAGGATGGCGATTACGGCTTGAACGTGTTGAAAATTCCGGGTACGAATGGCGTCGGTCCGAACTACGCAGGCATTCCGGGCTTCCAGATTGCCGGCATTGCCAACATTGGAAACACCAATACGGGCAGCCCTTTCCAGTTCCGCGACAACCAATACACCGGCGTCATCAACGTGACCAAAATCAAGGGCGCGCACAACATGCGTTTCGGCTTCGAATATGAGAAGTTCGCGCTGAATCACTTCCAGCCGCAGGGCGGAACCTTCGGCACGGCCCGCGGTACTTTCGGCTTTGACGGCTCATTGGCGTCCCTGAAAGGCGGCACGGCGATTAACACCGGCAGTCCTTCCAACTCATGGGCGCAGTTCCTCCTCGGCTTTCCGTCGGAGACCGGCAAAGTCACGCAATTCACCAATCCCATCGCGCTGCGTTTTGCCAACTGGTCGGTGTACGCGCGCGATCAGTGGCAGGTCGGCAAGAACCTGACGATCGATTACGGCCTGCGCTGGGAATACTACCCGATCTACTCGCACGACCATTTCGGAGCCACTCGCTTCGATCCTTCGACGGACAACATCTTAGTCGGCGGCCAAGGCGGCGTGCCTTGGAACACCGGTGCAACGGCCAACAAGAAAGACTTTGCTCCGCGCATTGGAGCGGCTTACCGCCTCAACGAGAAAACCGTGATCCGCGGCGGTTTCGGCATCAGCGTCGATCCCGACAACATGCGCAACCAGCGGAACCAATACCCGTCCATTGTCAACCAGGTCTATCAACCGCTGAATACGTACCAATTCATCAGCTACGCCGGCGTTCCGAACTCAAGCGGGGCCGCGCAGGTATCGCTGGCGGACGGCGTTCCTTTGCCCAACTTCCCGACTATCTCAGTGGGCACGATCAAGCCGTCGTCCACGGCGTCGTTGACTACCTATCTGCCGAGTGTGAGCACCGTGACTTTCCCGGCCAACTTCGACCGTGGATATTACGAGAGCTGGAATTTCACCGTTCAGCGCGACATCTCCCCGACTCTGACCGCGCAGGCCGCGTATGTGGGCACACACGGTGTCCATCTGAACATGGGAGTCAATATCAACGGGTCGGCTCCGGGCACGGGCACCGCCGGCCGCCAGCTTTATCCTTACGTCACGAGCGACATGAATTCGTATGAACCGTTCGGGTCCATGACATACGAAGGCTTGCAGATGACCATGAGGAAGCGCATCGGGAGTTCGATCATCGGCGCCAGCTACGCATTCTCCAAGGGCATCGATGACGCCAATGGCGACAACGGCGACGCCACTTTGTGGCGCGCCTACCCGGTATCTTACTCGCTGGACAAGCAACTATCCGGCATCAACCGCGCCCAGACACTAAGCATCTACTGGGTATACAACTTGCCTTTCGGCAAGGGACACACCATGTTCACTAGCGGACCGGCAGCCTACATCATCGGCGGCTGGCAGATTTCCGGCATCCTCACCCGGTTCAGCGGCCTGCCGTTTACAGTCGGGACCACTTCCGCCATCAACGCCGGCGGCCAGGGGACCAGCGCCAGCCAGATCAATACGAACGTGGCGATTCTGGGCGGCCATGATGCCAACAACCCCTATTACGACGGCACGGCTTTTGCCAACCCCCCGGGCGGCGTCCTAGGTACCACCGGCAGGGACCTGCTGATCGGGCCCGGATACTTCCAGTTGAACGCGAGCGTCCGGCGCACCTTCGCTTTCAAGTCGGAGAAGATCAGGTTCGAACTGGTGGGCGAGGCATACAATCTGACGAATACGGTGGTGTTCGCCAACCCCGGCGGCAGTTGCTGCTGGACAACCAACGCGACTACCGGCGCCACCGTCTACAACGGCTTCGGCATCATCAGCGGCACACAATCCACCCCGCGATATATAGAGGTGGGCGGCTATCTGCGGTTCTAACCAGCAGGAGAAACGACAAGCGAGCCTTCGCGGAAGCGCGGGGGCTCGCTATTATTGTAGGGCGGCTCGCGGGCTGCCCGATTGACAAGCGGTGCGCAGGATATCATCCTGCCCCACGTCCGGGCCGGCAACCGCTCCCTAATTGGTCCTAATCGCCTTTAGTTTCTGCCTGAAACCAGGAAGACGCCCCGGCGTGCGCCTCTCTTTGAGTGACAGCGCGGTCACCCGTTTCCACTGGGATAATCCCCTCTGAAATTACCCTTGACAACGACTTTGTTTTAAGCTACAACTATTTCGACAAGTGTGGGGTTTTAAATCGATGCGAACCCCATGGCATCGCGCAAGCTGCCTGCCGGACTCTCTTTCGCTCTATGACGCTTTACGCCCATCGCATCAACTCTACCTCCCGCAAGCGCCGGGCGCCGAGAACGAGGCGGATGGCGCCGCACTACTTGGACGGGTCGCGGGCCAGGTCCCCATTCGGCTTGAATTCGCCGCCATTCAAAATGACGCCGAGCACTTCCTTGGAGCGGGCATTATACGCGCCTTGTTTTTCAGGCGTCTTGTTATTGTGGTCAGACTCAATCATGGCGATGACTTCCCTGGCGCCGGGGATCTGGTTGATGGTTGTCCAAATACCGGCGGGTGGGGCGATGGTGTCGATGAAGCCGAGGGCGGCGAGAACCGGGGCCTTGATCCGCGGGGCGAAATTTACAGTGTCGAAATAGAGGGCCGTTTCCATGACTTTAGGGTTGTTGGAGGGCCAGTTCGGGTATCCTGTCTGGCGGCCATGTAAGTCGCCATTGGAATCCGCGCCGGAAGGTTCGTTTACGATCACTGCAGTTACTCTTGGCTGTAAGGCGGCAGTAACAAGGCTTTGTTGGCCTCCCATGCTGGTACCCATGATGACGATGGTCTTGCCGTCCCAATCGGGTCGGCTCGTTATGTAATCGATGGCGCGCGAGTCACGGAGATACATGTTGAGAAAGTAAGACGTCTCCCTGTCGGTGTTGCCAATCGCGAAATAGTTCGTGCCGACTCCAGCAGCCTGGCTGGGCGGGATGTCGTGCGAATCCACGTCAAACGCGAGCCAGCCCTCCGCCGCGCGATCGAGGACAGTGTTCGGCTGGAGGGCATACACGCCGGCGTACTGAAAGATGACCAGGGCTGGGAACCTGGCTTCCCTGGCCGGCTTGGCGAGGTAACCCTGGACATGCGAGCCGAGGCTGTCCAGCTTGACTGTGTAGAACTCCAGGCCTGGCTTATTGGCGGGACCAGGCGAAAGGACGGGATTGATCGGAATCTCGCCGAGGGCTTTGAGTTTGGCGTCCCAGAAGCTGTCAAAATCGGCAGGGCGCGGGACTGAAGGCTGCAACCGCGACGGGGCGATGGCTGCGCCAAGATGGACGGCACCGGCGCCTGCATCCACTTCGACATACAGCATGGCCGGTTCATTGAGCGCGGTCTCAATGGTCGCGGCTCCGGACGAGAGGTCGAGAACACCCGTCTTGATGGTGTCCAAATTGTTCTTCTTAATGATGTAGGTGTAACCGGCGGCGGGCCCAGCCGCACCTTGCGGGAGCGTCATGGTCCACCCGGCTTTTTCGCCAACATCGTAAA
This sequence comes from Bryobacterales bacterium, assembly GCA_003167255.1. Taxonomy (GTDB): domain Bacteria; phylum Acidobacteriota; class Terriglobia; order Bryobacterales; family Bryobacteraceae; genus PALSA-129. The sequence goes on from PMTR01000080.1 coordinate 165,169, forward strand.
TACCGCTTGGGTGAAACGGCGTGAAGCTCAAGGGCTGGGAACCGGCCAGGCGGGCGGTCAGGAACAGCGCGCAGGCAACGACGTACCGGTGGAACGGGATGCGGAGAGCAGGATGTTTCATCATGCGGACCTGACAGGCGTCGCAAACACGAACAGAATCACACTATTCTCAATATAGTATGGAAACCCCAAATGTTCCTTTCGCCGCTGCGGCCCCTTGTTTCATCGCCGGGCTATTGGCCGTCATGCCGGCGCTCAGCCTGCTAGGACAGCAGTCGCCTTCGCCGCTTCCGGCCGATCAACCGGTTTCGAGAACCGACCAGAACTCTTTGACCGCCCATGCTCAATTATTGGAGAAAGCCAGGAAGGGCGGGATCGATGCCTATTTTGAAGGCGACTCCATCACACGGCGATGGGGGGCGACCGATTATCCGGAGTTGCTGGCCAACTGGCGGCAGAACTTCTTCGGCTGGAATGCGGCCGATTTCGGATGGGGCGCGGATCTGACCCAGAACATCCTGTGGCGTCTCGAACACGGCGAGCTGGATGGTGTCAACCCGAAAGTCGTCGTGCTGCTGGCGGGCACCAATAACGTGGGCCGCGGCGTGCGCGCGGGCACGGAGGAGGCGAAGATCGCAGACGTCACCAAGGGGATCGAAGCGATTCTGCGGGTGATCGAGGAGAAGGCGCCGCGAGCGGCGATCATTCTGACGGCGATCTTTCCGCGCAACGACAGCATGGCGGCGATGCCGGTGATCCAGCGGATCAACGGCAACCTGTCCAAGCTGGCCGACGGGAAGAAGATCCGGTATCTCGACGTCAACGACAAGCTGGCGGACGCGGATGGCAAGCTGTTCGAGGGCATGATGAATGCTGGAGACAAGCTGCATCCGACGCTGAAGGGCTACCAGGTTTGGGCGGACGCGCTGAAGCCGGTCTTCACGGAACTGCTGGGCCCGCCGGCGAAGGAAGACCACGCTCCGGAGCCGACGGGCGATCCGAACGCGAAGAAGTAGCCAGTTGGGTCGCGGTAGGGATGCCGGTTGCCCGGCACCGACTTTGGCCTCCCTCTTGACGTAACATGTTACGAGAGGGAAGGTCTTGTGACCCGCCGAACCGGACATCACGTGCCTGCTGTCGAACGCATGGCAAACTACCGCCTTCGCATGCGTGCCGCGGGGATGAGGTTGATACAGATCTGGGTGCCGGATACGCAGGCGCCAGCCTTCGTAAAAAAGTGCCGCGCGCAGTCGCGCTCGATTGCGCGGCACGACGAGGCCGGCGATGAAGCGCTGAGCTTCATCGAATCGACTTACGATTGGCCTAGACCTTGATCCGGCGCGGCGATTTTGTGGTCGTGGAGTTACCGGGCGTTTATGGCAAACCCCGGCCTGCCCTTGTGGTGCAATCCGATCTTTTTTCCGCCCTGCCGTCAGTAACCTTGTGTCCGCTGTCAATCGTGCTTTGATTTGACCGTGTTCCTTGGTATCGCGTGACAGGCTGAAGCGGCTCGTCGTCTACTTCTTGTCGGGTTGGATCTCCACATAGTCGAGCGGCGCCAATTCGTTGCCGCCGGGCTTGCCTTCGATGCGGATTTCGTCGCCCGGCCGCAATGCCACACCCGCAATCACGCGCCGTGTGGAGGCCCCGGCGTCCATGCGGCGCGACGGCAGGCGCAGATCGGCGGACCACTCGTCGATCAATTGTTTTCCCATAAACACGCGGTACTGAGAAACGCCGGTGGGCAAGTCGAAGTATTCCACGTTCAAGGTGTACCAGCCGGCTTCGCCCGCGTATTTCATGCTGGCGCTGCACGTGGACCCGGCCGGGCAGGTGACGATCTTGCCGCCGGAGGCATCTTCTTCAGGCGTCGTCGGCGGCGTAAACCCGCCCCGCCCGGGCCCCGCGGCGGCAGGCGGCTGAGCAGGCGCAGGCGGCGCTTCTCCCGGTGGTGGAGGGCCGAAGGAGCGTACGGTGTACCCCTGCAATTCCATAGCTTCGGCTTCGAAGCGCCCGGGGTAATGTCCCACGCGCCCCTTCGCGTCAGCGATCTTCGAGGCCTTCTGGAACCACGTGTTTACGGCGTCGCGCCACACGATTGCCTGGCCGGCCTGGTATTGAAGCTGCGCCAGCACCTGGTGGTAGCGCTGTTCGTCCACTAGCCCCGCCAGGCTTTTCCACTGCCGAACATAGGCAGCCACGGCATCCGCGCCCTCGTAGTGGGAATCGTAAATGTACTGCACCACGGTCTTGCCGGAGTGCAGTTTGTAGGTATAGGGAACGTGGTGCAGGAAGAGCAACAGATCGTCTGGGCAGGTGGCCAGCGATTCATAGACCTTGGCGACCTCCGGCCGATACTGCCCGATAAACCCCGTGCCGGTGTCCACGGTGCGGTCCATGCCGACGCCGGTTTCGTCGGCGCGATGCCACTGGCCCCAGCCGTTGCGCTCGGAGGCCTCCACGTTGACGCTATAGTGATCGCCCACGATGTCGGTGAGGGTCTGCAAGCCCAGCGGTCCGGTGTAGTTTTCGTAGGTGCGCCAGGTGCCGAGTTGCATGGCGGAGATGGTATCGACCACTTTGGGGTCGAGCCCGAAAGTGAGTTTGCTCCATTCGTCAATGATGCGCTTGGAGCTCAGATCGGGGTTCCAGGCCAGGCGGCCGAAGCCGTACAGGTTGGCCTGGGAAAGCTGGCTGCCGAACCAGTTGTCATCCAGCCCGACGTTGGATACGCCCACGAAGCCGCCTGACGGGCGGTCGAACGTCTTGCCGGCGACCAGGGCTTTCACCGGAGTGGGCGCCGTGCCCTTGGCGTGCATGTCGAAATCCAGCGTTTCTTTCCAATAGGGGACCAGGAAGACGTTGTGTTTGGCTTGGCCGAAGTATTCCTGAGTGATCTGCAGCTCGACAACCTGGTTGGTCTTCTCCAGCGCGCCGAAAAGCGGCGAGGCCGGTTCGCGCACCTGGAAATCGATGGGGCCGTTCTTGATCTGGATGAAGGCGTTGTCGTCGAACTTGCCGTCGAGCGAGTGGAAGTTATCCCAGGCGGCGCGCCCGCGGTCGTTCTTCAGGTTGCGCCAGTCCATGTGGTTGTCGTACACGAACCCACGGTAGAACAGCAGGCCGCCGTGCGGTTTCAGCGCCTGTGCCACCACGTTGGCGGCGTCGGCGTGGGTGCGGCCATAGGCGGAAGGGCCCACCCGGCCTTCCGAATCGGTCTTCATGACGAACCCGGCCAGGTCGGGCACCGCGCGATAGATGTCGTCGGCGCGGGCCTTCCACCACTCGGCGACTGTCGGGTCGAGCGGATCGAACGTGCTCAGACCGCCCATTCTCTGGGGGCTGCCGAAGTCCACGGAAATCGCCACCCGCACGCCCCAGGGGCGGAGCGCGTCGGCGATGCGCGCGATCTGCGGAGCCAGTTCCGGAGTGAGGATCTTCAGGTCTGCGTTGACATTGTTGATGGAGCAGCCGTTGATGCCGAGCGAGGCCAGGAGCCGGCCGTAGTCGCTGACGCGGCCGAGATCGTCGCGGACCTTGCCGCCGTCCCAGAAGATGGAGCGCCCGCCGTAGCCGCGCTCGATGGTGCCGGGCAGATTGTCCCAGTGGTTCACCCAACGGACGGACGCATAGGGCGTTTCGCGCTGGTCGAGCGAGGCGATAGTCTCGCCCATGGCGATCTTGCGCAGCAGGGCGAAGGCGCCATAGAGCAGACCGCGGTCATTGGAGGCGGTGACGATGGTGTAACGAAGCGGGCCGTCGTCGGCGGATTTCAGCCAGAAGGCGTCGGGGGCCAGGCGGACGTCGGGAAGCAGGCGCGGCGCCGCGCGGCGGATCTCCTCGACGGTTCCGATGAGAATGGCGCTCTCACGTGGGATGTCGGATTCGGCGCGCAGCGTGCGGCCGAGCATGCCCTTCACTCCGCGGATGAGCTCGGCGCAAGCGCTCGACGCGACGGTGGATTGGTCAAGCACCGAGACGACGGCCGGCACGGCCTGACGAACCTGATCGGGAGCGGCGCCTTGGAGCGGCGCGTATCGCAGCCAGGCATCGTAGCCGGTTTCGGCGTACAGCGCGGCGGCGGCGACAAGAAGCGAAAGAAGACGAAGTTTCGACATGACAAATCTCCTGCTCACCGGCAATAAGATTGCCGGCGCTACGAATTCACGCCGGAGGCCAGGTAGCCTCCGTCGACGGCGATGCACTGGCCGGTGAGAAAGCTGACGGCATCGGAAGAGAGCAGAACCGCGAGCCCCACCAACTCTTCGGGTGACCCGAAGCGCTTCATGGGCGTGCGCATGAGGATTTCCTGACCGCGGGCGGTTCCCATCACCAGGTTTCGATTCAGTTCCGTGGGGAAGACGCCGGGCGCGATGGCGTTGACGACGATACCGTATTCGGCCCACTCACAGGCGAGGCTACGGGTGAGCGACAGGATGGCGGTTTTCGCGGCGCAGTAGGCAGCCACCTGGTGAAACGCCAGGAACGAACCGAGCGACGCAATGTTGATGATTCGGCCGTGGCCGCTCGACGCCAGCAGCCCATGGAACGACTGGCAGGCGCGCAGGACGCTCATCAAGTGGGTATCCATGAGCGCCGAGAAGCGGAACTCGTCCACGCTGACGGTGGGCTCTTTGAAGGTGTAGCCGGCGGCATTGATCAGAATATCGACGTGGCCCAGGCGGGCGACGACGGCTTCGCGCAGAGCGTTGATGGACTCGCGGTTGCGGGCGTCGGCTCTGCAGCGCACTGTCTGGCGGCCGAGGGCTTCGATCTCGTCGGCGGCCGATTCGACTTCTTTCTCACGCCGGCCGGTGGCCACGACGTGCGCACCGTGCCGGGCGAGTCCTACAGCCAGGGCCCGGCCGATGCCGGAGGTGCCGCCGATGACGACGGCGACGCGGTCTTCAATGCTGAGGTCATTTGCGAACATGCTGATGGTTCCGTTTTAGCAAGATCCCGGGAAAACCAAATTGAGCCGCCGATAAACACAGATGAACGCAGATGGGCTATAGCGGCTCGCAAAATACAGTGACGAAAAGTGCCGGCTTGTGGGGCAGGTTGGCAACCTGCGGCGGGTTGGTAACCCGCCTGCCGGCATTTGCAAATGGCCGCCCGGCGCCGGTTGGCAACCGGCGCGCAGGATACCATCCTGCCCCACAAAACCCACTGCGCGCGACCGTATTTCGCGAGTCTCAATATTTGTTTTCAATCTGCATTTATCGGCGTTCATCGGCGGCTAACCTTTCTCATCAACCTGCTAAAGGCTGATGAACAGGGCGCCATCCTCCACGCTCAGCTCGATCGCGGCCGCGGCGGCGGCTTCATCCAGGGCGGCGCGCAGCATGGCGACGGGGTCCGGGCCTTTCTCGAGCCGGCGCATCAGCCCTTCGCCCTTTTTGGCGCCGGCCGAAAGGACGATCTTCAAGCCGCGGCGTTTGCATTTCACAACCGTGCCGTCCTCCAGTTTGGCGTTCATCGGTTTGATGTAGGCATCGACGTAGTGGACGCCGATGCCGGACTTGTCGGCGGCGAATTGTGGGAGCTTTTCGGGAGCCGCGGGATTGACGTCGCAGAGTTTGGTTTTCATAGGGAATCCGAATATTGATCGATGGCCTGGCGCACCGCACGGATGTGTTCTGGAGTGCTGCCACAGCAGGCGCCGATGAGATTGGCGCCGCTCTGGAGCAGCGGCACGACGCCCACAACCATCTGTTCCGGTGTTTCGTCGTAGACCACTTTCATGTTGATGAGCTTGGGCTGGCCGGCGTTGGGTTGGACCATCACGGGCAGGCCGGTGACCTTCTTATAGCGCTCGACCGCATGGCGGGCGCGCTGCATGTCCATTCCGGTGCCGCAGTTCAGGGCGACCATGTGGGCGCCGTGCTCTTCCATGAAGACGGCGGCGCGCTCGGGATCGATGCCCATCATGGTGCGGAAAGTGGATCCGTCCAGCGTGACGTCGTAGGCCATGGAGCCGATGATGGTGGCGGCGCCGGCTTCGCGGGCGGCGTGGATTCCGAGCAGCAGCTCTTCGAGAGAAGTCTGGGTCTCAATGATGATGGCGTCGGCTCCGGCATCCACCAGGGCAGCGGCCTGCTCGCGGAAAGCGTCGCGCACCTGGGCTTCGGTGAAATCGCCGTAGGGTTCGAGGAGGCCGCCGAAGGGACCGATATCGCCGATGACGAATCCATGGCGGCCGTTGAAGGCGCGGCGGGCGATTTCCACTCCGGCGCGGTTGATTTCCGCGACATGGTCAGCGTGGGAATGGCGGTTCAACATGATGCGCGAACCGCCGAAGGTGTTGGTGAGGATGCAATCCGAGCCCGCTTCGGCATAGCGGCGCTGAATGGCCAGGACGCGTTCAGGGTGCGTGAGATTCCAGGCCTCGCCGCAATTGCCCTGCTCCAGGCCGGCCAGCATTAATTGCGTGCCCATGGCGCCATCGCCCAGCAGCGGACGTTCGCGGACGGCATCGTGCAGTGGTTTCCTGGTGGAGGGTTTCATTAATACATCTCGCATTCCGCAAAGACCGCTCCCTCACGGTCGCGGCTCGCATGCGAGCCGCGCGCGTTAGCAAGCGGTCCTGCCATACGTGAATGTCTAGCGGTTGTCGGCATGGGTTTCGGGATGGTGCAGCGCGTAGTGAATAGTTTCGAGGACCAGTCCCCACTTGTGTTCCCGGCTGGCGGCTTCGCAATAGCAGCCGGAGGCGGCTTCGGAGCGATGCCAGCCGAGCACCTCAGCAAGGGGACGGCCCGCGAGGGGCTTCTCGCGGCCGATGGCGGCCATCAGGCCGGAGGCGTCGGTGATGTACTGGCACATGGAGGCGTGGCCGGTATCGCCGGGAGCCGGAGTACAGCTCTGGCCGCGGATGGGATAGCCATCCTGGCGGGTCCCCAGATCCACGTCGTAATGGAACGCGAGCGGGCGCCCCATGTTGGTGCAGGTGGTGCCGTCATAGCGGAAGCGCGCGTGGAGCGTGCCGTCTTCGCGGGTTTCGAGCACCAGCCGTTCGGCGGCCCATCGTCTGAGCGCTTTGACATTGACCGAATAGGCGGCGGTAGTCTGCGGCTCGGGCGATTCCTGTTCGAGGCGCGGGTGGGCGCGCAGGTAGGGAGTGCGGCGGTATAGGCAGTTGACGAGCGAGCACTGCTGGCACGGGACCAGGTCCGCGAGGCGCGCCACGCGGTCCACGTGGCGGGTGATTCCAAAAACGGCCAACTGCGATTTCTTGGGACGCAGAGCGCCGGAATCGAGCGCCTCCAGCGCGCCGGGGAGCGCGACGGCGCCCTCGCGCCGGATGAGGCGCAGCAGACGGCCCTGCTCGGCGACGTCCCATTGGGAATAGCCGGGGCTGTGGTGGGGCAGCACGGCCATGGCGTGAGCGTCCGCCCAGGCGCACAAACCGGCGCCGGCCATGGCGATCAAATGCTCCACCACGCAAGAGCCAAACATTTCGAGGAAGAAATATTCGTCGGGCTTGTCGTCGCGCCAAAGCCGCTGGGCCTCTTCCTCGGCTTCGGGGCCCGCGCCGGCCGCGGCCAGGAACACCGTATGAGCCTCGGCCTGCTGCAACGCGGTTCGAAGCCGGCTGCTGTTGAAGGCGACGCCATCGATCTCGACCTCGCCATCCGCTATGTTGAGGCTGGCGGCGCAACGCGCATAGATCCAGGGGCGCCCGTGGCTCCGGTACCAATCGCGCGCCCAATCGGCCAGCTCGAGCGAGCGCTCGCCGGGCACGGCATCGCGCGGGTAACCGAGCAGGCGGTGATACTCGGCTGGGGCCACCTCGACGGTGGGAAAGGATTGAACGAATTCGATCATCCGGCCACCTGGTGCGCGGGCTCCATGGGTTTGAAGAGGCAGCCCTCGACGAAGAAATCGAAGAAACGCGGGTGAGTCTCCAGGCGGCAGTGCTCCACCTGACGGACGAGTTGTTCGAGCTCGCGGCGCTTGGATTGCGAGAGCAGCGCGAGCGAAGCGCCTTCAATGGCGGCGTTGCCGGCCTGCACTACGCGGTCTTCCGGGATGGTGGGGATGAGGCCGATGCGCGCGGCGGCGGGTACGTTCATGTGCCGGCCGAAGCCACCGGCCAGGTAAAAGACCTCGATCTGGTTGAAGTCGATTCCGTAATTGGCGAAGACCACTTCGAGGCCGGCGGAATTGGCGCCCTTGGCCTGCGCCAGCTCATTGACGTCGCTTTCCAGGAAGAAGACGGAGCCTTGCGGGTCGAGCGCGATGCGGTGGGGGCCCTCTTCGAAGCGGCCGCGTTCGTTCATCTGGCCGGTGCGCATCAACTCGCTCATCAGCGCCACCAGGCCGGAACCGCAGATGCCCTGGGGCGGGCCGCCGCCGATGACCTCGAGTTGGAAACTGCCGTCGGCGGCGATGCGAACGTCTTCGATGGCGCCATCGAGCGCGGGCATGCCGCAGGCGATAGCTCCGCCTTCGAAGGCCGGACCGGCGGGGCAAGAGGCCGCGAGAATGCGCCGGCGATTGCCTACGACCAGCTCGGTGTTGGTGCCGATGTCCATAATGGCGACGAGGCGCTCTTCGTGCGCCAGGCCGGCGGCCAGCATGCAGGCCGCGGCGTCGGCCCCGACGTGGCCGCTGATCACCGGTGCGCCCCATACGCGAGCCCTGGGATGGATGGGCAGCAGCGAGCGCCGGCCGGTTTCGGTGAGGCTGGTGGAGGCGCGGCGGCCCTCCGCCATCTGCAATTCGGTGATGGACTGGTACGGGCTCTGGCCGATGGAGTGGACGCTCTGGCGGAAAAAGAGGTCGCGCATGGTGGAGTTGCCCACCACCACCATTTCGTAAATGGATTTGGGATCGACCGGAAACTCTTCGATGGCGTGGCTGAGGTAACCGGCCAGCGTGCGACGCAAGAGCTTGCCAGGATGGAGCGAATCGTAGTGAATGCGCGCCATGACGTCGGAGCCGGCGAAGCGTTGCGGGTTCTCAAAAGACGTGCCGGCCACCAGGTCACCGGTCTCGAGGTTGAACAGGCGCAGCACGACGGTGGTAGTGCCGAGGTCCATGGCGAGTCCGTGAATCGGGCCGGTGGAGCGATCGACTTCCTGACCATCGATGCAGATGGCGTCGCCGCGCCGGGTGACGGCGGGATCGGGGGTGAGGCCGCGCAGAGTTTCGGGCAGGCCGCCGGCGGAGAGATCGATGCGCATTTGGCCGCGGCGCATGGTGTGGCAGTGGATCGCGCCGGCATCGGCAGAGACCACGGTGCGGCAGGAGAGGCGGAAGCGGCCGTCGAGATGTTTTTCCTCCGGCGTGCGCGGCGAGAGAGACTCCGCGCCTTCGACCACTTCCACCACGCATTCCTTGCACTTGCCCTGCTTGTGGCAGGAGGTAGGCACGCGCACGCCGAGCGATTCGGCGCAGTCGAAGATAGTCGAGCCGAAGGCGGCGCTGATGGATTGCCCGTTGATGGTGAGTGTGGCCGGCATCGGAGCTTTAGCCTACCAGGCGGCCTGGGACTGAAGTTCGGCGGCGACGGCTTCGGCCACTTCGCTGGCCGTCCCGGGGCGTTCCTGGTCGTCGCTCCACTGCCACTGGGCGAGATAGTCGTCGGACTGCTGGAGCCCGCGCTTGGCGGCCAGTTGGTCGATGCGCTCCACGAACTTCGGGGGCATCGGAACGGTGACTTCGTCCTGGTCGTCCTCAGCCTTGACTTGAGACGGAACTTCCTGCCAATAGAGAATCTTGTAGGTTGCCATCGTGATGTATGCCGGCCATCAGCCGAAGGAAAAGGTCCACGGCGGCGGAGGCGTTTTGGCCGTAGCCATCGGCGCCGATTTCGTCGGCGAACATCTGGCTGATGGGGGCTCCGCCGACGGCCATCTTGATTTGGGTGAGGCCGGCGGCCTGGAAACCATCGATCACCGTTTTCATGTAGGTCATGGTGGTGGTCAGCAGGGCGCTCATCCCAATGATATCGGGTTTGCACTTTTCGGCGGCGGCCATGAATTTGTCGACGCTCTGGTCCACGCCGATATCATGCACTTCGAAGCCGGCGCCTTCGGCCATCATGCAGACCAGGTTCTTGCCGATGTCGTGCAGGTCGCCGCGAACGGTGCCCATCAGCAGGGTGCCAACGCGCTGGACGCCCTCGCGGGCGCTGAGGAGCGGCTTGAGCACTGCCATTCCGGCCTTCATGGCGCGCGCCGCGATCAGCACTTCGGGGACGTAGAGAATGTTGTGCTTGAAATCTTCCCCTACCACGCTCATGCCGGCGATCAGGCCCTCGTTTAGAATCTGCTGAGCGGATTGGCCTTCGGCCAGCGCGTCCCTGGTCATCTGCTCGACTTCCTTGGCCTTACCCTCGTACAGGCACTGATTCATCAGTGCGTAATCAACCATGGCGGACCCCTTGACCGGCGAGACGGCCCGCGTTGAATTCTTCGAGCGCGCGCTGCATGGCGACGATGTTCTGGCGCGGCATTCCGGGGCTGGTGCCGCCGCCCACGGAGAGAATGATGCCTTCGCCGCCGGAGCCTTCGAGCACATCGAGGGTGGCTGCGCGGACCTCTTCGGGTGTGCCGCGGACGCCGATTTCGAGCGGGTTCACGTTACCCATAAGACACATGCGATGGCCCACGCGCTGCTTCACTTCGCGAATGTCCTTCTGCTTGCCCCAGTTCAGCACGTTGAATCCGGCGTCGGGAATGTGGTCCAGGCAGGCGTCCACTTCGGCGTCGTTATGGTAGATCTTGATCCAGTCCGCGGGAAAGGCGTCGCAGATGCGCTTGAGATAGGGGTGCGCGAACTCCATGTAGTGCTCTTCGTTGATGAAGCCCACGATGTCGTCGAGGATAAAGATGCCCTCGACGGTCGAGCCCATGGCTTTGTGCTGGGCCTTCAACCAATCGATGACGACGCGCGTGCAGAGGTCGATCAGGCGGTGAGCGCCCGCGGGATTTTCGACCAGGTCGATCATGAAATGGGTGGTGCCGCGCACGAAGCCGGCGGTGCAGAGAGGCCCGCGCGAAGTCACCATGGGCAGGATGTAGCCATGGTCGAGGATACGTTGGCGCTGCATCTTAATGCGATGCAGGGTGAGGGCGGCGAAGGCGTCGTACTCCACCTCGTACTCCGGGAACTGATCGATGTCTTCGAGACGATAGAGGGTGTGGTATTCGCTGGGAGTATTATCCTGCCAGAACTTGATTTTCGCGCCCAGGACCGATGGCTCGGCGGCCATTCCGTACTCCATCCACCAGGAGGGGACGAAGATGATGTCGGGGAACTCGCGCATTATGTCGAGATTGGCCTGGAACCAGACTTCGGGGTCGAGGTAATAGTCCAGGTGCTGTATGCCCAGATAGCCGGGCATCCACGGGCTATCGATAATGAGGGCCATCGGAATCCGCTCGAGTTTCTCGAGACGCGCGGCTCGTTTAAAAGTTTCCCACTGGTGCGGCAGCATGACTTTTCTCAATAAGGAATCGCAACGGGGCGTCCATCGTTGGGGTCGGCCCACCGGTCATTCGGAATGATGGCAGTCCAGCCAGGCCGGCCGGGATCCTGGTCATAGGGATACCCGCCGAGACGCTGGTAGAGCTCGTGATACTCTCTGAGTTTTTCGCGATTGAGCCGGACGCCCAACCCAGGGCCTTCGGGGACGCGAATGCAACCGCTTTCATAACGAAGCAAGCCACCTTCAATGATATCGTCCCTGAGGTGGTGATAGTGGGCGTCGGCGGCGAAAGAAAGATTGGGAATCACGGCGCCCAGGTGCAGCATGGTGGCAAGTTGAATGCCGAGCTCGCCGGAGGAATGCACGGCCACGCCGATCTGGAAAGTTTCGCAGACCGCGGCGGCTTTCACACAGGCGCGGATGCCGCCCCAAAACGTGGTGTCGAGCAGGATGACGTCGACCGCGGGATCGAGCGCATTGGCGGCCAACTGCTCGAAGTTGACCACCACGGTGTTGGTGGCGAGCGGCACGCGCACCATCTGGCGGGTGCGGCGCATGCCGTTCAAGCCAAAGACCGGATCTTCCAGATAGTCGTTGCGCAGGCCCTCGATGGCCTGGCCGAAGCGGATGGCCTGCTCGGTGGACCATACGCCGTTGGGGTCGAAGCGCACGGAATCGTTGGGGAATGTTTCGGCCAATGCGCGGTAGGCCTCAAGTTCGTAATCCGGGGGGAAAACGCCGGCCTTCATTTTGTGGGTGGTGAAGCCGAAGCGGCGTTTCAGGCAATCGGCGTTGGCCAGCACCTGGTCGATAGTGCGGACCTCTCCATCGCCCGTGCGCGGGTCGGGGTAGCGGAAAAAGCAGTAGGCGGCGAAGGGAACGCGGTCGCGCAGGCGGCCGCCGAGAATTTCCGAAACCGGCACACCCCAAGCTTGCCCGAGAATGTCCAGGCAGGCGAATTCCAGCGCGGCCAGCACTTGCGTGCGGTTGTTGTAGAGCGAAGCGGTGGGATTGGCGATGAGGAAGCGCATTTCTTCGAGGCGCGCGGGGTCGTGGCCCACCAGATACTGCTTCATGGCGCGGAAAACTGCCTCGGCCGATTCACCGCCGCCGCCCATTTCGCCGAGCCCCACCAGACCGTTGTCAGTCTCGATTTCGACGACCGTTCGGACGAAGCGGCCCCAGTGACAACCGTTGGCATGGCGCAGAGGCGCCTCCAGCGGCACGGTGACCGTGGTGGCTCGGATGTCCACGATCTGCATTTGGTTTTATGATACAACAATTTCCTGGTTAAGCAGGTCCCGAGGGCGCAATTTCGGCAGGCGGGCTTGACCGAAGGCCTACGCAGGCAACCTTGCGGGCGTCTGGCCGGCACCGGGAGACGCTCAGATAATTTGAGCATCAAACTAATCAGTGCAGGCTTGTGGGGCAGGTTGGCAACCTGCGGCGGGTTGGTAACCCGCCTGCCGACGTTTGCAAATGGCCGCTCGGCGCCGGTTCCAACCGGCGCGCAGGATTCCATCCTGCCCCACAAAACCCGCCGAGTGTAACCGTACTTCGCGAGTCTCACTAATCTTCAAAGGGTTTTCCGCAATCGGGGGTGTTGTCTGGAATGATCCGGCGCGCGGGGCCGCAACGATCGCGGCCCTGCGCCTGGACGAGCGGAGCGCTTACTTCTGTTTTTCCGCCAGAGCGGCCAACACTTCTTCGCTGTGCTTGCCGGGGCTGACCTTCGTCCACACCTGCGCGATCTTCCCGTTGGGGTCGATCAGGAACGTGTTGCGTGAGGCCATACCACTCTGCCCGAGAGATCCGTACTGGTCCACCACCTTTTTATCGGTATCGGCCAACAGGCGGAAGGTGAGACTCTCCTTGGTGCAGAACTGTTGGTGGCTGTCGGTGTTGTCCACGCTGACGCCCACGATCACCGCGTTGTGTTCCTGATACTTGGGCAGGTCCTGCTGGAAATTGTGGGCCTCGATGGTGCAGCCCGAGGTCATGTCTTTGGGGTAGAAGTAGAGCACCACCCACTTCCCATGAAAGCTCTTGAGATCCACGACGGCGCCGTCTTGCGACGGCAGGGCCACGGCCGGCGCCTGTTGGCCGACCTGCGGCATCTCAGCCGCGAATCCCACCACAGCCAGCGCGAGCGCCAGCGTCATCACGATACAAATGTTTCGAACCATCACTCTGAATGCCTCCTCAGCAGCATTAGGATATCAGAACGGGTGGGGCGAGCCTGCACTAGATATCGCCGGCATCAGCGAACGAACTCGATCTGGCATATGCCGGCTGCAAGAAGAGGCTCGAACTCGTGCCGATCGGCGGTAACGAGGCTGGCACCGAGCCGGTTGGCCAACGCCAACGCACAGCAGTCGGCCAGCGACACTCTGCGGTAGACGGCTTTGAGGCGCCCGACTTCACGCCAAAACTCCGAGTCCATGTCATTTCGCTCCGCAATGCCGATGCCGATCAAGTCGGTGATCGCCGATTCCGCCGCTTCCTGAGTCGAGGCCCTCCAGAAATCGTAGTAGACCTCGCAGAGGTTTAAGGCATGCACGTAGCACGTTTGCGGAAGATTAAGGATGTTCTGGACTGCCTCGGCACCCGGTTCGTCGCGGAGAAACGCAATCAGCGCGCAAGCATCAATGACCGTGCTCATCGTGTTCCAGCCGTAACTCATCGGCCTTTCTACGGATAAACTCGGCGGTGCTCGTGGGCACAAACTTGTATTTTCCCCGAACCTGCCGAGGTGCTTCGGCTGGTACGTTTGGTGGGGCAAGGCGTGGGCCAACCTGAATCTCCCGCGTCAAGCATCGCCGGACGTCTTCAACCATTTCTCTCGCCTGGTCTAAAGTCACGGTGGGCGCCTGCGCGTGCGCGACACTATTGCGCAATTCAAACCATTTTTCCATTCGCTCCCGGTTCTCGGATCCTCCTTGTTCCCGGCGACCGGCAAGGATCGACTCCAGGACAACGCCAGCGACCAGTACGGCCGCGGCAGGGAGATTGAACGCGAGGAGCAACTCCGCTTCGTCCAGGAACCGCAAGTGTACGCGCCTGTTGGAGAGTTGGATCGCGGCCTCCAGATGCTCGGTAACGTCTTGCGGCAGAATGGGTGCAGCCATAGCGAACGCCTTTCTCCAGTATGGATCATTCCGGAACGGCCGGCATCTTCGATCTCAACGATCGAGGAGGATTTGTCCAGCCCGCTCGAGTAGCGGCAAGGAAGGGGACGTAACGGGAGTGATCCGCAGTTCGCGCGCCGGGTCCGACCCTGAATCCGCGATCAATCGGCAACCCGATGGATGTGAGAAGGTGGGAATGTGAGGGATCACCAATATGAGGCTGGAAGACGTCTCGTCAGGGGACAGTTCCTGTGGATGATTCTGAGAAGGTTGCGAACGATTATCTCGAGTTCTTAGGGTTCGAAAGTATCGCCTACGAACCGGATGGCAATATGCCTCCCGACTTCCTGGTGAACGGAAGGATCGCGATTGAAGTTCGCCGGCTTAACCAGAATGAGCGCACCGCGTCAGGGTTTCGTGGACTCGAAGAAATCGCCATACCGCTTCAGATGAAAATTGGAAGGCTTCTGGCGTCCCTGGGTCCCCCGAAGTCAGGTTCCAGTTGGTTTGTGCATTACACGGTCAGGCGTCCGGTTCCAGAGTGGGACGTACTGCGGCCTGCAATTCGCCAACGCCTGATAGCGTTCCGAGACAATCGATCGGCTGACAGGTCCACCGCCATTACGATACCTGACTGCATTGAGATCGAGTTGATTCGTGCAAGCAAAACCCACGCCACCTGCTTCGTGCCGGGAGGATACAGCGACGACGATTCCGGCGGCTGGGTGTTCCAGGAGACGCAGAAGAACTTGCGTCTTTGCATAGACGAAAAGACCTTGAAAATTGCTCATGTACGGGACAAGTACCCCGAATGGTGGCTTATTCTCGTTGACCGGATAGGTTACGGCGTGGATGATTGTGATCGACAGATGTTCCACAAACATCTTGGCATCAAGCACAGTTGGGATAAGGTGATCCTCTTGAGTCCGCTGGACCATCGGTCGGCATTTGAGATCTAAGGCGTGGCGGATAACCTAGCACAATAGATACAGTGACACGCCCTTCCTTGTGATCAAACCGGCCCTTCCCCGCTGCCGAAGGTTACTTGGTCCCGTCGTCGGCTTGTCGGACTTGTGCCGCCCGCGGCACAGAAACGGCAATCCTAGGGGCGTGTCGAGTTGCCTGCCCCCCTTCAGTAAATCGTGTTGCGGCTACGCCAAATCCTCCGCGCGAACCGGCAGTTGACGGATGCGCTTGCCGGTCGCGGCGAAGATGGCATTGCAGACGGCGGGCGCGATGCCAGGCGTGGCTGCCTCTCCGATGCCGCCCGGCGCCGCGTTGCTGGGGACCAGGTGGACTTCCACTTTGGGCATCTCATCGATGCGGACCACGTCGTAGTCGAAGAAGTTGCTTTGCTCCACGCGGCCGTTCTTGATGGTGATGCCGCCCTTCAACGCGGCGGAGAGCCCGAAGGTGATGCCGCTTTCGATCTGCTGCGCGACGCCGGCGGGGTTCACTACCTGGCCGCAATCGACGGCGCAAACCACGCGGTGGATTTTGAGCTTGCCCTTGACCACGGAGACCTCGGCGATCTGCACGGTGTTGCTGCCGATGTTGTTGGCGACGGAAACTCCGAGAGCGTGTCCGGCGGGAAGCGGCTTGCCCCAGCCGGCTTTTTCGGCTGCCAGTTCGAGCGCGGCCAGCGTGCGCGGCGATTTGGCAAGCAGGCGGCGGCGCAGCTCGACGGGATCCTTACCGCCGGCGTGAGCCATTTCGTCAATGAACGATTCGCCGAAGAAGACGTTCTGCGAGTATCCCACGGAGCGCCAGTAACTGACGGGGATGCCGGGATCGACGTTGTGATAGTCCACCTGCATGTTGGGCAGCGTGTAGGGGCCGTTGTGGATGCCTTCGACCGCGGTGCCATTGCCGCCAAACATGGTGCAGGCGATGGCGGTGGTCCAGACGGAGGGCCAGCCTTCTGCATCCAGGCCGCCGGCGAATTTGCAGTACGACGCGGGGCGATAGGCGTCCTGCTGCATGTCGTCTTCGCGGGTCCAGGTCAGTTTAACCGGACCCCCGATGGCCTTGGAGATTTCGACGGCTTCACCCATGTAATCTTCACGGGCGCGGCGGCCGAAACCGCCGCCCATGTATAGGGTGTTGACCGTGACCTTTTCAGGTGGCAGGCCGGTCTTGCGCGCGCCGACATTGCGCGCGGTGCTCTGGCCCTGCGTGGAGGCCCAGATTTCGCAGGAATCGGGCTTGACCCAGGCGGTGCAGTTGAGCGGCTCCATGGGCGCGTGCGCCAGGTAAGGAGTCTGGTAGACCGCATCGAGTTTTTTGGCGGCGACGGCGAGCGCGGCGGCTGGATCGCCATCCTTGCGCATGGACGCACCGCCGCCTTGCTCGACGGCGTCGATGAAGGCCTTGGTGATGCCGGGAGTGCTGAAGGCGGCGACGGCGCCTTCGTTAAATTGAACCGTGAGCTTGCGGCGGCCTTCCATGGCGGCCCAGGTATTCTCGGCCACGACGGCGACGCCGCTCGAAATCTGCACCACGTCCTTTACGCCGGGCACGGCCTTGGCTTTGGCGGCGTCGAAGCTCGAGACCTTGCCGCCGAAGACGGGGCAGCGCTCGATCACCGCATAGAGCATGCCGGGCAAGCGGACGTCGAGGCCGAAGGTCGCGGAGCCATCCACTTTGGACGGCGTATCGAGGCGCTTGGTGGGTTTGCCGATGATCTTGAATTGCGACGGGTCCTTGAGCGCGATGCCGGTGGGGACGGGAAGCTTGGAGGCGGCGTCGGCAAGGCTGCCATAGCTGAGGCGCGCGTTGGTAGCGGTGTTGACGACCACGCTGTTTGCGGCACGGCACTGGGACCTATCGACGCCCCACTGTTGCGCTGCGGCCTGGATGAGCATTTCGCGCGCGCTGGCGCCGGCCTGGCGCAGGGTGGTCCACGAAGAGCGAATGCTCTGGCTGCCGACCACCCCCTGGTTGCCGCCGTACTCGCGGCTGACGCCGGGGAACTCGGTGTGGATCTTCGCCCAGTCGCATTCCAACTCTTCGGCGAGCAACATGGAAAGCGATGTGACCGTGCCCTGGCCCATTTCGGCCTTGTGGATGAAGAGCGTCACCTTGTCGTCGGAGCCGACGTGCACCCAGGCGTTGAGCTTGGAATCGGTGAGAATGCCGGCGGTGGCTTTGGTGCGTTCGGGGATGTAGAAGCCCACCAGCAAACCGCCGGCCGCGGCGGCGCTGGTGCGCAGGAAGCTGCGGCGATTGAGAGCGGCGTTCATCGGGCACCTCCCGTATTGCGCTGGATGTCGGCCGCGCGGTGGATGGCGCGGCGTATTTCTTCATAGGTTCCACAGCGGCAGATGTTGTTGCGCATGGCCTCGTCGATATCGGCGTCGGTGGGGTTCCCCGTCTTGGAAAGCAGCGCCGCCGCGGTCATGATCTGGCCGGACTGGCAGTAGCCGCACTGCGGCACGTCCTCCTCGATCCAGGCGCGCTGGATGGGATGGCTGCGGTCGGGCGAGAGGCCCTCGATGGTGGTGATCTTTTTGCCGGCGACGGCGGAAATGGGGGTCACACACGACCGCACGGGTTGGCCGTCGATGTGGACGGTGCAAGCGCCGCACAGCGACATGCCACACCCGAACTTGGTGCCGGTCATGCCGAGCGTGTCACGCAAGACCCAAAGCAGCGGCATGGCGGAGACGGCATCCACGGACTGCGGCTTGCCGTTTAAAGTGAATTTGACTGCTGGCACAGCTTACCCTCCTCTGAGTGCACTCGTTAGAAAGAGTATATGCCAATGGCCGGGCGGGCGGCGAGCGCAGCAACTACACCGTACAGAACCGCGACTTGTCGCACGAGCGTTAGCGAGCGGCCTTGCTCCAAGCTGCGTGGCGGCCACTCGATGGCACGCGTGATCCGCTGCCGTACGTCGAGGGATAGCCGTGCAAGCTGCTTTTGGGCCTCGCGAGAGAGGTCAGCGTACCAGCGCATGTTTCACGGCACGCCAAGGTTTCGACTCTCCGCGTTTGAGTTGGGCCTCGCCGCGACGCACAATTCTCTCTTCCCCGGCGGTCAGAGTGTCGTCGCAATCCTGTTTAGAAAGAATGGTGACGACGCCACCTGCCACCGTGAACTCGAGCTTGTCCCCGTTCTTGAAACCTGCCCGCCGGCGGACGGCCGAAGGGACCACCAGGGGCGTTCTGTTTTTGACGGTGACGGTCATGGAAATGGTGAATCTGCTTATAGTGTAGCGCCGCAGCCATGCCCTTGGAGGCGATAAGGAAGCGCCAGAGTGGACCCGTGTTCCGCCCCTGGCGTCGGCGTGATAGACTCCGCTCGTGATGCGACGTCGAACTTTTCTCATCTTCGCGCTGGCTCTTGCCGTTTCGGCGGGGCTGGCGCATGCCGCGGCGGATACCATGGCGTTTACGGTTTCCATCCCGCAGCCGGCCACCCATACGCTGCATGTGACTTTTCGCTGCGAAGGGCTGAAGGGCGAGTTGCAGGATTTCAAAATACCGGCGTGGTCGCCGGGCTACTACGGGATCGGCGACTACTCGCGCAACCTATCGAACTTCCGCGCGGAGAATGGCGCAGGACATGCGCTGCCGTTTGAGAAGACCGCTAAGAATACCTGGCGCGTGGTGGCGGCGAACGCGCCCGAGATCGTGCTGAACTATGACGTGTTTGGCGCCACTTCGTTCGCGGCCAACACGTATGTGGGCGAAGACCGCGCTTATCTTTCGCCATCGGGAGTCTTCGTACACTTGGCGGGGATGATCGCGCATCCGGTATCGGTGACGATTCAATTGCCGGCGATCTGGAAGCAAATTGCGACGGGCCTCGAACCGGTGAAAGGCAAGCCGGGCGCATTTTCGGCGGCGAACTTCGACGTGCTGTACGATTGCCCGATCCTGATGGGCAACCAGGAGTATTTGCGGTTCGCGGTGAAGGGCGTGCCGCATTACGTGGCCATCGAGAACGTGAAGGAAGACGTGGACCGGCCGAAGATGGTGGCGGACCTGAAGGCCATGGTGACGGCGGCCACGCAGTTGATCGGCGACGTGCCATATCAGCACTACACCTTCCTCATGATGGGGCGCGGGGGCGGCGGGATCGAGCATTCGAATTCGTCGTCGAATCAGTTCGACGGCAACAGTCTGAGCACGCCGACCGGGTACCTGCGTTGGTTGAGCTTCATCTGTCACGAGTACTTCCATAACTTCAACGTGAAGCGCATACGGCCGATCGCTCTCGGGCCGTTCGATTACGACCAGGAAAACCTGACGAACATGCTGTGGGTGTCNNGTGTATTACCAGGACCTGGTGCTAGTGCGGGCCGGGTTGATGACGAAGGCGCAGTATCTGGACAAGATGGCGGCGGCGATCGGTACGTTTGAGAATGCCTCGGGACACCATTACCAGTCGGCCACGGAATCGAGCTGGAACACCTGGGGCACGGGATCGGGAATCGGCGGCGACCGGAATACCACGATCTCCTATTACAACAATGGGGCGATGCTCGGCGCGATGTTGGATTTGAAGATCCGCGATGGCAGCCAGAACCGGAAGTCGCTCGACGATGTNNGACGCCGAATTCCGGCAGGAGTGCGAGAGCGCGGCGGGCGGCGGCATGGCGGAGGCGTTCGAGTACGCGGCCACTACCAGGGAAGTGAATTACGCCAAGTATTTTGCGCTGGCGGGGCTGAAGCTGGACTCAACGGCGGCGGACGCGCCTGGCGCGTACCTGGGGGTGGATACGCATACGCAGGAGCTGCCACCGAGCGCGGTGCCGGTGGGTGGCGGGCGCGGCGCCGCGGGCGGCGGAAGAGCCGGGCAGGCGATTGGGGCGGCTGCGGCGGCTGCCGGTGGCGCTGCGCGCGGCGGCGGTGGC